>DATNDJ010000025.1:0-125748 GCA_035553255.1 Candidatus Acidiferrales bacterium | reverse complement strand
CGGCGGCTACTTAAATTCGAGGACTTCTTTTTCCTTGGCGGCGGAGAGGTCTTCGATTTTTTTGGATTCGGCCTGGGTGAGCTTTTCGAGATCTTCGAGGGAGCGCTTCCTATCGTCTTCGCTGATTTTCTTTTCTTTTTCGAGCTTTTCGATGGCTTCCTTGAGATCGCGGCGGATATTGCGGACGGCGGTGCGATGATTTTCGAGCACCTTGTGAATGTGCTTGACGAGGTCCTTGCGGCGCTCCTCGGTGAGCGGCGGAATGGGGATGCGGACGACTTTGCCGTCGTTGGTGGGATTCAGGCCGAGGCCGGAGGTGCGAACGGCCTTGTCAATCAGGGCGACGGCTCCGGGGTCCCAGGGGGAGATCACGATGGTGGCGGGATCGGGGACGCTCATCGTGCCGAGCTGATTGATGGGCATGGGCGTGCCGTGATAATCCACGCGAATATTTTCGAGCAGGGAGACATTGGCGCGGCCGGTGCGAACGCCGGCGAGATCCTTGCGAAAATCCTCGACGGCCTTTTCCATGCGCGCGCGGGCTTGCGCGATGGCGTCCTTGCTGGTGGCAATGGTGGTCATACGAGAATTGGCCTCCGCCCGATGGGTTCTACGCCGCCGCGACGACCGAGCCGACGCGTTCGCCAAGCACGACGCGCTTCAGATTGCCGGCGACATTCATATTGAAGACGACGATGGGCATTTTATTGTCCATGCAGAGGGAGATGGCGGTCGAATCCATGACCGAAAGACCCTTCTGCAGGACGTCGAGATAGGTGATGCGCTCGAACATGTGCACGCCGGCGACTTTTTCGGGATCGGCGTCGTAGATGCCGTCCACGCGCGTGGCTTTCAGGATTACCTGGGCCTTGATCTCCATGGCGCGCAGGGCGGCGGCGGTGTCCGTGGAAAAATAGGGATTGCCGGTGCCCGCGGCGAAGATGACAACGCGATCCTTTTCAAGGTGGCGCGCGGCGCGGCGGCGGATAAACGGCTCGGCGACCTGGTGCATCTCAATGGCGCTCATCAGGCGCGTGTGGCAGCCGGCTTTTTCGAGCGCGTCCTGGAGGGCGAGGCCGTTGATAACGGTGGCGAGCATGCCCATGTAATCGCCGGTGGCGCGATCAATCGCGAGATCCTTCTGGCGGGTGCCGCGGAAAATATTGCCGCCGCCAACCATGAGGGCGACCTGCACGCCCAATTCCTGCACGTCCTTCACTTCGCGGGCGATGGTTTGCACCGTTTCGGCGTGAATGCCGAAATCATCCGGGCCGGAAAGCGATTCGCCGGAGAGCTTGACGACGATGCGCTGATAAACAGGCGCGGGCTTGGCTTCGCCGGCGCGGCTGGCGGTGCTCGCAGTGGTCATCGAAGCGGCGGGCCTCCCTTGCCCGCAGGCATTCTAGCAGAGAATTCGGGGAAGCTCACGCGCGGCGAGCAGGACGAGATTAGCGTGAAATTTAACTTCGCCACAGAGGATCGGCGCAGATCACGCGGGCACGGGTTCGGCGGCTCCGGCGGCGCCTGCCGCGCCGGCGATGACGTCTGCTTCGCCGACCTTAAAGCGCGAAAAGCGTGCAATGGAAATATTTTCGCCGAGCTTGGCGATGGCCTGCTCGACGAGTTCGCGGATGGTGGTGCCTTCATCCTTGATGAAGTGCTGCTCGTAGAGGCAATTTTCCTCGTAGAACTTCTCCATCTGGCCCTTAACGATTTTTTCGATGACGGCTTCGGGCTTTCCGCTGGCCTTGGCGCGTTCGCGGAAGATTTCGCGCTCGCGATCGAGGATTTCCGGGGTGACTTCCTCGCGGCGCAAAAAGCGGGGATCAAGGGCGGCGACGTGCATGGCGACGTCGTGGCAGAGGCGCTGAAAATCGCCGGTGCGGGCGACGAAATCGCTTTCGCAATTGATTTCGACGAGGACGCCGATTTTCCCGCCGGCGTGGATATAGCTGCCGACCAGCCCCTCGGAGGTGGCGCGCTGGGCTTTCTTGGCCGCGGCGGCCTGGCCTTTTTTGCGCAGAATCTCGATGGCTTTCTCGATGTTGCCCTGCGCTTCCATCAAGGCGTCGCGGCAGGCGGTGAAACCGGCGCCGGTGCGCTCGCGGAGTTCCTTCACTTGCTGTGCGGAGATGTTCGGCTTTTTTTCGTTGCTCATAGCGATGTTCGAGTCCTCTGCTGCGGCCGGGGCGTCCTGCCCCGGCGCCGTCCTTCCATGCGTTTCGACTGCGTTTCTGGATGCGGAGCCCGTGCGGAGTTCGCGGCGGGCGTAGCGGGAAACTACTCTTCGTTGTTCACGGGCGCCGGGGTTTCGCCGCCGGCGGCTTCGGGCGGCGCGCCTTCGACGAAATCGCCTTCCTGCTTTTCGTAGACTTCGTAGGCGCTGGTGTCCACGTACTCGGCATTTTCTTCGCCTTCGGCGCCGAGCGCGGCCTTTTCGTCGACCAATTGCGCTTGCTCGAAGGACTGGCGGCCGGCGAGGACGGCGTCTGAAATTTTCGAGGTGAACAGGCGGATGGCGCGCAGCGCGTCGTCATTGCCGGGGATGATCCAATCCACGAGATTGGGATCGCAATTGGTGTCCACGATGGCGACGACGGCGATGCCCATGCGGCGGGCTTCGCGCACGGCAATCACTTCGGAATTGGGATCAATCACGAACATCAAGTCAGGCAGCGCGGCCATATTTTCGACGCCGGCGAAATTCTGCTGGAGGTGCTTGAGTTCGCGTTCGAGGCGCGCGGCTTCTTTTTTGGGCAGGGCGGCCATGCGGCCGTCTTCGACCATGGCCTTCAGGAGCTTGAGGCGCTTGATGGATTTCTGGAGCGTGGCCCAATTGGTGAGCGTGCCGCCAAGCCAGCGGTGGTTGACGTAGAACATGCCGCAACGCTGGGCTTCCTCCGCGATGGCTTCCTGCGCCTGGCGCTTGGTGCCGAGGAAGAGAATCACGCGGCCCTGGCCGGCCTGATCGGAAACAAAGCGCGCCGATTCGCGGAACATTTTCAGGGTCTTCTGCAGGTCAATAATGTGGATACCGTTGCGTTCGCCGAAAATGTACTCCTTCATTTTCGGGTTCCAGCGCCGCGTCTGATGGCCGAAATGCACGCCGGCCTCGAGCAGCTCCTTCATCGTAATTTCAACTGCCAAAGTACCTCCTCTGTGGAAGGGACGCTTCGGACCCGCCGTCCGGGATGCCCCGATGCGGCGGGCAGCGTCCTTTTCTGCCGGTTCCTTGCCGGCCGTGAATTCGCCCGAGATGAAATGGGCGGTGATGCGTAGCCGTTTGTTGCTGATATGCGGCGGGCTACTTTGGCAGCCCGCCGCGAAAACGGATTAACGTTTGCTGTACTGGAAGCGGCGACGCGCGCCCTTCTGCCCGTACTTCTTGCGTTCCTTCATGCGCGGATCGCGCGTTAAAAAGCCGTTGGTGCGCAGGGATGGGCGGAGCTCCGGGTTCAGCTTGGCGAGCGCACGGGAAAGGCCCATGCGTATCGCGCCGGCCTGGCCGCCTACACCGCCGCCCTTGACCATGACGCGAACCTCGAGCTGATCGAGCATTTGCGTGAACTTGAGCGGCTCGACGGCGGCCGTGTGCCAGGCGACATTGGTGAAATATTCGTCCACCGGGCGATCATTCACGGTGAACCGCGCCGGGCCCGGCTTGATATAGACGCGAGCTACCGCTTCGCGGCGCCGGCCGGTGCCGTAAAAGTGCTTGCTCGCTGCGTTTGCAAATTCGTTCGAAGCCGAACTCAACGTTCCTCCTGTGTGTTACAGCGCGATGGGCCGGGGCTGCTGGCCGGAATGGCGCGCGAGCGCCTCGCTGCCGGCATAGACGCGCAGCTTCTTGGCACGGCGCGCGCGCAGCTTATTTTTGGGCAGCATGCCGAGCACCGCCTCGCGAATTACTTCCTCTGGCCGCCGCTGCAAAAGCGACTTTACCGATTCTTCCTTCAGCCCGCCGGGATAGCCGCTGTGATGGCGGTAAACCTTCTGATCTATCTTGTTTCCGGTGAGGCGAATCCGTTCGGCGTTGATGACGACGACGTGATCGCCGCAATCGAGATACGGCGTGAAGCTGGGCTTATCCTTGCCGATCAGAATGCGCGCCACTCGCGTGGCCAGACGCCCGAGCACCTGCCCGTTGGCGTCCACCACGAACCAGTCCTTGCCCGTGGTCAAATTTTCGGCTTCTCGGCCCTTGGGTACATACGTCCGCATCGTTCAGGTCACACCTTTCTATCAAAGGCAAACGCTAAGTGTAAGCCAGGGGTTTGTATCGTGTCAACGCGCGTTGAAAGAAAAACCGGGGAGCGGAGAAAACGCGAGCGGGCACGGGGAAACAGCGGCTTGCGGGGCGGGCGCGAGGGCGGGTATTATCGGCGCAGCGTGAGTTGGGGCGGATTCGGGGCTTGGGGCGCGAGGGCGCAAGCCACTTCAGGGGTGAAATCACAATGAGGCTTTTTGCGTGCAAGATTGCCGTGCTCGCGGTGTGCGTGCTGGCGGCGCAGACCGCGTTTGGACAGGATTGGGCGCAGGCGCAACTGCAGAAATCGCCGCGCCACCGCGAATGGGTGACGGTGAAGCACGGAGACCGCGCCGTGGAAACGTTCATCGCGTACCCGGAATCGAGCGAAAAGCGGCCGGTGGTGCTGATCATCCACGAGATTTTCGGGATGACGGACTGGGTGCGGGAACTGGCGGACGAATTCGCCGCGGCGGGATACGTGGCCGTCGCGCCGGACCTGCTTTCCGGGATGGGGCCGAATGGGGGGCGCAGCACGTCCTTCGCGCAGGGGACGGCTACAGAAGCCGTGAGCCATTTGCCGGCCGATCAGATCACGGCGGACCTGAACGCCGTGGCGGATTACGCGGTGAAGCTGCCGGCGGCGAATGGAAAGCTCTTCGAGGCCGGATTCTGCTGGGGCGGGGGGCAGAGCTTCCGGTTCGCGACGAATCGAGCGGACCTGGCGGCCGCGTTCGTCTTCTATGGGCCGCCGCCTTCAAAGGATGCGATGGCTCGAATCAAGGCGCCGGTCTATGGCTTCTATGCGGGCAACGATGCGCGCATCAGCGCGGCCGTGCCGCAAACCACCGAGGACATGAAGGCGCTCGGAAAGGCGTACCAGCCTGTGATCTACGCCGGCGCGGGGCACGGATTCATGCGCGCCGGAGAGGCCCCGAATGCGAGCGAGGGCAATAAGGCGGCGCGAGATAAATCATGGGCGAGATTGAAAGAGCTGCTGGCGAGGAATTAGGGCAGGAAGCAGGGGAGGCAGAGGAAAAACCGCGGCCCGGCTGTGGAACCGGGCGGCGGCCCGAGATTCGTGGTGCTCACCAAATCTAATTTCGCGCGCACGGAATCGCGCACGGAAATCCCGTAGATTAAGTACCGGGCAGGAAAGGTTCAGAATTGGTTCCGTGAAGGAGCCGGAGGAGCAAAAGAGTGGCGCACGTGGCCCATTCTTTCGATCACAAGGCCGCGATCGAGTTTCTGACCAAGGGTGATCCGCACCTGGCTCGCGTGGTAGCGCAGGCCGCCGAATTCCAGCTGAACCTGGAAGAAGAGCAGACCCCGTACGAATCCCTGCTGCAGGCTATCTCCTATCAAAGCATTTCCGGGAAAGCGGCTCGCGCCATTTTCGCGCGCGTGAAGGCGCTTGGCGCAAACGGGCGCTGCCCTGCGCCCGCGGAAATTCTGCGGGTGCGTCCGCAGGCGCTGCGCAAGATCGGACTCTCAGGGGCGAAGGTCAAGGCGGTGCGCGACCTGGCACAGAAGACGATTGAAGGAATCGTGCCGACGCTCGAAGAGGCGCACCGGATGAGCGACGAGGAGTTGGTGAAGCGCCTGATTTCAGTGCGGGGCATCGGCGCATGGACCGTGGAGATGTTTCTTATTTTCCGGCTGGGGCGTCCTGACGTGCTGCCGATCCACGATTACGGCGTGCAGAAGGGCTTCGCGCTCACCTATCGCAAGCGGCGGATTCCCAAGCCGAAGGAACTGCTGAAATTCGGCGAGCGGTGGCGCCCCTATCGCACCGTCGCGAGCTGGTATATGTGGCGAGCGGTTGAGGTGGCGGGAAAGGATGGGCGAAAGGAAAGGAAGCCAAGGAGGCAGAGAAAGTAAAGGAGGCAAAGGACCGCCAACCCGGGGATCGGCACGATGAATTTCCAACAGTCTATTTTTTGCTCTCCAAGAAGACGTGTGAGGCGGCAGTTAACGCCGGGATTCTTCAGTTGCTACTCAGGCGAGGGGGAGATTTGCTTCGGCGTTGAGGGTGACGGGGGCGCGTTCGCCGGAGAGGAAGCGGGGATAGGCAGCGGCGGCAATCATGGCGGCGTTGTCCGTGGAAAGGGCGCGGCTGGGGAAATGAACGGAGAGGCCTGCGCGCCGGGCTTCGGCTTCGAACGCGCGACGGAGCTCGCTATTCGCAGCGACGCCGCCGGAAACGAGAATCGAGCGAAGGGCCTGCTGCGCGGCGGCGGAAAGTGTGCGCGCGACGAGATCGTCCACCACGGCGCGCTGAAAACTGGCAATCAAATCGAGAGTGTGCTGAGACGAAAGAGCGCGGAGCGCATCCGCGGAGCGTTCGCCGCGGTCGAGCGCCGCCTGGCGAGCTTCGATTTCAGGCTGAAGCCCCGGATTGCGGCGGAGGTAATACAGCACGGCCGTTTTGATGCCGCTGAAGCTGAAATCGTGCGGATTGCCCTTGATCTTCACGCCGCCGAAGCGGACGGCGCGCGGATCGCCGTGAGCGGCAAGGCGGTCAATCACCGGGCCGCCGGGATAGCCGAGGGCGAGCATCTTCGCGACTTTATCGCAGGCTTCGCCGGCAGCGTCGTCGCGCGTGCCGCCGATGCGCGCGTAGGAAAACCGCGACGCTTCATCGGGGGATTCGGATTCGACGCGATAGAGAATCGTGTGCCCGCCGGAAACGATTAAGCAGACAGCGGGAAGCCCCGGCGCGCGGCCGGCGGCGCGGGCTTCGAGCAGCACGGCGTGAACGTGGCCTTCCAGATGATTCACGGCGATGAGCGGCTTCCCTATCGCCGCGGCGAGAACCTTGCCGTAGGTCAAGCCGACCAGCAGCGAACCGATCAGCCCCGGTCCTTGCGTGACGGCGATGGCGTCCGCCGAGCGAATCGGAACGCCGGCCTGCTCGGCGGCTTCGCGGACCACGGGCACGATCTGGCGCAGATGCTCGCGCGAGGCCAGCTCCGGGACGACGCCGCCATATTTGCGGTGGATGGCGATCTGCGAGGCGACGACGCTCGAAAGAATGCGCGCGCCATTGGCGACGAAGGCCGCGGCTGTCTCGTCGCAGGAGGATTCGATGCCGAGGATGAGATGTTCGCGGGCGTTCACAGGAGCGGCGCGGGATGTAGAAAAGCGCGCTGAAAATGTTATGGTAGCACAGGGCGGCGCAAAGTTTTTCTGCGCGCGGCGAAGCGCAAACGTCAAGCGCCGAGGCCACGCGGGGCACAGCATGCTGCGCCCCTGCGCGGCGCGCTGGCGTCCGCGCACCGAAGCCAAGCGTTAAGCGAGGCGAGCCATCGAATCATGAGCGCAAACGTGAAAAAGGTGAGGACTGCCGTGCTGCCCGTTGCGGGGCTGGGCACGCGATTTCTGCCGGCGACGAAGGCTGTGCCCAAGGAAATGCTGCCGGTAGTGGATAAGCCGCTGATTCAATACGCGGTGGACGAGTGCATCGCGTCTGGAATCGAGCATGTGATTTTTGTTACCGCGCGGCACAAGACGGCGATTGAGGATCACTTCGATTCGGCGCCGGAACTGGAACAATTTCTGGAAGCGCGTGGGAAGGCGGACCAGGCGCGCGCGGTGCGCGAAATCGGCGGGGGGCTGAAAGTGAGCTACACGCGCCAAACCGAGGCGCTGGGCCTGGGACATGCGGTGCTGACGGCGGCGGAGTTGGTGGGCGATGAGCCATTTGCCGTGCTGCTCGGCGACGTGATCATGGATGGCGCCGTGCCCGCAACGCGCGCCCTGGCGGAGATTTACGAGCGAACGGGAATGGGCGCGATCGTGGTGGAGGAGGTGCCGCGCGAGCGCGTACACCTTTACGGAATCGTGGACGCGAGCCGCGAGAAGGACTCCGGCGACGGGCGTCTGCTGCGGGTGAAGGATCTGGTGGAAAAGCCGCGCGCGGAGGAAGCACCATCGAATTGGGGCGTTTCCGGCAGATATGTGCTGCCGCCGGAGATTTTCGGCTATCTGAGACAGACCAAGCCCGGCGCAGGGGGCGAAATCCAACTCACGGACGGCCTGAAGATGCTCGCAAAGACGAGCGGGCTGTGGGCGCACGTCTACGACGGGAAGACGCACGATGCGGGAGACAAGCTCGGCTTCCTAAGAGCGACTGTGGAATTCGGGCTGCGAAATCCCAAATTCGGCGCGGATTTTCGGAGGTATCTGCAGGGGCTGAAGCTTTCCTAGCGGGCGCGCAGAAAATCCTGCGGCGGGGCTACTTCTTTTTCTTCGCGGCGGATTTATCGGCGGCCGGCTTTGTCTCCGCGGGCCTCGCACCGGACTTGGCGTCGGATTTCGAATCCGCCGCCTTCGAGCCATTCGAATCCGAGCTGGATTCGCCCTTCGAGGAGCCGGATTCCCCGCCCTTTTTGCCGGCGTAGTCCGTGACGTACCAGCCGGAACCCTTGAATTGGATGGCGGACGGAGAGAGCTGGCGTTCGGCGCGGGCGCCGCATTTCGGGCATTTCTTCGTCTCCGAAGCCGAAAAGCTTTCGATTTTCTCGAAGCGATGGCCGCACTTCACGCACTTGTATTCGTATAACGGCACAGCTGGACCCCCAAAAAGGCGGAGCGAACCCTAGATCATAGCACGGCTTGCAGGGGCATTTCAGCGCGCGGGGGCGGTTGCAAGGGGCGGGCCAGCGGGCATACCCTCGCTGCGAGGAAGGATTGCATGACGGGAAAAACAAAGAACGAAGCGGGCAGCGGGGCGGGGCGCGGCGAAGAGGGCGGATGCTTGTATCTGGTGGCGACGCCGATCGGAAACCTGGAGGACATCACGCTGCGCGCGCTGCGTGTGCTGAACGAAGCAGACGCAATCGCCTGCGAAGATACGCGGCAGACATCGAAGCTGCTGGCGCGCCATGAAATTCGCAAGCGGCTGATCAGCTATCACGAGCACAACGAAATCACGCGCGCGCCGGAAATCGTGATCGAGCTCGAACAGGGCGCGAAGATCGCTTTGGTGACTGACGCGGGCACGCCGGCGATTTCCGATCCGGGCGAGCGGCTGGTAGCGCTCTGCCTGCGGCATGGGATTCGCGTGGCGCCGGTGCCGGGGGCGACGGCGCTGGGGGCGGCGGTTTCGGCGGCGGGCATTCCGGTGGACGAGTTCACGTTCATCGGTTTCCTGCCTTCGCGTCCCACGGAGCGGCGGAAGAAGTTGCGCGCGCTGGCCGCCGAGCCGCGCGTGATCGCCGCGTATGAGGCGCCGCACCGCTTGCTCGAGACGCTCGAGGACGCGCTCGAAATTCTGGGCAATCGCCCCGCCGTGGTCGCGCGCGAGATGACGAAAATCCACGAGCAATTTCTGCGCGGGCACCTGGAGGAGCTGGCCGCGACGGCGCGGAAAACGGCCCCGCGCGGCGAAATCACGCTGCTGATCGGGCCGGCGGACGGTCAGCCCCTGCACACGCAGCAGGCGGAAGCGGCGCGCGTGCCGCTGGCGCATCACGTGGAGGAAATCATGAGGCAGCGCGGCGTGGATCAAAAAGCGGCACTGAAGCAGGCGGCGCGCGAGCGCGGGCTGACGCGGCGGGAAGCATATAAACAATTGCTGATTACGCGAGGGGAGTAGAGGCGGAGGCAGAGGAAACAGAGGACGCGGAGGAAGTAGAGGAAAAGAAACGGCGCGCCATTTGCAGCCGGCATTTCTCGATGGAGGATGCAGGCGCGACTGCTGCGAGGCTAGTTCGCGCGAGCGGCGGCGGGATTGGCGAAGAAGGCGTCTACGCGGTCGAGGATTTCGGCGGCGGTCTGCGAATGGTGGACGGACTGGCGCAACTCGGCGCCATTGCGCACGCCATGCGTGAAAAGCGACGCGAACTGCTTCATTTTGCCGATTGCGTCCGGCATTTCAGATTCGACGAGGCTGCGGAAATAGCCGGAAAGCAGCGCGTAGCGGCCGGCTTCGGTGGGCTCGTCATAGCGGCCGGTGGCAAGGTAATCGGCGATCTGCCGGAAAATCCAGGGATTCGAGGATGCGGTGCGGCCGATCATGACGGCGTCGCAGCCGGTTTCGCGGATCATGCGCACCGCGTCCTGCGGCGTGCGAATATCGCCATTGCCGATCACGGGGAGGCGCACGGCTTGCTTCACCGCGGCGATCACGCTCCAGTCAGCGGAGCCGCTATAGCCCTGCATGCGCGTGCGCGGATGGACGGCAATCGCTTCCACGCCGATCTGCTCGGCCATGCGCGCCACTTCGGCGGCGACGATATTGTTTTCGTCCCAGCCGGAGCGGATTTTGATGGTCATCGGAATGCGAACCGCGGCGCGCACGGCGCGAAGCAGCGTTTCCAGGCGCGGCAGATCGCGCAGCAGGCCCGAGCCGCCGCATTTGACGACTTTCTTCACCGGGCAGCCAAGATTCACGTCGAGATGATCGAAGCCGAGATCTTCGGTGAGCGCGGCGGCGGAAGCCATCACGGCGGGATCGGCGCCGAAGATTTGCGCGGCGATGGGATGCTCGTCCTCGGCGAAATAGAGATATTTCAGCGTGCGCGCGGAATGGCGCGTGAGGCCTTCGGCGCTGGTGAACTCCGTCATGATCAAACCGCAGCCGCCAAGCGCGCGAATCACGCGGCGAAATACGGTGTCCGTCACGCCAGCCATAGGCGCGAGGATCGTGGCGGGGCGAATCACGCTATCGCGGACGAGAAGCTGCGGGGGAAAGGTGGGGGCGTTCATGCTCCGGCTCCGCGCGGGGCGGAAATCGGCGCGGGAGTGGCTGCGGGGACATGCTCCGCGAGGGCGGTATCGGCAGGCGCGAGCGGCGGCGCGGCAACGGCATCGGCGCGGGGCGCGGGCGCGCCGAGATGCGAAAGCAGCGCCTCCTTCGAGCCTTCGAAAAATCCCTCGATCAACTGCGCGACGGCATGGCCGCGGGCTTCGTGTGCCGTAAGGTTAGGGCGATAGACGTATGCGCGGCCGGCCTTGCGCCGCTCGACGACGCCCTTGCGCGCAAGCCGGTCCATGATCGTCATGATCGTGGTGTAGGCGCGCGGGCGGCGGCTGGCCAGGCGGTCGCGAATTTCGCGAACCGTGCCTTCGCCAATAGGCCACAGGGTGTTCATGCAATCGAGTTCGAGCGGGGCGAGCCCGAGCAGCGAACGGCGGTGATGATTGCCGGCGGGCGGCGCAACGTCCGCGGGAGGCTTCGCGTCGGGCATCGTGCTGCTCATAGCGGTAGCTTCGCCGAAGGCGGCGCTTTCGCGGCGGGCGCCGGCGCGACGCGACCCGCGGCGGCTGCCGCTGGCTTCGGCTGCGAAGCCTTCGCGCTTGCCGGCGCGGCCGGCGCAAGGTATTGGCCGGTGCGCAGCAGCGCACGGCGCAGCGCGGGATTGCGTTCGGTCCAGAGCGAAGCTGCCCCGGCGGATTCGGCGCCGCAATCAAGCGTGGCGCGCATGGCGGCCATCTTCGAATCCATGTCGTCGAGAAAATGGAGGGCGACGGCCTCGCGCGTCTGCGGAAGCGCGGGCGAACCGAATTCGAGCGAGCCGTGATGGCTGGCGATCAGATGCTCGAGCAGCACGGCGAGCGGCGCGGGGAAATCCGGGATGGCGCGAATTTTTTCCCGCACCAGGGCCGAGCCGATCAGGATGTGCCCAAGCAGGCGCCCTTCGGACGAATAATCGAAGCCGCGAATGTAACGAAGCTCGTCGATCTTGCCGACGTCGTGAAGGACGATGCCGGCGAGCAGCAGATCGGCATCCAGTTCGGGATAATGCGCGGCGACATCCCGGCCAAGGCCGATGAGGCTAACGACGTGCTCGAGCAGGCCGCCGATATAGGCATGGTGCATCGTCATGGCAGCGGGCGCGCGCTTCAGTTTCGCAGCGATTCCTGGATCTTCGATCACGCTTTCGAGCAGCCGCTTCAGCCAGGGGTTGACAACGCCGGCGACGGCCTGCCGCAAATCGGCGAACATCTTTTCGACGTCGTGCTTCGTGTGCGGCAGAAAATCGGCGAGATCATAATCGCGCTCGGCCACGGGAACGATCTGCTCGATGGTGAGCTCGATCTGGCCGTTGTAGAGCTTGGCGCGGGCGCGAATTGCGATTACGTCGTCGCGCTCGAAGGTGTCGGCAAGGGCCGCGAAGTTGTCCCACATTTTGGCGGAGATCGTGCCGGTGCGGTCGGCGAGCTCGAGTTGCAGCCACGAACTGCCGGTGCGCGCCGAGGTGCGAATTTCCTTTTCGCGAACCATGAAATGCGAGGAAACCGGCTGGCCATCACGCAGATCGCCGATGAAGACGGTTTTCACTGGCCGCCAACCTTCGGAAGCGCGAGCTTCTTCTTTTTCTTCTGCGGGGCGTCGGGCGTGGGCGGGACCTCTTCGATCACGCTCGAGGTTTTTACCGCGGCTGTATCCGTATAGCCGGGCTTTACGATCACGTAGTTCTGCTCGCGAAGCTGCGCGAGGTAATCGCGGATGGCCGGCTCGGCCTTCGAGGTCGCGAGTTTATAGCGAATTTGGTCTGAAACGCTGCTGAGCGGCTGCAGGCCGGCCTGCGTGTGGTCCACCACCTTGAAGATATCGAAGCCGGTCTGGACTTCGATCACGTCCGTGATCTGCCCCTTCTGCATTTTGAACACGACTTTCTCGATTGCGGGCGCCAGCTTGTCCGCCGTGAAGGGCTGCGCGAATTGGCCGCCGTTTTCGGCCGTGGGGGCCTCGGAATAGCGCTTGGCAATCTCGCCGAAGTCCTCGCCCCTCAGAACGCGGTTGCGAAGGTCCTCCGCCTTCGTGTGAATGGCGGCGATTTCCTCGGGACTTCTTCCGGAGGTATTGAGAAAGATTTCGGCGAGTTGCACTTCCTCCGGCAGCGTGAACTCCTGCTTGTGATCGTCGTAATATTTCTTGATGTCGTCGTCGCTGATGTCCACGCGCCCCATCACTTCCTGCCCGATCACGCGCTGCTGCAGCAACTGATCGCGAATCTGCTTCTGATACTCCTGCCAATCGCCGCCCTGCGCCTCGACGGCCTTCTGCAGGTCGTCGATCGTGGCGAGCTTGTATTGTCGGCGGACGGCATCGAGTTGCTTGATCACGTCCGTATCCACGTTGATGGGCGGATCCATATCCTTGGCGCGGTCCACCAGCAGGTCGTGGTCAATCATGTCGCGCAGCATGTTCTTTTTATCGTCAGCCAGCTCGGACTGGATCTGCTCCGGCGTGCAGCCCTGGCAATCCTGCCGGACCTGGTCCGGCAGTTCCTCCATGGCCTTGTTGTATTCGGAAAGCGTGATGATCTGATTGTTTACGCGGGCGACGATTTCATCCACGAGCTGGCCTTGGCGCGCGCTAGTCTGCGCGCCGGCCGGCGCGGGGCAAAGTGCGACAGCCAAAAGGCCCGCCGCTAAAAGCGAAACGAAGTAAACGGGGGAAACGGGGTACGAAATTCGGATATTCATGATGTTCACTCGCAAAGGATTTTATCGCTACGATTGTAGTTGCAGCAATACGTTTCTGACGGCGGCCATTACCCCGCCCTGGTACCCTCGCCAATCCAGCCACAGCACGCCCGAGGGGTCCAGCCGCATATCGCGATGCTTGCGAATCAGCTTCACCAGGCGCTCGGGGCCGAGGGGCGTATCCTCATAAAATTTAATGGCCAGCTGATCGCCGCGACGGTCAATCGTGGCAACCAGCAGCTTTTCGGCGATGGCTTTCAGCACGGCGTAATCGAGCAGGTTTTCGATGGCTTGCGGCAGCGGGCCGAAGCGATCGGCAAGCTCGCGGCGGACCTCGTCGCGCATGCCGTCCGACGTGACGCTGGCAACTCGCTTATAGATGCGCAGGCGCAGGTTTTCGTTTTCGATGTATTCGGGCGGGATGCGGATATCCATGCCGAGATTGAGCGTGGCGCGGCGCTCAGGCGCGGCGGCCTCGCCTTTGCGCTCGGCGACGGCGCGCTCCATCATCTGGCAGTACATATCGAAGCCGACGGCTTCGATATGCCCATGCTGCTCGCGGCCCAGCAGATTGCCCGCGCCGCGCAATTCCAGGTCGAGCGCCGCGATGCGGAAGCCGGCGCCAAGATCGCTGAATTCCTTTAGCGCCGCCAGCCGTTGCCGCGCGATGCCAGAAAGCGAGACGTCCGGCGGGATCAGCAGATAGGCGTACGCACGCTGGTTCGAGCGGCCCACGCGGCCGCGAAGCTGATACAGCTCGGCAAGCCCGAAGCGATCGGCGCGATTGATCAGAATCGTATTCGCGCGCGGGATATCGAGGCCGTTTTCGACGATCGTGGTCGAAATCAGCACGTCGGCTTCGTCGCGAATGAATTTCATCATCACCCTTTCGAGCTCGGTTTCCTTCATCTGCCCGTGCCCGACCACCACACGAGCGCGCGGCACCAGCCGCTTCACCAGAGAGCCGATCGCTGCGATGGACTCCACGCGGTTGTGGACGAAAAATACCTGGCCGCCCCGCGCCATTTCTTCCTCGATCACTTTTTGCACCAGGGCTTCGCTGAAAGGGGCCACCGTGGTCTGAATCGCGAGCCGGTCCTTCGGCGGCGTTTCGATCACGCTCATATCGCGCAGGCCGACGAGCGACATGTGCAGCGTGCGCGGAATCGGCGTGGCAGACATCGTGAGCACGTCCACGTTCTTGCGCATTTCCTTCAGCCGTTCCTTGTGCGCGACGCCGAAGCGCTGCTCTTCGTCCACGACCAGCAGCCCCAAATCCTGGAACTTCATGTCGCGCGAAAGCAGCCGGTGCGTGCCGATCAGGATGTCCACTTTTCCGGCTTCCAGGTCTTCCATCGTCTTTTTCTGTTCGCGCGCGGAGCGAAAGCGGCTGAGCATCTCGATGCGCGCGGGAAATGCGGCAAAGCGCCGGCGGAAGGTCTCGTAATGCTGAAACGCCAGCACGGTGGTGGGCGCCAGCACGGCCACCTGCTTCGAATCCGCCACGGCCTTAAACGCGGCGCGCATGGCGACCTCCGTCTTGCCATAGCCGACGTCGCCGCAGAGCAGCCGGTCCATGGGCAGGGAAGATTCCATGTCGCGCTTCACGTCCTCGATGGCGCGCTCCTGATCCGCGGTTTCCTGAAACTCGAAGGCGTCCTCGAATTCGCGCTGCCAATTCGTATCTTTCGGGAAGGGATGACCCTCTGCCGTCTTGCGCTCGGCGTAGAGCGCGAGGAGCTGATCCGCCATATCGTCCACCGATTTTCGGACCCGCGATTTGCGCGCCTCCCACAAATTCGCGCCCAGCCGGTCAAGCTGCGGCGGCGCACCGCCCAGCGATTGGTATTTCTGCACTAGGTCAAGCCGCGCCAGCGGCACGTAGATGCGCGCGTCGCCCGCATACCGCAGCAGCATGAATTCGCCGTTCGCGCCTTCCATGCTCACTTGGCGCAGGCCTTCGAATTGGCCGATGCCGTGATCCACGTGAACCACGTAGTCGTCCGGCTTCAGGTCTGAAAGATCGCTGAAGAAGCTGGCCGTCTTCGGCCTCTCGCGGTGGCGCGCCGCGGGCGGCTGCGTCTCGAAAAGATCGGCATTTCCGTGAATCGCAAGGCCGGCATCGGCGAACACTACTCCTTCGGCGAGCGGCGCCTTCACCAGCACCATGCCTGGCGCGCCGCCGCTGGTGCTCTCTTCGGCCAGGCGCGCCACGGTGGCGCTCTCCTCCAGTTCGCCTAGGCGGTAGGGCACTTCGTATTCGTGGCAGATATCGGCGAAGCGTTCCATTTCGCCGGTGCTCGCCGCGGAGACGATCACCTGCTCGCCGGCCGCAATGCGCCCGCGGACTTCCTCCATGAACCCGGCCACGTTGCCGCGAAAGCGCACCGTCGGCTGCGTGGCGAGCGCGTGCGGCGCTGCGCCCTGCGCGGAAGTAATCTCAAGATGCTCGAGCGCCAGGCGCGGAATCAAGTCGAGGGCCAAGGCCCATTCCTCAGCGTCCAAAACGTACCGGTCGGGGGCTTCGGCGCCGGGATCTTCGGCGGCGTCCTGCGCGGCGACGAGCTCGTCGCGATATTTTTCTGTCGCTCTGGCGAGTAGCGAGGGCTCGTCTTCGATGGCCAGCGCCTCGCTCGCCAAGTCGAACAGCACCGATTTACGATCCTCGCGAAGAATTTCGCGGAACTCCCAGCCGGGGGTGAGACTCGCAGGAACCGCGTCCTCTTCGCCGCCGCCCACGGCTGCAACGCGCGCCGTCTCGAGCACGTCGGCGCGGCGCACGAACTCGGTGAGCGGCAGGAGCGTGGCGCGCTCGACGGGATTGGTGGAACGCTGCGTATTCGGATCAAACGCGCGAATGGATTCCACCGAGTCGCCGAGCAATTCGATCCGCACCGGTCGCGGCGATTCCGGCGAGAAAACGTCAATGATGCCGCCGCGAATCGAATATTGACCGGGCATCTCGCACGTCGCCTGGCGGTCGTAGCCCGCACCCGCCAGGAAATCCAGCAGTTCCTGGTGCGGGATGGATTGGTCGCGCTCGATGGTGCGCGCCAACTGGCGATAGAAATCCGGCTCGCGCAGACGCCAGAGCGCCGCCTGCACCGGCGCGATCAGCACATCGGCTTCGCCGGAAGCGAATCGCCACAGCGCCACGGCGCGATCCTCCGAAATTTCCGGATGCGGCGAGCGATTGTCGTAGGGCAGGATTTCGTGCGCGGGCAGCAGGTCCACGCGCACGCCGGGCTTGCCCGTGAGCGCGCGATAAAACCAGCGCATCGGATCGAGCAGCGCCTCGCCGCGCTGATTCGATTCCACCAGCAGGATCGCCGGCCGTCCCAGCGCTGCGGCCGCGAGCGGCGCCACCAGCGCCTTTGCGGAATCCGTGAGCCCAGCGATTCCGGCGGTTCGCCCGCCGCGCCGCAGCGATTCCAGGCACTGCTCGACCGCCGGCTGGCGGCCCACACGCGCCAGAAGCTCTGAAACCAGCCCCAGGATCATGAAGCGGTTTGCGCGATGCGCTCGATGAGAAGGGAGGTAGAAAAGCCTGGTTCAGTGGGGATGTATACAAGCTGCGCACCGGCAGCTTGTGCAGCCGGATGGGCAAGATCGGTGTGAGGGGCGCGCGCGCCCCGATCACGTTGACCGCGCGGATCGGCGCCTGCTGCAATCACGTCCGGGGCGAGCTGCACGAGCCATTCGCCCAGGCTCGCGTCGTCCCTATCGGCCTCGACGACGCAATCCACGGCGGCCAGCGCCGCCAGAATCTCCATGCGCTCGGCAGCAGGGGTGATGGGGCGCTGCGCGGAGCCGGTCCTGCCGCGAATGCTCGCGTCCGATTCGACGGCAACGATGAGGGCATCGCCGAGCGAACGCGCCTGTTCGAGCAGCCGAATGTGCCCGGGATGCAACAGATCAAAGCAGCCGCATACCAGCACCACGCGCTTGTCGGCATCGCGGGCCTCGCGGCGCCACTGAATCGCGTCCTTTTGCGCAGCTATTTTCCCCACGTTGCGTTCCTTACTCCGCCGCCGGAAGCGGCCCCGATTCGTGGCAAATATGGTTGCCGGGAAAAATCGCGAGGGCGTTGCGTGGCTCTGCCTTCCCGTACCGAATATCCCGCGCCAGGAGCAGCGAACGCTCCGCCGCGCGGAACAATTGTAATTCTAGCATGCGCGCGCGGCGCGTACCGATGCGATACATGCGGCGCCACTTTGCCGGGCGCGCCGTGGTTTGATGCTATACTCCCCGCCCAGATAACGACGCGGATCCCCGACCATCATGAACACCGTGAAGGACATCGCAATCGTCGGCGGCGGACCCGCCGGCGCGCTCTGCGGCGAGCGGCTGGCGAGCGCCGGCTTTCGCGTCACCATTTTCGACGAGCGGCTCGCCTGGGAGAAGCCCTGCGGTGGCGGCCTGACGCACAAGGCGCTGGAAACGTATCCGTTTCTGCTCGATGCGCCGCATCCCAAGAAAATCGTGCGCACGGCGGAGCTGATTTCCAGCCGCGGTCATCGCGCGCGCTTCGAAATGAGCCATCCGATCGTCATCTACTCGCGCAAGGTGCTTAACGGCTTGCTGCTCGATCGTGCCGTGGCGGCCGGCTGCGCGGCGGTTCGTTCGCGCGTCACGAGCGTGCAGACGCAAGGAAAGCGCGTCTCTTTGCAAGCGGCGGGCAGCGAGCGCACCGCTGATTTCGTGGTTCTCGCGGGCGGCGCGCGGAATCAATTGCTGCCCGATACGACCGCGCTGCGTGCGCAAGACCTGGAAGTCACCCTCGGCTATTTCGTTCCCACCGAGGAAGACATCATCAAGGTGAAATTCCTGAAGCAGTTCGAGGGCTACCTGTGGTCCTTTCCGCGCGCGGACCATCTTTCGGTCGGCATCTGCTCGAAAATGGGGCAGAGTTCGAGCCAGGATTTGCGCCGTCGCCTGGATGAATTTGTGCGCGAGGAAAAAATTCCGTCCGAGGGTACGCAATTTTATAGCCACGTGCTGCCCTCGCCGCAAGCGCAGACCATCCGCGGGCGCCGCATCGTGGGCGCGAATTGGGCGATGGCCGGCGACGCAGCAGCGTGCGTGGACCCGATCACCGGAGAAGGACTCTATTACGCGCTGCGCTCCGGCGATCTGCTCGCGCAGGCCCTGATCGAAGGCCAGCCGCAGCATTATCCGGAGCGGCTGCGCTCGGAATTTTCCGCCGACCTCGAATTTGCCGCCAGCATAGCGCGCAAGCTTTTCGTCGGCACCTTCCTGGGCGGCGCCATAACCACGCGCATGGTCCAGCTCCTGAACCATTCGGCTACGTTCCGCGATTTGATTCGCGACGTCTTCAGCGGCTCGCAGGACTATCGCACGCTGAAGCGCCGCCTCTGGAATCAGTTCGGCCTGACCATGAGCGAATTTCTGCGCAGCTTCGCGGGCCTTCGCTCCACTCCGGTGTCCCCGCCGCCGGAGCGATGAGGGCGGCTCGCCGCGAGGGTGTGCGGTCAGCAATCGTGATAAGCTGAGGGCCTGCGCTGGTGTGGCGGAACTGGCAGACGCGCCGGACTCAAAATCCGGTGGCCGCAAGGCCGTGTGGGTTCGATTCCCTCCACCAGCACCAGCATTCCCGTCCGCATCGTAGAAGGAATAAGGCCAGCCGCATCAGAGCATCGCGAGAAACCCTTCGACCGTCATCCCGGCGTGACGAATCAGCGCGCGAAGGGTGCCAATCGAAAGCTCTGTATGCTGAGGAACAGATAGGTTCACGCGAAGGCCAGCTTTGCTCAATACCACGTGGCTGCCGACTTGGCCTCGCGTATATTCGCGAGCGCTTCGCGTTCGTCCTTGCCCTGCGAGGCACAGCCTGGGAGCGCCGGGCATTCGGCGACGATCCAGCCGTCTTCGGCTTTCGTGAGCGTGACGTGAAAAACTATTCGTGTATGGTAGGGCCGAAATCCCGGTGAGGCACTAGCGATGACTGCGGGTTTTTGGCCCATGATCGCCGGTGCTTCCTTGACTCCCAGGCCCAATCCGGATACGATCCATCCATGGAATCACGCAGCCATCTGCTGGAGCGGATCATGGCCTGTTGTTGCTATCGCCATGCCGGCGCGGAGGTGCGATCCGAGTAGGTCGAGCAGAATCAACCGGATGCAATCATCCCGCCGCCAGCGCAACACATGGCGAGCGGGTTTTTTCATTTTTAGGCCATTTTCAAGAGGATATTCGAACCGAGATGCCGAGCGAACTTGAAGCGACGACGCCGAAGGAAAACAGCGCCCAGCGCACCGAACGGCTGAAGCACGCCAAAAATCCCTGGGAGGCGCTGGAGGAGATTCGCGAATTCGCCCGCCTGGGCCGCGACTCCGTTCCGCCCGAATGGAGCCTCTATTTTCGCTGGTGGGGAATTTACACGCAGGGAGATGGCGTCGGCGCCGTCGGCGGCAAGGGTGGAGAAGGCAAGGCCTCGCCGTATTTCATGGTTCGCGTGGCGCTGCCCAATGGCCTGCTCCGCGCCGATCGCCTGCGCGCCATCGCCGACCTGGCCGACCGCCACTGCCGCGGCGTCGCCGATATCACCGTCCGCCAGAATATGCAGCTGCACTGGGTTTCCATCGAATCGCTTCCCGCGTTGATCGAGGGCCTCGAAGCCGCCGGGCTTTCCACGCGCGGTGCCTGCGGCGACGTGGTGCGCAACATCACCGGCTGCCCGCTCGCCGGCGTGGCGGCCGACGAAATCTATGACGCGTCTCCGCTCGTGCTCGAAGTCGAGCGCGCCGTTCGCGCCCGCGCTGAGTTCTATAATCTGCCGCGCAAATTCAAAATTTGCCTCACGGGCTGCCCGGTGTGGTGCTCGTATCCTGAAATCAACGATATCGCGCTCACGGCCGTGGTCCGCACCGTTGGCGGGCGCCGCGAGGCGGGCTTCTCGGTTCGCGTTGGGGGCGGCCTCGCCACCGAACCGCATCTCGCCGTCCGCCTCAACGCCTTCGTCCGCCCCGAGCACGCCGTTCGAGTGACGACGGCGATCACCGAAATTTTCCGCGATGAGGATGCCCTGCGCGAGAACCGCAAAAAAGCCCGCATGAAATATCTCTTCATGCATTTCGGCTGGACCGCGGAGAGCTTTCTGCAGGAATTGAATCGCCGCCTCGGATTCGAACTCGATCCTGCGGCGGACGAAGTTCCTCCCGCAGACGTCTTCCGCGATCACGCCGGCATCCATGCGCAGAAGCAGGACGGTCTCTGCTACGTGGGTGCTTCCGTGCTGCGCGGCCGCATCACGCCCGCGCAAATGCGAGTGGCCGCCGGTCTTTCCGAGCGCTACGGCTCCGGCGAGCTGCGCGCCACGGGGATGCAAAATCTCGTGCTCGTGAATATTCCGGGCGCGAAGGCCGAGACGGTGGCCCGCGAATTGGACGCCGCCGGCCTGCCGATTTCCGGTTCGTCCTTCTGGCGCGGCGCCATCGCCTGCACCGGAACAGAATTCTGCAAGCTCGCCATCACGGAGGTTAAGGGCTACACGCGCTGGCTCGTGGACGAGCTCGAAGAGCGCGTTCCCGGCTTCGATCAACAGTTAAAACTCAACGTCACTGGCTGCACCAATTCCTGCGCGCAACACTGGATCGCCGATATCGGACTCGAAGGCAAGAAGATCAAGCACGAAGGCAAGATGGTGGACGCTTATTATTTTTCGCTTGGCGGCGCGGTGGGCGAATACCAGCGCCTCGCGCGCCCAGTGGGCTATCGCTGCCCCGCCACCGAAGTGCCGGACGCGATCACGCGCCTTCTGCAAACTTATCTCGCCAATCGCTCACGCAACGAAAATCTGCGCGAGTATTTTGCGCGCTTTTCCGATGAAGAGTTGCGCGCCCAACTGGCCGGGACGAGCGCTGCTCCCGGCACGCGCGATCTTGCGCCAGGTCCCGTTCCCGTATCGGTGGGAGATTAATGGATGCATGGATGGATCCTGTCGCCCTATTCCCGATTTTTCTGAAGCTCGCTGGCCGGCGCTGCCTGGTTGCGGGTGCGGGCTCTATCGCGGAAGCAAAAATCGCTTCCCTGCTCGCGTCCGGCGCGAAGGTTACGGTCGTCGCGCCCCGCGCGATTGCCGCCGTCGAATCGCTCGCCGCGGCGCACAAAATCGAATGGCTGCCCCGCGAATTTCGCCCCGCCGACCTTGCGGACGTGTTCCTCGTCGTGGCGGCTACGTCGAACGCCGCCGTGAACCGCGAAATTTTCCAGGAAGCCTCGCGGCGCGGCATTCTGTGCAATTCCGTGGACGATCCGCCACATTGCGATTTCTATTTTCCCGCCGTGGTTCGCCGCGGCGATCTGCAAGTCGCGATTTCCACCGCGGGCAAGAGTCCCGCGCTTGCGCAGCGCCTGCGCCGCGAATTCGATCATGCCCTCCATCCGGCCCTGGGCAATGACCTCGATGAAATCGGCGCCCGCCGCGGCGAAATCCTGCAAAGCCTGCCGGCTTCCAACGCCCGTAAGCGCCTGTTGCATGACCTCGCCTCTGCCGCGCGCCTTGCGGCTTCGCCTTCGTCAACAGCCGAAGCAGGCCGCGTGTATTTGATCGGCGCGGGGCCCGGCGATCCCGAGCTTCTAACGGTGAAGGCGCGCGCCCTGCTGCAATCGGCAGACGTGGTGCTGCATGACGATCTCGTGCCCGCCGCCATCGTCGGCCTCGCGCGCCCAGATGCCGAAATCCGAAATGTGGGCAAGCGCTGCGGCCCGAAGAAAATCACGCAGCCCCAGATCAATCACTTGATGATTCACGCCGCGCGCGAACGGCGTTCCGTCGCCCGCCTGAAGAGCGGCGACCCCTCGATTTTCGGCCGGTTGAATGAAGAGCTGGCGGCGCTGGAAGCGGCGGGCGTTTCTTACGAAGTGGTACCTGGCGTGACGGCGGTTCTCGCGGCGGCCGCGTCCCTGGGCACGTCTCTTACGGATCGCGATTCAGGCGCGCGCCTCGTGATCATCAGCAATCATCATGCGGCGCCTCGCGAAGCCGCGCAAGCGGCAGGCGGCGAGACCTCCTGGCGCGCATTAATCTCTGCAAATTCGACTCTCGTTTTCTACATGCCCGGCCATGAGTTTGCGCCTCTGCGCGAAAGGCTTCTCGCCGCCGGCATCGACCCGCAAATGCCGGCCGTGCTGGTTTCGCAAGCGTCGAGCCCGCGCCAGCGCGAACACTGGACCACCATCGGCGCGCTCGCGGATATGCCTCGGCTCGATCCTCCCTCGGTCTTGCTCGTTGGGCGCGCGCTGCGCCGCGTGCCGCGAGCCAAGCGCGCGAGCAAGCTGGCGCTGCTTCTGGAAGAAGCCGCCGCGCTCGCACCTTCGCACTGATCCGCATTCCGGGCGTCCATTCAGCACCATCGCGTGCAATGCTATAATCTCGCCATGACATTCATGACCGTCACCTACGAGCTGCAGGATAAGCTGACCGACGACCAGTTTCGCGCACTCGGCCGCTTTGCGAATACCTATGGCCTGCAGCGCTTTCGCTTCGACAACCTCACCAACCATTTGCATTTCGAATATGACGCGTCGCGTCTGAAGGAAACCGTGGTGGAAAGTGTGCTGCGGCAGGCCCGCATCCCCGTTCTGCGGCGCATTCTGCCGGCGCCCGCCGTCGCGGCGCAGTAGCGCTCGCCGCCTACCGCGCGGCGCCCGCCCGCTGCGCGTGCGACGAAATGGCATGCTCTTCAGCCAGTGCCAAAAAAAATTCGTGAATGGCGGGATCGCGCGTCAACTCCGGATGGAACGTCGCAGCCAGCACCCGCCCCTGCCGGACGAGCACCGGGTGCCCCGCGTCCGCCGCTAAAATTTCCACGCCCTCGCCCGCCGATTCGATGATCGGCGCTCGGATGAACACCATTTCCACCGGCTCATCTCGCAGCTTCGTGGGATTCACGTGCACGTCGCTCGCAAGCTGCCGCCCATATCCATTCCGCAGCACCGAAATATTCAGCAGCCGCAGCGACGCCTGCTGCGGCCCGTGAACCTCTCGCGCCAGCAGGATGGCGCCCGCGCACGTCCCGAAAAACGCGCCGCCTTCCGCCGCGAACTCCCTCAGCGGCTCGAACAGCCCTTCCTCGGTCAACACCTTTAGTTGCGTGGTGCTCTCGCCGCCGGGAAGAATGATTCCGTCCAGGCCGTCCAGGTCGTCGCGGCGGCGAATGAACGCGTGCGGCACGCCAAGCTTTTCCAGCACTCGCCCGTGCGCATCGTAATCGCCTTGAATTGCCAGTATTCCGATCTTCATAGATGTTCTTTCGGGGCCGCCGCTTACCACCCGCGGGTTTGCAGCAAATCCTTTTCGTCGAGCTGCCGCACGTCCAGCCCCTTCATCGCCTCGCCCAATTCTTCGGATGCCTCGAGCACGGCCTTCGGATCGTTATAGTGGGTGGTAGCTTTCACGATGGCGCGCGCGCGTTGCGCCGGATCGTTCGATTTAAATATCCCCGAGCCGACGAAAACCGCCTCGGCCCCCAAATGCATCACGAGCGCGGCGTCCGCCGGAGTTGCCACGCCGCCCGCGGAAAAATTCGGCACCGGCAGCTTGCCGTTTTTCGCCACCCAGGTAACCAGCTCGAGCGGCGCGCCCAATTCCTTCGTCTCGTGGACCCACTGCTCCTCGCCCAGCGTCGTCAGCCGCTTCATTTGCCCCATGATCGCCCGCATGTGTCGCACCGCCTCAACGATATTGCCTGACCCCGCCTCGCCCTTGGTGCGAATCATCGCCGCGCCTTCGGCGATGCGCCGCAGTGCCTCGCCCAGGTTCCGCGCGCCGCACACAAACGGCACCTTAAATCCGTGCTTCCAGATGTGGTGCTCTTCATCGGCGGGCGTGAGCACTTCGCTTTCGTCAATGTAATCCACCTCGATCGATTCGAGCACCTGCGCTTCAGCGAAGTGGCCGATGCGCGCTTTCGCCATCACCGGAATCGAAACCGCCTCCATGATTTCGCGAATAATCCGCGGAGAGGCCATCCGCGCCACGCCGCCTTCCTTGCGAATATCCGCGGGCACGCGTTCCAGCGCCATCACCGCGCACGCCCCGGCCCGCTCCGCAATCTCCGCTTGCTCGGCCGTGGTCACGTCCATGATCACGCCGCCCTTTAGCATCTCCGCCAGTCCGACCTTCACCCTCCACAGGTTGTCGTCCATCATCGTTCTTTCTCCCTTTTCTGAAGTCTCGATTTTCAACCCTGCTCTTGCCCGCGCGCCTCGGGCCGCGACAGCTCGTTTCCGGCCGCCGCCTGAATTTCCACGAATCGCGCGCGCCCCCGGGCGAGCAACTCGCCCGAAAGATTTCGGATTTCGCCCACGCGCTGCAGCACGCGCCCGTTTCTGGCCGTCTCGTACGCCTCGATCATCAGGTCCTCGTCCACCCACACCGGCTTCAGGTATTCAACCGTCAGCTCCGCCGTTACGGCATGAACCTGCCGGAAGCGGCTCACCTTGCTCATCGCCTCGTCCAGCACCGTGGCGATAATCCCGCCGTGGATGAATCCCGGCCCGCCCTGGTATTCGGCGCCCAGCTTGAACGCGCCGCGAATCCGCTGCCCCGCATCGTCCTGCAGGAACGTCAGTTTCATGCCCCGCGCGTTTGCGCCGCCGCAGCCGAAGCAGATGTTCGCCGGATTGGGTTCGAGCAGCATCTCCGCGCCCTCAGACCAGCGCCACGCGCGCCGGCGCTTCGCTGCGAGCGCCACGCCGGCGCCGCCGCAGCTCCACCTTCAACAGATCGCCCAGCGTCTGCACCCCGCGAGCGATCGCTTGCTCATCCAGGCTCGCGAAGCCAAGTCGCAGCGTGTTGGGTTGCGGATGCTGAAAATAAAAATATCTGCCGGGGACGAACAACACGCCGCGTTCGCGCACGTGAATCAGCAGCTCGGCCGCATCGAATCCGGCGGGAAGGGTTACCCATACGGACATGCCCCCTTCCGGCCGCGTCCACCGCGCGTCCTCCGGCATATGCTTTTCGAGCGCCGCTTCCAGCGCCTCCAGCCGGCCCAGGTACACCTTCTTCATCTTCGCCAGGTGCCGCGCCAAATGCCCGCGTCGCACGAACTCCGCCAGTGTCGCCTGCGCAAGCTGCCCGGTGTGCAGGTCCGTGGATTGCTTCACCAGCCGCAGCCGCTCGATCACGCTCTCCGGCCCGATGCACCAGCCCACGCGCAATCCGGGAAACGCGATCTTGGAAAAGCTGTCAATCTGAATCACGTTGCCCGCGGCGTCGAGCGATTTGATCGAAGGCACCGTCGCGCCGCGCAGCCGCAGTCGCGCGTAGATCGAATCCTCGATCACCGGCACTTGATACCGTGCCGCGATTTCCAGCAGTCGGCGCCGGTCCGCAAGCCCCAGCGTGGTGCCCGTCGGATTTTGAAAATCCGGTGTCACAAAGATGAATTTCACGCGGTTCTGCATCAGCACGGTCTCGAGCGCGTCCAGGTCCAGCCCCGCGCGTCCCGTCCGCCCATCGCCGGGCTCAACCGCCACCGCCAGCGGCCGCGCGCGCGCCCCGCTGAAAATAGCAATGGAACCCGGATATGCCGGATTCTCGAGCGCCACCGAGTCGCCCGGCCGCAGAAACACCTTGCACACCAGATCAATCGCCTGCTGGCATCCATCCGTGATCAAAATCTGTTGTGCGCGGACGTTCATGCCTTCCCCGCGCAGCATCTCCACCAATTCTTTTTTCAGCGGCTCGTATCCGTCCGTCGAGCCCAGCTGCAGCACGCTGCGCCCCTCGCTCCGCAGCACCGAATTACAGCATCGCCGAAATTCCTCGATGGGGAAGAACTCCTCCGATGGCCGCGCGGCGATAAACGCAATCGTTCCGGGCGGCACCTCCGGGACCAGCCGGTTCATCGCTTCGTCCCCGCGCTCGTCCGCAAAAAGCCCTTCCCAGCGCAGACCGCCCCGGCCGCCGTTCGGCGCGGGCGGCGCGGTGGAAAACTGCTTCACCGGCGCCGAACAAATGAACGTGCCGCGCCCCACGTGCCCCTGAATCAGGCCCTCGGATTCCAATTCCGCGTACGCGTTTGCCACCGTCGTTCGATGCACGCCCAGGTGCGTCGCCAGTTCCCGGCTCGCGGGAATGCGGTCGCCGGCGCGCAACTCGCCCGAATGGACCAGCGCGCGAAGCTGATCGCGCAGTTGCACGTAGAGCGGTATATGGCTTTCCGGCTGCAAATGGAGAGGCAACATTGGCTCTTCCCTGTAGGCCAATCTACGCCTTCGATTATAGCGATAAAGAGCCAATTTGTCTCTTGGTGGAACTTAGCGCGAGGCCTGGAAATCGTGCGGAATTGGAGCGCGGCGCGGCCCGTTTATTGCAGCCAGCGGCTCTTTTTCTTCGGGGTCGTGCTCTTCAGCCGCGCGTGCACCTTCACCTTCTTGCCCGGCTTCACACGCACTGCCCGGCTATCGGGGACAAAGCCTTTTGCGGACAACTCTACAACGTATCTTCCAGGGGCGATCGGATCGAGGAACGACGAGCCGCTCACATCGGTGGTCAAGGTCGAGGACTGCTTGGTCTTTTCGTTCGTCACCACCACCTTAGCGCCCACGATCGGCACCTTATCCGAACTTTCCACCCTTACCGTGATGCTCGCCCGCCGCCCTTGCGCAGCCGTTGCCAGCGCGCAAATCCACGCGACTGCCATCACGAACGCTACTCTGCGCGCCATCGAGTTCGGCTTCATATTCCGTTCCCGTGCCCCAATCGCGGCACCCTCCGCAACATTACCTGCCCCTCGCGAGAAACGCAATATAACCCGCGCTTAGGACCTGACCTTGCCAGAGGTGATATTTCTGAAAAGCGCCGCGAAAAATCAAAAGATTGCCCGTGATCTGGCGCTACAATTGGGTTGCGCGCCGGCGTAGTTTGCCGGGATAAGCGCTCACGGAGACGCACTCATATGGTGGATATCAAAGCCCCGGGTGGTGAGTACGCGGAGCGCCGCCGCACGCAGCGCGTCCAGATTGCCATGCCCGTGCTGGTTCGCGGGAAATCCGGCAACAAGCCCTTTGAAGAAACTACGCAGACTGTATCCGTCAACGCCTACGGAGGAATGCTCCGGCTCGGCACGTCGGTCAGCCGCGGGCAGCAAATCTCCATCGTGAATCCGAAGACCGCCGAAGAGCTCCCCTGCACCGTCACGTCGCTCGGCCAGCGCGACAGCAATAAAGTCGAAGTTGGCTTCGAGTTTTCCGAGCCTTCGCCTCTCTTTTGGCGTATCGCCTTTCCGCCCGAAGATTGGAATCCCGCCGAGCGCAAACGCGCCGGCACACGTGCTAATTCACCCGTAAAAGACAAGGAATAGCGCCGCACGCGCTGGGCGAGCCGCCGTGCCGCCCGAATCGGCCCAGCGCCCGTCACCGAGAGGTACAAGCCCAGTACAGCGTTCCAAGGATGGATTTCCGCCTGCCACTTTCCGGATCATCAAAGGGGTGCATACGTGTGTCTTCGCCCTCTTGTGACCGGGTGCGCGGCGGAAGTTTCCCGGCGCGCGGCTTCGCCGATTCGGATCGCCCATGACGCCTCCCATCCGGTCGAATCGGCCGCGAGTTTGCGGGCGGGCGCGGCACTATGTGGGTTCGCGCCTGAGCTTCGCACGCGAGGTGTGGGGCGAGATTCTTCGCGACGACTGCCTCGATCTCGCCGCGCAGATGTCCTTCTATTTTGTACTAGCGCTTTTTCCATTTCTGCTCGTCCTGGCGGCCATCGTCGGCTGGCTGCCCTCCACCAACCTGTGGCAGACATTCGCCGAATGGGCGGTCAACTATCTGCCGCAGCAAACGCAGCGCATGTTTTTTTCCACGATCCTCGGGCTCACGCGCGGCAACACCAGCATCTTTTCGCTGGGCCTGGCGGGCACGGTCTGGAGCGCCTCGTCGGGTTTCGTCAGCCTGATGGAATCTCTCAGCGTAGCTTACGGGGCGCCCGACACGCGCTCGTTCTGGCGCAAACGCATGATCGCCATCGCAGCCACCTTTCTCGCAGCCCTGTTCTTCATCGCGAGCTTCGGCCTTCTAACCCTGGGCCATTGGGTCGCCGCCGCCGTCACGCATCCGCTCGAAGCCTTCGCGAACATCGAATTGCATTGGAAGGCCGCGCGCTGGTTCGGAACGTTCCTGCTCATGTGCTTCGGCCTGGACCTGATTGACTACTTTCTTCCCTGTCAGCGGCGGCGCTGGCATTGGCTGCCGCCCAGCAATGTCTTTGTGGCTTTAACGTTCGTGCTCGCAACCTGGGGTTTCAATTTTTACGTGCGCCATTCGACGGGTTTTTCCAAGGTGTACGGCACGCTGGAGGGCTTCATCGTTTTCATGGTGTGGGTTTACATCGCGAATCTGCTGCTGCTGGCGGGCGCGGAGGCAGACAAAGTGGCGGAACGCCCCGCCGGTCCAGGAGCCTCCAGTTGATGCGACGCATGCCGCTCCCAAATGCCTGGCCCGCGGGACCGCGCGCGGCATTGCCGATGCTGCTGATCGCATTCGCGGGGATGCTCGGCCCATCGCTCCCCGCGCAACAGGCCAAGCCCACCACCTATGCTGGCTTCGAGGGCCGCACCGTCTCCCGGGTGGATATTTCCGCGCGCCCCAATATGAACGTCGAGGCGTTTCGTCCCCTCATCCAGCTGAAAGCGGCCCAGCCCTTCTCCTCGAAGGCAATACAGGCCAGCGTGCAGGCATTGCGGCAAACGAAATTGTTTTCCCAGGTGCAAGTCAAGATCGAGCCGGAGCAAAATGGCCTTCGCGTCACCTTCATCCTCGAGCCCGCCTATTATCTAGGCCTGATTTCCTTTCCGGGCGCCACAAAAACCTTCAGCTACACGCGCCTGCTGCAAGCCGTGAATATCCCCGAGCAATCGCCATTCACGAAAGACCTTCTGCCGCAGGGGCAAAAGGCCCTCGCGAATTTCTTTCAGACCAACGGTTACTTCACCGCGAAAGTCACTCCCTCGGCTCGGCAGGACGATCCACACCTGCTCGCCAATCTCGTCTTCCAATGCGAACTGGGCCCGCGCGCCCGCATCGGTCACATCGAGATCGAAGGCGTCGCGCCCGCTCAGGCCGAAGCGCTCCGAAGCGCCCTCAATAGTTGGTGGGCGCGATTGAAGCGCGCTTCGCTCAAGCCCGGCCAGAAATATTCCCAGTCGCAAATCGAGAAGGCCACCGAAGAGATTCGCTCGCATCTGCGCAGCGAAGGCCGTCTCGCGCCCAACGTGCGCTTCGAATCCCCGTCCTACGATCCGCGCACGAACCGCGCCGCCCTGAAGTTCCTCGCCGATGCCGGTCCCTTAGTTTCCATCCAGGTCGTCGGCGCGCACCTGTGGGGCCGCACCAAGCGCCGCCTGATACCGATCTACCAGGAAAATTCCGTGGACGCCGATCTGGTGGACGAAGGGGAACGCAACATCACCACCTATTTCCAGTCCAAAGGCTATTTCGACGCCCAGGTCCACACGAAGATGACGCAATCTAACGGCGAAATTTCCATCGTCTACACAGTGAATCGCGGCGCGCGCCACCGCGTCGAGGGCGTCTATTTCCGCGGTAACCATTATTTCGACGACGACGATCTCGAATCCAAGGTCTCCGTAAAAAAAGGCCGCTTTTTCCTGCTGTATCCGCTCTCTCATGGCGAATTCAGCGACGATCTGGTCCGCAAGAGCGTGGATTCGCTCAACGCGCTCTATCGCGACGCCGGATTCGCCGGCATCAAAATTCACGCCCAGGTCTCCGACTACGAGCCTCAGGTGGACGTCACTTTCGAAATCGTTGAAGGCCCGCAGGACAAAGTCGCGAGTTTCCGCATCGTGGGCAACACCACGCAATCCCTCGCCACCCTCACCGCTGGAAATCCCTTGCGCATGGCGCCCGGAAAGCCCTATTCGCCGCACCTGCTGCAATTGGATCGCAACGACATTCTCGCCTCCTATTTGAACGCCGGATATTTGAACGCCCGCTTCGAATCCAGCGCCACGCCGGCGCCCGATAATCCGCACGCCATGAATGTGGTCTACACCATCAACGAAGGCCCGCAAGGGAGCATAAGCGACGTCCTGCTGCTGGGCCAAAAAGTCACGCGAACGGATTTCATCAATGGCGTCGTTGCGCCCGTCGTCAGCCCGGGCCTGCCGCTGAGCCAGGGCAACTTCTTCACCGCCCAGGGAAACCTTTATAATCTCGGCGTTTTCGATTGGGTCAACGTCCGCCCCCGCCGCCCCATCAGCAACCAAGCGCAGGAAGAAGTCCTCGTCAACGTGCATGAGGCCAAGCGCAACACCATTGAAGTCGGCGGCGGCATCGAAGTGATTCCGCGCAGCGGCAATATTCCCGTGGGCAGCATTGCCCTTCCCGGCCTGCCGTTGATCGGCCTGGGCAGCAAGTTCACGGTCAGCCAGAAAAGCTTCTTTGGCCCGCGGTTCACGTTCCAGTTCGAGCGCCACAATCTTCGCGGACGCGCCGAAACCGCCTCGTTCGCCACCGTCCTCTCGCGCCTCGACCAGACCGGCTCGTTCACCTATTCGGACCCGTATCTCCACGGCTCGACGTGGAGTTCCCTGTTCACTCTTTCCGGCGAACGCACAACCGAAAATCCAGTTTTCACCGCCGCCGTAGGACAAACCTCCTTTCAGGTGCAAAAATCCCTCGATGCGAAGCACACCAAGACCGCCATCCTGCGCTACACCTTTCAGATCACGGATCTCAGCAACATCGTCATTCCGGATTTGGTGCTGCCGCAGGATCGCCATATTCGCGCCTCCACCGTCGCGGGCGAATACATCCGCGATAGCCGCGATAATCCCCTCAACGCGCATCACGGCGTCTTCCAAACCCTGAACTTTGGCATCACCTCGAAGCCACTCGGATCGAGCGCAAATTTTTTCCACATCCAGGGCCAGAGCGCCTTCTACATTCCAGTGCGAAGCTGGCTCACCTGGGCGAACAACGTTCGGCTCGGCTTCGCCATTCCCTTTGGCGATAGTTCCGTCCCGCTCAGCGAGCGACTCTTCTCCGGCGGCGCGGATTCCCTGCGAGGATTTCCGATCAACGGGGCGGGGCCGCAGCGGCCCGTAAGCGTCTGCGGCAATCCCGCGGATCCCTCCACCTGCACGTTGATCAGCGTTCCCGTAGGCGGAGACATGCTCTTCATCATTAATTCCGAGGGCCGCTTTCCTATCCCCATAAAATCCGGGCTCGGCGGCGTGCTCTTCTACGACGGCGGCAATGTCTACAAGAACGTGAATCTCCCCCAGCTCGTTGACAATTACACGAACACCCTCGGCGTCGGCCTCCGCTACGACACACCCGTCGGCCCCGTTCGCTTCGACGTCGGATATCGGCTCACGCGCGTTCCCGGCGTGAAGTCCATCCAATATTTCGTCACGCTGGGACAAGCTTTTTGAGCCGCGGATCAGAGAATAGAAAATGAACGGGAACCGAACATGAAGCGCACCCTCAAGCGAATCGCGATCCTCGCAGCGATCGCCCTCGTCGTGCTCGTCGTCGCAGCCTGCATAATTGTTCATACCAGCGCCTTCAGCCATTTCGTCCAGCGCAAGGCCGTCTCCTATGCGGAGGCCAAGGTCGGTGCGCCCGTCGAGATGGGCAGCATCGCGATTCGCTGGAGCAAGCTCGGCGCAGAGGTTCGCGGCCTGCGCATCTACGGCCGCCGCGGCCTCGCGGCGCCTCCCTTGTTCGCGGCTGACGAAGGCACCGTCGGCGTACGCATCGTTTCCCTGTGGCGCCGGCAATTCGAAATCAGCCGCCTGATCCTGGTTCATCCCGTGATTCATTTCGCCGTGGATGCGCAAGGCCAGACGAACTTGCCTGTGCCTCCGCCGTCCAAAACGAAGACGAACGTCGTCGCCACAATTTTCAACCTCAAAATTCGGCATTTCGAGATTCAGTCCGGCGAAATTTACGATAACGACCGCGAAATTCCCCTCACCGCCGCGCTGCGAAATGTCAGCGCCAAGGTCCTCTTCGATGCCCTCGAGCAGCAATACACCGGCTCTTTCGTTTACACCGACGGCCGAATCCAGCTCCGCGCCTATCAACCGGTCGAACACAACCTGACGCTCCGCTTCACGGCCTCCCGCGACGAATTCTCGGCCGAGCCGCTTCTGCTCTCCGCCGGCCAATCGAAAATCAAAATTGACGCCCGCCTCACCGGTTACGCCCATCCGCAAATCTCCGGCCAGTACGCCGCCACGCTCCTCACGCCCGAACTCGCCCGCATTCTAAACTCCCCATCGCTGCCGCAAGGCACGGTCGCAACGTCCGGCAACTTTGCATATCGCGCGCACGGTAGCGCCCCGCCCCTCGATGGCCTTCGCCTGCAAGGCAGCCTCGCCAGTCCCAGCCTCGCCGTCAATGCAGGGCAGCTCTCCGCGAAGCTCGCTTCCCTCCGCGCTTCCTACCAACTCTCCGGCGGATCGCTTGCCGTGAAGGACCTGAGCGCCCGCATCTTCGACGGCGAAGTCCGCGCCAGCGCCGCCATCGCCGATATTGCGCACCCGCGGTATAGCGTCGCCGCCACCCTGCGCCACGTTTCGCTCGAAGCCCTCAGGCGCGCCATGCCCGCCGGCGCCACCCGAGGCGTGCGCTTGGTGGGAACAGCCACCGCCGGCCTCCAAGCGGCCTGGTCGCGCCCCTCGAATGCCAATTTGCATGTCCGCATTGCGTTTTCCAGCGCCGCCGCGCCGCACCTTCGCGAACGCGAAATTCCCCTCAACGGTGTGCTTGATCTTCGCTACGACGCCGCCCGCGATATCGCCGTCTTCGGCCAATCCCATTTGCAGATTGGCGCCACACTCCTTGCCCTCGCGGGAACCCTCAGCCGCCATTCGAGCCTCAGCGTCAAAGCGAGCACGCCCGATCTGCACGAAACGGCCGCTTTGGCTGCGCTCGTCTCCGCTGCCCTGCGGCGGCCGGGCGCTGCGCCGCCGCGGTTCGCCGCGGGCCTCGCCGGATCGGCCGAGTTTCAAGGGCGCGTTCTCGGCTCCCTTCGCGATCCTTCCCTCACTGGAAACGTAACCGCCGGCCCCGGCCGCGCCAAAAAATTCGCCTGGCGCTCGTTGCGTGCAACCATCGGCGCTTCGTCCTCGCGCTTCGCCATCACTCACGCCATCCTCGAAGCCGGCGCGAACACGAAGGTTTCCTTCGATGCGAGTGCGGGCCTGGACCATTGGTCGTTCAAGCCCGATAGCCCGCTTTCGGCGCATCTGGCGGCAAGCGATCTGTCCGTCGCCTATTTGCAAAGCCTCCTCGGCAAGAAATATCCGGTGAGCGGCGCCCTTGCAGTCACGATGACCCTCTCCGGCTCCGAGCAGCGCCCGGCAGGCCATGCGGAGATTCGCATCCAGAAGGCGTCCGCGTGGAATCAGCCGCTCCAGAGCGCGTCGCTCACGGCCGCAAGCGACGGCCAGATGCTCCATTTCAACGCGCAGTTGCGCGCCGCCCCCGCGGGCCAAATCTCCGCTGACGGCTCCTATTCGCTCATCGCGAAATCCTTTCAGGCGCGGTTGAGCATTCCGGGAATCGAACTCCAGCATGTGGCAATCGTCACATCTCGCGGCCTCGGCGTCACCGGAACCCTCAGCGGCAGCGTGCAGGGCAGCGGGACGCTCGCCGCGCCATCCCTTTCCGGAAATTTGCGCCTCGCGAAGCTGCAAGTCAGCGGCAACGCAATCGGCGACGTAACCGCGCAGCTCGAAATGGCGCAGCGACGGTTGCAATTCGCCGTGAACTCCACCGTGGATGCCGGCCAGCCAGACGCGAAACAAATAGACGCGAAACAAATAGACGCGAAACAGACGCACCCGCAACAGATACACGTGAAGGGCGCCGTGGACCTCGTCGGAAATTACTCCACAACGGCCACGCTGGATACCGGCGTATTGCCGCTTGGCACGCTGCTCGCGACCTATCTCCCCGGAACCCCGCGAGGCCTCAAGGGGCAAGTGGAGATTCACGCCCAGGTCAACGGCCCTCTGCGCGCGCCGCTGCAAATTCAGGCGCACGCCGAGGTCCGGCAATTTCAGGTCGCGTATCAGTCCGTCACGCTCGGGCTCGCGCAGCCGCTGCGGATGAATTATCGCGCCGGCGCCGTGACCATCGAGCCCGCCGAACTGAAAGGGACAGACACCGACCTGCGATTTCAGGGCACCGTGCCGCTCCACGGCAAGTTGCCGCTCGATCTCGCCGTTCACGGCTCGGTGAACCTCTCCGTCCTCCAGCAGTTCAGCTCGAGGCTGAAAGGCTCCGGCAGAATTGACGTCAATATCGCGGCGAGCGGCAGCGGGTCCGCCGTGCCCGCGATGCGCGGCGATATTCGCCTGGTGGACGCGGCGCTGGTCAGCGCGTCGGTGCCCATCGGCATCGAGAAAGCGAATGGCGATATACGCATCGCTAATGGCCGCGCCGAGATCCAGAAATTGACGGCCACCGCCGGTGGCGGCACTCTCAACGTCCAGGGCGCCGTCGCCTTGCGGCAAAATCCGCAATTCAATCTTTCGCTCGAGGCGCAATCCGTGCGTGTGCGTTACCCGGCGGGCATTCGCTCCGTGCTGAACGCGAATTTGCAGTGGAATGGCACGCGCCAGGCGTCCGACCTCGGGGGCCGCGTGGTGATTGACCGCCTCTCGTTCACCCGGCAATTCGATCTCTCGTCGCTTGTGGGGCAATTCGCCGGCTCGCCGGGCGGAATCGCGCCTTCGCCGTTCCAACAGCACGTGCAATTGAAAATCGCGATTCAATCCGGCAGCCAGTTGCGCCTGGCGAGCAGCAAACTCAGCATGGCCGGCGCGGCTAATCTCAACGTCACCGGCACCCTTGCCAATCCCGTGATCCTCGGGCGCGTCACCCTCTCGAGCGGCGAAGTCTTCTTCATGGGCAAGCGCTACGACGTCCAGAGCGGCGCCATCGAGTTCTCGAATCCGGTCCGCAGCGAGCCGGTGCTCAACGTCTACGTGCAGACAACCGTCGCCCAGTACAAAATCACGCTGAATTTCGTCGGCCCCGTTAACCGCCTCCGCACCAACTACACCTCCGAACCGGCCCTTTCCGCCTCGGACATCATTAACCTCCTCGCCTTCGGCAAGACCGCCGAGGAGGCCGCCACCGCCGGCAGCACCCCCGCAACACTCGGCGCCGAATCCGTCCTCGCGCAAGGCATCGCCAGCAAGGTGAGCGGCAAGCTCGAAAATCTCACCGGCATCTCGCAATTGACCATCAATCCCCTGGCGGGCAGCAATCAATCGAATCCGGGCGCCCAGGTCGCCCTTCAGGAGCGCGTCACCGGCAGCCTGCTGCTCACCTTCAGCACGGACGTAACCTCCACGCAGAACACCGCCGTCCAGGTGCAATACCGCGCCACCCCGCTCATCTCCATCTCCATCCTCCGCGACCAGAACGGCGGCTACGCCATTGACGTCCGCCTCCGCAAAACCTTTTGACCGCCAGCATCTCATCCCCCGCGGGCTGCAGCCGTAGGGGTGCAGCCCTGTCCTGCTTGGCCCGGCAGCCCCGCACCGCCAAAAGTACAGCTGTACCCTCTCCCGGCCTTTTCTGTCCTTCCCCTCTTTCGCATTCGTGCTACCGTGAATCGTTTTTGAAGTAGGAAAGGAACCGAACAGATGTCGCCCACGCGCCAGGCGGGCCCAAAATATCGTGGTCACCCCGCTCTCGCCGTCGCTCGCGCCAGAGTCCGTACTCGTCCCGGCAACCGCGGATCATTCCATTCAGGAGGAACCCAAAGCGTGTTTCTAGCTCCGTTTCTAATCTACGGTACGGGGATTAGAAATCGAGCTAAGTGGCTGAAAATAAAGGATGAGAATCCGTCTAATCTACGGTGCGCGCCTGTTCCCCGAAAGGCAGGATCGAAAAGAAAACGCCCCGCTCGGATATGGCGCGAACGGGGCGTTCGGAGGTTTGGCCGTCAGCAGGTGCTAGGCGGAGGTCACCTTCCAGTAGGTGGTGTAGCGCTCGTGGAAGATTTTGTAGAAGGGCACGAGCTGGCTGGAATCGGGCTGGCCGACCGTCTTAAAGGCAAGGGAATCGCCGGGGACGAGTTCGACCCAGTTGACGTCTGCTGCATTGCCCTTGATGGTCGGCGGAGGCGGCTGCGGGAAACGCCCGCGACGCTGGCCGGGCTGCGGCGGCGGCATATTGGCCGGGCGCGGCGGACGCGGGGCGTTGGGGCCGTAGATGGCGCGCTCGGGCAGGTCGCTGGTGCTGCCGGTGATGCCCGCGAGAACCATCGGGCCGTACATTACGGCGAGGACCGTGGGATCGTCCGGCGTGGGTGCTGTGTGCAAGGACATGGGAATGGAAATCTCGACCTTGTCGCCCGTCTTCCAGGTGCGGCGGAGCTTGGCGTAGGTGCTGGGCTGCGCGTGGACCTTTTCGTGCTTGCCGTTGACCTTGATCGTGGCGCCCTTCGCAGCCCAATACGGAATGCGGATGTTCACGTCCATCTTCACGGGATGCTCGGCGGTGAAGGTGAGCGTAGTGGAATCCTGCTGCGGGAAGCTTGTCTCCTGGGTGACGCGCAATCCCTTCTCCTTCCAATCCAAATCGGAGGCGATGAAGAGATTGACGTAGAGATCCTTCGCGTCGTGGAAGTAGATCGTGTCCGCGAGCTTCGAGAAATCCTCGATGCCCGTACCGTCGCAGCACCAGAAGGAGTTATAAGGCGTGCTGAAGGTGCGGTAGAGGTTCGGTTCCATGGAGACGAAGTACATCGTCATGCCGTCGGGGTCCACGGTGCCGAGGCGGACATTAAACAGCAGGCGCTCGTAGTAATCGAGCTTCGATGGATCGCCCGTCCAGCCATAGAGATGGCGGGTGAGCTTCATCATGTTGTAGCTGCAGCAGCATTCTTCGGCGGAGGGGCCCAGTTCCTTCGAAATCTGGCCGGGCTCGTGCCAATGCTCGCCGTCGCTGGTGCCGCCGGTGCAATAGATGTGCTGCGAAGTGACGATATTCCAGAAATTATTCGCGATATCGCGGTAGCGCGGCTCGCCGGTGAGTTCATAGGCGCGTGCGCAGCCGATAATTTTGGGGATGTTGGTATTGGCGTGCAGGCCGTTGAGCTTGTCCTGGCCAGCGGCGAGGGGATCGAAGACGACCTTGTCGTCGAAGCGATGGCCCGTCTCGAGATACTCCTCCTTGCCGGTGATGCCGTAGAGGTTGTAGAGCGCCTCAGCCATGCCGCCGAATTCGTCGCGCTTGACGCGAGTCATTGTTTCGTCGTCGAGCGGCTTGACCCATTTTCCGACCCAGCGGGCCATGCCTTCGACGTTGGCGAGGGCCTGCTCATTGCCGGTGAGCTGATACATGTCAATGTGGCCGGCCATGATCTTGTGGTAGGTGTAAAAGGGCGCCCAGACGCGGCCATTGGCGAGCAGGCGATCGAAGAAAGATGTGGGGAAGGCACTGAGGTATTCGCCGCCCAGGGCCTGCTGGCATTTGGCGAGTTCGGCGACCATGAGGTCGGCCTTGGACTTGACGCTATCGTCGCCGGTGCTGGCGTACATCATCGCGCTGGCCGAGAGAAAGTGGCCGCCGGTAAAATGGCCGCGCAGCTCGCTGATGCGATTCTGCTGAAGCGTCTTATTCGGATCGTTGGGCTGCTCCCATCCGCCCAGGGGCTCGGCGGTGGTGGGCAGGTTGGCATTGATGCGGAAGGTGTGGAGCAGGCGATCGGGCGGAAGCAGGGTCATGTATTTCAGGTTGGCGTTCATCGTGTCCATGAACGGGCCGCTGCGCAGGCGCACCTGAGCGAGCGGGAACGGCTGAAGCTTCAGCGGTACCTTTTCCTTCACGGGCGAGGGATCAGCGAACGGGGCGGACATCGGGCCCCGGCCGGAAACCAGCGCGCCGAATGCCCTGCCCGGCAGCGCCGAGGCGGCGCCAGCGGCCGCGGCAACGGCGGCGGTGGTCTTCAGCATCTCCCTGCGCGTAGTCTTCTTCTCGAGACTCATCAGACGATGCAATCCCATGATGGCTTCCCTCCCAAAAGGAATTTCGCGCCTGCCTTTATTGCGGGCAGATGCGGACTGCGGTACGTAAAATCGGTAGTGGGTCAGTTTGAATTTTTACCTTCTTGTGTCACGACCCATAAAATTCAAACTGACCCGCTACCTAAAATCGGCGAACGCCTGCGGGCTACGAGCTCGCAACCTTCCAATACGTGGTATAGCGCTCGTGGAAAATCTTATAGAACGGAATCAGGGGCGTGGTGCTGCCCTGGCCGACCGTCTTAAAGGCGAGCGAATCGCCGGGAACCAACTCGACCCAGTTGACGTCGGTGGGGCTGGCCTTGATCGCGGGCGGCTGATTATTGGGCACTGGACGGCGGCGCTGGCCGGGCGTTGGCGGCGGCATATTGGCCGGACGCGGCGGACGGGGCTGCTGCGGGCCGTAAATGCCGCGCTCGGGCACGTCGCTGGTATCGCCGGTGACGCCGGCGAGAACCATGGGGCCGTACATCATCGCGAGCACGCTGGGATCGTCCGGCGTGGGCGCGGTGTGCAGCGACATCGGAATCGAGATTTCGATTTTGTCGCCATTGTGCCAGGTGCGATGAAGCTTGGCATACGTGCTGGGCTGCGCGTGGACCTTTTCGTGCTTGCCGTTGACCTTGATGGTGGCGCCCTTCGCGGCCCAATAGGGGATGCGAACGTTCACGTCCATCTTGACCGGGTGAGCGGCTAAAATCGTGAGCGTGGTGGAATCCTGCTGCGGGAAATTCGTATCTTGCGTGACGCGCAGGCCCTTTTCTTTCCAGTCGAGCTCGGAGGCGATGAAGAGATTGACGTAGAGGTCTTTGGCGTCGTGGAAGTAGATGGTGTCGCCGAGCTTTGCGAAGTCCTCGAGGCCGGTGCCATCGCAGCAGAGGAACGAATTCCACGGCGTGCCGAAGGTGCGGTAGAGGCCCGGGTCCATGGAGATGAAATACATCGTCATGCCATTGGGATCAATGGCGCCGAGGCGGGTGTTGTAAAGCAGGCGCTCGTAGTAATCGAGCTTCGAGGGATCGCCCGTCCAGCCGTAAAGATGGCGCGTGAGCTTCATCATATTGTAACTGCAGCAGCATTCTTCGGCGGAAGGGCCCAGTTCCTTCGAAATCTGGCCGGGCTCGTGCCAATATTCGCCGTCGCTGGTGCCGCCGGTGCAGTAGGCGTGCTGCGTGGTGACGAAGCGCCAGAAATTATCGGCGATGTCGCGATAGCGCGGCTGGGCGGTGAGTTCATAGGCGCGGGCGCAGCCGATCATTTTGGGGATGTTGGTGTTGGCGTGATTGCGGTTCAGGTCGTCCTGATTGGCAGCGAGGGGATCGAACATCCGCTTATCGTCAAAGCGATGGCCGGTATCGAGATATTCCTGCTTGCCAGTGATGCCATAGAGATTGTAGAGCACCTCGGCCATGCCGCCGAATTCAGTGCGCTGCACGCGAGCCATTTCTTCGTCGCTTATGGGCTTCACCCAATCCGTGGTCCAATGCGCCATATTTTCGGCGGTTTGCAGGGCCTGTTGATTGCCGGTGAGCTGGTACATGTCCACATGGCCAGCCATGATTTTGTGATAGGTGTAAAAGGGCGCCCAGACAGGCTTATGGGCGCGGAGGCGGTCGAAGAGTTCGGTTGGAAAGGCGCTGAGATACTGGCCGCCGAGTTTCTGCTGGCACTTCGCGAGTTCGGCGACCATGAGGTCGCCCTTGGACTTCACGCTATCGTCGCCGGTGCTGGCGTACATCATCGCGCTGGCCGAGAGAAAGTGGCCGCCGGTTAGATGGCCGCGGAGTTCGGTGGTGGGCGATTCCCAGCCGCCAAGGGGCTCGGCGGTGGAGGGCAATCCAGCGGTGACGCGGAACATGTGCAGCAGGCGGTCGGCCGGCAGGAGATTCATGTACTTCAGGTTCGCGTTCATCGCGTCCATGAAGGGGCCGCTGCGCAGGCGCACCTGGCTAAGCGGAAAGGGCTGAAGCTTGAGCGGCACCTTTTCGTTCGCGGCAGACTGATCGGACTGATTGGACTGATATGGGGCGAGCCCCATCGCGCGCGGCGCAGATGCAATCGCGCCGAATGCGGCGCCGGGCATAACGGAAGCGGCGCCCGCGGCTGCGGCAACGGCGGCAGTCGCCTTCAACATCTCCCTGCGCGAAGTCTTCCTTTTCAATTTCTCCAAGGCCATGGGTCCTCCCCCTTCGGGATGATTCGGCGAGTACCTGAGTTAGAGGTGCGCCGGGTCGTGCCGGTTCCAAGTTTCTGCAAAGAACGCGTCCCTAAGAATCGGGGGTAAGAGTATCCCCCTTTATGCGGCGGCTTTCCAGTCCCAGTACGCAGTGGAGGAGGATGACGAATTTTGAAAATTTTCCGCGCGCGGCGATGGGAGTTTGGTAGATAATGCCGTGTTCTGGAAAGAGAGCGGAGCGTCCGTTGTGGAGTAAACGTTTTCTCGGGGAAGGTGAGGGGGAGCGGAGGGCAAAGCGGGCGGGGGCGCAATATCGTATAATGTATCCAATCCGCGCGGCCCGCAGGGTACGGCGAGATTGGGCGGCTTGGGAGTGTTCGCGGGCAGGCGCGGCATACGCTGCTGTAACGGCCCGGCGGGCAACAGCGGAGGAACGATGGACAGGGTTATGGATAGGGGAACAGACACAAGCCTCATGGGTGCATCAGGCACCACAGTTCATGGCGGCGCAGGGGGCGCGAAAACCCGCTGGGCGACGGGGGAGGGAGCGCTGAAAATGCCGACCCAAGCCGAGCGCATCCACGTGGTTGACTCGCATACGGGCGGCGAGCCGACGCGAATCATCGTGAGCGGCGGGCCGAAGCTGGCGGCGAAATCGCTGGCGGACCAGCTCGAGGAATTTCGCAAAGATTATGATGACATCCGGCGGGCGGTGGTGAACGAGCCGCGCGGGTCGGACATTGTGGTGGGGGCGATGCTGTGCCAGCCGGAGGACCGGGCGTCGGCAACCGGCGTGATTTTCTTCAATAATGTGGGCTACCTGGGCATGTGCATCCACGGGACGATCGGGCTGGTGGTGACGCTCGCGTACCTGAAGCGGATCGGCGTGGGCGTCCACCGGATCGAAACGCCGGTGGGGCCCGTGACGGCGCAACTGCACGAGAGCGGCGAAGTAACCGTGATCAACGTGCCGAGCTGGCGGACGGCGGTGAACGCCGCGGTGGACGTGCCGGGATATGGCGTGGTGCACGGCGACGTGGCCTGGAGCGGCAACTGGTTCTTTTTAGTGCGCGACCATACGCAGAAGATCGCACCGGAAAATATTGACGAGCTGACGAGCTTCGCCTGGGCCATCCGCCAGGCCCTGCGGCCCAACGGCATCACCGGAAGCGCGGGCGAAGAGGTGGATCACATCGAGCTGTATGGCCGGTCGGATATACCGGGCGTGAACAGCAAAAATTTCGTTCTGTGCCCCGGCAAGGCCTACGACCGTTCACCCTGCGGCACGGGCACCAGCGCGAAGCTCGCGTGCCTGCACGCGGATGGAAAGCTGCGGCCCGGCGACGTGTGGAAGCAGGAGAGCATCGTCGGAAGCGTCTTCGAAGGCACGGTGAAAGTGGAAGACGGCAAGGTGTTTCCGATGGTGAAGGGTTCGGCGTATATCACATCGGAAGCCGATTTGATTCTGGACCCGAGGGATCCCTTTCGTCACGGCACGTTTGCATGAGCGTTTCCCCGGAAATCATCGTTGTGGGCGCGGGCATCGTGGGCGCAGCCTGCGCGCTCGATTTGACGCGCGAGGGCCTGCGGACCACCGTGATCGAGGAAGGCGCGCCCGGCGCGGGGACCACGGCGGCGGCGATGGGCCACATCGTGGTGATGGACGATTCCGAGGCGCAGTTCGCGTTGACGCGCTATTCGCAGATTTTGTGGGACGAACTTCGCGGCGAGCTTCCCCTAAATGTGGAATTCGAGAACTGCGGCACGATTTGGGTGGCCGCGGATGACGAGGAGATGGCGGAGGTGCGCCGCAAGGCCGATTACTATCAGGAGCGGGGCGTGCGGGCGGAGATATTGAGCCCTGCGTCGCTGCGCGAGGCCGAACCGCACCTGCGGCCGGGGCTTGCGGGCGGGCTGCTGGTGCAAGGCGATGGCGTGCTCTACCCGCCGTGCGCTGCCGCTTTCCTGCTGCATCGGGCGCAGGAATTGGGCGCGAAGGTGCTGCTGGGGAAGAAAGTAACGAACGTGGGAAAGGGCGCCGTCCGGCTGGCGGACGGCTCGGCGCTGAAGGCAAATATTGTGATTAACGCGACCGGGCAGCTCGCGCCGCGGCTCACGCCCGGGCTCAACATTCGCCCGCGCAAGGGGCACCTGGTGATCACGGATCGCTATCCGGGAACCGTGCGACATCAACTGGTGGAATTGGGATACCTGAAAAGCGCGCATTCGCTGAGCAGCGATTCGGTGGCGTTTAATGTGCAACCGAGAAAGACGGGGCAGCTGCTGATCGGCTCGTCGCGCCAGTACGGGGATGAAAATCGCGCGGTGGACGCGAACATTCTTTCGCGCATGTTGCGGCGGGCCTTCGAATATGTCCCCGGATTGAAGGGCATATCGGGAACGCGCGTGTGGGCGGGCTTTCGTCCGGCGACGCCGGACAAGCTGCCGCTGATCGGGCCGGCGGCAAGCGATCCGAGCATCTACATCGCCGCGGGGCACGAAGGGCTGGGCATCACGACCTCGCTGGGAACGGCGCGGCTGGTGACGGCGCAGATCCTGGGGCAGCGCCCGGCGATACCGATGGAACCGTACCTACCGACGCGGGAGATGGCCGTGGAGCACCACAATGCGTGATTCGGCGGCCCGCGAGGTGACGGTTCGCGTGAATGGGCGGCCGGTGAGCGTGCCGGCGGGGGCTTCGGTGGCGGTGGCGGTGCTGCTCGCCGGGCGGACGTGCAGAACCTCTGTTACGGGCGAGGCGCGGGCGCCCCTCTGCGGGATGGGCACGTGCTTCGAGTGCCGCGTGACCATTAATGGCGAGGCGCAGCGGCGCAGCTGCCAGACGCTATGCCAGCCCGATATGGAAATTTCGGCTCATGAGTGACACGCGGCAATTCGCGTTTGGCGTGGTTGTGATCGGCGGCGGGCCGGCTGGGATTGCGGCCGCCATTGCGGCGGCGGAATCGGGTGCGCGCGTGGCGCTGCTCGACGATAATCCGCGGCCTGGCGGGCAAATCTGGCGTGGCGGGCCGGGCGCGGTGCACCGCGCCGATGCGGGGAGTTGGTTCGAACGGCTGGAACGATCCGCGGTGACGAAGATTTATGGCGCGCGCGTATTTTCCGCGGGCGATGGATTCGTGGAGGCGGAATCGGACGAGGCGGTGCTGCGCGTGAACTACCGCAGCCTGGTGCTCGCCACAGGCGCCCGCGAGAGATTTCTTCCCTTCCCTGGATGGACGCTGCCGAACGTGATGGGTGCGGGCGGATTGCAGGCGCTGGTCAAATCGGGGCTGCCGATCGAGGGTAAACGGGTGATCGTGGCCGGCACCGGGCCGCTGCTGCTTGCCGTGGGCGCGTATATGAAGGAGCACGGGGCCAAGGTGCTGTGCATCTGCGAGCAGACCACATGGACGAAGTTCATGGGCTTCGGACTGCGCATGACGCTGCTGCCGGGAAAAATTCGCGAGGCGCTGCAACTGAAGGTTCAAATCCGCGGAATTCCCTATCGGACGAACTGCTGGCCCGTTTCCGCAACGGGAAGCGACCGGCTGGAATCGGTGCGGATCTCCGATGGCGGCGAAATTCGAGAGATCGAGTGCGATTATCTTGCGTGCGGGTTTCATCTGGTTCCAAACTTGGAGTTACCGCGGCTGATCGGCTGCCGGGTCGAAGGGGATTTCGTGCAGGTGGACGAGATGCAGAGAACTTCGGTGGCAAACGTCTACTGCGCGGGCGAGCCGACGGGAATCGGGGGCCTGGATTTGTCGCTGGCGGAGGGCCGCATCGCGGGGCATGCCGCCGCGGGAAACGAAGACGCGGCGCGAAAGCTCGGGCCGCGGCGGGCGAGCTATCGAAAAGTGGTGCCGCTGATGGCGGAGGCGTTCCGGCTGCGATCGGAGCTGAAGCGACTGGCGCGCGCGGATACGCTCGTGTGCCGATGCGAAGACGTGCCATTCGAGCGGATGAAGAATTTCGATTCGTGGCGCGCGGCGAAATTGCAGACGCGCTGCGGGATGGGTCCGTGCCAGGGCCGCGTGTGCGGGCCGGCGACGGAGTTTTTGTTCGGCTGGCGCGTGGATTCGGCGAGACCGCCGGTGTTTGCCGTGAAGTGCTCGAGCCTGGCCGAGATGGCCGTAGGCGCGGGCGAGAGCCGACAGTAGCGGGTTGCGAACCACCTGAGGCAGAATGAATGGCTAGAGCTACGCACGAAGGAACTTTGAGCTGACAAATCGCGGCACGCCGAACCCAAGGCGGCGCGCAAAGCATCTATAAGCGGACGGAGGATCCAAATGAAGTGGAATGGCGTAATGCCGGCGGTGACCAGCTATTTCAACGAGAAGGGGCATCTCGACCACGGATTCATGGCCGGCCACGCGGAGTGGCTGGTGGAAAACGGCTGCACGGGCATCGTCGCGCTCGGATCGCTGGGCGAGGGAGCCACGCTGAATTTCGACGAAAAGATCGCCGTGGTGGGCACGTTCGTAAAGGCGATGAAGGGCAAGGTGCCGGTGATCGCGTCGGTCTCGTCGCTGACCACTTCGGAAGCAGTGGCGATTGCGAAAGCGGCCGAAGGCGCGGGCTGCCAGGGACTGATGGTGCTGCCGCCATACGTGTATCAGGGCGACTGGCACGAGATGAAGTCTCACGTGACCGCGATCCTGCGCGCTACGCCGCTTCCCTGCATGCTCTACAACAATCCGATTTCCTACGGCACGGATTTTCTGCCGCAGCAAATCGAGGAACTGGCGGGCGAGCACCGCAACCTGGAGGCGGTGAAGGAATCGAGCACGGACGCGCGGCGCGTGAGCGGTATTCGCGCGCTGCTGAGCAATCGCCTGCAGATCATGGTGGGCGTGGACGACGCCATTCTGGAAGGCATCGGCGTGGGCGCGGCGGGATGGGTTGCCGGCCTGGCGAATGCCCTGCCCCGCGAGTCCGTGGACCTGTTCAATTACGGGCTCGAAGGAAAGCGAGAGCAGGCCGCCGAGCTTTACCGCTGGTTCCTGCCGCTGCTGCGGCTGGATACCGTGCCGAAATTCGTGCAACTGATTAAATTCGTTCAAGAGGAACTGGGCGTGGGCAGCGCACGCGTGCGCGCGCCGCGACTGGAAATCACCAAGGAAGAAGCCGAAGCGACGCGGAAGCTGATCCGCGAAGCCCTGCACAACCGGCCGAAAAGCGCCAGCTCCGATCTGAGACAAACCGCGAGGTAAAGAAGATGACGACTACGACGACGAATGAACTTTCCGGAAAATCGCTGATCGGATTTCACGATAGCGGCCAGGGCAGCAAGATGTTCCGCGGCTTCAATCCGGCCACGGGCGAGGCGCTCGGGCCCGAATATCACGAGGCCACGCCCGAGGAGATCGAACAAGCCGCACGGCTGGCCAGCGAGGCATTCACAACCTACAAGCAGGCGAGCGGCGCGAAAAAGGCGGAGTTTCTGAACGCGGTGGCCGCAAACATCGAAGCCGTCACCGAGCCGCTGGTGGAACGCACGCACCTCGAGACGGCGCTGCCCAAGCCGCGGCTGCAGGGCGAAACCGCGCGCACCGTGAATCAACTGCGGCTATTCGCGAAGGTGGTCGGCGAAGGCTCGTGGCCCATGCCGCGCATTGATCGCGCCGATCCCAGTCGAAAGCCGGCGCCCAGGCCGGACATTCGCAGCATGCTGCGGCCGCTGGGACCGGTGGTGGTTTTTTCGGCCAGCAATTTCCCGCTGGCATTTTCGGTGGCCGGCGGGGACACGGCCTCGGCATTTGCCGCCGGCAATCCCGTGATCGTGAAGGCGCATTCGGCTCATCCCGGGGCGAGCGAAATCACGGGCGAGGCGGTGCGCAAGGCGGTGAAGTCCTGCGGGCTGCCGGAAGGCGTCTTCTCACTGCTTTTTGGCGCGGGGACGACGGTCGGCACGGCGCTCGTGCAGCATCCGAGCATCAAGGCGGGGGGATTTACGGGTTCCACGGGCGCGGGTCGAGCATTGATGAATCTGGCTGCGGCGCGGCCGGAGCCGATTCCGTTCTACGGCGAACTGGGCAGCACGAATCCGGTGTTTTTGCTGCCGGGGGCTATTGCGGCTCGCAGCTCGAAGATCGCCAACGACCTGTACGGCTCATTCACGCTGGGCGCGGGGCAATTTTGCACCAAACCGGGACTGATCTTCCTTTCGCAGGGGCAGCCCTCGGAAGGATTGGTCAGCGAGCTGAAAACCAAGGTCACCGAGGCGCCGCAATTTGCCCTGCTGACCAAGGGAATCAGCGGCGATTACGACCGCGAGGCAAAGAATCGCAAGGGCCGCAAGGACCTGCAACTGGTGGCGGAAGGCGCGCCCGCTTCCGGCACGCCATACGCGGCGAGCGCGGCACTCTATCAAACCGAGATTTCCTCGTTCATGGCCAGCCCTGAGCTTTCCGAGGAGCACTTCGGGCCTTCGACGATGCTGATCCGCTATTCGAACAAGCAGCAGATTCTGGAAGCCGCGCGCAAATTGGACGGCCACCTGACGGCCACGATCCACGGCACCGAAGAGGACCTGCGGGAATTCGCGGAGCTGATCGCGATCCTGGAGACGAAGGTCGGCCGGATTATCTTCAACGGCTTTCCGACGGGGGTTGAGGTGTGCCACGCCATGATTCACGGCGGGCCGTACCCGGCGAGCACCGATAGCCGTACCACGTCGGTGGGAACCGAGGCGATCTACCGGTTTGTGCGGCCGGTGTGCTATCAGGATATTCCCGATAGCGCCCTGCCACCGGAACTGAAGAACGGGAATCCGATGGGAATCTGGCGCATGGTAGATGGAGAATTGACAAGGCAGGCATTATGAAGGATTATTATGGGTTCCTGATCGGCTCGCAGATTTTCGAGGGGCAGAGCGAATGCCAGCCGGGCCAAGCTGTGCCGCGCTGCGCCAGCGTCCCGTCCCCCAGCGAAGCATAGGTGATCTGGACCGCCTCTTATGCCAAAAGCCCAACGGAAATACTCGCCAGAATCGGCGCATTCGGGAATCGGCATCGCCCCGGGGAAAAAATCGGCGCCGATTCCGCGGCAGTCCCTCTCCTCGGTGGTGGTGGAGCGCCTTCGCGAGAAAATTATCAGCGGCGAATTGCGCGAGGGCGAACAGCTCCGGCAGGACGCCATCGCCACGGAGTTCCAAATCAGCCGCATTCCCGTCCGCGAAGCGCTGAGCCACCTTGCGGCCGAGGGATTAATCAAGATCGTAGCGAACCGCGGCGCGGTAGTCTCCGCGCTTTCGCCGGAAGAAATCGTGCAGTTGTTTGAGACGCGCGCGGTGCTGGAATGCTATGCGCTTCGCCAGGCGATTCCGAACCTGAAAGAAGAGGATTTTCGGCGCGCCGAAGACATCCTCGAGCATTTCGAAAAGTCGCTGATGAAGGATTCCGAGATTCGGTCGTGGGGCGCGTGGAACTGGAGCTTCCATTCGATCCTGTATGCCCCGGCGAAACGGCCTGTTCTGATGTCGTTTCTAAAGACGCTCAACAACAATTGCGACCGCTACACGCGGCTTCATTTGCTGGTGACGCGCGATCTGCACCGCGCGGGACAATCGCATCGGGGCCTGCTGGACGCCTGCCGCACGCGGGATCCTGAGGTGGCCGCAACGGCCCTGTGGGCGCACATCACCGAAGCAGGCGAGTACCTGAAGGAATTCATTCATCGCCATCGCGAGCGGCACCCCTGATTCGGCCGCCGCGCTTCCCATTCGCATCATGCCGGGCCATTCCGTTCCGCGGCGCAGCCGCACCGCGCGGAACGCAGCAGCGCCAGGGCAAACTCCCGTGACGAAGTTTCCGATCGCGCCGCCGGTTCACCTGCGAAAGAACGTGGCGCTCGCGCCGCTCAGCACGTTTCGCATCGGCGGGCGCGTGGAATACTACTGCGAGGTGCGCACCGGCAACGAACTGGTGGCGATGATGGAATGGGCGCGAAAATCCGGCCTGCGCGCGCGCATTCTGGCGGGCGGCAGCAACGTCGTGTTCCCCGATACGCTGCTTCGCGGCCTGCTGATTCGCATCGTGGGAGGGCGCATCGCGCTGCGAGGCACGCAGTGCGAAGCCGATCCAGGCGTTGCGCTGGCCGCCGTGATCGAACGCGCAATTCGCGCCGGGCTTGCCGGCATCGAGACGCTCAGCGGCATTCCGGGAACGATTGGCGGCGCCGTGGTGGGCAATGCGGGCGCGTATGGCCATTCGATTTCGGAGGTCGTCGAGCGAATCGAGGTGTGGGACGGCCGGAAGATTCGCTGGCTCACGCGCGAGGGATGCCGCTTTCGCTACCGCGAGAGCGTCTTCAAGCAAAAGCCGCTGCTGCTGCTGCGCGTGTGCCTGCGCTTCCGGCGCGGCGATGCGAAGAAGCTGCGCGGCATCTCGCGGGATATTATTCGCCTGCGCCTGAAGAAATACAGGCCGGGCCTGCGCTGCCCCGGCAGCTTTTTCAAGAACGTGCTGGTGCGCGAAGTGTCAAAGGCGGCGCTGGGGCGCGTGGATCGCGCGAAGATCATCGAGGGCAAAATTCCTGCCGGATACTTGCTGGAGGAAGCCGGGGCGCGGGGGATGAAACATGGCGGCATCGCGATCGCGTCCTTTCACGGCAATCTTTTCATCAATCGCGGCGGCGCTACGGCGCAGGACGTGCGCGCGATGGCGCGTGCGCTGAAAAGCAAGGTTCAGAGGCGCTTCGGCATCCGGCTGGAAGAGGAAATTCGCTACTTTTAGCCCTTTCTGCCCGCATCGGCCTCACGGGCATACAGCGCTTGAGGTTCCAGAGTACCCCAATCGCCCTACACAAATTTACAGGCTTGCCCCGACCCGAACGCGACGATATTCCTGCTATATTTTTTCCTTTGTAGTACCTTCCGAGCCGGCTTCGTTTCGCGGCCGGCAGCCCTGAACGAGGAGAGCATAACGAATGACTACCGAGCGTACGCCTGAGTACTTCAGCGGCAAAAACGTGAAAATCGGGATTATCGGCTGCGGGTACGTGGGATTGCCGCTCGCGCTGCGGTTCGCGGACGTGGGCCAGCGCGTCACGGGATTCGATTTGGATCAATCGAAGGTGGAAAAGTTGAATGCCGGCGAGTCCTACATCCATCACATTCCCTCCGATGCAATCCGCGCGCACGTGCAGGCCAAGCACCTGGACGCCACCTCGGATTTCAAGCGGCTGCGCGATATGGATGCGGTGCTGATCTGCGTTCCCACGCCGCTCGACGAGCGCCGCGAACCGGATTTGAGTTACGTGGAGAACACCGCGCTCTCGATTGCGCCCAACTTGCAAAGGAATCAGCTTGTGATCCTCGAAAGCACCACCTATCCCGGCACGACCGAGGAAATGGTTCTGCCTATTTTGGAAAAGGGCGGGCTCCGCTGCCCCATCGCGGTGGGCAAGAACGGTTCGGCACCCAGCGTCTCCACGGATTTCTATCTGGCGTTCTCTCCGGAACGCGAAGATCCCGGAAACAAGAATTTCGGCCTGGCGCAAATCCCCAAGGTGGTGGGCGGCATCAATCCGGCGAGCGCGAAGGCGGCGGCTGCGCTTTACGCGCAGATCGTGGCCAAGGTGATTCCGGTCAGCTCGACGCGCGCAGCCGAAATGGTGAAGCTGCTCGAAAATATCTTTCGCTGCGTGAATATCGCGCTCGTGAACGAATTGAAGCTGCTGAGCCTGCGCATGGGCCTGGACATCTGGGAAGTGATTGATAGCGCCGCGACGAAGCCTTTTGGGTTCATGCCCTTCTATCCGGGGCCGGGGCTGGGCGGGCACTGCATTCCCGTGGACCCGTACTATCTCTCGTGGAAGGCGCGCGAATACGATTTCGCCACGCGCTTCATCGAGCTGGCGGGCGAGGTGAATACGGATATGCCGTACCACGTCGTCAGCGCCGTGGCGAGCGCCCTGAATGAGCGCGAAAAAAGCATCAAGGGATCGCGCATCTTGCTGCTCGGGATCGCCTATAAGAAGGATGTGGACGATCTGCGCGAATCGCCGTCGCTGAAGCTGCTGGAATTGCTCACGGACAAGGGCGCGCGGATGGATTACAACGATCCGTATTTCGCTTCGCTCCCCAAAATGCGCCACTACGATTTTTCTCACATGCGCTCGGCGCCGCTCACGTCGGAGGCGCTTGCCGCCTACGATTGCGTGCTGATCGCCACCGATCATTCCAGTTACGACTACGACTGCATCGCCCAACACGCGCAGCTGGTGGTGGATACGCGCAATGCCACACGCAACGTGAAGCATTCCGCGGAAAAAATCGTGCACTGCTGAGGCGGCACGGGTTACACGGAGTTGACAAAAAGCGGCTAGACCGATGGTTCTATTGCCGGTGCCAATTGCTGGAGCTAGCCTCTTAGGACGATGCCAGCGCCGCTTACGACAACGCAGCAGGAGCGGGGATGGACGGCCGACGTGGGCCGCCGGCGCAGCATGCGCGTGCTGCTGAGCGTGCCGGTGATCGTGCACGGCAAGACGCGCGACCAGCGCGATTTTCACGAGGAAACGCGCACCCTGGTGGTGAACGCGCATGGCGCGCTGCTCTCCGTGGCGACGCCGCTTGCGGCCGGGCAGAGAATCACCATCGAGCACAAGCTGACCCAGGAAACGCTCGATTGCAGGATTATCTACGCGGGAAATCCGCAGGGCGGCAAGTCGCAGATGGGGGTCGAGTTCGTCTCCCCTTCGCCTACGTTCTGGCGCATTGATTTTCCGCCAGACGACTGGGTCGCCCCGGAAAACTAGCTCTCCGCAGCTTCGCTCGGCCCGTGGGTTTACCGCGCTTTCGAGGTCAGTTCGACGTGCAGGCTGCCGAATGGCAGGTCGGCCTGAATCAGCACGGGCGTTCGCGCGGCATCGTGCGCGAACCACACCTTAAATTGCAGCGTGTTGCTCGTCTTTCCTTCCTGCGTTACGTGAACCGCGACGCGCCAGGCGTTGAATGTCCCTGCAGGAAGCGCAATGCTTTCTTTTGCCGACTCGAGTCGCGCATCCACGTCGTAGATATCGCGGCCATCGGAAACCACGGCGCGAGATTCGTCGTTGTGCTGCCAATCCACGCCGCGCAGGGCGTAGAGTTCGCCGAGCGCGTCGCGCGCCCCCGCCGGAACGATGAAGAACGGCCCCGGCGCCCGCGATTTCTGCCCGTCGGGCATAAAGTGCAGGATGTGCGTCTCCTTGTGCCCCATCTCGCTGATATACATTTCATACTGGCGGGTTTCGAGGGTGGAAACGTCCGTGTAAGAATCGAATTGATCGTCAATCGTGAAGAGCGTGCGCACCGGGCTGACGGTGTGAATCGCCGCGCGGTAATGCCAGGTGTCCCGTCCATAGAGCGAGCGCTTTTCGGGGATGCTGAGCTGCACGGAAGCCGCGTCGCTGAATCGCGACCAACCCACCTGATATCTCAGCGACTCGCCCACGCGAAACGGCATCGGAATGCCGCGCGAGGCAGGCGCGGGTCGGGCGGCAGCCTTTGCCTGATTTCGCGCATTGCCGCGCGTCCGCTGCGCCCATGCGGCGGGCAGGAGTTGCGGACCCACGCCGCCGGCGAGAATCGCGAGCGCGAACAACAGAAAGCCTGGACAGGCGCGTTGGATGCGATTCCGGTCGAGCCTCATTCTCCGCAAAATTCATCTTTCTTCATCGTCAAAAGTCGGTGATCGCTTGTTCGCGCGCCGCAGCCGGGCTATATTCAAGCGTACCTGAAACGCCGGGTGCGAGCCATTGCATCGTCCCATTATCGTATGGCCGATGCGCGCGCCCGCCGCGGACACTTTTCCCCGAGGAGGAATTTGCGGATGCGCTACCTGGTTACGGGCGGCGCCGGATTTATCGGCTCGAATATTGTGGACGAACTGGTTCGGCGCGGGCATCAGGTAGTCGTGCTGGACGATCTTTCGGCGGGGAAGGAATCGAACCTTTCCTGCGTGCGGCAGAAGATTGATTTTCGCGTGGCGAGCATTGCCGATTCCGCGGCGGTGCGCGATGCGTGCAAGGGCGCGGACTACGTGCTGCACTTGGCCGCGCGAACCTCCGTGCCGCGATCGGTGGAAGATCCGCTCGACACGAACACGGTGAACATTGACGGCACGCTGAATGTGCTGCTCGCCGCGCGTGACGCCGGGGTGCGCCGCGTCGTCTACGCCGCTTCGTCCGCCGCGTACGGGGAAACCCCGGAACTGCCGAAGACGGAGGCGATGCCGGCGTGCCCTGCGTCCCCGTACGGGGTTGCGAAATTTGTCGGCGAACTCTACGCGCAAGTGTTTGGGCGGGTATACGCGCTGGAAAATGCGAGCGTCCGCTATTTCAACGTGTTCGGCCCCCGCCAGGATCCCACGTCGCAATATTCCGGCGTCCTTTCCCGGTTCATGCTGGCGATGATCGAAGGCAAGCAGCCGGTTATCTATGGCGATGGAGAGCAGTCGCGCGATTTCACCTATATCGAGAATATCGTGGACGTGACGCTTCGTGCTTGCGAAGCGGAATCCGCGTCCGGGCTCGTCTTCAACGGCGGCACCGGCCTGCGCATCACACTGAACGAGGTGCTGCGGCTGCTCGGCAAGATTACCGGCCGCGAGATACGCGCGAACTACTGCCCCGCGCGCACCGGCGACATATTGCATTCGCAGGCCGACATCTCGCTGGCGCAGCGGCTGCTCGGCTATGAACCGCGCGTCTGCTTCGAGCAGGGCCTGAAGCGCACTTGGGAGTGGTATCAGAGCGCCTATGGCAACAGGAAAAATGGATAAGCGCGAATTCATCGCACGGCGCGTGGCGCGCGAGCTGCGCGACGGCTATTACGTGAATCTCGGCATCGGCTTGCCCACGTTGATCCCCAATTTTCTGCCGCCGGGCGTGGAAGTCGTTCTGCAATCGGAAAATGGGATGCTAGGCGTCGGCCCCTACCCGCGCGCCGGCGAAGAGGACGCCGATTTGATCAACGCCGGGAAGGAAACGATCTCTGAAATTCCAGGCTGCTGCTTTTTTTCGAGCGCCGATTCCTTCGCCATGATTCGCGGAGGGCGCATTGACCTGACGGTACTCGGCGCGCTGCAGGTGGACGAAAAAGGGACGCTCGCGAATTGGGCCATTCCCGGGAAAATGCTAAAGGGAATGGGCGGCGCGATGGACCTCGTTGCCAGCGCCAAGCGCGTGATTATCGCCATGGAGCACACATCGAAGGACCGCCAGCCGAAAATCGTGAACAAGTGCACGCTGCCGCTGACCGGCGTGGAAGTGGTGGACATGATCGTCACGGAAATGGCTGTGATTGACGTGACGCCGCAGGGCCTCATGCTCCGCGAAATCGCTCCCGGCCTTCGCGCGGCAGACGTGCAGAAAGCCACCGAGCCGCGCCTCATCGAATCTCCTCAATTGACCACAATGGTCATCTAGCATCGCACGGGCGCTGCGGCGCCTATTTGCGATACCATATCCCTGGCGAGGCGCAGCCGAAACTCAATGCAGCCGCATTCCATCGTCGTTCTGAACCTGCACAGCCCGAAGGAGAAACTGTGGGGCGAGCTCGTGGAGATGTCCATCGCGGGCGTCACGCTGCGCGGCATTGACGTGAGCTCCTTCGACGATTTTGTGCGCCAGGTGCTGCATCCCGAAGGCGACCGCATGGGATTGCCCACGCTTTTTTTTCCCATGCTGCGCGTCGAGCGCGTGGCCCTGGACGAACCACGCGGCTCGGTGCCTTCGCTCGCCGATACCTTCGAGCGCAAAGTGGGCCGCTCGCTTGCCGATTATCTCGCGCAGTTTGCCTGAACCTGACGGATGAACATCGTACGCACCTCGCGCGAACGCCTGATGAGCAGCCGCATTCTGACTGTTCCTAATCAGCTCACGTTTCTGCGGCTGGCCTTCATTCCGTTCTTTATCATCGCCATTAAATACGGGCGCTACGAAGCGGCGCTGGCCATCCTGATTATCGCCGCCCTCAGCGACGGCTTCGACGGCCTGCTCGCGCGCGAATTGAATCAGCGCTCGCCGCTCGGCGCCTATCTCGATCCCATCGCCGATAAGCTGCTGCTTTCGTCGTCATATTTCGTGCTGGCGCTGAAGGCGAAGATTCCCTGGTGGCTGGCAATTCTGGTGCTCGGCCGCGACGTGCTGATTCTGGTAGCGTGCGCCGTCATTCTGCTCACGATCGGCTATCGGCCCTTTCCGCCCAGCATTTTCGGAAAGGCGAACACGTTCTTCGAGGTGCTGCTGGTGGTGGTGGCACTGGTGGCCGCGATTTGGTCCAACGATGCGCTCTTCCTGCTGAAGCACGTGTGCGGATATTGCGTGGCGGCATTCGTGATTCTTTCCGGATTGCATTACAGCATCGTCGTTTCGCGGCAGATGCACGCCGGGCAATAGCGCGCCGCGCCGACGGCTCGCGCAAGTGCGTCACATCGGCTGATGCGACGCGATTCCGTACACCACGACGGCGAAGCTCGCCACCACAGCCAGCGCCGCGGCCCATCCCAGCACGTATGCCCGCTGCCGCTCTTCGGCCGAGGACGGCGGCCGATCTACCATGATTCTGCCGAGCGCGAATCCGCAGATCGCGCCGCCCAGGTGCGCCATGTTGTCCACGCCTGGAAAGAACAAGCCCCAAATCACAATATAAATGAGCCAGCGAATCATCTGGCCGCGCAGCATCTGCATGGAGGACGTATGCCGGCCGAGCGTCATTGCAAAAAGTGCGCCGATCAGCCCCAACAGCGCTCCCGAAGCGCCTATGCTGAAATGCTCGAAAAAGCTGCTCAACACGTATCCGCCGATGCCGGTGATGACAAACAGAAACAGATAGCGCGCCGAGCCGTAAAATTCCTCGACCATTGGCCCGATGTCCATCAGCACCCACATATTGAATCCAATGTGGAGCAGGCTCGCGTGCAGGAAGATGGCGGTCACGAACCGCCAAGGTTGGGCCAGATTCACCGGCAACGGCAAAGACGCGCCCAATTGCAGCAGCACGCGATTATTAATTGCACCAAAATCGAGGAGCGCGGAAAGGCCGCCGCCGCTGGGGGGAGCGAATCCGCTCACGCGCATCGTGGCAATCAGGCTGGCGCCGTAAATCAGGCAGCAGAGGCTGAGAATTCCGTAGGTTGCCGGGCTGGTGGCGGGCATTAGCCGCCCGAGCGACCGACTCGCCGCGGCGAGCGAGAACGTGAGGCTCGCGCCACATTGATGGCATCGGGTCGCAGTCGATCCGACCAGCGTGCCGCACGCCGGGCAGAGCTTCGGCCGCGCGCCTTCCTTACGCGTGCCGCCGAAAATATGCTTCATTTGTTCGCGGTATTGGTTCAGTTTCCAGCGCAGGCGCGGCGAAAGTGGCAATCGGTTTCCTTGCGAGAAGATGACAGCGTTCCTATAATACCCAAATTATGCGAGCGAGCGAACCGCGAACCGAATCGCGCGGGGCGGCTCGGTTTGGACGCGTCGCCGTGCGAGCGCTCCTGCCCTGCGCGCTGCTGCTCGCTGCCGGCTGCGGCCATCGGCGCTACACGGTGCAACCACCCGCGCGCACGCCCGGCGCGCATACGTCCGCGCCGCAACCCGCGGTAGCCGGCGCATACGTCGAGGAAGGTGTCGCCTCCTGGTACGGCGAGCCTTTCAACGGCCGCCGCACCTCCGACGGCGAAATCTACGACATGAACAGCGCGACGGCCGCGCATCGCACGTTGCCCTTTGGCGCCGTCGTACGCGTCACCAACCTACAGAACGGCAAGCAGACCGAAGTGCGCATCAATGACCGCGGCCCGTTCGTCGCGAACCGCATCATTGACCTTTCGTACGCCGCCGCGCGCGCGATCGGCATGATCGGTCCAGGCACCGCGCCGGTGCGCCTGGAGGTCATCTCCGGCCCGAATCCGGAGACCGGCTTCTTCGGCGTACAGGTGGGCGCCTTTCGCGAGCAGGACAACGCCGAGCGCCTGAAGACGCAACTCGAACCCCGCTTTTCCCCCGTCACGATCGCCGCGTACGATTCGCCGGCCGGCCTTTTCTTCCGCGTGCGCGTGGGCCGCGTCGCCACCGAAGCCGCTGCGCAGCAACTCGCGGGCGATTTGCGCGCGCGCGGCGAGGCCGCCACCTTCGTCGTTCGGCTGGATGAATAGCATCGCGGCCTGCGCGTAGCGTAGTACGTCTCTTCCTGTGAGTATACTCGCCGCTTCCGGCGCGGCGGCATTCTGTTCGGTATACTGAACAACTGGCCGGATGAAAGTTATCGGATGAAAGCCGCCGATGCCGCGCGACAATTCGCACTAGCACCCGCGCACTCGCCGCGCGTGTTCGCCCGGTCGTGCCTCGCGATCAGTTTTGCTCTGCTGACGCTGGCGGTGGCGCTTCTCGCGGCGAGCGCTTCCCTCGCGGCGCAGGAATTGCCGCCCCCGCCGCTCCCCGCGTGGCCGATGACGATCGTGCTGCCGCCGACGGTTGTCGCCGGCGAGCCCGCCACGCTTGCCGTTCTCGATGCTAAGGGAAAGCTCGCGCCCGGCGTGCAGGTGCAAATCGGCCAAGCGCAGGGAGCGGAAACGGATTCGAGCGGCCGCGCGTACTTTCGCGTGCCGCAAATGAGCGGGGCGCTGATCGTACGCGGCGCGGGCGCTTCGGCTGTCGCCGTGGTTGCCTCCGGGGCGGAGGCAAAAACGCCGGTGCACGTCTCCGTTGCCCCCGTGCTCTCACTGCGCGACCGATTCTCGATCTGCGGCGAGCGATTCAGCGGCGATGCGGATGCGAATCGCGTCACGATTAATGGAGCGCCCGCACTCGTGCTCGCAGCCTCGCCTGAATGCGTCGTTGGCCTTTCGGCGCGGAATACGCCGCCGGGGCCCGCGACGATATCGATTGCATCGGCCGGGGCGCAAGCGACCGCAAACGCAACGTTCGTGGCCATCGAATTTCAGCCGACGGGACGACTTTCGCCTGGCGAGAAGTCCGAACTATTCATCACCGTGCGCGGCTACGCAAAGCCGCTCCGCATCCGCGTGGAAAATGGCAGCCCGGACGTGCTGCGCTTCCTTCGGGGCGATTCCCAAATTGTGCGCACGGATGGAAAGCCGGGCAATTCCGCGCAGATCGCGGTGCAGGCGATTCGCTCCGGCGATTTTTCCTTCCGCGTGGCGTTGCCGCCCGCGCCCGATCCGCAAGCAGCGAGTCGCTATCTGCGCGCCGCCGAGCCGCTGGCCCCGCCGGACCTGCGCGTCGAAATCGAGAAAATCGCGCGGCAGATCGAGCGCCACCCGCGCGATACGCGGCGCGACCTACAGCGGATTTCCGGAGGCCTCGCTGAAGGGGATCTTCGCACGCTGATTGACGCCGCGCGCGCCGCGCTCTAGCGGGCAGGTTAGGGATTCGGCGCTTCGGCGGGTTCGAGGACGGGCGATGACTCAGGCAGCGCGCCCTGCGACATCTGCTCGATGGAATTTCGCGCGCGGCCAAGGCGGCTATCCGCCTCCTCGTAGCTCTGCTGCGCGTGGCGCAGGTGCGTCCCAAGCTTGTCGTAGACTTCGGTGAAGGATTCAAGCTGCCGCTTCAGTCCCGCCAGGCTGCCCAGCAGCCGGCGCGCGTTCTCCTCGATCTGCAAGCCGCGCAGGCCCATCAGGATCGCGCTGAGATACGCATAGAGCGTGTTGGGCGAGACAGGAATCACGGAGCAGCAGCGGCAATACGCGTCAAGCCGCCCATTTTTCGAGTCCTCGGTCATCAGCAGTTCGTAGTACACCGTTTCCGAGGGAACGAACATCAGCGCCACGTCCAGCGTGTGTTCGCCGGGAAGAATGTACTTCGCGGCAATCGCGTCCACGTGCTTGCGGACGGCCTGCCCGAAGTCCTTGCGTGCCTCCTCGCCGCTATCGGCCAAGCGACGGTAGGCGTCCAGGGGAAACTTCGAATCAATCGGGACCATGCGATCCCCGCTATAGACGACCGCATCCACCACGTCGCCGGTCGAAAACCGATATTGCACGTCGTAGCCGGTGCGCGGCAGTGCGTCTTCGAGCAAGCGTTCGAGGCCGATTTCGCCGAGGCTGCCGCGGGATTTCACGCCGCCGAGCACTTGCTGCAGTGTCTGCGAGGTCTTGCTCAGGTCGTCGCCGGCCTTCTGCACCGCGCCAAGCTGCTGGCTGATCTGGCGGACGGCTTCGGTGGCGGACTGAAGCTGCTTCGAAACGTCGCGCTGCGCGTCGGTAGCGAACTTGCCGGAATCGGCGATGCCGCTCTGCAGTTCCTGCCGGACCTGCCCGAGCTGCTGCGTCACCGATTGCAACAGGTGATTGATCTGCGCCGCAACCGTCTGCCCTTGCGCGGTGAGCGAATTTTGCATTTCCTGGCGCGCCTGCACGAGTTGTTCGGCCGAGCGGCGGCTCGATCCGCGAGCAATGGTGATCACCACGAGAATTACGCCGATGATAACGGCGAGCGCCGCGGCAATCTCGAAATAAGCAACGGGAAATCCCATAAACTGCATAAACCTTCTCCTGCGGGCCGTGCGGGGACTGTCCGCCGGTCCAAAGACCGAACACACTGTAGCGCGAAGCATGCGCTGAGTGAAAGCGATTCCGTGCGCGAATTGCGCCCCCGCAGCGCTGCGGAATGCGGGCGCCGGGGCAATGGGGCGTCCCCGGGAAGCGGAATCAGGCTCAGGGCAGCGGCGGATTCGCGAGGGGAAGATCGAGCACGCCGATGCGGCCGTCCGGTTCGCGCCCGAGCGGCGGGCAGTAGACCCCGAGCAGTTCGCGACGCCACCACGCCCCGGTTGCGCGCTTTTCCGCGAGGGTGGTGAACCAATATTGATAAATTACAGTGCGCACAATTTTCGGCGGTTGCGAGCCGAAGGGATTCGCCGCAAAAAGCTCGATCACGTCCGGATTGTTGCCGAGCAGGCGTTCTTCGGTCCACACGACAAAGTGGTACTGCTGCCAGCGGCCGAGCGACGCAAACCATAAATTCCATTCGAAGCGCGGCTGATACGGCGAATAGATGCCTGGCGCGGCGTCCGGGTCCTGCGGCTTATAGCGAAAGGGATACACGCGCCATGTCCGCCCGTCATAGCTCCCTTGAAACTCGATTTCATAACGCACGTGCGTCATCCGCTCGAAAAGGCCATAGCTATTGCTGATGCGAAGGGGCGCAACGTCCTCCGCCAGCGTCTGCCCCGGCGGCGGCGAGGGCGTAAACATTCCGAGAACCTGGCTGGCGGAGACGAAAAATAGTGCGCCGAGGATCACGCCTGCGGCGATCATTCGCACAGGCGAGAGCACGCGCCGCCACCGAGCGAACGTGCCCTGGGCGGATCGCCGCCCGGCGCTTCGTTGCGCTTCCGATTCCGAAGGCGATCCGGCCGCACGCGAGCGAAATGGCCGCAAGGTTCGCGCGGGAAGCAGCCATTCGACCACTCGGTCGTCCAGCAGCAGGAATCCCAGCGCGAGAACGATGTAGTTCAGAAATGCATAGTTGCCGGTAAGGATGATCCCGATCTGGAAAGGCGTGACGATACAGAAGCACGCGATCCGAAACCGCCGCGGAAGAAACAGCGTCCACACCAGGACGAGCTCCGCCGCAAACGTGAAGATCACGGTCCCGGCATGAAACCAATGCGGCAGGTGCTGCGTGTACCAGCCGATCCAGGTGGGCAGCGGGCAATTCTGGTAGTAATCGTCCATCGCCGTCAGATTGCGCCAGGAAAGATCGTGGCTCAGCAGTTTCCCCGCGCCCGATTGGAAGTAGATGCGGAACCATTCCCATTGCAGCAGGAACAGGCTGGCGCGCGAGGGCGCGTGCCGCCGCCCGAGCCCCGGCCAAGTCCCCGGCGGCGCAAAAAAGAGCGAAAGGAAGCCCGCTTCGAGAAGCATTCCGTCCGATTGATAGCCGGAAAAATCCTGCGCCGCGACAACAAAAGAGAGGAAGCACACGAAACCGATCGCGAGCGTAGCCCGCGGCCAAACGTTCAAAAAGAGCAGCACGGACGCGATCAGGCCCACCCACACGAGCAGCATCAGCGCATGGTCGCTCGATCCAAGCCAGAGCAGAGTCGGCGCAAACCAAAATCGTCGCGCATGAAATGCGGCCCCGACCGCCTGCAAATAATCGCCGGCAGGCAGGATGCCGTCAGGCCCGATCAGTCCCTTGATTTGAAAAGCGAGCGAATAGAACGCGGAGAAGTATATGAATCCGAGCGCGCGCAGGAAGAGCCAGCGGGGCCATAGGTGCGTGGCGGGGGCTTCGGACGGTTCGGCAATTGCGCCCCGCAGCGCCCGGCGCAGGGAGCCTAACGCAGTCTCCGGACCCAGCAGCCAGATCGCCAGCGCCTTCAGCCGCTCTTCCATGGCGGCGATTATACAGACGTGCGAGCGAAGGCGATCCGCAGATGCGCCTTGATTATTGGTGCGGGTAAGCCGCGGGAAGCGACTTCAGGTACGCGATGATGGACATCGCGTCCTCATGATTCATGTGATAGATGTGCATCGGCCTCTGAATGGGAAGGCCGTTGGGACCGACGCCGTGCTCGAGCACTTCCTCGGCCTGCTCGTCCGTGAAGCCCTGAAGTCCGGCGAGACCGGGGGCGCGCATGGCCCAATTCGGATCTGGGTGCACCGGCGTAATCCACACCTCGGCGCCTTGCAGCCATCGGGAATGGTCCAGTTCGCCATTGGGAAGCCGCGGCGTGTGGCATTCAGTGCACATGGCCACGTTCTCCACGAGATATTTTCCGCGCTCGACGGACGCCTGCCCGGCCGGGGCGGCATTCGCATTTTTCTGATTCGCGGACTGCTGCTTCGCGGTCTTCGCGCTACCGTTGCGCTGCGCGGCCGAACGGGCGCTGGTCTGCGAATACAATCTCCCGGCGCTCAGCCCGAAAGCGAGCAGAATCACCGCACCAAATACCGGTCGAGAATTAGCTCTGATCATCAGTTCAGTCCTGGATTGATTCTTCAGGCGGCCCAGAGGGCTGCTCCGCCGTTCCCCAACTCGTTCCGCGCATCTTCTCGGAACCCGAAAGTATGGCAAAAATCTCGCGGCGGTGTCCACGGGGTTTTTTGTGATTCGTTCGATGAGGCTTTACGGCGGAGCTTCACTGGCCGCTCCTCACTTTGGCGGCGGGCCCGATCCAGTAGTGTGGCTGCGCGTAGGTGCCGGTCATTGCGACGGGCAGCTCGGCACCCGCGTGCTTCTTCTTGAAGAAGGGATCGAGAGGTTTCAGCAGCAGAGCCTTGATGCCGCGGCTTTCCTTCGAAAGCTCCGCCTGCGTCTTCATGGAGCCATGGAAATCTATGCGATTGCTCGCCAGATTGTAGCTGCCGTGCATCCTCGCGGAGGAACCAGGAACCCCGAGGACAAGATTCGCGAAATGCGCCGTGCCGGCTTGCAGCAAGACGTCGCCACGCAAGCTTGCAGCCACGGGCGGTGCGGGCTGGCCCTCGTCCTTATGGCCGCTCGCCAGTTCGCTCAAGTCGTTGACCTTCGATTGCGTTCCGGCATTGGAAAAATGGCCGTCGGAAATGGAAAAGCTTCCTCGCAGAACCACCTTTTTCAAAAAGGGCGCCTCTTTCGGTTTGATCGTCACCTGCGCTTCGAAATCGGCCTTGCCGCTGAGGGGAGCGGGGGGACGGCGCACGAAGAGGTTCAGCAAATCCTCGATGCGCCCGTTGCGCGAATTAAAATGGAGTGAGACGGTTTTGCCCGACTGTCCCGCTGCTGCGGCTATGCTGCCATGCGCGACAAGATCGGTGTGCGCGAGCGAAGCATTCACCTGGCGCAGCGTCACGTCGCCATGCAGCGCGTCCACCAACAGATCGAATCGCGCGCCGAGCGGGCGCTGCTGATGATTGCGCGTGACCCTGAAATTCGGAACGCAAAGCTTACCCTGCGCGGCGATTCCCTCGAGCTTGCCATCGAACCGGCCGCCGGAGGCGAGAGTTCCGCTAATGCCTGGAAACGCTCTCAAATCGGCGTTCACAAGGCTGTAGGAGCCGCGCACCGGCGTTTCACCAAGGTGCCCGCGCTTCCAAGGACCAATTTGCCCCGCGGCCCACACCTCGGCCCGAGGAATTGCGTTGGAAAAGGTGGCGTGAAACGAGATCGCGGAGCTACTCTCGACGCTCGTCAGCGAAAGCGAGTGGAAGCGGAAATCGAGCGGCTTGCTGCCTTTCCGGCGTTCAATTTCAAGCGTCGCGCCATTCGCCGTGATCTCGCCGGTGCGAATCTCGCTTCCGCTGTTTTTTTGCTCTTTGCTTTTCCCTGAGCTGCCGTCGGCATTTCCAGCAGGGTCGCCGCCCGCATTCGCGTTTTGCTTTTTATCCTGGCTCTCCGTTTGCGCACCGTTCGACCCAGAGTCGCTCGATTGGCGAGCCGGAATATGAACCTGCAAGTCATCGAACGAGATCTTGGCGATATATCCCGGCCGCAGAAGAAAATCGCCGTAACTGGCTTCGATTGTCATGCGCTTTGCGAGCGCAAGCGGCGGCGCGCCTGCTTGACCATTCGAGCGCGTCACCTCCAGCGATTCAACAATGCAGCCCGGATGCGGAAAGTAGGTGCTGCGGAATCGCTCCGCCTTCGCTGTGCCCCCAAGCGTCTCCCCCAGGGAGCGCAGCACGCGTTCGCGGCTGAAGGGCCAGCGAACCGCCAGCACAATCACGAACGTGATGATTGCGGCCGCTATCACGATCCCCACGAACGCTATCCACCGCACGCCGCCATACTGGTTTCTGGCCTTTATGCTTTGGAGGGGCATGGTACGACAGCTTCAGCCCGGCTCCCGGATTTTCGTCCGGCAGGCGATCGCGTATGGCGCGCCGCACAAATCCGCCGCGAAGCGCCTGCAAACCGGAACCCTGGCTAGTCCGAAGCATAGCCGGCGCGCCCGCTTTCGAGGATCGGACGTGCCGTGTACGCGCATGAGCATTTCGCTGTAGCGCGCATGAGCGCCGCGTCGCAATCGCTACGTGAGCCTGCGACACAGGCGCGGCAGCTCGGCTTGCCGCTATATGGCGCAGGCGGCATAATGAGCGCGCATCCTCCGTGACGCGCAAAAACCAGCCCCGCCTTCGCCGGTTCGAGCGGCTAACCAGACCCGTGCGCGCGGCGCTGCCCTATGCGGGCAGCATCGCGGTGCTCTATCTTCTTTTCCGTTTCTTGCCCGGCCGGCAAGTGCTGCGCGCTCTCGAAAAGTTGCCGAGCCATCTCTGGATTCTGGTCCTCGCGGGATATCTGGCGGCGCATTGCGTGGGAGTTGCGAAATATCGTCTGGTGCTGAAATCGGCCGGCGCCGGGCTCAGCTATCGGCAAGCCTCGCGCTGCTATTTCGCGGGACTCTTCGGCTCGCTTTTTCTGCCGTCGCTGATCGGCGGCGATCTTTTTCGCGCGGCACTGGCGATGCGCGCGGCGCGCAGCAAGACGGGTGTTCTGCTGGGAAGCCTGGCGGATCGCATTCTCGATTTTACGGCGCTGGCGCTGCTCGCGATTGCCGGGGCGCTGCTGGTTCCAGGACGACTCGATTCGCGCAGCAGGCGCCCCTTCCTGTGGCTAGGCTTGGCGGTGGCCGTAGCGGCGGCGATTCTAGCGCTGGCTGCCACGCTCGTGCCGGTGCGCAGGCTTTCGTATCGAATGCGGCGCCGGCTGGTGCGCCTTCGCAGGACGGGCCGCTCGATGGCGACGCAGCCCTCCGTAGTAGCCGGGGCTCTGGGGCTCGGGCTTTGCGTTCAATTGAGCTTCATCTGGCTCAGCATCGCGCTCGCGTGGGCGTGCGGCTTGCATGTCGCCTTTCGCGACTGGCTCTTCGCATGGCCGCTGGCGAAGCTTTCAGCGGCGATTCCGATCACCCAGGGCGGTATCGGCGTGCGCGAAGCAGCGCTTGCAGCGCTGCTGCTGCCGTTTGGCGCACCCGCGGCGCTGACGGTCGCGGCTGGGCTGGCCTGGGAGGCGGTCGTAATCAGCGGAGCGATCTGCGGCGGGGCGTATTGGCTCGCCGCGCGGAATTCATCGGCGAAGCATTCGCGGGCGATTGCGGACGCGCGTGACGGTTGACGCACATCTAGAAACGCGAACGCGTGGCGCGCAGGTAGTCTCTCAACGAAGTAATGTTCGGCCCGTACGAGCCCACACGGCCCGCATCCACCGGAAGCCCAAGGCGCTCCGCCTGCTCGATGCTCAGGCCCGCGTCGTCCAGCTCCGCGAGGCTATATCCTTCGGCGGGCACCGGGCGCTTGCGGCCCGAAAGGTCCAGCGGGCGCGGCGGCCGATGCGAATCCCATCGCTTTCTTACGATGTCGAAGAAGTCGTCCCAATCTCGCCGGTTCCACATGTGCACGCCCTCCCGCGCGCCCCAAAGAAATGATTGGATGCGCCGCGCGGCATTTGGGTAGCCGAAAAAGTTGCCCGCTGCCGCGCCGCCGCTAAGGCGTCGAGTCGCTGCGGATTCTAACCCCGAATGCCGCTGAATGTCGCGCCGGGTTTGCTCTAACGCGCATTAGGCATCGCCGCACCGTGCAAACACCGGATTCCGGGATTTTCCACGCGGCGCTACTTCCCCCGAAATGCGCGCCGATCAGTTGTAGGTGATCACGGCTTGGCCGCCCGCGATCTCAACATCTTTAATATCCGGCGGCAGCTTCAGCTTTTCGCGATTTTCCGGCGAGGCCATCAGCTTTTCCACCGCGGCATCCAGCGTGGATTTCGGCAGCGGCAGAGAACCGAGCTTGCCTTCGACAGGCTCGAAGTTCAGGTATCCATCGCGCGTGCCGAGCCGCCCGGCGAGTTCAAGGGAGAGATCCTTGCCGTGAAAATCGAAAATCACGTAGGCGGTGACGAGGTCGCCTTCCATATCAATATTCACGTCCTTCACCGACGATTGCACCTGCTCGAGCGTTTGCGGGTTGGCCCCGGCCACTGCGGCGGCGGGATCAGTGGCGGTCGCCGCGCTGCCGGGTTCCGCCGTTGCGGGGGCGTCCACGGCGGGCTGCGAGTCGCTCTGGGATGCTGGCGCCGTCGCGGGTGCGGCGGAACGCGGCTGGCCTTCCAACGCAAGGTTATCCCGCAGATAGGAATTTAGCTCCGTGCGGTCGAGTTCGACCTGGCCCGTTCGGCCGGCGGATTTCGCCAGCTCCGCTGCGGCAAACTTCTGCTGCACGCGCGCGGAGGCGGTCGGATCGTAGGGCACGCCCGGCGGCGACGACTTCCGCGTCACCAGAATGACCGCGAAGACCAGCAAGATCAGGCTCGCCCATCGGCAAATCTTATAGAGCTGCTTTATCAGCGGCGGAATGCGCATTGGACTGGACCCCCTAATCGTGAGGGTAGCAAGCCCGCACCCGAGGCATAGCGGCGAGAGGCAGGCGCGTGCCCAATCCTCCATGGGACGAAAGGACAGTACGCCCTAGCGCAGAGACACCGCGGCCCAGGCGCAAAGCGCGGCGAATCGGCCTTTGTATATTGTTGGCGGCGCGAGCCACACCGGACGTTCCGCGGCTCAGGGCCGCGGAGAGCGAGCGAATCGGCGGCTGGGCCGGCGCAGCTAGGCCTTTTGGGCCTGGCGGCGGAGGAACGTGGGAACGTCGAGATCGTCGGCCTGAATTTCGGGCGCGACTTCGGCGACGTTACGCGCGACTTGCTGCACGATGTTGGTCTGTTGCGGCGCCACCGGCGGCGGTTCCTGCTCGCGGCCGGCCTTCCACGTCTTCGGCAGATATGAAGGCCGCTGCTGCGCCTTCCGGCCGGCGACCTCGCGGAAGCCCGCGGCAATCACGGTGATCTTCACGGACTCCTTCATCGCGTCGTCCTGCACGGCGCCGAAGATAATGTTGGCGTTCTCATGCGCCGCCTGCTGGATCACGGACGAGGCTTCATGCACCTCCTGCAAGCTGAGGCTCGCCGAGCCGGTGATATTGATCAGAATGCCCTGCGCGCCCTGGATGCAATTGTCCTCGAGCAGCGGGCTATTGATGGCGCGCTGCGCGGCGTCCACGGCGCGATTGCCGCCGGTGGCAACAGCGGTACCCATCACGGCGTAGCCCTGCCCGGACATGATCGTCTTCACGTCCGCAAAGTCGCGATTGATGATGCCGGGAATCGTGATGATATCGCTGATGCCCTGAACCGCTTGCCGAAGAATATCGTCGGCGATGCGGAACGCCTCGAAAAAGCTGGTGCCGTGCTCGACCGTCTCGAGCAGGCGCTCATTGGGGATTACGATCACGGTATCCACGCAGCCGATCAGTTCGGCGAGCGATTGCTCGGACTGCTGCATACGCCGCTTGCCCTCGAAATTGAACGGCTTGGTGACCACCGCCACTGTGAGCGCGCCCAATTCGCTGGCGAGATTCGCCACAACCGGCGCCGCGCCGCTGCCGGTGCCGCCGCCGAGGCCCGAGGTGACAAACACCATGTCCGACCCGTCGAGCGCTTCTAGAATTTTCTCCGTATCCTCAAGCGCGGCTTTGCGGCCGACCTCAGGATTCGCGCCCGCTCCCAAGCCCTTCGTCAGCTTGGTACCAAGTTGCAGCTTCACGGGCGCTTGCGAAAGCTTCAGCGCCTGCACGTCCGTATTCGCCGCGATGAATTCCACGCCTTCCACCTTGGCGCGAATCATGCGGTTGACGGCGTTGCAGCCGCCGCCGCCCACGCCGATCACCTTGATTTTTGCGCCCTGCTGCAATTCCTCCGATAGCGAAACGCGAATAGCCGATTCCTTTGGCGCCATGCTCCCTCCCCCAGTGTGAGACCCGAATCCGATTTTTTGTCTGCGAAATACGAACTTCCTACGCCCCTGCGAACATGCTCTTCAACTTGCCCACCCAGCCGGCGGGCCGCGCCCCAGTCTGGCGCCGCGTGCGGGCGCCATACAGGACGAGACCTACGGCTGTTGCATACTCGGGCCGGGAAACCTCTTCGCTCATCCCCGCAAGGCCGCGGGGCGCGGCCACTCGCACCGGCAAATTGAACAGGCGCTCGGCCATTTCCGGCAGGCCGCGGAGATGCGCCCCGCCGCCCGTAAGGACGAGCCCGGCGGGGATCTGCGATTCGAGACCGCCGCGGCGCAGCTCATCGCGAACGAGCATCAGCAATTCCTGCGCGCGCGGCTCTACAATTTCGAAAAGCATGCGCTTATAGACGGTGCGCGGCGGGCGATCGCCCACCGTGGCGATTTCGATGGCGGTATCCTCGCCCAACAATTCGCGAAACGCGCACGCATACTCGCGCTTGATCTTTTCCGCCTCGGGCACGGGCGTGCGCAGGCCCACGGCAAGATCGTTGGTGAAATGGTCGCCGCCCAGGGGAACAGCCGCCGTGTGCCGCACCACGCCGCTCAGATAGGCGATCAACTCCGTCGTGCCGCCGCCAATATCGAGCAGGCAGCAGCCCAGTTCGCGCTCGTCCTGCGTCAGGCAGGACTCGGTCGAGGCGAGCGGCTCGAGCACCGTATCGTCCACGCGAACGCCGGCGCGATTCACCGCCGTCACGATATTTTGCGTCGCCGCGCCGGAGGCGGTCACCAGATGCACGTTCGCCTCCAGGCGCTGGCCGACCATGCCAATCGCATCCCGAATGTTTTCCTGCGCATCCAGAAAAAATTCCTGCGGTAGGACGTGAAGCACCTCGCGATCCTCCGGCAGCGTCACACTGCGTGCGGCCTCGACGGCGCGGCGCACATCGTCCTTCTGAATGTCGCGCGGGCGTGCGCCCAGGGTTATGCCGCCGCGGCTATTCACGCCGCGCACGTGCGTGCCGGCGATGCCGATCAGCGCGGATTCCACGGGAACATTGACGATCGTCTCCGCTTCCTCCACCGCGCGCCGAATCGAGCTGACGGCAAGATCGAGATTCACGATCTGCCCTTTGCGCCACCCCTTCGATTCCGCCGCGCCCAGCGCCGCGAATTTCACGCCGCCCTCTTCCTCGATTTCCCCGATTAAGGCGCACGTTTTCGTGCTGCCGATATCGAGCGCCACGATGTGCCGGTCTTTCCTGGTCAATTCCCCCACTCCTTTTGCCCTGCGATTCTCATCGCCATTCGCCGCGACGATGGAATCCGCACCATTACGAAAAGTTGGACGCCGTCATTGCAAGCCCCTGCGATTTGCCGCACGCGGCGGCTGCTTCTGCACGTACTGCGGCGTCGCGGCGGCTTCCTCCGCGTTCACCACGGCTTCACGGCTGAATCGCAAATCCACCGATGCGATGCTGCCGGCCTTGGCGCGCCATTGCGCGAAATTCTGCACAAGCGAGCGGTACTTATCGCCGAAATTATCGTTGCCGAAGTGCACCACCACGGGCTGCACCTGCGTCGGGCCGGGCGCGGAGCCATCCGCCTCGCCGGAGGGCAGCCCCACAATCGAGGCGCGCAGATCGTCCGCCACCGAGAGGTCCACCTGGTTCACCTGCGCCATGGCCCCGGGCTCGGCGATTTCCACGTCGCGCGAAAATGCGGAGAAAAGCTGCATGCGCTTTTCGCGATCTTCCGCGGACATATCGGGCGTAATGCCCGTGACGACCGGAAAATCGAAGTTGGCCTGCGGCGGCTGCGGCAGGATCACGCCGTGCGCGTCCACCAGCGCCATATCGGAGCCCTCGCGCAGAAATGCCACCGGCGCGCGCTCCGTGATTTCAATCTCGATGCGATTCGGCAGTGCGCGGCGGACGGTGGCGTGCTCGACCCACGGCAACTCCTCGATCTGGCGGCGCCGCTCGTCAATCGGGATGCGGAGAACACTGTGGCCGCGGTCCGCGACAAAAAAATCCAGCACACGGGCACGCCGCACGTATTGCGTCTGCGAAATTTCGATCTGGCTGGGATGGATCAGTAGCATAGCCCGCGCCGAGTACAAATACGCGCCCGCCGCGTACACGGCGCAAGCGCCCGCAAGGCCCCCGGCGGTCCACATGCCGGCCCGCAGATACGTCCTCCACGCACGGCGCCCGAATTTACGGCGCTTGATTTCGAGCGGCTTTTGGCGGCGAAGATACTTCGGCTCCTCGTCGGCCAGCAGTTCGCGGGGATACGCGTCCGTGTCCATTGCCTTCAATCTTCTACGCCTTCCAGCCTGCGCCCCATGCCATTCGCTGCGATCTCTTCTTCAGCTCGCGCCCAGCGACACGCGAGAATCAAGCAGCATCGCCAACTGTTCCAGAATGCGGCCCACGCTGCCCGCCCCGATCGTGAGCACCGCGTCGCCCGCGCGAGCCTCGCGCAACAAAAGCTCCATGGCCCCCTGCATCGTGCTCGAAAAAGCCACGCCTTTGTGGCCGGCCGTGCTGATCGCCTCCGCCAAAACCTCGCCCGTGACTCCGGCGATTGCCCGCTCGCCCGCGGCATAAATTTCGGTGACCACGAGCAGGTCCGCGTCATTGAACGAGCGGCGAAAATCCTCCCAGAGCGCCTGCGTGCGCGAATAGCGGTGCGGCTGGAAAAGAACCAGCAGCCGCTTATAGCCGCAGCCGCGCGCCGCTTCCAAGGTGGCGCGAATTTCCGCCGGATGATGGCCGTAATCGTCCACAAGCGTGACGCCGCCGAAAACGCCCTTGATTTCGAAGCGCCGCCCGACGCCGGAAAATTTCTCGAGGCCCGCGCGAATCAAATCCGGCGGCACGTTGAGCGAAAGCCCCACGGCCGCGGCGGCCGCCGCATTCCGCACATTGTGAATGCCCGGAGGCGCAGGCAAATGAAAGATCCCGAGGTCTTCCCCGTGATACACCAGCCGGAATTCGCTCGAGAGGCCGTGAAGCTTCACGTCCGTAATGAGCAGGTCGGCCTGTCCGGAGGTGCCATAGGTCACCACCGGGCGTTTCACGTCCGGCAGAATCGCCTGCACGTTGGGCTCATCGAGGCACAGAATCACGGCGCCATAGAACGGCACTCGATTCACGAATTGCAGGAACGCCTGCTGAATTTCTTCAAGTGAAGAGTAATGGTCCAGATGCTCGCGATCAATCGTGGTGACCACCGCGATCACGGGCGCGAGCAGCAGAAACGAGCGGTCGCTTTCGTCCGCTTCCACAACCATGTAGGCGCCCTGCCCGACGCAGGCGTTCGATCCCGCGTGATTGACGCGCCCGCCGACCACGAACGTTGGATCAAGATGAGCGGCGTCCAGAACCGAAGCGACCATCGAAGTCGTCGTCGTTTTTCCATGCGCACCGGCCACCGCAATCCCATATTTCAGGCGCATCAGCTCGGCCAGCATTTCCGCGCGCGGAATCACGGGAATTTTCAGGCGGTGCGCCTCCGCAACTTCCGCGTTCTCGCCGCGCACGGCGGATGAGACGACCACCACGTGCGCCCCTTCCACGTTTTCCGCGCGATGGCCTTCATAAATCGCGGCGCCAAGATTGCGCAGGCGTTCGGTGACGGCCGAGGATTTCAGATCGGAGCCGGAAACGGCGTAGCCGGTGGAAAGCAGAACCTCGGCAATTCCGCTCATTCCGCTGCCGCCGATGCCCACCAGATGAATGCGCTGAAAATTTCGGAATGTCACGTTCACGGTCGGGCCACCCCTTCGAGCAGGTCCACGATATCCTCGGCGGCGCGCGGCCGGGCAAGCGCGCGGGCGCGCTCTTCCATTTCCGCGATTCTCCGGGGCTGGTCCAGGAGGGAAAAAATTTCGCCGGTCAATCGCTCCGGCGTGAGTTCGTTTTGCGGCAGCAATCGCGCCGCTCCCGACTCCTGCATAGCTTCGGCGTTGCGCGTCTGATGCGCGTCGGTGGATGCGCCGAAAGGGATGAAGATGGCGGCGCGTCCGGCGGCAGAAACTTCCGCCACGGTGATCGCGCCCGAGCGGCAGACGATCAGGTCAGCCTGGGCAAACCGCTCCGCCATATTCTCGATGAAGGGAACGACCTCCGCATTGAATTCGCGACGCGCATACGCCACGCGAACCGCATTATAGTCACGTTCCCCGGTTTGATGCACGATGAAAAGCCGATTTTTTCGCTCTGCGAGCCGGTCGAGCGAGTCCACCACGGCGCGATTGATCGGCAGGGCGCCGCGACTCCCCCCCGTGATCAGCACCGCGAAGGGCGGGCGATGCTCCTTGGGCGCGACCGCGAAAAATTCCCCCCGCACAGGACAGCCCGTGACGACGGCCTTGCCCCCCAGCGCCGCGGCCGTCTGCCCATGAGCGACGGCCACTCGAGTGGCCAGCCGGGCTAGAATGCGATTCGTGAACCCCGGCACGGCATTCGGCTCGAAAACAACCGAAGGAACCCGATGCATCGCAGCGAGCAGCATCATCGGTCCGGACGCGTATCCGCCCACCCCGAACGCCGCGTTAAAGCGGTGCCGCCAAAGGATGCGCTCGGAATCGAGCATCCCCGCCGGAAGCATCGCGGCATTGCGAAGCAGCTTTGCCCCGCCGATGCCCTTTAGCCCCGCCACGCGAATCAGCTCAAGCGGCAGCCCCGCCTGAGGCACGAGCCTCGCTTCCATCCCGCGCTCGGTTCCTACGAACACCACGCGCCTCTCGTTTGCCCCGCCCTTCGCACCACGGCAAAGCCATTCGCGTCCCACCGCCAGCGCCGGAAACACGTGACCGCCCGTACCGCCTCCGGCAATCAGCAGTGTTTTCGCTCCTGCGCTCACGTGCCGTCCGCGTGCTGACTAATATTCAGGAGCACGCCGGTAGCCAGAAGCATCACAAGCACGCTCGATCCCCCGTAGCTGACGAACGGCAGCGGAATCCCCTTCGTCGGCATCAGCCCGAGTACCACGCTCAGGTTGATCAGCGCCTGTCCCACCACCATCGTGGTGATTCCCAGCGCCAGAAATTTGCCGAAATCGTCCGGAGCCTTCAGCGCCGCCACCAACCCGCGCCAGCCATAAAGCGCGAAAAGCGAAAGCACAATCGCCGCACCAATAAAGCCCAGCTCCTCGCAGATAATCGAAAAAATGAAGTCCGTGTGCGCCTCAGGCAGGAAAAAGAGCTTCTGGTGGCTTTCCATCAGCCCCACGCCGCTGAATCCGCCCGATCCAATCGCGATCAGCGATTGCAGAAGCTGAAATCCGTGCCCCTGCGGGTCCGAGCCGGGTGAGAAAAACGCGTGCACGCGCTGCAAGCGATAGGGAACGCGCACAATCAGCAGGTAAATCACGGGAATCGCCGCCAGTATGCCCGCGCCGGCGTAGCGCAACGAAAGCCCCGCGGCAAAAAGCATCACGAACGCGATCAGCGAAATCATGCAGCCGGTACCCATGTCCGGCTCGGCGAGCACCAGCCCCACGATTGCAAGCACCGAAACGAGCGCCGGAACCACCGTGCGCGCCGCATCGTTCACGCCGATCCCATGCGGCGCCCGGCGCGTCTCCAAAAACCACGCGAGATAAAAGATCGTCACGAGCTTCGCGAATTCCGAGGGTTGCAGGCTCAGAGGACCGATTCGGAACCAGCGATGCGTCGCGTGCGAGCGATCCAGAAAAAAGACCGCGATCAGCAACACGATCGTCAGCGAGAGCCCAGTAAAAATTACGCGCGGCTGGCGCAATTTTCGGTAGTCCGTATTCATCAGCCAGAACATTCCCGCGATTCCGATCGCGATCCACAGCACCTGCCGGATGAAAAAGTGATAGCCGTTGCCGTATTCCTCTCGAGCCGTCATCGCCGAGGCGCTGAACACCATCACTGCCCCGAACAAACAGAGCGCGAGCGTCACCAGAAATAACTGCCGGTCGGGCTGTGCTGTGCGAGGCATAGTCTATTTCTCCGGAAGCGGCACCTCCGCCGCGGCTCCCTGCCCTAGTCGCAGCACGAGTTCCTTGAATGCTCGGCCGCGATGCTCGTAATTCTCGAACTGATCGAAACTCGAGCACGCCGGCGCCAGCAGCACAACGTCGCCAGGCTGGGCCTGCTCTGCCGCCAGCGAAACCGCTCGGTCAATCGTGCCGGCTATCTCCACCGGCACCCCACCGCCCAGCTCCGCGGCGATTTTTTCGGCCGCAGCGCCGATCAGGAGCGCCAGCCGCGCGCGTGCCCGCAGCGGCTCCCGCAGCGGCGCGTAGGGGTTGCCCTTGTCCTTGCCGCCCAGGATCACGATCAGCCGGCCGGGAAAGGCTTCGATGGCCTTCAGCGCGGCATCCACGTTCGTGGCCTTGGAATCGTTGTAATAGGACACGCCGCGAATCTCCGCGACAAATTCGAGCCGATGCTCCACGCCCTGGAACGTCTTCACGCCAGCGGCAATCGCGGCAGGATCGGCCCCTGCCAGGTACGCGGCCGAACATGCGGCGAGCACATTCTCCAGATTGTGCAACCCGCGCAACGGAATCTGATCGCGGCGCGCGAGGGGCGCCTCGAAGCCCTCGTGGCGAAAGATAATCTGGTCGTCGCGCACAAATGCGCCCGTCGCGACGCGCTTTTGCCGGCTGAACCAGTAAATATGCGGCCGCGAAGGCATCCGGCGGGTAATCTCCGGATCGTCGGCATTCAGGATCGCGGCGTCGCGCTCAATCTGATTTTCGAACATGCGCATTTTCGCGCGGGCATATTCGTCAAAGGTCGCGTGCCTATCCAAATGATCGGGCGTGATGTTGAGGAGGACCCCAATTTCCGGCCGAAATGCCTCAATCGTCTCAAGCTGAAAGCTGCTGATCTCCGCAACGGTGACGGTAGCGTCCGTCGAGCTTTCCACGCGCGAAAGCAGTGGCACGCCGATATTGCCGCCCACAAGCACCGGGATTTTCGCCGTCTGCAGAATGTGCGCCACAAGCGAAGTGGTCGTCGTCTTCCCGTTCGAGCCGGTAATCGCCACCAGCTTGCCCCGCAGGAATCGCCACGCAAGCTCGATCTCGCTCCACACCGGAATGCCGCGCTTCCGCGCATCTTCAAGGCCCGGCAGCTTGGACGACACTCCGGGACTTACCACGACCAAGTCCTGATTGAGGAACGTAGCGGCAATGTGTCCGCCCAGCTCAAGGCTGATTCCCGCCGCGCCCAGCCGCGCCGCCGTTTCGGCTAGCTCAGATGCAGGTCGCTCGTCCGTGGCCGTCACCGTGGCGCCGTAGCCCGCGCTGAATAGCGACACCACCACCCCGGTGCGCGCCAGGCCCACCACCAGCACGCGTTTCCCCGTCAGATCGAATCCAGGCCGCACTTCCCTTCACCTCAGCTTCAGCGTCGTCAGCGCAAACAGCGCGAAAACCAGCGCCGCGATCCAAAATCGCACAATAATCTTCGATTCGCTCCAGCCAGCTAGCTCAAAATGATGGTGCAGCGGCGCCATTCGGAAAATGCGTTTCCCCGTAAGCTTGAACGAGCCGACCTGCAGAATTACCGACAGCAATTCGATGACGAAAATCCCTGCAATCGAAAGCAGCAGGATCTCCTGCTTGATGATCACGGCCACAATCCCAATCGCGCCGCCCAGCGCGAGCGACCCCACGTCTCCCATAAACATTTCCGCGGGATGCGCGTTGTACCAAAGAAATCCCAGCGACGCTCCAACCACCGAGCCGCAGAAAATCGTCAGGTCCGCCGCCTCCGGAATCTTCTGGAGTTCGAGATATTCCGCGAAGCGCGCATGGCTGGAAACATAAGTCAGCACGGTCAGCGCCGCCGACGACACCAGCACGCACCCGATCGCCAGACCGTCCAGCCCATCGGTCAGATTCACGCCATTCGATAGTCCCGCGATCACCAGCACCAGAAAAAGGATGAACGGAATGTACGCAAGCGGCCACACAAAGCTCTGGTGCCTCAGCCCATTGATAATGAAATCGGGGCGCAGCCGCTTCATAAAGGGCACGCTCAGTTGCGTCGAATACGCGCCCCTGCCCTGTAGATAAATCAATGCCACGCCCACGCCGATGCACACCAGCACCTGCATCAGGAACTTTCGCCGCGCCGTCAGGCCCAGGTTCCGCTTGCGGACCACCTTGTTGTAATCGTCCACAAACCCGATCGCGCCGAAAGCGATTGTGCCGCCCAGCGCCAGCAGCACGAATGGGTTGCGAAGGTCCGCCCAGAGCAGCGTGGGAATCGCAATCGCCGCCACGATCAGCACCCCGCCCATCGTGGGCGTCCCCGCCTTTTTCTGGTGCGCCTTGGGACCTTCCTCCCGGATGTACTGCCGCACCTGTAAACCGCGCAGGCGCTCGATCACCCACGGTCCCAGCAAGAGCGACAGCAGCAGCGCCGTCAGGCTCGCCACGGCCGTGCGCACCGTGATGTACCGAAACACGTTCAGCGGGCTGAAATAGGGCCGCAGCACGTAGAAGAATAGGTAGTAGAGCATCTCAGCCGGCCCCGCCACGCTCGGCTGGTTTCGGCCCCGCAGCATCCGCAGCGACGAATTTCTCTCGCAGGGCAGCCGCGATCTCTTCCATGTGCACGCCGCGAGAGCCCTTCACCAGCAGCAAGTCCCCGTGGCGAACAAAATCCGTCAAAAAATTGGCCGCTTGCGCCGAAGAATCGAAAAACGCGGTGCGTTCCCGTGCCTGCCCGGCGGCAATCGCGCCTTCCACGAGTTCCTTTGCGTCGCCGTCCACCCCGACAATCCAATCCACCGCGCGCGTCCGCGCCGCGTATGCCCCTGCCGCGCGATGCAGCTCGCCGGACGTGGGACCAATTTCGCGAAACGCACCGGCGACGAGCACGCGGCGCGCATAACCCGGCGTCGAGCTCAAGAGGTCCGTCATTCTCTCCAGGGCAATGGGATTCGAATTGTAGCAATCGTTGATCACCGTAAAGCCCTGCGCAAAGCGCAGCACTTCCCCGCGCAGCGCCGTCGGCCGCAGATTCGCGAGCGCCTGCTGCGCTTCGTCCGGCGTGATCTTCCATTCGCTGGCTGCGGCAAGCGCGGCCAGCGCGTTCACAACGTTGTGCCCCCCAGCCAAAGCCAATTGAAAATGCGTGCGCCCGCGCGGCGACCGAAGATCGAAATCGGAGCCTTCCAGCCCGCGACTCTCGATATTCGCCGCTTGGAATTCGGCGCCCTCGGCCAGCCCGAAGGAATGCACGCGCCCGCGGAAAATTTCGCTGAAGCGCCGTACGCGCGGGTCGTCCGCGTTCAACACGGCCACCGGATCCGCTCCTTGCAGCCCCTCGATCAACTCGCGCTTTGCCAGCGCGATTTCATCCACCGACGAAAAAAACTCCAGATGCACCGGCGCAACGTTGGTCACCACGCCCAGATCGGGCCGGGCAATCCCCGCCAGCCGCGCGATTTCGCCGCGGCTCGACATGCCCATTTCCACCACGGCGGCGTCGTGCTCGTCCGTTAGGCGAAATAGCGTCAACGGCAGTCCATATTCGTTGTTCAAGTTCCCTTCGGATTTCAGGACCCGCAACCGCGTCGCCAGCAGTACCGCCAGCATCTCTTTCGTCGTCGTTTTGCCGGTAGACCCTGTAATTGCCGCCACGCGCCGCCCCCGCTGGGCGCTGCGCCAGCTATCGCAATATTTTCTCGCCAGTTGCTGCAAGGCCCGTAGCGTGTCCTCCACCGGGATGAGCCGCCCTCGCAGCTCAGCCGGGAACTCGCCCGCCCGGCCTCCTTCGACCACTGCCGCCGCAGCTCCCCTGGCGAGCGCGCCAGACACAAAAGCGTGTCCATCGTGACGCGGTCCGCGTATCGCGACGAACAGTTCCCCGCTGCCCACGGTGCGAGAATCAATCGAGACGCCGGCGAGTCGTCCCCGGAAATCGAGGGCCGCGGGGAGCGAGACACCCAGCGCGTCAGCAACTTCAACCAGCGTCCACCGCATTGCGTCTCCCCTGGGCCTGGCATCGCTCTGGAACTGGTCCCTCGCTATGGCGTGGTCCCGTGCCGAAAACGATTTACGTCTTTTTCTTCGAAAAACCTTTGCGCCGCAATATTGCCCGTGCCTTTTCGCGATCGTCGAATTCCACGGTTCGGTCGCCAAGAAGCTGATACGTTTCGTGGCCCTTGCCCGCCAGCAACACAATATCCCCCGGATGCGCCTGATCGAGCGCGATCTCCAGGGCGCGCTCGCGATCCGCCTCGACCTGATAGCTCGCCCCGGCTCGTTGCAGCCCCACAACCACATCGTTGATGATCCGCAGCGGATCCTCGCCCCGCGGATTATCGCTTGTGAGCACAACCAGGTCGCTCAGCGATCCCGCGGCCTCGCCCATCAGCGGGCGTTTGGTCCGGTCGCGCTCGCCTCCCGCGCCAAAAAGCGTGATGATGCGTCCCTTTTGCGCCAGCCCCCGCGCCGTGGATATCAAGTTGCGCAGGGCATCGTCCGTGTGCGCGTAATCCACCACCACCAGAAACGGCTGGCCCTCATCAATGCGTTGAAAGCGCCCGGGGACCAATTCCAGCCCGGCTATCCCTCGCTCGATTTGCGCCACCGGAATTTCCAGCGCCACCGCCGCGCCAACCGCCGCCAAAATGTTGTACACGTTAATCCGCCCCACAAGTGCCGAGCGAATCTCGATTTTCCCCGCCGGCGTCTGCGCCGTGAATTCCAGGCCGTCAAAGCTCGGGGAGAATTTCTTGGTCGTGATGTCCGCGCCCTTCAATCCATAGGTGAGCGTCCGCCGCGAAAGCCCCTGCAGCCGGCCCGCATACGGATCATCCACATTGATCACGGCGCAATCCGCCGGTCCCGCGCCCGTACCCTGGAAGAGCCGGCTCTTGGCCGCGAAATAATCCTCAAAATTTCCGTGGTAATCCAGATGATCGCGCGTCAGATTCGTGAAAATCGCCGCCGCGAAGTGACATCCCCACAACCGGTCCATCGCCAGGGCGTGCGAGCTTGCTTCGAGCACCGCGTGCGTGCCGCCGCCATCTCGAATTTCGGCAAACATCCGCTGCAAATCGAGCGATTCCGGAGTGGTGTTCACCGCCTCGCGAAATCCACGCGGCGTGCGATACCCGGTGGTTCCCACGAGGCCGCTTATGAATCCGGTGGCGCGAAAAATCGAATCCACCAGGAACGTCGTGGTCGTCTTGCCGTTCGTGCCGGTCACGCCGCTAAGCGTCAGCGCCTTCGCGGGATGATCGTAAAAATTGGCCGCCGCCTGCGCCAGTGCGCGGCGTTCCTTGCCCGCCGGCAGCTCGATCCATGCCACATTCTCTTGCAATTCCGCCGGACGCGGACGCGGGCTCGCCACGGCCACCGCCCCCCGCGCGATGGCATCCGGCACAAATCGCGCGCCGTCGAGCTTCTCGCCCAGCAACGCAAAAAATAATGCGCCCGGCGTAACCGCGCGGCTATCGTAGGCAAGCGACGAAATGCGGACCTCCCCGGGACCGCCCGCGCGGATGCCCCCGGTGTCTCGCATGATCTCCATCAAGTCCATTTTCGGCTGCGCCGGCTTTTCTCCTCGAGCCTTCGCATCCAACGCAGGCTCGTGCGTTAGCACACTTCTCAATTTCCGCTGCCTCCGGCCGTCGCGGCGCCCGCGGCTTCCGGCGAGCCGAAGACGATCGTCACCCGGCTGCCGCGCGCCACGCGCGATCCCGCCTCCGGCGACTGCTGAAGAGCAACGCCATTGCCAATCATCGAAGGCGCAAGCCCCAGCCGAACGCACGATCCCGTCGCGCGGCGCACCGTCTGCCCGGCGAAATCCGGTACCACCACCGCGTTCGTATCATCCAGCAACATCGTTGGCGCGGGTTCCGCTCGTTTCACCTCGGCGACCGCTTTCTTGAACTGCGCCGCACGCAGCCGCGATTCGGCCGTCTCGCGGGAAGTCTTGCGCGCGCGGCTCGCGGTCTCGATAGGACCGGAAGCATCGGGAATATCATGCGGCACGTCCAGGTGCGCTAGTACCCGCTGCGCCACGCGCTTGAACACCGGCCCGGCTGTCTCATTCCCTTCGTGCCCGCCCCTCGGCGAATCGAACACAACCAAGATCGTCACCGCAGGATCGTTCACCGGCGCAAACCCGGCGAACGACGACATATAGTCCGTGTGCGAATAGCGCCTCGTCGCCGGATCGATTTTTTGCGCCGTTCCAGTCTTTCCCGCCGCCGTGTAGCCTTCGAGCTGCGTATAAAGTTTGCCGGTGCCTTTCAGGACCACGTCCTCCATCATCTCGCGGACGCTTGCCGCCGTCCTCGTGTCCGTCACCCGTCGCGGCGGCCGCTCCGATCTCTCGGGCGGCGGCGCCGCCCCGCGAACGTCGCGCACAATCCGCGGTGGGTAGAGAATTCCGCCGTTCGCGATGGCCGAAATCGCCGAAATGATTTGGACAGGCGTGACACTCACTTCCTGTCCAATCGCGATCGAGCCAATCGAATTTCCCGACCAATCGTCCACCGGCCGCAGCAGGCCCCGATTCTCGCCAGGCAGCAGAATCCCCGTCGTCTGCCCGATGCCGAACGACCGAATCACATCGTAAAATTTCGGCGCCCCCAATCGCAGCGCCACCTTGATCGAACCCACATCGCTCGAATGCTCCAGAATCTCCCGCACCGTCAGCAGGCCAAAAGGATGCCAATCGTGGATCACCCGTCCGGCGAGCGTGATCGAGCCCATCTGGCAATCCAGCAGCGTATCCGGAGTCACCACGCCGCTCTCGATTCCCCCGGTCATCGTGATCACCTTGAACACGGAGCCTGGTTCGTAAGCCGCGCTCACCGCGCGATCCATTCGCGCGTCGCTCGGATAAGAACCTGCGTCATTCGGATCAAAAGGAGGCCAATTCGCGACGGCGAGCAGTTCGCCGGTATCCGGATTCTGCACGACAACCGTGCCGTGCTTTGCGTGCGTATCCTGAATGCCGCGCGCCAATTCTTCTTCCGCGATGTACTGGATTTCCTCGTCGAGCGTCAGCACCACGCTATCGCCCGGGTCGGCCGCGGCCTCCCGCCGGTCGTACCATCGCTGCCGCCCGTCCGCCATCACCATCATGCGCCCCGGCCGCCCGCGAATCTGCTTATCGAGCGAGTACTCGATTCCGCCGATGCCCTTCTCGTCTATGTCCACGTATCCCAGCACGCTGGCCGCTAGCTCCCGCTGCGGGTAGACGCGCCGGTTCTCCTTCTGGCAAAAGACGCCGCGCAGCCCCATGGCTTCGATCCGTTCGGCGACCTCCGGGGAAAGTTTTCGAGCCAGGCGAACGGGAGAGTGCGCCGCGCGAATCCGCGCTTCCAGATCGTCGGCCGGCTGGTCCAGCACGCGCGACAGCAGCCGCGCCACCATCGCCGGGTCGGTGATCTCCGCGGGGTCGGCAAAGCAGGATTCCATCGGCAGGCTCACCGCAAGTTCGCGACCGTTGCGGTCGTATATCGTGCCCCGCATCGGGCTGATTTCGAACACGCGTTCCTGCTGGCGTTGCGCCTTCGAGAAGTATTCGCTGTAGCGGAAAAGCTGCACGTAGCTCAGGCGTCCGAGCACGGCGAGAGTCCAGACCACCGCAACCGCCCAAATCACCACCCAGCGGAGACGCGCATTGCGCTGGTCCATGGACCTAGGCACCCTATCTAACGCAAGAATCCCGGCGGCCGATTGCGCGGCTGCGCCGGGATCGGTCCCCCGGAGGCGGACCGCGTTCGTTCCATTCGATTCCGTTACGGCCGGCTAAGCTGAAGCGCGGCGCGCGCTTCCGCCAGCACGGCATCGCTCGGCGATTGCACCGGCGCCACCTGCCCCGGCACGGCCACCGTCAGCCCCAGCGTGCCGCGCGCGATCGCGTCCACGCGCATCGGCGAACGCAGCGTCGCCACTTCCAGGCGCAGCTTCTGATTCAATTCGGCGGCTTGCGCGCGCTCTGTGTCGAGTTGTTCGATGTTGTACCGAACCTGGATGCACTCGAAGTGCTGCCAGGCGTACACCAGCAGGCAGCCCGCGATCGCCACTCCCGCCGCAAGCCGCTTCCAGAACTCGTGCACCCGCGCCGGCGCCATCGGACGCACCAGCCGCGAATTATCAATCCGCTTTACCGTGTAATATTCCGTCATCGCACGCCCCCAAACTCCCCCGATTCCTCCGCCGCAATCTTTTCCGCCACGCGCATCTTTGCGCTGCGCGCCCGCGGATTCGCCGCAATCTCCCTCTCGCCCGGCCGAATCACTTTCTTCGTAAGCACCCGAAATTGCCCGCGCCGCGCCAGCTCCTGAAACGCGCGCTTTACCAGCCGGTCTTCCAGCGAGTGGTAACTCAAAACCACCCATCGTCCTCCCAGATTCATAGTGGCAGGGGTCCGCGAAAGAAACTGCTCGAGTTCCTCCTCTTCTCGATTCACCGCTATCCGCAGCGCCAGAAACGTTTTTGTCGCGGGATGCAGTTTCTGCCTTCCCCTTGCTTTGCGGGCCCCTGCCACAACCGTTGCCAGGTGCGCCGTATCGCGGATCGGCCGCGCGCGCACAATGCTCCTGGCGATTCTGCGTGAATCCGTCTCCTCCGCCTTCTGGTAGAGAAGATTGGCCAGCCCTTGCTCCGGCCATTGATTCACAATCTCTGCCGCCGTCAGCGCCTGCTGCGGATTCATCCGCATATCCAGCGGCGCCGCCCAGCGAAACGAAAATCCGCGCTCCGGCGTATCCAATTCCAGCGTCGAGACGCCCAGATCGGCCAGCACCCCGTCCAGCGGCGGCAAATCCATCTCCCGCGCCACTTCGCCGATCCTCGAAAATTCCTCGTGCACCAGGCTCACCCTCTCCGCAAACGCCGCCAGCCGCTCCCCTGCCCTCGCAAGCGCCTCCGGGTCGCGGTCCATCGCCACCAGCCGGCCGGTCGTGAGCCGCGCCGCGATTTCGATTGCGTGTCCCGCGGTTCCTGCTGTCGCATCTACGTATGTCCCTTCCGGCCGGACGCGCAACCATTCCATGGTTTCCGCGGCCAGAACCGGCGTATGCAAAATGCTCACAACTCAGATGCCCAGGTCGTCCAGAGCCTGCGTATCTTCCGCCGTCAGCGGATTGCGCTTCATCTGGTCGAGGAATCGCGCGTGGTTCCACACCTGCAAGTACGTCAGATGCCCCTGGATATCCACTTCGCCCTTCATCTCCGCCGATTCCCGCAGCACGGGCGGAATCAAAATCCGCCCCTGCCCATCCAGATCAACCACCTGGCCGTAATAATTTGTCCGCGATAGAAATTTTTGCTTCACGGCGTTGTAGGAGGATCGCTTCGCCAGCTTGCGCTCGATTTCCTCCCACGCCTTCATGGGATAGATGCGCGCGTGATCGCCGCTCGCGCTCGTCACGTAGAATTTCGCGCCGCCCCTGCGCAGCTCCGCCAGAAAGTCCGCGGGAATCTTCACCCGCCCCTTTTCGTCCACCGTCGCCAGATAATTGCCGCGCAGCATTCCTGCCCTTCGCACATCGGCCCAGTGCGTTCGCCCTCAGCGTCACCGATTCGTTCGCCCCTGCCTGACCGCTAATGGTTCCTACCACTCCGTACCACTTTCTCCCACTTTGTGCCCCGATTGTAATGGGGTCGCACACGTTGTCAAGAGCTTTTTGCCCGTCGAGAAGAAAAAAGATGGGCGCAGCCGCCCGAGTGCCGCCGCGGAACGTCCGCGGGCAAAACGCGGCGAAAGCGCAATGCGTAGTGGCGCTACCCGAGGCGACCTACAACGAATTGTTGCAAGTGGCTGAAAACGCCGCGAAATGTTTCGTAAGCGTCAATGGGAGCACGCGCGAAAAATGCGGGGACTCACTTGACTGCGGAAATTTTCAGAGGTTCTCGGCCAGCATCAGTTCGATGGTCCCGCCGGCTGCTTCGGGCTTCACAACGGAAATTGCCGCGCAATTTTTCACCACCCAATCGGCCCCGGCCGCGCGCAACTCCCCCGAGCCGACCGTGCTCAGAATGCCGATCACGCGCGCCCCCGCGGCCTTTCCCGATTGCACGCCCGCGGGAACATCCTCGAGCACCACGCAATCCCGCGCCGCCACGCCCAGCATCTCGCTTCCCTTCAGATAAGGATCAGCCGCCGGCTTGCCGTGTCGAACATCGTCCGACGTCACGAAGCACGCAGGCCGCGGCAGATGCGCCGCCCGCGCGCGAACCTCCGCAAGCGGCCGCGTACATGAAGTAACAATCGCCCACCGATCCGCCGGCAACGCGCGCAGCAGATCGAGCGTGCCCGGCAGCGGTGCCACTCCATCGAGGTCTTCGATTTCCCGCCGTTCGATGATCCGGTTTTCCGCGCGGTCATCCGCCTGCGGCAGATATTCTCGCACCGTCGTGATGCTGGGCCGCCCGTGCGCCCGCCGCACCACCTCGTCGGGATCAAATCCGCGCTCGATCGCCCATCGCCGCCACACCCGCTCCACCGCCGGCGTCGAATCAATCAGGACGCCATCCATATCGAAAAGCAGCGCGCGGCAGCGGATTCGCTCCGGTTTATCGGTCAATTCGCGACCGACCCGGACTGAACTTGCTGCGAGCTTTCGTCTGTCAGGTAGGTGCGTTCGCTGGCGATGCGGATCAGTGTTGGCAGCACGTTGCCGAATGCCGTAGTCGGCGTGCCCAGTTCGAAGTAGAGCTTCTTGTAAAGCCCATACAGCTCGTCGTAGGTTTTCCGCGATTCGGCTTCCGGTTTATATACCGTGTACGGCGGGCAGATTTTCTTTTGCGCGTCCTCAATCGTTTTGAACGTTCCCGCGGCCATAAACGCAAAAATCGCTGAGCCCAGGCTCGTCACCTTGCGGCTCGGAACCAGCACCGGCCTCCCCAGCACGCTCGCGTACACCCGGTTGAGGATCAGGTTCGTCTGCGGAATCCCTCCCGCATTGATCACCCGCTCGCACGGCGCGCCATGTTCCGCCATGCGGTCCAGGATCACGCGCGTGTGGAACGCGGTTCCCTCGATCGCGGCAAAGAGTTCGTCCTGCGCGGTGTGCTGCAAATTCCATCCCAGCGTCACGCCGCGCAGGTTCGGATTCACCAGCACCGTGCGGTCGCCGTTGTCCCAGCTCATGCGCAGCAAGCCGGTTTGCCCCGCGCGGTATTTCTCGAGCCCCATGCTCAATTCCGCCACGCTCGTCTTGGCGCGCCGCGCGATAGCATCGAAGATATCGCCCGTCGCGGAAAGCCCCGCCTCGATCCCCGTATAGCGCGGATGGACGCTTCCCTTCACCACGCCGCACACCCCCGGCACCAGCCGCGACTGGCTGCAGATCCCGATGATGCAGGTCGAGGTGCCGACCACGTTGACCACGTCGTTCAGTTGAACCCCCGCGCCAATCGCGTCCCAGTGCGCGTCGAATGCGCCCACCGGAATCGGAATCCCCGCGCGCAACCCCAGCTTTTCGGCCCACCCCGGCGCAAGCGTGCCCGCAATCTTGTCGGACGTCTCATAGACGCCGTCGAGCTTCGCCCGCACCCCCGCGAAGAGCGGGTCCACCTTCACCAAAAATTCCTCGGGCGGCAGCCCGCCGAAATCCGGGTGCCACATCCACTTGTGCCCCATCGCGCAGATGCTGCGCTTCACCTTCGCCGGTTCGGTGATCCCGCACAGCGTGGCGGCAACCATGTCGCAATGCTCGAAGGCGCTGGCGAATTGCCCGCGCTTATCCGGATTGTGCCGCAGCCAATGCAGCAGCTTCGCGAATCCCCATTCGGACGAATAGACGCCGCCGCACCATTCAATCGCCGGCAGTTTCTCCCGATGCGCGATCTCCGTGATTTCCGCCGCCTCGGCCTTCGCCCGGTGATCGCACCACAGATAATATTCGCCCAGCGGCGCCATTCCCGCGCCCACAGGAATCACCGACGATCCGGTTGTGTCGAGCGCAATCGCTTCGACTTTGTCGCCCGCGACGCCCGCCTCTTTCACCGCCTGCCGCGTCGCCGCCGCCAGCGCGCGCATGTGGTCTTCGTGCGACTGCGTGGCGTACTCCGGGTCTTCCCGCTTGCGATGCAGCGGATACTCGGCCACCGCCGTGCCGAGCATTCCCTTCTCGCTATCCACAATTGAAACGCGCACGCTCAGCGTGCCGAAATCAACACCCGCTACGATAGCCATGGAATCCTGTGCTCCTGCGTGAGAATCGCGTGCCCGCGAATTTCGCCCGGCGCGATCACTTGTGTCCCCCCGCCTGGCCGTAGTACGCGTTGCTGCCGTGCTTGCGAAGAAAATGCTTATCGTGCAGCGCCGAAGGCAGCGGCGCCGCATCTGCCGCCAGCCCCACCGTGTAATACGCCATCCGCGCCACGGCCTCCAGAATCACCGCATTGTACGCCGCCGCCCCAGGGTCCGGCCCCCAGCAGAAGGGCGCGTGCCCCCGCACCAGCACAGCCGGAATGCGGTTCGGGTCCAGCTTTTCAAACGTCCGGCAGATTTCCACGCCCGTATTTTTCTCGTATCCCGCCGCGATTTCCTCCGGCGAGAGAAAACCCGTCACCGGAACCGAGCCGTGAAAATAATCCGCATGAGTCGTCCCAAAGCACGGAATCGGCCGCCCGGCCTGCGCCCACGACGTAGCAAATTCCGAATGCGTGTGCGCCACTCCCCCAATGCCGGGAAAATGCTTGTAGAGCAGCACGTGCGTAGGCAGGTCCGACGAAGGCCGCAAGTTCCCCTCCACCACCTTGCCGTCCAGGTCGGTGATCACCATGTCGCCGGGCTTCAGCTTTTCGTACGGCACGCCGCTCGGTTTAATCGCCACCAGCCCCTCGCCGCGATCAATTCCGCTCGCATTCCCAAACGTATAGAGCACCAGCCCGCGGCGCACCAGCTCCAGATTCGCCTCCAGCACCTCTTCCCGCAATTTTTGCAACAGCATGAGCCCTCGCAAGGCGCACTATGCGCCAAGGAAACGTTTTCTCGAAACGCACACGCTAACGAACCCGGCGTACAATTGTCAATGGCCTTCGGCGCGAGCCTCGCGGCTCAGTTTGAATTTCTTAACTTAACCTTTGCCGCCCCGCGCGCCTTCCTGCGCCCCGGCGCCTCCGCCGCAAGCGCCGTCGAATCGCGCAGCACCAGGCTCGTCCGCAGCACGTACTCGGTTCCCTGCGGAGAAGGAGTCGCCCGCTGCACCTCCGCCAGCAGCGCGTTAAAAGCCATGCGCGCGATTTCCGTCTGCGACATCTTTACGGTCGTCAATGGAGGAATCACGAACTGCGCCAGCCGCACATCGTCAAACCCCACCACCGAAAGATCCCGCGGCACATGAATTCCCTCGTCATAGCTCTGCCGCATCACGCCGATCGCCGTCAAATCGTTCGAGCAGAAGACGGCCGTCGGCCGATGCGGCAGCGCCGCCAGCCCTCGCATCGCGGCCATGCCGCCTTCCATCGTGTGATTCCCTTCCACCAGCAGCGCCGGTTCCACCGCCAGCCCCGCCTCGTCCATCGCCTGCAGGAACGCCTTCTGCCGCGTCACCGCCGATTTCAGCACCAGCGGCCCGGAAACGAACGCGATTCGCCGGTGCCGCAGCCCCGCCAGGTGCTGAATCGCCTCGCGAATCCCGTGCATGTAATCAATCCGAATGTTGCTCACGCGCGGCAGCGCCGGCCCCACGTCAATAAACACCAGCGGCACGTTCCGCGATTGCAGATCCGCGAGCAACGCTTCCTCCATGCCAAACGTAACGATGGCCGCGCCATCCACGCACCGCTCCACCATTCGCCGCACCGAAAGCGCCATGCGCTTCGGATCGTGAACCGTCGAGGTCACCAGAATTTCGTAGTTGTTTTGGACCGCCACGTCCTCGAAGCCCTGCACGATTTCCGGAAAAAATGGATTCGTAATTTCGGAGACGATCAGCCCAAACGTGCGGCTCCGCCCGGAAACCAGCGTCCGCGCCTGCGTGTTTGGATAGTAGCCAAGCTCTTCCACCACCTTCCACACGCGCCGCGAAAGCTGTGGGGTAACGGTCGGCACGCCATTAATCGTCCGCGACACAGTCGCAATGGAAACCCTGGCCCGCTTCGCAACCTCATGAATCCCCACCCCGGCCTCCTCCTTGGCGCTTTACCGTAGCGGCACAGCATGCCGTGCCCGCTTAATCAGCGCCCCCACTACACCCCCTCAAATCCCCGCCCAGAACGCGCCAACTTCCAATAAATCGCATACCGCTCCCCAATCACACGATAGAACGGAATCAGCGTCACCGGCGTCTTCTGCCCCACCGTTTCAAACGTCACCGGTTGCCCCTCCACCGGCTTCAGCCATCCGATTGACCGCAGGTCCTGCCCCGGTGCCAGCGCAATCTCCGAACTGCCCTCGGGCGCCGCGCGCGGCGGAGCCAGATCGGTTGGTCCCTGATCGTGATCGTACTGCATCTGCTTCGTCAGCCCTTGCGTCCCCAGCCTGCCCGCCAGCACCAGCGGGCCATACATCGCCGCGCGCTGCGTCGGATCGCCCAGCAACGCCTCGGTACGCAGCGTCATCGGCAGCTTCACGATGAACCGGTCGCCATTCGCCCACTTCCGGCGAATCTGCAAGTAGCTGCCCCCATTCGAAAACGCCGGCAGCGGCTGCTCGTTCAGTTGCACCGAAGCCCCCTCGCCAATCCAGCTCGGGACGCGAATGTTGATCGCCCCATCGAAGGGCTGCGCCGCCTGAATCAGAAACGCGGTCTCCTCGCGATCCGGGAATCGCGTTTCCTGCCGAATCGTCAATCCCTTTTCGGGCCAGCGAACCTGCGACGGGATAAAGAGATTCACGAACACGTCGCTGCGATTATGAAAATAGATCGAATCGCTCAGCTTCGAGAATTCCTCCGCGCCCGTCCCCGTGCAGCACCAGAAGGAATTGAAGCGCGAATTAAAAAACCGCCAGAAGCCCGTCTGCATCGGCGTGTAGTACATCTTCATGCCCGCCGCGTCCTGCGTCCCCATGCGCGCGTTGAAAAGCGTCCGCTCGTAATAATCCATGTAGCGCGGATCGGCGGACCAGGAATAAAGCTGCCGCGTCAGCTTCAGCGTGTTGTACTCGCAGCAGCATTCCTCGGACCACAGGCTCAGGGCCTTCGACATATCGCCGGGATCGGTGTCCCATCCCTCGCCGTTGCTCGTCCCGCCCGTGGCGTACGACCGCTCGCTCGTCACTTCGTGCCAGAAATAGTTCGCCACTTCGTGATAATAAGGATCGCCGGTCAGTTCATAGAGCCGCGCCGCCCCAATCACCTCCGGAATGTGCGTGTTCACGTGCAGGCCTTTCAATTCGTCGCGGTGCGCCGCCAGCGGGCCGAAGAACGAGGGCTTCTCGAATCGCCTCCCCGTGGCGAAGTACTCCTTGTTGCCCGTGATCGCATAGAGGTTGTAGAGCGATTCGTTCATGCCGCCCCATTCCGTCTTCAGGGCGCGCTGCATCACGTTGTCGTCCAACCCCGCCGCCCACTTGCCCGTCCAATCCGCCATCCCTTCCGCAATCGCCAGCGCCTGGTTGTTGTGGCAGTAGGTGTACATGTCCAGGCAGCCGGCCATGATTTTGTGCAGCGTGTAAAAAGGCGCCCACACGCCCAGCCCCGCCTTCAGCCGGTCAAAAAAGCTCGTTGGAAACGCGCTCAGATACCCATTCCCCAGCCCCTGCTGGCATTTCGCCAAGTCCGCCACAATGGCGTCGCCGCGCTGCTTCAGTTGCTCCTCGCCCAGGCTTGCATAGCCCAAGCCGCACGCCGAAAGGTAATGCCCCGTGAAATGCCCGCGCAATTCCACCTCGGGCGCCTCCCAGCCGCCCAGCGGCTGAGCCGTGCTCGGCAATCCGGCATTCACGCGGAAATTGTGGACCAGTCGGTCCTCCGGCAACGAAAGCAGATACCCAAGATTGACCTTCGCGGCATCCAGAAACGGCCCCTCCAACAGGCGAACGTTCTCCAGCGGGAATGGCTCCGCCAGCAGCTTCACGCGGTTCTGCGGCAAGGCGGGTGAGACCGGCGGAATCCGGCTCGCCTGGCCCGCCCCCGCCTCTTGCCCGCCTGGGCCCCCATTGGCCCCAAGACCAGGCGCGAGCGCCGCCGATGCAATCGTCGGCGCAATCTCCGCCGCAACGGCAGTCCAGACCGCGCTCGCCACAAATTGCCTGCGAGAAATGCCCTTCTTGGAACTCATGAACTCACCTCATGGATGGCTTGGACCAGTCCGGTAACCGAGCGGAGGGGCCGCATGAAAACGCTTTCGCAACGATTAAAGGTATAGTCCACCGCTATCAGGGTGTCAAGGCAAGCCGCCCCCGCTTTCGCCAGCCCCCTTTTCCCTTGACAGAACATAACTTCTATGATAACCTGCGGCTGCATGTTTATCGGATCTCGTCACCGGCCCGGCAAGCGGACCAACACCCCGCCTTCCCCAGCCCGCCCACTTCTAATCTACGGTACGGGGATTAGAAATCCTGCTAACCCACTGAAAACAAAGCCTCGGCTCCGTTCTAATATACGGTACCGCGCACTGGCGGGAATTATGTTGCACCCCGCCTCGCTTCGCCCCACGCGCGCCGAGATGCCCCAAAAAGCGAAGCGCGCCGGGGAGCATTGCCCCCCAGCGCGCGGCTTCGACTCGGTTTTCGTCTTGCCTACTGGTCCTGCTGGACGGCTCGCAGCGACGGCTTCGCCAGCTGCCAGATCAGCCCGGAATCATCCGCGTCGTGCGGGAAGAACTGCGCGGACTTCTTCCCCGAAGGCAGAAGGACGATATCGGCGCGCCGGTTATAGGCGAGCCAATCGGTCCGCTTGGCGCGCAGGCGCTTTGCCGGCGGCTTCTGTGGGTTGGTGTCCTCGAGCATCTTCACCTGATCTTGCGGCATCGGGCGCTCCTTGCCGTATGCGGCCGTTTGCACCTTATCCGCTGGAATGCCCTGCTCGACCAGGAACTGCTTGATGCGCTCCACCCGGCGCTCGCTCAGGTCCTGGTTATACGGGCGCGAGCCGCGCGTATCCGCGTACGCCTCGACGGAGAGCTTCGCGTCGGGATCATACTCGAGATACTTCTTGAATCCGGAGGAGAGCGTGGCCAAAGCGAGCTGTTCGCTCTTCACGAGTCCCACCTGCGGATTGCGATGGTCGGGATAGTCCGTGGGGTAGAAGACGCTTTGCAGCGTGACGGACGGAATCGGCTCGATGGTGCCCGTGATATGGAGCGAGGCCGTCTGGGTCGAGGAACCGCCGCACACGTTCGTCGCGTTCAGCGTGAATGTCTGGTTTTCGTCAATGTTGCGCGTCGGCTGGCCTTCGGGGACTTCGCTGGTATCCTTCGGCTCCGCCTTCACGCTCTGGTTGCCGCTGGCGTCCACCTTATTGCCGTTCAGAGTGATGTTATCGGCATTCGAAGTCTGCCAGGCAATCGTCGAGGAATCCTGGGTCAGCACCTTCTCGCCGATCTTGCGATAGTGCAGATCGGTGGGGTTCGCGTTGATGCTCGCTTGCACGGTGGTGTTCACGTTAACCGTGCCGCTCTGCTTCACGATCCCGCCAGGACCGCTCGAAATGAAATTGTAGGTCGTCGTGGCGTGCGGCTCCACGGACTTGCTTCCCGTCATATCCACGTCGCCGATTCCGCTGATGTTCACGTCCACGGCGTCGGTGCTCTGCCAGGTAAGCGTCGAGGTCTGGCCGCAATTAATCTGCGCCGGCGAGACGCTGAAGGTTCCGGAAACGGGAGCGACGGCCACCTGGGCGCTCGCCATTCCAGCCTTGAAGCGGGGACTGGTCTTCAGCTTTTCGCCGCGCTTCCAGTCGGTCGTTTTCTGGGCGCCGTTCTTATCCAGGTAAACGGTCACCTTCTTGTTGGCCTGCACATTCACGTCGCCCGACCAGATGGTCTTCCCCTCCCGGGTGACGGTCATGTGGTGCGTGCCCGGCGGCATCAGCAATTCCTGATGCCAGATCCAATCCCAGTTGAACTCATCTACGTGGCCGACAAAATATTTGGGCGTCGTGCCATTTGCCAGCACAGCGGCACGCGAATCGCCCTTGAACTCAACGTCGCCCCACGGCCCGTTAACCGTCCCGCCGAAGGGTTCCAGCTTCACGTCAAGCCCTGTAGATTTGTTGGCGTCTATATTCACGTCCTGGCTCGACATTTTGTAACCGTAATTCACCACCACTACCACGTGTTTGCCCGGGCTCAACGAGATGGACTGGCTGCCCTGCCGAATGGCCTGCCCATCAACAAAGACGTACGCCTGCTTGGGGGTGACCTTAATCTTGAGCTTGCCGTTCTGGGCGAAGCTGGCCGTCGTGCTGAGCACGATGGCGGCGATGAGGGTCATGAGGTATCCGAGTCGTCGCATCTGCTTCTCTCCTGGATTTCATATGTGGTAGGCGAATTAAACGATGTTTCCGCGCGCCCTGACGCGGTAACAGTGGCTAGGAATACTAACGTAACTGTGTAACCCTTCTCCTGTCAATGAGATTCAGAGAATGAGCGAAAGGTTTGCCGCGCGACGCAGGATTGCAATTTTTTTTCGGACGCGACCAAGGCCGATGAAAGCCGCGCCGAGTGCCGGTATACTGGCCGCGCGATGTTCAGCGAGACCCTCCTCGCCCACTTCCGCGCGCCGCATAATGCCGGCGAGCTTGCCGACGCCACAGCCGTGGCCGAAACGATCAATCCCGTCTGCGGCGACGTGCTGCGGCTCTCCATCCGCGTGGAGAACGGCCGCATCGCCGCAGCCCGGTTCAAGACGCAGGGCTGCGTCGCTGCCATCGCAGCCAGCTCCCTGCTTACTGACCTGCTCGCCGCGAAGACCCCGGCGGAGGCAACTGCGATCACTGCCGCGGAAATCTCGGAAGGGCTCGGCGGGCTGCCGCCGGCCACGTTCCACGCCGCGCAGCTGTGCACGGACGCCGTCGCCGCTATTTTCCGCCGGCCCGGCGCGCCGCGATAAGGCCCGCGACGTATCACGCGTTATCTATCTGGGCGCGCTGCAGGCGATCCGAATAATCAATATAGAGCGTCTTCCAATCGCAGTAGAAATCGAGCGCGGCCGCGCCCGCTTCGCGGTGGCCGTTGCCCGTGTTCTTGATGCCGCCGAAGGGAAGATGCGTCTCCGCGCCGATGGTGGGGGCATTGACGTAGACAATTCCGGTCTGCAAATCGCGCTGCGCCTGAAACGCATGATTCACGTTGCGCGTGTAAATGGCGGCGGAAAGTCCATAGGGCACGCCATTGGCGATCTCGATGCCCTCTTCGAACGTGCCGAAGGGGATCAGAGAGACCACAGGGCCGAAGATTTCCTCCTGGCAAATCCGCATCTTGGCGTTGCAATCGGCGAAGACCGTCGGCTCGTGGAACCAGCCATGCGCGTAAGTCCCCTTTTCCAGACGATGGCCGCCCGCGGCCAGGCGCGCGCCTTCGCCGCTGCCGATTTCCACGTACTTCATCACCGTGTTGAGCTGCTGCTCGTTGATGCACGGTCCCATATCGGTGGAGGCTTCGAGTCCATCGCCCACGCGAAGCGCCTTGGCGCGCGCAATGAATTTTTCGGTGAACTCGCCGTAGACCTTCTGCTGCACGGCCACGCGGCTGGCGGCCGTGCAGCGCTGTCCCGTGGTGCCGAAGCCGCCCCAGATCGCGCCGTCCACGGCGAGGTCGAGGTTCGCGTCATCCATAACGATGATGATGTTCTTGCCGCCCATTTCGAGATGACACTTCTTGAAGCTTGGGGCGCAGGCCTCGCTCACAGTGCGGCCCACTTCCGTGGAACCCGTGAAACTGACCATATCCACGCCGGCCTGGCGCAGCAGCGGCGCTCCCGCCCCGGGGCCATCGCCGAAGACGACGTTGAGAACGCCCGAGGGAAGCCCGGCTTCGACGAGCACCTGAACCAGGTTGTGCGTGGAAAGGGGCGTGTCCTCGGCAGGCTTCAGGACGATCGTATTTCCGGTAATGAGCGCGGGCATAATCTTCCACGAAGGAATCGCCATCGGGAAATTCCAGGGAGTAATCAGCGCGGCCACGCCCACCGGCGAACGAACCGACATCGCGAATTTGTTGGGCAGCTCAGAAGGAGTGGTATTGCCGAATTGGCGGCGGCCCTCGCCGGCCATCAGGTAGGTCATGTCAATGGCTTCTTGCACGTCGCCGCGGGTTTCGGAAAGGACTTTGCCCATCTCGCGCGTCATGTCGCGGGCGAAATCTTCCTTGCGCTGGACCAGAATTTCGGCCGCACGGTAGAGGATTTCCGCTCGCTTCGGGGCGGGCGTGAGGCGCCAGGAATTGTACGCAGCGCGCGCGGCGTCCACTGCCTCCGTCACGTCAGCTTCTTCCGATGCGGGAAACATGCCCACGATCTCACCGCGGTTCGCGGGATTGCGGTCCTCGATGCCGCGTCCGCTGCGGGATTCAACCCATTCGCCGGCGATAAAGTTCTTAAAGGATTTCGGAGCGAAGGACGTGGCCATGTGGATTCTCCAATCGAAAGTCCAGCTTCGAGGTGCAACCAGCCCTTCAGCGTAGCAAGCGCGCATTCGGCGCGTCAACGAGTCATGCCCGTTTACCGACTTCGACTAGAATGGACACCTGGGATCAAAAATCGAGTGCGAGACCACACATGAACTATTTACTGAAAACCGAGCCTTCGGAATTTTCGTTTGCCGATTTGCAGCGTGACAAGAGCACGATCTGGGATGGCGTCACAAATCCGGCCGCCGTGAAGAACCTGCGCGGAATGAATCCAGGCGACCGACTGGTGATCTATGAGACCGGCGAACGAAAAAGCGCCGTTGGGACAGCGAGCGTCGTGTCAGTGGACGCGAAGAATCCGAAAAAGCCCGAGGTGAAGATCAAGGCGGGTGAGGCGATCGGGAGACCGTTGACGCTCGCGGAAATCAAGGCCGCGAAGCTCTTCGCGAATTCGCCGCTCGTCCGGCAGGGGCGATTGAGCGTGGTCCCGCTGACGCCCGAGCAATATAAATTTCTCACTCGCGCCGGCTAACGGCCGCTCTGCGCTACCACTCGTTTGGGGCCAATTTGGAATTCGTGTAGGGCTCGGTCCACAGCGCGAGCTGCAGGAAAATAGATTTGCACCACGCGCGATGCATCTTTTCGATTTCCATGGCGTCGTGGTTCTTGGCCGCGAGGAACGGCTTCATGATCTCCGGATCGCCGATCACGGCTGCGAAGGCGATGATGTGCCGCAGATGAATCGTGGGGGCGGAATCGGCGTTGTCAGTCTTCTTCTTTTTCAGGCTGGTGTGGCGCAGCGCGATTTCCTGCTGATAATTCAACCAGTCCTGATCGTAGGGACGAAAGCAGGTGTCGAGCACCCACTGCTCGAAGCGCCTGCCGCTGCGCTCGGAATAATTGGGGTCCTTTGGCCCGTCGGTGCGCAGCGAATATTTTGCAAGGTGCGGATGCGCGGCAATCGCGGCGCGCCATTTTTCCACGAGCGCCCCGGCCTGCGGCTCCAGAACTTCTCCGGCGACGCGAAGCCAATGCCGATCATCTGCCGTGAAATCCGCGCTCAATTTGAGCAGCTCAAATTCCTGCACGTCGATCGGCGACCGGGCGCTCTTCGAGGAGCCATAGTCATAACCGGGAATCTGATCCTGCTTTGCGGCGTGTGATTCCTTCATGGCTCCTCCGTGGCGAATCGCCAAGGCTAGAAAATGTCTTGCGAGGAGAACGCGCAATCGGGTGATGGCTGTAGGGGAAGCGAAGCGAGGCGGAAAAAGCTTCGCGAGGGCGCGTCACTCAAACCATCAGAGACGAGCCCTCGCGATTTGTTCGTGTGTTCGCCGTCCTAACGAGCGGCGGAAGCGACAGCCGTTCCCGGCGCGGGAATTGGCGCGGCGGTTGTCGTTTCTGACTCGCCCTCGGTGCGATTCCAGACCGGCGGCTCGACGCCCATCAGATTGTGGACGAAGAAATCCTCCAGCAAGTGTTGATAAAATTGGCCGCCCGCGCCGTGCCCGCCGCCCGGAACCATCAACAGGCTGAACTTCTTATTGTGCTTAATGAGCTGGTTCACGACCTGCGGGGTGGACGAGGGGTCCACGTTGTTGTCCATTTCGCCGTAGACGAGCAGGAGCTTGCCCTGCAGGCGATAGGCGTTGTCCACATTGGACGACTCCGAGTACTGCGGGCCGACGGGCCAACCCATCCACTGCTCGTTCCACCAGATTTTATCCATGCGGTTATCGTGGCAGCCGCTATTCGCCACGCCGACCGTGTAGAACTCCGGATGGAAGAGCAACCCGCCGAGCGCGTTCTGCCCGCCGGCGGAGGTGCCGTAGATGCCGACGCCGTGCGAAATGTCGTACCACGAATATTTCGCGGCGGCGGCCTTATGCCAGAGGATTCGATCTTCGAAGCCGGCATCCTTGAGGTTTTTCCAAGCCACGTCGTGGAATGCGCGGCCGCGGTTATTGGTGCCCATGCCGTCAATCTGGACAACGATGAACCCAAGTTCGGCCAGCGGGTTCGCGGCGCCGCTGAACGTCTTCGGCACGAACGAGCCCTGCGGCCCGGCGTAGATATATTCGACGACGGGATATTTCTTCGAAGGATCGAAGTTAGTCGGCTTGTTGATGACGCCCCAAATATCCGTCTTGCCGTCGCGGCCCTTGGCAACAAAAACCTCGGGCGCTTTCCAACCGGCGGCAACCAGAGCCGCATCATCGCCGTGCTCGAGATCCATCACCACCTTTTGATCGGAGCTGCGGCGAAGCTGTGACGTCGGCGGTTGGTCTACCGTCGACCAGGTATCCACGTAATATTTGTGATCGGGCGAGAAGACGACGTTGTGATAGCCGTTCGCGTCGGTGAGCTTCGTGAGCCCGGAGCCATCGAAATTGATGCGGTAATACTGCGTGAAGTAGGGGTCCTGGTCCTTATTCATGCCGGCCGCCTCGAACCATATTTGGCGATGGGCTTCGTCCACATAATCCACGTAGCGAACGATATAAGGCCCTTTCGTGATCTGGTTCTTCACCTGGCCGGTGAGGCCGTCGTAGAGATAAAGATGCTCCCAGCCATCGCGCTCGGAGCCCCAGATGATCTCCTTGCCGTCGTTCAGATCGTCGCGGAATTTCTTGCCTGTGTCGGTGAGCCCTTCGGTGAGCGGGCGATAGTCAATAAACGTCTTGCTCTCTTCATTGATAAGCGTCCGAGCCTTCCCGGTTTTCGCGTCCACTTCGATGACGCGGTAGACCTGGTGCCCGCGCTGATTATATTCGAAGGTGAAGCCGCGTCCGTCCTTCCACCAGACGGGAGGCGTAAGGTCAAAGGCATTCGGAAAAAGGCTGTTGTCTATGCAGATTTCCTTCTTGGTTGTCACGTCGAATAGCGCCGGGTGGGCCACATCGAGCACGTCTCCCGCCTTCGCGTAGACGAGGGTCGAATGCTTCGGCTGCACCTGATCGGCTGGAGAGGATTCCGTGTAATAGATTTCGCGCTTGTAACCTGGCGTAGTGCTGTACGCCACGATCTGCTTCGAATCGGGCGACCAAGCCAGCGAGCGCAGGGTGTAGTAGTTCCCTTCCGAACCGTCGTAGCTGAGCGGGGTGGCTTCAGTCTGCCCCTTCTTGCGCAGAAAGACGTTGAAATTCTCGATGACGGCTTCCCATTGCCCATCGGGCGAGGTCTTTTCGGTTGCGGCCTGAGCGCCTCGGCCTCCGCGCCCGCCGAATTGGCCCTGCTGCGGCATCAGGTTTTCGAGGCCGTCCTGCGGGTCATTGTCCACCATGGCCGGCGGGTCAAAGAAATCGGGATTCGTCTCCGGCGTGTCAGCGTCCGGCGAGCCGGGATCGGTTGGGTTCGGGTCGAGAGACTCGTCCGCAGGGGGCCTGCGCGCACCGGGGAATCCCGCGGGCTCCTGGATAGCTGCGCCCTTCGAGCATTCGTAGGAGTTCAGGTCGCAGCGCCACATAAAGCCGTTTGCGCCAAACGTGATCGCATGGCCTTGATCGGTGAACCGCAGCTCCGTATTCTGCCCGCCGCCGAAGCGTCCGCGGCCGCCGCCACGAAAAGCGGGCCGGGCGGTGAAGGGCAGCGTCAGCGCCGTATAATGCTGGCCCGCGGCGGAGGAAAGCGAGGCCGCAAGCCTTTCGTGATCGAAAGCGGGCCTTTTCGTGGCCGCATCGGCATCCACCAATTCGACTTCGTGGCCGCCCTTCACCGATTTCGTGTACCAGAAGGACTCGGTGCCTTCAATCCAGGTGGCCGGACCGGGAATGTTCACGGTGAGGTTCTGAAGTTTTGAGCGCAACTGCTGGGAGCGCTGATAATCGGCCGCGGTCCCTTGCGCGTGCAGAAGAGGAGGCGCGAAGGAGATGAGGACCGCTATCGCAAAAAGACGCACCAGGGTGGACAAGCGAAAAGCTTGTTTCATGATTCCTCCATTTTCCAGCAGACGAGGCAGCGGGACGCGGCTTTGGGCGCGCGGCGACTGCATCGCGTTTCCCGAAAAATTGCGGGACAATGTACTGCGACGGCGGCAGAGTGTATACACGTTTCCGCGCAAACACAAGAATTTCGGAGGCCAAAAGACGAGCTAGGTGGCTCAGTGTGGGTTTACGGGGTCAGACGCTTTTGCGCCGGAGGAAGAAGCAGCGGAGGGCGCGTGGTCCGGCTGCGCGGCCTTGGGCGACGACGAGGCCGAAATGACGCTCGAATCGCCGGACGCGGCGATCGAGCCAGCCGCTACCGGGGAGACAACGGAACTGGCCGGCTTCGGCGCCGCAATGGAGCTGGGCTGCGTCGGTGCAACCACGGAACCCGGCACTTTGGGGGCAACGACAGTAGACGGCGGCTTCGGCGCCGCCATTCCCGCGATATCGGAGCCCAGGCCGAGCTTTTGCAGGCTGCGAGCGTCCAGCTTGCCAGTGGAATCGAGGCCATTGTCCGTCTGGAATTTTTCGAGCGCGGCAACGGTGGCATGGTCCCATTTGCCGTTGGGGTCGCCCTGGTAATCGCCGTTGCGCGCAAGCGCGGATTGGATTTCGCGTATGCGTGCAGAGGTGGGCGCCTTCTGCCGGAGAACAAAACGGCGCGGGGCACGGCGGCGGCGTTTTCTGGTGACCTTTTTCTTGGCGACAGGCTTTTTAGCGGCCGGCTTTTTCGCAGCTGGCTTCTTCGCTGCGGAGGAGGTGCTCGTCTGTCGCTTTGGGGAAGCTGCGCGGGAACGCGCGCGCCGCGCCGCGGCGGAATGCGCCCCGAAGGCGCTCGCAAAGGCGAGCGATACGCAAATAATCAGCCATCGCATCGAAGTTCTCATGTTAGGACGCCTGCGGACACCCAGGTGATGCCTGCCCCCAGCCCAAACCATTATCACCGGTACGCGGCGCAATACAAGCGGCGGCGCGGCGGCGGTGAATCGAATCGGACACCTGTACCCCGACGGACGCCGGCTACTTTGCGGGCACCACGCCGGCGAGATAGACGGTCAACGTGCGGTCCTCGTCCGGCAGGTGGCGGGCGACCTTGAAGAGCACGTCCTTGCCCGGCTGGAGCTTGGCAACTTCCCGGGAGTAGTCCGCCATGGAGCTAATGGGCACCCGGTTAATTTCGGTGATCACGTCGCCGCGGTAGAAGAGCGACTCGTCGGCAAATGTGGCCGGATCAACCTCGGTGACCACTACACCCATCGAGGCGATGGCACCCGCAGACTTCGAAGGGGAGCCCGGCTTGGCCATTCCCAGCTTGCGCGCGAGGTCGGGAGTCAAATCCTCGACGTGCAGGCCGAGGCGACTCGAAGGGGTCTCGGCGGGCTGCGATTCGGTCTGCGTGCTGGATTCTTCGGGGCTGATCTTCGAACGGTCTTCGACGACAGCGCTGACCTGCTTCGTCTGCCGGTTGCGAACGAACTCGATATCAATTGATTTCCCGACGGGGGTTTGCGCAATGGGGTCCACGAGATCGGCGCCGGTATGGATCGGGTGTCCGTTGACTTTGGTGATCACGTCGCCGGGTTGCAGGCCGACTTTGGCGGCGGGGCTGCCAGGCGTGACGTCTTCGACTTCGATTCCATACGGTGCGCCGAGTTCGCGCATCAGCACGGGATTCGGATGCGTCGAATCCTGAAAGCGGACGCCGATGGCGCCGCGCACGACCTTGCCGTGAGCGACCAGATCATTGTAAACGCTGATGGCCACGTTCGAGGGCAGGGCGAAGCCTACTCCTTCAAATCCGCGGCTGCCGGTATAAATGGCTGTATCAATGCCCACTACCTCGCCGGCGAGGCTCACCAGCGGGCCGCCAGAATTGCCAGGATTAATCGCGGCGTCGGTCTGAATAAAGCGCTGGAACTGATGGCTGGCGCGGCCGTCGTTCTCCATCGAGCGATCTTTAGCGCTCACGATTCCGGCGGTGACCGTGGAGCTCAGGCCAAACGGGCTGCCGAACGCCAGAACCCAGTCTCCGACCTGCACGCCATCGGAATTGCCCAGCTTGGCGACGGGCAATTCGCGATTCGCGTCAATTTTAATAACCGCGAGGTCCGTGTCCTTGTCCGTGCCGATCACGCGCGCGGTGTAGGGCGTGGGATCGCCATCAATGGAAACCATGATCTTCGTCGCCTGGTCCACCACATGATTATTGGTGAGCACGAAGCCGTTCTTATCCACGATGACGCCCGATCCAAGGCTGCGCTCGGCATCCGGGGTATCGTCAGGCGAATTGAGAAAATGATCGAAGAAATCGCCCAAGGGATCGCCCGGCCTGCGGGAGGAGCGATTCGATTTCGGCCGCTCGATCACCTGGATCGTCGAGATGTTCACAACGGCGGGCTCTACCCTCTTCGAGATGGCGGCGAAACCATTCGAAAGCGTCGCGGGCGCGGGAATGGCCAGCAGAGTGGCGCCATTGGCGGCCTGCTCATGCACAGCCATAGCTTTCCCGGATACGAGCGTGCCGATCACAATGCCGATGCAAAGCGTCGCCAGGAACAGGAGAGATGCAGCCATTTTGCGGCGGCCGGCCCAGCGAAAAAGCTCGCGAAATTCGATGCCCATGCCCGTACTCCTTTGGCGAGGTGCAGCTTTGAGGTCTGGGGGAAAGTATAGCACCGCTTCCAGCAGCGCCCAATTGGGGCGAATACCGCTCATGGCATTCTGAGCACCGGCGCGCGAGCACCAGGGGCTAGGAACCGTGTAGATTGCATCGGATTCCACCCGATAGCGCACTGGCTTCCGAACAGCTACATTGGCCAGCAATGCTTCCCCCGGAGGAGGATTCCCGGTGCGTAAAGTCCTGGCGTTTCTGGCAATCGCGATCATCGCCGTGGTGATTGCGGGGATCGTCTTCGGGGCCGCGCTGAAATCCTCGGTTCGGCGGCGGACGGAGCGCTACCTGAGCGCGCGCTTCGCGAGCCAAGTGCAATTCTCGCATTTCGATATTCACGTCTATCCGCACATCCGCCTTACGTTCGATAACGTGACGCTGCGCCATCATGGACGCAGGGACGTGCCGCCGCTGATCGAGATGAAGCAGCTTTCAATCACGGCGAGCATCGCCGGACTGCTTGGCGACAAAATGCACGTCCGCCGGATTGAGGCAGACGGCCTGCAGATTCACACGCCGCCTCGCGAAGCGGGAGATAAGGCGGAAGCTGCGAAGCCAGATGACTCCTCCGCAAAAGGAAACGTGGCGAAATTCGCGCGCAAGTATCCGCTGGTAATTGATAATCTCCGCGCAGACGATGCGCTGCTGGTGATCCTGCGCTCGCAGGCCGGCAAGGCGCCGCGCGTCTTCGCGATTCATCATCTCGAACTGCGCCACGCGAATTTCGATGCGCGTTCGTCGTTTGAAGCGATCCTGACGAATCCGGTGCCGCGCGGAGAGATTCATTGCACCGGCACCTTCGGGCCGTGGGATGCAGACGCCCCGAGGGCGACGCCGGTGGACGCGCGCTACACGTTCTCGCACGCGGACATGAGCACAATTAAAGGGCTTTCCGGAACGCTTTCATCGGAAGGGGAATTTAGCGGCCCGCTCGATTTTCTGGAAGTGCGCGGAACCACCGACATCCCTGACTTCGCGCTGCGAACGAGCGCCCATCCGGTGCATCTGCGGACAAGCTTTTCCGCTATCGTGGACGGAACCAACGGCAACGTGACTTTGCGGCGCGTGCAGGCCGGATTTCTTGGATCGCGGATCACCGTGGCGGGCCAAGTGGCGGACAAGAGCCGCGCCCCCGGGCGGACCATCTCGCTCGATGCGGAAGCAAAAGACGCCCGCATCGGAGACCTGCTGCAGCTCGCGGTGAAAGCCCCTCGGCCGCCAATGACCGGGAGCACGCAGCTACACGCGCGAATTCAAATTCCAGAAGGCTCGAGCGATCTGCTCGACCGCCTGCGGCTGGACGGTAAATTCGCCGTCAGCGGCACGCGGTTCACCAATCCAAAGGTCGAAGCGCGCGTGCAGACGCTGAGCCGCAAGGGCCGAGGCAAGCCGAAGAATACCGGCCTTCGCACCCAGACCTCTGATCTGACCGGGCATTTCACCGTCGAGCGCGGCCTGGTGCGGTTCTCGCACTTGGGCTTCGGCGTGACGGGCGCTTCGATTGACCTTGCCGGAAATTACGATATGAACAGCGGCGCGATGGACTTTCGAGGCAAGCTGCGGCTGCGGGCGGGGCTATCGCACACGATGACGGGAATCAAATCACTGGCGCTACGTCCCTTCGACCATTTCTTCAAGGGACCAAAGGCGGGAACGGTGCTGCCCATTCGTATTACGGGGACAAAGGATCATCCCTCGTTCGCGCTGGATTTTCACGATAAGAACAACGGGCAATAAGCGGCGACGAAGCGGCCGCGCGGCTACAGATCGCGGCGGCCTTCCATCGCCTTCAGCATGGTGACTTCGTCCGCGTATTCCAGATCCGAGCCGACCGGAATGCCCATCGCAATGCGCGTGACGCGAACGCCGAGGGGCTTAATCAGCTTCGAGAGATAGACGGCCGTGGCTTCGCCCTCCGCCGTAGGGTTGGTAGCGATAATGATTTCCTCGACCGAGCCGCCCTTCAACCGCTCGACCAGACTTTTGATATGGAGTTGGTCCGGGCCGATGCCTTGCAGCGGCGAAAGCGAGCCGCCGAGAACGTGATACAAGCCGTTGAACTGCCGCGTTCTTTCCACGGCTTGAATATTTGTGGCTTCCTCGACCACGCAGATTTGCGAGCGCGTGCGCGATGGCCCGGAGCAGAAAAGGCAGGGGTCGGTATCCGTAATATTGTTGCAGATAGAGCATTCGCGAATTTTTTCTTTTGCTTCCCGAATGGCGTCCGAAAGGGCCAGTGCCTGATCGCGATCGGCGCGGAGCAGGAAGAAGGCGAGCCGCTGCGCGGTCTTCTGGCCGATGCCGGGCAGGCGCTTCAGCTCGTCAATCAGGCGCGTCACCGAAGGGGCGAAATCAGGCATGGGGCGCTTTTCTCCGCGAACGAGTCATGTGTGCGAAATGCAGGGAACGGCGGGAATCGCAGGACCGAACCGCAACGCGCATGCCGAAAGGCGCAGTCAGAATAAGCCGGGAATCTTCAGCCCCATCATTCCGGGAACACCGCCGGCGATGTCCTTCATCTGCTTTGAAAGCTCTTCATCCACGCGGCGAGTAGCCTCGTTCACCGCGGCGAGAATAAGCTCTTGCAGCATCTCCTGGTCCTGACCCTTGAAAATGTCCGGCTCGATGCGCACCTCGGTGAGATGCTTCTGGCCGTTCATTTTCACGGCGACCATGCCGCCGCCCGCGGATGCCTCCACGATCAGCTCGTCAATCTGCTTTTCGAGCCTCTCCTGCACCTGCCGGAATTGGGAGAGCATTTGCTGCAGCGCTTTCACTTCCATAGCTTATTCCTCGCCCGGGCGCTTCACGCTGGAAATCTGGCCGCCGAATCTATCCAGCATCGCCCTAACGATCGGATCCTGCTCGAATCGAGCGCGCAATTCCGAAGAAGGATTCGGAGCGGCGCGTCCGGAGTCAAGTCTAACACATACGCGCACCGGCTGACCTACCACTTGATTCAAGACTGTGCGCAAACGCTCCATCGGTTCCCGCGATTGCAACATCTGCGCGAGCGAACCTTTCTCTTGCGGGAAAAATATGCGCATTTCGCCGGCGTCAAGTTCCCAGCGCGCCTGCTCGACCATGGACCACAAAAATTTCTGGCCCTGGAGCGCCGCGCGGAGCGCTTCCATTTGCGCGGAGGCCAATCCACCTGACGCAGTTTCCGCGGATTGAGCCACGATTCGCGGCGGCGACGCCGGCACTGGCGCGGCAAGCGATTCGACGCGAATCGCGGGGCGCTCGCTCTCGGTCCGTTCGGACGGCGACGGCGCGGATTGCTGCGGCGCGAGACGCGCGGCCGCAGCGGCAGAAGCCGTCGCGGCGGACGCCACCGGCATTGCAGGCGCAACGGAAGCGGCCTGCGCGCCGCGCGAAGGCGCGGGCGGCGCGGGGCGGCGAGGCTCGCCTTGCAATTCCGCGAGAAGTTCCTCGATCCGGGCGAGCCGCTGCGCGTTCACCAGCTTCAACAGTCCGAGTTCGAGATGCAGGCGCTGATCGGGTTTGCGGCGCAAGTCGTCGTCGGTAGCCATCAGGAGATTGAAAAATCGCGTGAGGTCTTCTTCGCCAAATTGCGCGGCTTGTTCGGCCAGGCGCGCACGCTCGCTGGGTGGCGCGGTAACCAGATCAGAATCGGCGCCGCACACGCGCACGATCAGCAAATTGCGAAAATGCCGGATTGCCTCGCGGCAGAAGTGCTGGAGATTTTGACCGGCGGCAATCAGCCGGTGAACGAGCGACAAGGCGCGCTCGGCGGATTGAGAGGCGACGGCCTCGACGAGATCGTCAAGCACGCTTTCGGCGACCACGCCGAGCAATTCGCGCACGCCGGCGTCCGTGATCGAATCGCCGCCGTAGGCGATAGCCTGTTCGAAGAGCGAGAGGCCGTCGCGGAGGCTGCCCTCGGCCGCGCGCGCCAGCACGGCCACGGCGCCTGGCTCGATCGCCAGATTTTCCTGCCGCGCGATGCCCTCGATCGCGCCCGCTATTTCCTGAAACGCGAGCGAGCGAAACTGGAAAAGCTGTGCGCGCGATTTAATCGTCTCGGGCAGGTCCTCCGGCGCGGTGGTGGCAAGAATAAAGACAACGCGTTCGGGCGGCTCTTCCAGGGTTTTCAGCAGCGCATTCGAGGCATCGTCGGTGAGCTGGTGCGCCTCGTCGAGAATCACAACCTTGTAGCGGCTGGTGGCCGGCGCATAGCGCACCATTTCGCGCAGCTCGCGAATCTGGTCCACGCCGCGATTCGAGGCGGCATCAATTTCCAGCACGTCGAGCGAGCTTCCCTCCGCAATCGCGCGGCAAGAATCGCAGGTGTCGTCCGGCTTGTCGGTCGGCCCCTGCGCGCAATTCAGCGCCTTGGCAAGGATGCGGGCGGTGGTCGTCTTGCCCACGCCGCGGACGCCCGAAAATATATAGGCGTGCGCCACGCGATTGGAATTTATGGCGTTCGCGAGCGTGCGCGTGACGTGCTCTTGGCCCACGATTTCGCTGAACGTCCGTGGCCGGTACTTTCGCGCGATAACTTTATAGCCCATTCGCGGCTCGCTCGCCTGTAGCGCTGGTAGGAACTTCGGGTACTCCGCGGCACACGAAGCTGGCCCGCTACCGTTGCTCCCTTCCGGGCCTGGCGGGGTTCGCGGGGAATCGTTGCACAGAGCCCGAAGTTCCGCCGATGACGGCAAGCGCAACAAAATTTCGTAGCGGCGCCGTCTGGCGGAGTCTAGCATAGCGCGCAGCGGCGCTCCTAATCGAAGCTGCTAGGCGAAAATTTCCGCGCTCTCGTGTTGCCGATTGCTGCTGCGCAGGCTGCACCAGCTATCCATTCGCGGCCCGGTTTCGCTACAATGAGTACGATGAGCAACGAACAGCGGCACAAAACAATCGGCGTCAAAGTCGGCAAGGTTCAGGTCGGCGGAGGCGCGCCCGTGGTCGTGCAGTCCATGACCAACACGGATACGGCCGACGCGGCGGGTACCGCGCGGCAGTGCCTCGAACTGGCGCAGGCCGGTTCGGAATTGGTTCGCATCACCGTGAACATGCCGGAAGCGGCCGCGGCCGTGCCGGAAATCAAGCAGCGCCTGCTGGACGCCGGCTGCGACGTGCCCGTGATCGGCGACTTTCATTACAACGGTCACGTCCTGCTCACGAAATATCCCGATTGCGCGCGTGCTCTCGATAAATATCGCATCAATCCCGGCAACGTGGGGCACGGCCAGCGCCGCGACGAGCAGTTCGCCACGATCTGCAAGGTGGCGCGCGACAACGCCAAGCCCGTCCGCATCGGCGTGAATGGCGGCTCGCTGAATCAAGAGCTTGTGATGCGCAAGATGCAGGAGAACACGGATCGCGATTTGGGCAAATCCTCCGAGGACATCATCAACGAGTGCATGGTGCTTTCCGCGCTCGAATCCACCGGCCTCGCGCTCGAAAGCGGCCTGCGCCAGAATCAGATCATTATTTCGTGCAAGGTTTCGCGCCCGCGCGACCTGGTGCAAATCTATCGCGATCTCGCGCGCCAGACGGAGCAGCCGCTGCACCTGGGCCTCACCGAAGCGGGCATGGGTGCGAAGGGACTCGTCTGGTCCGCTGCTTCCATGGGAATTTTGCTCGCCGAGGGGATTGGCGACACGATTCGCGTCTCGCTCACGCCGCGCCCCGGCGGCGACCGGCGCGACGAAGTGTATGCCGCGTGCGAGCTGCTGCAATCGCTGGGCCTGCGGACGTTCGCGCCGAGCGTCACCGCCTGCCCGGGCTGCGGGCGCACCACCAGCACCACATTCCAGGAACTTGCCGAATGCGTGCAAGCCTACATCCGCGACAAAATGCCGGAATGGAAGCGGCACTACGAAGGCGTTGAGGAACTCACGCTCGCGGTCATGGGCTGCATCGTGAATGGCCCCGGCGAATCGAAGGCCGCAAACATCGGCATCAGCCTGCCCGGCACGGGAGAAGCCCCGCGCTGCCCCGTATATATTGATGGTCAAAAATTCACCACGCTCGAAGGCACCTACGACGAATTATCGGCGGCGTTCCAAAAGCTGCTCAACGATTACGTGGATGGCAAATATCCGCGACGCGCCGTCCCGCTGCCGGCGACCGCGGCATCTGCAACTTCCGCTGCGCCGGCGAAATCCTCGCTGCGGGTTCTGGCGTAGCGACTCCCACCGGGCGTTAGGGCGTGTAGCGGAAGACGGCGAGATGCTGCTTGTCCGCGCTCTCTCCCAGATACAAGAAACCACCGCGGCGATCGCTACACGCGGGGATTAGCATAGTGCCGGCGGATTCTGGCAGCTGGTACAGGGCGGTGAGGCGCCCAGAATCGGTGTCGAAAACCTCAAGCGCTTGGGGCGCGCCTGCGGTCCCCGCCATCGGCCAAAAATCAAGAACGAGGGAAGTCGGCCCGGCTGCCTCCATTGTAAACGGACGGAGACCCGGGGCGGGCGCGGCGAACTGAAAATGTTTGGGCGGGTCGCCAGAGAGACTTACGCCGTAAAGTCTCAATGGATCACTGTTGCGCAGCACGTAGATATAGCCATCTGGCGACGTCACCACGCTCCCCGTCGAGATAGCTGCTCCGACAGGAATCTTCTCGCGCGCGGCCTGTGATTCTGAACCGGAACCGCCCGTACCTTTATCGGCGGAGTGAGAGGCAGACTCCGAACGAGGTTGTGTGGATTTTCCGTTGTCCGAAGCGCTCCCTACTGAATCCGGCGCATTGTCCTTTACGTCGTCGGGGAATTCGATATTTCGCAGGAAACGGCCGGTCGAGTCATATAGCGCCGTGAAAGGCCGGTTTAGCCCGTCCTGCGTTACCGCCGTCCCGGTAAGAAGGAATCTGTCTCCGGGAGCCACGGCCATTGCATAGACATAGGGCATGGCCGCTGCGCCCTCCGGGAGCCCAATGGGAACAATTGAATCTGCGGAGCCATCGTCGTTGAAATGCTCGATGAAATAGCTGAGAACCACGGGCCGCAGTGGCTGGCCGGTTTTAGGGTCGTTCGGATGGGTCGAGAATAGCGCATATACGGCTCCGTGGCGGTCCACGTCAAAATAGGAGACGAACGCGTTCGGATACTTGGCCTGATCGAAGGGAACGGCCCCGAACCGGCGCGTCGTTCTGGACTCCGTCAGAAGCTCGGCCACAACCGTATTCGTCCACGTCCCGTTGCGCGCGATCTGGGGTAACGGAACGAAGATGTTTCCCCCAGCATCGCACCTAATCCAACTCAGGGTGCTCCCCAGTGGGGGAGACTGAAAAACCACGGTTTCTCGCAAAGAGAGCGTCCGCTGCTCCGGTGGCTCCTCGGTCGATTGTACCCGCGATTTTCCGGAAGGGGTTGTGGAGAACACGAGCACCAGAATCCCCGACAGTGTGACGATGGTAAGGCCGCGCAGGCAGGAATCACGCATCGCAAGCAACTCAGGCCCCGCTCGAGGGGCCGAGCCCGAGTTCAACGGCAACATACTCCCCTCGGCATGTACGCAAGTAAGCAATGCGGTACTCTCGCGAGGGCAGAAGAGGGATTGCCGAGCTCGCGCGCGCCTTTGTGGCGGCGTCGTTACTACAATAATCAAACGGCCACTCGGGAGCATATCCGCAGTTTACGTTACAGTCGATGACGTTTGGGTAGCCACCCGTATTCCCCTGGTCCGCCGCGCAAAGTGATGTTACTACAGAGTAACAGAAATCCCCTCTAACGCATGGGTAAGGCATTCCTACGATTTCCCCGCAACAATACGTCCATTGAGCTGCGGCAGGTGGGGCTGCGGCGGTCAAAATCCCAATTCCAGATGCAAGGGCAAGCAACGTATTTCGCATAGCGAACCTCCGAGGAGTTGCCCTAAGCTGGCCGTAAAGTATCCCCCCCAATGACACTTGTCAATAGAAATATCAAAACATGGCCGGTGGATGGTCGGGATAGGGCTTTTTGTCGCACCGGCAAATCGCTGCCCGCGAGGTTAGTTTCGAGTCGCGCACGCCGTCAAGTCCTCGCTACGTCTCGGCCGTGCACCTGCGCTAGACTCTGCACCCAAGCCATGCAAACCGAAGCGCCGATCCGCGCCAAAACTGCGGAGCATCACCCCACACCGGCCGAAAAATCCGGATGGCAATTCGGATTCTGGAGCCTGATCGCCACGCAGTTTCAGACCGCGTTCAGTGATAACGCGCTGAAGTTTCTGGTCATCTACCTGATCGTCGCCGCGAATTTTTCGGAGGCGGCCCGCGCTCGCCTGATTCTGGTTGTTGGCGCCCTTTTTGCTCTGCCGTTCATTTTCTTTTCGATGGCCGGCGGCTACTTCGCCGATCGCTACAGCAAGCGTGCGGCCACCATCGGCACGAAGCTCTTCGAGTTCGCCGTGATGGCGTTTGCGATTGGTGCGCTGGCCGCGGGAAACCTGCCCATGGAGTGCGCGGCCGTCTTCCTGATGAGCACGGAAGCCGCACTCTTTGGCCCGTCGAAATACGGCCTGCTTCCCGAGTTGCTGCCTGATACGCGGCTCTCCTGGGGCAACGGAATTATCGAGTTAGGCACGTTTGTGGCCTCGATCGCCGGAACCATGGCCAGCGGCTTTCTGGCCGGCCACTACAGCGGCCGCGAAGGCGTGGCCGGTCTGTTACTGCTGGGCTGCACGTTCTTCGGGTTGATCGCAAGCTTCGGAATCGCGCACGTTCCCCCGGCGGATCCTGCCCGCCAATTTCGCTGGAATCCATTGGGGGATTTCGGGACGCAACTGAAACTCATTCGCGGCGATCGAGTCCTCGGCTGGGCCGTGCTGGGCAACACCTATCTGTGGTTCCTTGCGGCGCTGCTTCAATTTGTGATCGTGATCTATGGCCACGATACGCTCCGGCTGGACGATTGGCACGTCGGCTATCTGCAAGCGGCGGTCGCGATCGGCATCGGGCTCGGCAGTTTCGCCGCCGGGTATCTTTCCGGCGGGAAAATCGAATACGGGCTGATTCCGCTCGGCGCGCTCGGCATGACGATCTTCTCCGGCCTGCTCTATCACTTCGGCCGCACTGCCGTCGGATCGGAACTGCTGCTCGCACTGCTCGGATTTTTCGGCGGCTTTTTCGCCGTACCGCTCAACGCGATCATTCAGCATCGGCCGAGACCGGAGCAGAAGGGCGGCGTGATCGCGGCCGCCAACCTGCTCTCGTTCGTAGGCATCTTCGTCGCTGCTGGCGCGTACGACATCTTTTCCGGCGTGCTGCACCAATCCTCGCGCGGAATTTTTCTGGATGGCGCGATCCTAACGCTTGTCACCACGGCGTACTCGATCTGGCTCCTGCCCGATTCCCTGCTGCGCTTCGCGCTCTGGATGGTGACGCATTCGATTTACCGCCTGCGCGTGGAAGGTGGCCAGAACGTGCCGCCATCGGGCGGCGCGCTCTTCGTGTCAAACCATCTTTCGCTGGTAGATGCGCTGTTGCTGATGGCTTCCACCGACCGGCCGATCCGCTTCCTGATCTACAAGGGAATTTACGACCTGCCGTACGTGAAGCCCTTCGCGAAGTTGATTCGCGCGATTCCGATATCCTCCGAATTGCGCCCGCGGGAAATGCTGCATTCATTGCGCGAAGCTACCGCCGCAATCCGTGCGGGCGAGGTGGTCTGCATCTTCGCCGAAGGAGAAATCACGCGCATCGGGCAGATGCTTCCCTTCCGCCGCGGAATGGAGCGCATCATGAAAGGGGTGGACGCGCCGGTCGTGCCCGTGAATCTGGACGGCGTGTGGGGCAGCGTCTTCAGCTTCGAACGCAACCGCTTCGTGTGGAAAATTCCGCGCGCGCTTCCCTATCCCATCACGGTGAGCTTCGGCGCGGCGATGCCGTCCGACAGCACGCCCTTCCACGTGCGGCGCGCCGTGCAGCAATTGCAGAGCGCGGCATACGCGCATCGCAAGTCGCGCATGCGCACGCTGCATAGCGCGCTGATCCGCACCGCGCATCGTGCACCCCTGCGATTTGCCGTCGGCGATAAGCACCGGCCGCGAATCACCTGGGGCGCCACGCTGCTCGGTGCGATTTTCCTTGCGCGCCGCCTGCGCACGGAATGGCGCGGACACGAAATCGTCGGCATTTTGCTGCCGCCATCGGTCACCGGCGCGCTGGTGAATTTCGCCGCGATGCTGGCCGGAAAGGTTCCCGTCAACCTCAACTACACGGCCTCGGACGAGGCCCTCGCCTCCTGCGCCGCGCAGTGCAAACTTGAAACCGTAATCACCACGCAGGCCCTGCTCGATCGCATCCCTTTAACGATCCCTGGCAAGACGATCCTGATCGAGCAAGCCGCCGCCGCGCCGCGATTCGCGGAGCGCGCCCTGGCGCTCTGCCTTTGGCCGCTGCCCGGCGCATGGATCGAACGCACCCTCGCGGGCTCCGGCCCCAAATCGCTTGACGATCTCGCCACAGTGATTTTTTCGAGCGGCAGCACCGGCGAACCCAAAGGCGTGATGCTTACGCATTACAACATCGGTTCGAATATCGAGCAACTCGGGCAGACGTTCATGCTCGAGCGCGGCGATGTGCTGCTCGGCGTGCTGCCCTTTTTCCACTCCTTCGGGTTCACGGTCACGCTGTGGCTTCCGGCGGTGCTCGGCGTTGGCGCGGTCTATCATCCAACGCCGCTCGACCTTTCGGCCATCGGCGAACTGGTCCGCCGGTATCGCGTCACGTTCCTGCTCGCGACGCCTACGTTCCTCCAAGCGTATCTTCGCCGCTGCTCGCCCGAAGATTTCGGCAGCCTGGAATACGTCGTGGTAGGAGCGGAAAAATTGCCGGAGCGGCTCGCGCTTGCCTTCGAGGACCGCTTCGGCATTCGGCCGCTCGAAGGATATGGCGCCACCGAATGCTCGCCCGTAATCGCCGTGAATACGCGCGATTTTCGCGCCCCGGGGTTTCATCAGGTAGGCGCGAAGCGCGGGCGAATCGGTCATCCCCTGCCGGGCGTGAGCGTCCGCATTGTGGACCCGGAAAGCCGCGAGCCCGTCCCGATCAACGCGCCGGGTTTGCTGCTGGTTCGCGGCCCCAACGTGATGAAGGGCTATCTGGGCAAGCCGGAAAAAACCGCGGCCGTCCTGCAAGACGGCTGGTACGACACCGGGGACATCGCCGCCGAGGACGAAGACGGCTTCCTAACGATCACGGACCGCCTGAGCCGCTTCAGCAAGATTGGCGGCGAAATGGTGCCGCACATCAAAATCGAAGAGCGATTGCAGGAACTCGCGCGGGAAACCGAGCAAGTCTTCGCCGTCACCGGCGTGCCCGGCGGAAAGAAGGGCGAGCGCCTCGTTGTGCTGCACACGCTTTCGCCGGAGCAGTTAAAGCCTGTCGCGGAAGGGCTCGCGCAATCCGGGCTGCCCAATCTATGGATTCCGCGGCCGAATCAATTCTTTCGCGTCGAGGAGCTTCCGCATCTCGGCACCGGCAAGCTCGATCTGCGCCGCATTCGCGAACTCGCGATGCAGTTCTTACCATCCGAATAGTGCCCCTCAACGGCATTCCCCGCGCGCCGTGAAAGCCCAAAAAATCCACAGCGCCGTGCAGATTCCCACGGTGATGTATGGGCTCAGAAAGGCTCCCACCGTGGCCAGCGCATACGCCGGAGGACCAACCCTGTAGTTGCGGCCGATGCGCTGAATCAGTTCTTCGGATGCGTCCGGCTTAAGCAGCGCGCGGTCGTGCAGCAGCACGTACCACAGCAGGCCGTACGCCAAGCTGATCAGCACAAACGTGCCGCCATATACCGCGCAGGCGACTTTCGCGCCCGCAAACCGCAAATATTCGGTCACCAGCGACGTCGAGAATGGCACCACGGTCGTCAGCATCAGCAGCAGGCCATTCGCAAAAAGCATTCGCGCGCTCGTCCTGTGGACGAGCTTGAAAATCGAATGGTGGCTCACCCACATGATGAGCACCGTGAAAAAGCTGGTGACAAAGGCGAGATACGAGGGCCACCCCTGCGCAAGCGCGGCCGCCAGGCTGCCGCCCGAAGCGCCGGCCAGGTGCGGCACGTGCAGATCCAGAGCCAGCAGCGTGATCGCCACGGCAAACACGCCGTCGCTGAACGCCTCGACGCGGCCTGTCTTCTTCTCGGCTACCGATGCTGCACCTCCAGGGATTACCGCGGATCGCTCCGCCCGTGATTCAGTGTGGTTCACACGCCTGCTCCTGCCGGCACAGAAAGGGTGCCATTCTCGCTCGGCGGAAGCAAACAGACAGAAAATGGCAGCAGGGCCCCAGCCTCCGGCGTACAGCGCATCTCCGGGATGTTTACAGGATGGCTCGTATTTTCGCAGCGGCAGCTCCGTCCTACGATGGTTCTTCGATGGGAAGCAACACGCCACGCTGGATAAGGTGGCTTAGCAGGGGCAGAAAGGGGCCTTGCGTGCGGTTTCGCCTGAGGCTCGCTGTCTATTCGTATCCGCCGTCGCAAGCGCACGTAGCCGACTTGCGCCGCAAAGTTCGGGGCGAATGGCTCGTCGCCGATCGAGAGAACGTAAACCTGCTCTTCAGCCGCCAGCCACGGCTGCGCGACGATTTTCACCGATTCCTGGACTGCGGCTGCACCGGAGTTTTCCTCACCTCAAATGGAGTATGGGTTTCCTACGGCTGGTTCAGCAAGCCGGGCTCGCGGCTGCCCCATCATTTGCCCGCGGCCTGCCGTGCACAGGCCGATTACTGGATATTTTTCTGCCGCACGCGCGAAGAGTTTCGCTCGCAGGGATGTTACCGCTGCCTGCTTGCCAAGATCGCGGGCTTCATACGATCGGGCAACCCAGGGGCGCGCGTGCATGTGGATACGCAAATCACGAACACAGCGTCGCTACGCGCTATCCGCGCGGCAGGCTTCGCCCCTTGCGGCACCATCGTGGCATATAAGATGGGAATTCCTTTCCTGAAAGGGCGCCTCGTCCGCGGATACTGGCACCGGGAGGCCGGGCATCCATCTGCGTCGCCCGAACTGGAGCTTGCGGCAGGCGCGGCGGCCCAGTGCGATTCGCTTGAAGCACACCGTACGGTAGCTTCCACGTAGCATTCGTCGCGTCTCGGAACCGCCGCCGCTCGAGATTGCGTCATTCCCCGGTGCGTTGGCGACCCAGGAAAGTCCGGGGAATCAATCCGCCGCCGATGCGAATCAAGCGCAGCAGGTTTGTGGTACCGCGCTCTCCGATAGGCGTTCCGGCAACAATCGCTACAATATCGCCGCGCTTCACCAGCCGCTCATCCTTCAGGCGCGCCTCAGCCACCTTCGCGAGTTCGTCCACGGCATGAACGTCCGCGATGGTTCGCGGCAGCACGCCCCAAAGCAGGGTCAGCCGCCGCCGAGTTTCCGTCTTCGGCGAGAACGCTACAATCGGCACCGGCGGCCGGTATTTCGAAACCAGCCGCGCCGAGAAGCCCGTCTCGGTGAATACGGCCACCACGCGCAGGCGCAGCTCCTCCGCCGCGTGACAGGTCGCTTCCGCGATGGCTTCGGCGATGTGGAGCTCCGTGAATCGCGTGGGGCGCGGGGGATCGGAGATATTCGCTTCCGCTTCGCGAATGATGCGATCCATCATTTCCACGGATTCGATCGGGTAAGCACCCGCCGCGGTTTCTCCAGAGAGCATCAAGGCGTCGCTGCCGTCAAAAATGGCGTTGGCCACGTCCGATGCTTCGGCTCGCGTGGGGCGCGGATTCTTCTGCATGGAATCGAGCATCTGCGTGGCCGTGATCACGGGCACCAGCGCGTTGCGCGCGCGCAGGATCACCTGCTTCTGCACCACGGGAACCTGCTCCGGGCTCATCTCCGCGCCCAGGTCGCCGCGCGCCACCATCACGCCATCGGCCGTGCTGAGAATTTCGTCCAGGTGGTCTATCGCCTCGGGTTTTTCCAGCTTCGCGATCACGGAGGCGTTCTTCCCGCCCAGGCGAATCGCCTTCTGAGCCGCTCGCACGTCGCCCGCAGTACGCACGAAGCTCAGCGCGATGAAATCGGCGCCCGCCTCGAGAGCGAACTTCAAGTCTTCGCGATCCTTGCGGGTGAGCGCCGGAATCTTCAGCTTCACGCCCGGCAGATTGATCCCCTGCTGTTCGCCCAGGTCGCCGCCATTTTCGACCTTGCACAGCACATCGCGCCCCCGCGAGGCAAGCACTCGCAGCGCAATTTCGCCATCGCTCAGCAGGACGCGGTCGCCCTTGCGCACCGATTCCGGCAGAGCCAGAAACGTGGTGCTCACGCCCTCGGCATTGCCGATCACGTTCCGCGTGGTAATAGTGAACGCTTGGCCCGCGCGCAGGTGCACCGCCCGCCCGCCATCGAGCAGACCCGTCCGTATCTTCGGGCCTTGCAGATCGGCCAGGATTCCCACCGGCCGCTCGTGCTTTGTCGCCGCCTGGCGCACCGCCGCGATCCGGCTGGCGTGCTGGGCATGCGAGCCATGGGAAAAATTCAGCCGCGCCACGTCCATGCCGGCGGCAACCAGCCGCTCGATGATTCGCGGAGAGGAGCTTGTAGGCCCGAGCGTGCAGACGATTTTCGCTTTGCGGCGGCTCATCAGGCTATTTCGCCACCACGAAATCGCTCACCACTTGCAGCAGGAACTCGACGCCTTTGCGAAACGAATCGAGCGGAATGCGCTCGTCGTCTGCATGCATGCGCGCCTCATCCTCCTGCGTCAGCGGAAACGGCAGCAATCCATACGCCTGCACACTGCGCATGCGCAGCGGTATCGAATCCGTCGCCCCGGTGGACATATACGGCACGATCGCGGCGCCCGGGAATTCGTGCTGCGCGGCTTGCGAAATCGTCTTATACAAATCGGAATCGAGCGAGGAGGAAGGCGTGGATTGCCCGCCGTTCGGTTCCGGCTCGAAGCGCACCTTCGGATCGTTCACCAGCTCCTGAAGCTTGCCAAGCAGCGGGCTGAGCATATTGCCCGGAAGCAGGCGGATATTCAGCACGCCGCGCGCTTCCGAAGGCACCACGTTGGCACGAATCCCGGCTTGCAGCATTGTGGGCGCAACGGTATCGCGCAGCATCGCGTTCCAGGCGGGATTCTTGTCCGAAAGCCATTGCGCCGCGTGGGCTGCGCGATCCGGCTGATCGAGCGCCCGCATCCACTTGCCCGTCTCCTCATCCTCCGCGCCAGCCATCTGCTCAAAATATCCGCGCGTCACGCTATTGAACTGCACCGGCGCCTGATACCCCGCAATTTTCGCGATCGCCGCCGCCAGGTGCGCCACCGCATTATCCGGTCGCGGCACAGACGCGTGCCCGGAGGTTCCGGTGGCGATCACGTCCACGTTGTCGGCCACCTTCTCGGTGGCCTGAATACCCACGTACTGCACCTTGCCGTCTTTCAGCGCCACGCGCCCGCCTTCATTGATTGCGAACCCGGCGGCAATTTTGTCCCAGTGCTGGGTTACGGCAAAATGCATCCCCTGCGCGCCCCCGGCTTCTTCATCGCCCTCTGCGAAGAAGATCACATCGCGATCCAGCCGCGCATTCGAGCGCTTCAGCGCGATGAACACGGCCAGGTTCGCCGCCAACATGCCCTTATCGTCAATCGCGCCGCGGCCGTACACATAACCATCCCGGATCGCCCCGCCGAAGGGGTCCACGGTCCATTTCGATTGGTCCACCCCCACGACATCCAGATGCGCCATCAGCAGCAACGCGCGCGATGGATTCGGCACGGCGCTGGCCGAAAGCCGCGCCACCAGGAACCCGCGCCCCGGAGCCGTCTGGAAAATTTCCGGCGTGATTCCTTCCTTCTGCAGAATGCCCGCAATGTATTTCGCGGCGGCCAGTTCGTTTCCCGGCGGATTGGTGGTGTTAATGCGAATCAGGCCTTGCAGCCACATGATGGCTTCGCTATCAAGCGCCGGCAGGTCCACACCGGCAAGCGAAGTTGCGCTCGGTGGCGGTGTAGCGGTAGGCGGATATCCCTGTGCGGCGCACGAGCCCGCCATCAGTAGCAGAACGAATACCCCGATCGCCGTGCGCGCCATTCCCTGGCCTCCTGTCACCACTAACTAGTGGATCGGTTTGAATTTTCTTGACCTGTCGCGCCTTCGCGGTGCTCGTCCGCGAAGGCGGATCGTGACACAAGACGCCAAAATTCAAACTGGCCCACTACCAACTGCCGAATCCAACTGCGCCGAAGGGCGTTTCATACTATCATGGCGCTCTCGGGCGTCGGCGCGAGCCGCAAATCGCGTTGCTGGATTAGCATAGACCATCCCGAGACGGTCGCGGCCGCATCCTATAGCGGCAGACGGCAACGCCAGAGGGCGCTAGAGGACAACGATGGGCTCGATCACCTCGACGACGTGGTTTCGCGCAACGATTTTGGCTCTGCTGATCGCCGTCCTTGGCGTGCCGCCGAGCATATTCGCTCACCAGGGGCAGCAGAAGGGCCCAATGACGCCCGGCGCGCAGCAACCCGTCCCGCCCAAGCCGCCCTCCGGCCAGCAGAAGCAGCAAATCCCCCCCCCGCAGGCGACAATTTCCGGCGAATCGAACCTCGTCAATGTAGACACGGTGGTGACCGATCAGGACGGCAACGTCATCACCGGCCTGAAGAAAGAAAACTTCCGCATCCTGGACAATGGCAAGCCGCAGCAGATCGCGAATTTCGCCCCGAGCGACGCGCCGGTCACGATTGTGATCCTGATGGAATTCAGCCACATCGCTTACGGATACTTCGGATATAAAGCCGAGTATTGGGCATACGATTTTCTGAATCACCTGACGAACAAAGATTGGGTAGCGCTGAAAACCTTCGACCTGAAAACCACTCTTCGCGTGGATTTCACGCACGACCGCAACGAGGTGGCGCAAGCAATCCAGCAGCTCGCCTATCCGGATTTCAGCGAGGCAAATCTCTTCGATGCCGTGTATGAGACCGTGGATCAGCTCCACGACGTGAAAGGCAAGAAATCCATTCTGCTGCTCGCCACCGGCTTCGATACCTTCAGCAAACATCATCTGGATCAAATCTATAACCGCTTAAAGGAAACTGACGTGACCATATTCTGCGTCGGCATGGGCGAGGAAATTGATCTCTCCAGCCCGACCGGGGGCGGCGTGAGCTACTTGCAGGCAAAAAACCAGCTCACGCAATTCGCCGATATGACCGGCGGCTACGCCTGGTTTCCGCGCTTTCCGGGCCAGATGCCAGACATCTTCAATTCGGTCACGGCCCTGCTCCGCAATCAATACACGATTGGATTCGCGCCGTCCGGCTCGCCAGACGGAAAATTCCACAAGATCAAGGTCGAGGTGCTGGACAATAGCGGCAACCCGCTCGAAGTGGAAAATCGCAAGGGCAAAAAGAAAAAAGTGATCGTCTACGCCCGCCAGGGTTACATCGCGGAAATGCCGGGAGCCGCGGCGGGAAACTAGCTCCCACCGAAATACCGTTCGCGCCCTAGTAACCTCGCGCCAAATCCACGCGATTCAGCAGTTCCCGTCCGCTGAACCACCGCTCCAGATTCTCGATCAAGAGACCGCCTTGGCGCTCCCACAGATGTCCGCTCACGGCGCTCACGTGCGGCGTCAAAAACACATTTTCGAGCCTCCAAAGCGGGCTCGCGGCGTCCAGCGGTTCATGTTGCGTCACGTCGAGCGCGGCGCCGGCAATTTGCCCGCGTTCGAGCGCCGCAATGAGCGCCGCTTCGTCCACCAGCGCGCCGCGGGCCACGTTAATCAGATAAGCCGTGGGCTTCATCAGCGAAAGCTCGCGCGCGCCGATCATCTGCCGCGTTTCCGGCGTCTCCGGCGCGGAGAGCAGAACGAAATCCGCCTCCGGCAGCAATTCCGGCAGTCGCTCTACCGCGAATAATTTCTCGACGCCATTCGCCGGCCCGATTCCCGAGCGCGTCACCGCAAGCACACGCATTCCCAGCGGCGCGACGAGCTTCGCCGCGGCGCGCCCAATTTCGCCGAATCCCACGATCAGCAGCGCCTGCCCGCGCAGTTCGCGCGGACGCACAGGCGCCTCCCACAACTCCCGCTGCGCCCAGCGCGCCTGCTGCTGATATTGAAAGCAATCCGGAAAGCGCCGCGCCAGGGCCACCAGCATCCCAAGGATGTGTTCGGCCATGGTCACGCTCTGCATCCCTCGCGCGTTCGTCATCACGATGCCGCTCGAGCGCACCTCGGGCGAGAGAAACTGCGCCACGGACGCCGCCGTCGAGTGAATCCATTTCAATTTGCGCGCCAGTGCGAACTGCTCCGCGCGAAGCACGAAGCCCACAAAGATATCCGCGTCGGAAATCTCCTGCGGCAGCGCTTCGGCCTCGCGCAAATCGAGCACTGCCATGCCTGGCCATTTCGCCCGAATGCGACCGGCAATTTCGGCGGGCGGCGTCCAGAAAGGAAACCGATGCGGGGCGCAGATCACCAGCTTCGTCTCGGCGGGCGCGGTTCGCGTCATCGTGTGATGGCTCGTTTCGGGCGACACGGGCTGCATCAGCCCCGCAGACGCAGGTCGCCGCCCGTCATTTCGTGCGGCTCGCCGATGCCGAGCACCCCAAGCATCGTCGGCGCGATATCGCGCAGCGAGCCGCCGGCCTTCAGTTTTGCCGTGCCGTCATCGCTGGCAAGGATGAACGGCACCGGATTGGTCGTGTGATACGTGTGCGGCCCGCCCGTGGCGGGATCAATCATGGTTTCGGCATTGCCGTGGTCCGCGGTGATCATCCACGCGCCGCCGCGCGGCCGCAACGCCTGAAAAATGCGCCCCAGGCATTCGTCCACCGCCTCGCATGCCCGGATGGTGGGCTCGAGCTGCCCGGAATGCCCCACCATGTCCGCGTTGGCGAAATTCATGATGATCGCGTCGAAATCGCCTTTTTCGATCGCATGAATCACCGCGTCCGCAATCCCGGCGGCAGACATTTCAGGCTTCAAATCGTACGTCGGCACCTTCGGCGAAGGCACCAGCACGCGCTCCTCTCCCGGATACGGCTTCTCGATCCCGCCATTGAAAAAATAGGTGACGTGCGCGTACTTCTCCGTTTCCGCGACGCGCAGATTTTTATACTGCAGCTCCGCAAAAACGTTGGCCAGAATGTGCTCGAGCTTCTCCGGGCCCAGCAGGTATCGGAGCCAGGGCCACGTCTTTTCGTACTGCGTCATGCCGGCGAACACGAGGTCCTTAGGGCGGCCTTGATCGGAAAATTTATCGAATCCCGGCTCCACGAGCGCTCGCGTCATTTGCCGCGCGCGATCGGCGCGGAAATTGAAGAAGATCGCGGCATCCCCGTCGCGCACCAAGCCGGCCGGCGCGCTCGCGCGGCCCGGCTCCGCCGCCGTGGTAATCGCCGCGGGAACCACAAACTCGTCCGTGACGCCCGCTTCATAGCTCGCGCGCAGCACGCCAATCGGATCGCTCGATTTCACTGCCGCATCGCCGTGAACCATCGCGCGATAGGCCTTCTCGATCCGCTCCCAGCGGTTATCGCGGTCCATCGCGTAGTAGCGCCCGCTCACCGAAGCGATCCGGCCCACGCCGTATTCGCGCATTTTTTGCTCGAGCTGGCGCAGGTAATCCGCTCCGCTGTTCGGCGGGGTGTCGCGCCCGTCCATAAAGCAGTGCACGAACACGTTCTGGACCTTGTTCTCCCGGGCCATGCGCAGCAGCGCGAAAAGATGTTCGAGCTGCGAATGAACCCCGCCGCTGCTTGCCAGCCCCAGCAGGTGCAACTGCCGCTCGCGGCCGCGGCGCATAGCCTCGAGCAGCAGCGGATGCCGGAAGAATTCGCCGCTCGCGATCAATTGGTCCACGCGCGTGATGTCCATCTGCACGATTCGGCCCGCGCCGATGTTCAAATGGCCCACCTCGCTATTGCCCATCTGCCCCTCCGGCAATCCTACGAAGGGGCCGGAGGTATGGATCAGCGTATTCGGAAAATCCCGCAGCAGCCGGTCGTAATTCGGCTTGCGCGCCAGCGCAATCGCATTTCCCTTCGTTTCGGCGCGAAAGCCCCAGCCGTCCAGTACGGTCAGTACAATCGGTTTCGGTCGCTTGGCCATAGCGGGCCAGAATACACGGGCCGTGCGCTCGGCGAAAAGCGATTTCCACCAGGCGGCAGGTATTCCCGTTTCAAAGTCATTGCATGCGGCAGCAAGTCGAGGTAGGATGCGCGCCAGTTTACGGCCCCGGTTTCGATTTCCTAAAAACAGGAGAAAGCGCATGCGTGCCCTTGCCCTCGTCCTTGGTGTTTTGTTGTGTGTTCCGGCAGCAGCCCTGGCGCAGGCACCATCCGCCAGAGGCGCTCGTCAACAGGCGGCTCAGCCCGCGGCGACGCCGCAGGCATCCCCCACTTCGTCCGCCCAGTCCGGCGGAATTGATTCGATTATTCAGCTCGTGCAGGCGCATATGTCCGATGCCCTGGTCCTCAAGACCATTCAGCGCCAAGGCAAATCCTATGATCTTAGTCCAGACGATCTGGTGAAGCTGCAAAAGGCAGGCGTCTCCGAAGGAATTATTGCCGCGATGCTGGATCCCACCTCTGGATCCGCTCCGGCCGCTTCCGCGAAGCCCGCGAATGCAGCCCCGGCCCCGGCGCCAGCATCCGCCAGCGCTGTCGTCAGCCAGCCCAGCAATAGTCAGCCTGGTGCCGCGCCAAGCCAGCCGGCTGCCGCCAAGAAAAAGGGCGGCCTCTTTTCTTCATTAAAAGATAGCTTCAGCCAGAGCGCCCAGAAAGCAGTCGACGGCGCGGGCGCTGCAGCCAATAGCGCAGCCGAAAAAGGCGCAGCGAACGCTCAGGGGCGCATGGAGGCAGCCGCAAGCCAGGGCATGTCGAGCGCTACTCAGAAGATGGACGACGCGACCGGCGCGGCAGATCCCACAGGAGCGGCCCCGAACACGGCGAAAAGCGCTGCGTCGCGAAAGGGTCAGCACACCCCCGCAAACGCAACGCCCGCAGCTGCCTCGCCGGCGAAAGCGGCAGCAAGCGCCCCGGCAAACGCCGCCGCGTCCACCCGCGCCGCGCAGGTGAAGGCGGCTCAGCAGCTCGCCGCGAAGAGGAGCGCGTGCGCGCAGCAGGCCTCGAAGAACCATCCCGAGGGCGGCACGGCCCTGGCCCAGGACTACACGTCCTGCGTCCAAGGGCAGTAGACGCGCAACGTAGTTCAATCGAAGGCGGCGCAGAATTCGAGCATGCGCTGGTGTGTGCCCTTCACGGGCGTCGCGAACGGCACACCCGCCGCGTCGTCGAGCAGCAGGATCACGCGGTCCATCTCGCCTTCGCCCGCCCGCCCCGCCAGCGCCAGGCGAATCGGCTGAAAAAGCGAGCGGCTGCGATAGGGCACCGCAGCCTTGATCCCTTCGACGATTTCCTGGAAGCGATTCGAATCCACGTCGCCGCCATCGAGCAGCAGATTCGCCAGCGCGCGAACCACCTCGCGCGAGCCTTTGCGCATTAGAACGGCTTGGCTCTCCGCCTGTTGCAGCAGCGCCTGCGCATCATAGCAAAAGACGAGGCTCAGCAAATCCGCCAGCGCGTCGCGATCCGCCGCCTGTGGCCCCAGCAGACCGGCCGCACGTCCGCACCACGCCTCCTGCTCTGCGGTCAGCGTTACTTCGCTCGAAATCAGCCAGCCGCGTTCCCGCAAAATTTCTGCAATGTCAGCCGCCTTGTATGCGGAAGGGGCGAAAGCAGGTTCGGATAGGGGTTCGGAATCAGGAAGCGGTTCGCTCAATTTCGGTGATGTTGCAATCGGAATGTCGCCCAAAGCTCAGCGGCCTTCGAGCGTCGCAATCGCATGCGCCGCGATCGCTTCGCCGCGGCCGATTTCGCCTGTGCCTTCGTTGGTTTTTGCCTTCAGGTTGACCTGCTCCGGCGCCAGGCCCAGCGATTTTGCCAGCGCCGCGCGCATCGAAGGAAAATGCGGCCCCAGCTTCGGCCGTTCGCACACCACAATCGCGTCCACGTGGCTAATGCGCAGCCCGCATGTGTCGAGCAGCTTCCGCGCGTGCTCCAGAAACAGCAGGCTCGAGGCCCCTTTCCATTTCGGGTCCGTATCCGGGAAATGCGTGCCGATATCGCCCAGCCCGCCCGCCCCAAGCAGCGCGTCGCACAGCGCATGGCTCAGCACGTCCCCGTCCGAATGTCCCACCGATCCCTTATCGAAAGGCACTTCGATGCCGCCGATCATCAGGCGGCGTCCTTCGGCCAGCCGGTGCAGATCGTAACCGATCCCGCAGCGCGTCATTTGCCGGCGTGCTCCCTTTCCAGGTAGAAGCGGACCAGCTCCAAATCCTCCGGCCGGGTAATCTTGAAGTTGCGTTGCGACCCGAGGACGACGAACACGTCGTGCCCAAAGCGCTCCACAATAGCCGCTTCGTCCGACGCCGTAATGCCGTCCTGCTGCGCCTTGCGGAATGCGTCGCGCAGCAATGGGTACGAGAAGGCCTGCGGCGTCTGCGCCAGCACGATCCGCTCCCGCGGCACGGTGGCGGAGACCAGCGCCACGTCCTCCGGCAGGCTCGCGCGCTTCACTTCCTTCACCGTGTCAATCGCCGGAATGCCCAGGATCGCGGCGCCGCGCGCCCGCGCTTCCGAAATCACGCGCCGCACCTGCTCCGCCGCAATGAACGGCCGAACCGCGTCATGCACCACCACGATTTCGGTCGAGGGGTCCACCTGCGCCAGCGCATTCGCCACCGATTGTTGCCGCGTATCCCCGCCGTGAATCACGCGAACCGGGCGCCCGATCCCTGCCTTCGCGGCCTTATCTTCGAGGGCCGTTAAGCCATCGGCGCGCGTGGCGATAAAAAAGTCCGTGATCTCCGGGCACGCCGCCAGCCGCCGCAGCGTGAAAATCACCAGCGGCATCCCATCCACTTCCAGAAATTGTTTCGGCTGATCGGCGCCCATGCGCGTGCCGAGCCCCGCGGCGGGAAGAATGGCGGCGATTCGGCTCATAGGGGGCTCATCAACATATTCACGGGTTGCACAGGAAAGTTAGTCTAGCCCATTGCGTGCTCGAAATGCGAGTCCGCGCCGCCGCTTGGCGCAGCCGGGCCGCAGGGGACGAGTGATGGCGAAAGGGGGAGCTACCGTAGATTAGAACGGAATTTCTGTTGCAAGCACGCGAGTTAAGCCCATTTCTAATCCCCGTACCGTAGATTAGAAATTGCGTTTTGGGCGTGGCGCTTGCGGGGTGGATGGCCTTCACTTCGGCTCGCCTCGCTTCAGTTCGACTTAGAACCATAGACACACCCCTTGCACCTTCGAGCGGCCCGGGAAACGACCCGGCTCGCCCACCGAATATCCAATTGTTATTGGATACCGTTCTTTATAGCATAGTAAACGACAAAAGTCAAGGGAAATCGGCGGGAAAATCGGCGCGGGTGCGGGGCGAGCGACGTATTCGCTCCAGGAGGTTTTCGGGTGCGGTGGTATAGGCGGGCGGGGCCCTTGCGGCCCCGCTTTCGCGTTCACTGCCTGCCTAGCGATCCACGCCATCGGCGGCGGATTGCCGACAGCGGACGCTCCAGGCTAGATTGCCGGTACCGCAGGCCCGTGCGGTCTGGGCTTGAATGACAGCGTCGAGGCGCTTCTTCACGGCGGGGTCGGTTGCAGCGTTGGCCGCGCGGCGCAGGGCAGCGACGCCGCGCGACCCATCTATGACCATCCATGCATTGACGGCGTTTGCGTAGGCGATTGGGGAGGCCGGGGATGCCTGGATTGCGGCCAGAAGGGCCGGCAGGGATGGTTTGCCGATCTCTTCCAGGGCTTCCTCGGCCGGGTATAACCCAAACAGGTGTGTCCAGGTTTTCAAAACCCCGGGGGGTATCGGGAAATCCAGAAGCTTAATCAGTGCCGGAATGCCGGGCAGATAATAGTTATCTTCGATGCCGTAGATGGCCCAGGCCACGCAGATCGGTTCTCCTTGGTTGGACGGTTGTCGTTCAGATATTTCAGCAGCGTGGCCGGAGCCGCAGAGTACAGCGACGGGCACGCTTCGCCGAAGGGCTCATGGTTGGTGTCGTGCCTTTGGCACAGGGCGCATGGCGCGAGAACCAGTAACAGCAGGAGCGGAATCGCCGAATGTATCGTTTTCATCGTCCGACCTCTTCTGAAGGGACGAAGAGCGCGGGGCCTTGCGGCCCCGCCTCTATCGTTCATGTCCTATGGCGCACACTGAACGTCATCTGTCGATGCCGTCCTGTGCGGCCTGTCGGCACTTGGCTCCGGGAGTTCCGTCTTGACACCAGTGCTTCAGCCCGTACTGAAGGATGTCCTCCAGACGTTTCTTAACGCTATCATCGGTTGTAGCATTAGCCTCGCGGCGCAAGGCCGCAAAGCCGTGAGATTGCCTGTCGCTGGTTCGGTAGATGATAAGCCATGCCTCGAGCGCGTTTGTCTGCGCGGTTGGCGACGCGGCAGGAGCCTTCATCGTCGCCAAGAGTGCGGGAAGAGACGGACGCCCTATGTCTTCGAGTGCCTCGACGGCGGGATAAGCCGATCCGGGCAGGTGATCCCAGGTGCCTGTGATAATCTGCCTCGCAAAATCCAGCAGATTGACCAGCGCCGGAATGGCCGGTTCATACCTTGCGTCCCCTACGCCATAGATGGCCCAGGTGACGCAGATTGCGTTCTGCGGCGTGGGTTTGTTGTCGTTGAGGTACTGCAGCAGTGTCGCTGGGTCCGCCGAATGGAGTGCGGGACACTTCTTCCCGTAGGCTTCGTGGTTGCTGTCTTTTATGTGTCCCTGGCAAAGGGCGCATGGCGCGAGAACCAGTAACAGCAGGAGCGGAATCGCCGAATGTATCGTTTTCATCGTCCGACCTCTTTTGAGCGGCCGAAAAAGGCGGGGCCTTGCGGCCCCGCCTTTTGTGTGGCACCCCCCTGAGCATTGCCGCGCATCGTCAGGCGACTGCCCACCAGCGATGCGCCAGGCAGAGCGCACAGGTCATTACCACGGCGAACCAGATCCAAAAAACCGGGGAGTAAATCGTTACGCCTCTGAGTAGCATTACCCCGGTTGCGGCGTGTCTTCTAATAGGTAGTCCTACTCGGAGAAATACGTAG
>DATNDJ010000024.1:0-84718 GCA_035553255.1 Candidatus Acidiferrales bacterium | reverse complement strand
ATTTCTCGAAGGCAAGCGCGCGCTCGTTATCGCTGAATGCAACGTAACTCTTGATACGCCAAGGCCGATATTTGGCATGTGTTTCACCGGGCCTGAATTATGCGTCGATAGCCTAGCGCGCAATTCGTCAGTTATGCCTGTATAAAAGCCCTCGCTATCGGCGATGCTCTGCAAGGTGTAGACGTACCTCACGTTGAGTCCGCCTTCGCTGAAAGCTACGGCGCGACAGCCTTCGCCTTCTCGTTAGCATGCCGAAGTATGTCAGCGCTTCAATTGGAGATGGCGTGCCGAACCGAAGCCTGCGGAGCAGGCGAAGGCTGGTGGGCCTGGGGAGAGTCGAACTCCCGACAAACGGTTTAGGAAACCGCTGCTCTATCCATCTGAGCTACAGGCCCTATGAGTTTTATAACCTAAGTTCGCGGGTGATTGCACACGGAACTCCTGCGCGGGGCCGCTGCACGCCGGGTGGCGACCGCTCCAAAGCCAGCTATACAGATAAGTCCACAGCCCTCTGCGGTTTTCGCCCTATAGCATGGCCGAGCAGAGAATACTTACTCTCAATTGCAATCGGGGGGGACAATCTCATGCTGGCGATCTTGGGTGCATTCCTGATCGGCCTGTGGGTAATGGGCGTTGCCGCTTTTCGTGTGGGGACGGGCGCGATTCATCTCGCGCTTGTCTCCGGCATTCTCCTGCTGATTGCGCATCTGTTTTTTGGTGATGTAAGGCTCGCTACGGCCGGGGGAAAATACGCCATGCTCGCTGTGATCGGAATACTGCTGATTATTTTGTGGCTGCTGGGATTTATCGCGTTCCATGTGACCGTGGCCGCGATTCATCTGGCGCTGGCAATAGGAATCCTGCTCCTGATCGTGCATCTCTTCCGTAGCAGGAAAAAGACGGTCTGAGGACTTGACCGGCTACGGGAGGATGTGACGGCCGAAGAAAAGCGCTCGAAATGCGCGCATCCGCCGTGGTCTTGCAGTGTTTTCTCCGGGCGGTATTGCAGCGCGCAATGCGAGAAGATGCCTTCAGTGGATTGCCAGTGCAGTCACCCCGACTGCCGGGGGCGCGCGCGCTGATTGCCGATGAGCCCCGTGAGCGGATCCACGATGGAATCAGGGGCGTAATCGCCGCGCGGGAAGAAGGTCTGATGGTGTTCGACGGCATCAATCGCTTCGGCTAAGCCGGTGGCGGCGTCTTCCTTCAGGACGTATCCCGCCGCGCCAAGCTCCTTCGCTTCCTGAATCAAGCCGCTATTCAGCGAGAAGAAGACGATCGCCGTCTCCGGTGCGCAGTTTCGAATCACCTTCGCGGCGCTGAAGCCATCCAGCTCCGGCATAGTTATGTCCAATAGAATCAGGTCCGGATGCAGCTCTTTCGTCCTGCGGATGGCCTCCTGCCCGTTTTTGGCTTCGCCGCACACCTCAACGCCACTGAGTGGTTGCAGGATCAGGCGCACGTTGCGCCTTACCCGCTCATGATCGTCCGCTACCAGTATTCGCAAGGGACTGTCCTTCTTTGCCTTAAGCCTATTTTTGCCGGGATCGCGTCTCTGCGATGACTTTAGGATTTCGGGGCCTTGCGAGCCCATCAGGTCAACGCTGTAGAGGTGTAATCTTTGCTCTCGTAGCGAGCCCGAGTTTGTGAGCTGGCCCACCGCGAATTGGGGCGGTTGCGCCAAGAGGCGTAAGCGACGGCTGTTACGGCGGGTGTTATAATGTTGTGCCCCGACGGGCGGTTCTGTTCGTGAGGGCGGTCCGTCTGGGTCAAGGAGAGAGTATCGTGCGCAAGGTGATCGTCATCGGCAGCGGCTGCGCCGGCTTGACCGCCGCGGTCTACGCGGCACGCGCGGATTTGCATCCGCTCGTGCTCGATGGCTATGAGCCGGGCGGGCAGCTTGCCCTCACCACGCTCGTCGAAAATTTCCCCGGCTTTCCCGAGGGCATCCTGGGCCCGGAATTGATCGAGAATACGCGCAAGCAGGCGCATCGGTTCGGCGCGGAATTCCGCGCGGGCGCTGTTACATCGGTGGACCTGAGCCGCCGGCCCTTCCGCGTCACGGCGGGCAACGAAACGCACGAATGCGAGGCGCTGATCGTCGCCGCCGGCGCTTCCGCGCGAATGCTGGGGCTTGAATCCGAGCGGCACTTGCTCGGCCACGGCGTCTCGACCTGCGCCACATGCGACGGGTATTTTTTCCGGAACCGCGAGATCGCCGTGGTCGGCGGCGGAGATACCGCGATGGAGGAGGCGACCTTCCTGACAAAATTCGCGAAAAAGGTGACCGTGATTCATCGCCGCAGCGAATTTCGCGCTTCGAAGATTATGTTGGATCGCGCGCATGCGAACGAAAAGATCGCGTTCATGACGCCCTACACAGTCGAGGAAGTGAGCGACATGGAAAAGAAGTCAGTCGAGGTGCTGAAGCTGCGCAACACAGACACCGGGGCCACCGCTACCATCGAGGTCGAGGGCATGTTCGTCGCCATCGGGCATGAGCCGAATACGAAAGTATTTCGCGGCCAGCTCGCCCTGGACGATGCGGGGTACGTCCTCACGCATCACGGCTCGCAGACCAGCGTCGAAGGGGTGTTTGCCGCGGGCGACGTGCAAGATCATCATTATCGTCAGGCAGTGACGGCCGCGGGTTCCGGCTGCATGGCGGCGATTGATGCGGAGCGATTTCTGGCGAGCGCCGGAGCGGCAAAGTGACGCGCGCGACGGTCTCCCGCGCGCAATTCTTTACCGTCTTTTTACAACTGGAATAGAGGATAAGCGGCCAGCCACGCCATGCGGGAACTCCTGCTGCGGCTTTCCGAACGCAAGCGCCTTGCGCCCCTGATCATGCGCAATCGCGCGAGCCGGCGCGTGGCCAGGCGATTCGTCGCTGGGCAGACGCTTGAGGATGCGGTCGCCGCCGCGCGGGCGCTGAACGATTCCGGCCGCGCCGTCAGCCTGGACCTGCTCGGGGAAAACGTCTCGAACGAAGCGGGGGCGCGGCGCGCCGCGGAAAGCTACGTCGCGATTTTCGATCGCATCGCGCAGGAGCGGTTGGACGCGAACGTCTCCCTGAAACTTACGCAGCTCGGCCTCGATCTCAGCCAGCCACGCTGCGTCGAGCTGCTCGAAGGCATCGTGGCCCATGCGGCGCGGCTGTGCAATTTCGTCCGCATAGATATGGAAGGCTCGGCCTATACCGAGCGCACCGTCCAAATCGCGAAGCAGGTCCGCGCAAAATACGAAAATGTCGGCGCCGTGATGCAAGCCTATCTTCGTCAGACCGAGGCCGACGTCTCCAGCCTGCTTGCGTCCGGCTGCCGCATTCGCCTGTGCAAGGGCGCCTACAAAGAGCCGCCGGAGATCGCCTTCGCCGAAAAATCCGATGTGGATGCGAACTACGTTCGGTTGATGCAGATTCTTCTGCCGAGCGGCATTTATCATGGAATTGCGACGCACGATCCGGCGATGATTCGCGCAACGGAGGATTTTGCCCGCGCGCGCGGCATTGGCCGCGATCAATTCGAATTCCAGATGCTCTATGGCATTCGCACGGATTTGCAGGCGCGCCTGGTGCGCGAAGGCTATCGGCTGCGCGTCTACGTGCCCTACGGTTCCGAGTGGTTCTCCTATTTCATGCGCCGCCTGGCCGAGCGGCCGGCAAATCTGATGTTCTTCCTGCGGAACTTGCTGCCGCGCCGCGAGCACTAGGGGCACAATTTGGGCACCGGCGTGCCGCTGCGCGGTTGAGAAAAGACCAGCAGCTCCGTAAAATGGGTGTGCCCAGTATCCATACCATTTTCGTCGCTCAATGGAGGCATATGCGAAGCCATTTGCTTACTCGATCTCTGGTTCTGGTGGCGTTTCTGGTGCTGGCAGGGTGCGGAAAATCGTCGAACGCCCCCAATCCGACAGCCGATAATAATTCCGGCGCTTCGGATTCCGCGGCGTCTGCACCTGCTTCGACTAGCACGGCTCAGGCCGAGCCTGCCGCTAAGCCTGCCCCTGCGTCGCCGATAGTGGTTCCGGCGGGCAAGGTTCTGGTCGTTACCGTGGATCAGGAGATCAGCACGAAAACCAGCCAGGAAGGCGATCGTTTCGATGCGTCGCTGGCCGAACCCGTCACCGTGAATGGAATGCAGGTGATCCCTTCCGGGGCGAGGGCGTCCGGCACGATCGTGCAGTCAAAATCAGCGGGCCGCGTGAAGGGCGGCTCTGTGCTCGAGGTGGCTCTCGATTCCGTCACCGTGCACGGCCGGAAGTATTCGGTTGATAGCACGTCCTACGAAGAAGCGGGCAAGGGACGCGGCAAGCGGACGCTCGTGGGCGGAGGCGGTGGCGCGGCGCTCGGCGCGATCGTCGGCGCAATTGCCGGCGGCGGAAAAGGCGCCGCAATTGGAGCGGCGGCTGGCGGCGGCGCGGGCACGGCAGGGGCTGCCTTCACCGGCAAGCGCGACATTGTGATACCGGCGGAAACGCGCTTGCACTTCAAGCTGAAGCGCTCGTTGAAAATCCAGCGCGAATAGCTGCGCCGATAAATCATTCCCGGATAATGCCGCGGCGAGCGCCTCGCTAGGCTAGGTGCTCGCGCCCCCGGCGCGAAATTCCCTGGCGCATTCCGCGCAGGGACAAATCTCCCGCAGGTGCTCGAAGCTATAGATTCCGGTGGAATGGCCGTCGGAGAATTCGATGTGTATCGCGTAATTGCCCACGGCTTTGGCGCCTTTCGCCGTTGCTCGCGGCCGGAACATCGGCAGGGCCGCGCCGCCCGTCTTGTCCGATAGCTTGTCCTTTTTTTCGCGCTCGTCGTTGCAGAGCGCGCATGGGCAGTGGTCCCGCAAATAAGGAAAATCGTAGCGGCTGGTGTGGCCGTCCGACCAGGTGATCTCAACGCCTTCGCCGCTCGAAACGCGCACCTTCACGTCCATTGGTTTCTTGCGCAGATCGAGCGGTATCGGCATCGCTCCCATTCTAACAAAGCCTCGCCGCTTTCCCCTGGGGCTGGGCAGCACGGTTCCGGCGCCAAGAATTCTTGACGAGAAAGCCGAAGCGGGCAGATGATCTCTGCACCGTGCCGGGTGCGCCAAGCCGTCTCGCGGGCACATCTTCTCTGTGGAGCGTAAACATGAAACGATCATTGCTGTGCAAGCCGAAGCGCTGCGGCCCAGCGTCGCGCCACTTCCTCAGCGCCGCTGCGATTGCCGTCGCGGCGCTGGCAGTGTCTCTACTCGCGCCCGCGGCCTCTGCGCAGCGCGCTCAAGGTCAATCCGCACAGCAACCACTGCAAATCTACTTTGTGGACGTGGAAGGCGGGCAGTCCACGCTGTTCGTCACCCCGGCACATCAGTCACTGCTGATTGACGCCGGCTGGAACGACCATAACGGCCGGGACGCCGAACGCATTCTCGCCGTTGCGAAAATGGCGGGCGTCTCGAAACTCGATTACGTCCTCATCACCCATTTTCACGAGGACCACGTTGGCGGCGTCCCGAACCTCGTGGCACGCATTCCCGTGGGCACGTTCATTGATCATGGCGTGAATTATGAAGTGACGGACGCGGCCACGGTGAAGGTGTGGAACGCTTATCGCCCGATCATCGCCACAGGGAAATACAAGCACATCGTTCCCAAGCCGGGAGACGTGCTCCCGATTGCCGGCATCCATGCCCAGGTGATCAGCTCCGATGGCGTGTTGCTTTCAAAGCCGCTGCCCGGCGCGGGCCAGGACAACACCGCCGCGTGCAAGGCCTCCGAGCAGCGGCCGCCCGATCAGACCGAGAACGGCCACTCGCTGGGCACGCTGCTCACCTTCGGCAAGCTGCGCTTCCTCGATCTCGGCGATCTCACGTGGGATAAGGAAATGCTCCTCACCTGCCCAGTGAATAAGATCGGCAAGGTGGATGTCTACATCGTCTCGCATCACGGCTGGTACAAGAGCAGCAGCCCGGCGCTGCTTCACGGCATTTCGCCGCGGGTCGCCGTCATGGACAATGGCTCGGATAAAGGCGGCACTCCTTCGGCTTGGGACATCATCGAGAAAACGCCCGGCCTGGAAAATCTGTGGCAGCTTCACTATTCGGACGAAGGCGGCCCGGCGCACAACGTGGCGGCGGAATTCATCGCCAATCCTCCGGGCCCGGATGGCGGCCACTACCTGAAATTGACGGCGTGGCCGAACGGCACGTTCGAAATCTACAACTCGCGCACGCAGAAAACGAAGCTCTATCCGGCGCGTTAATTCGCGTTCAAGCCTGGGGCGGGAATCGGCTCGATGCGCCCGAGCAGGAAAATGTAGCTCGCGATTCCGATCAGCAAGAAAATCGCCGCCCCTCCGAATGCCCACGCAAACGAATGCGTGGCGCGGACGATCAGTCCGGTGATGATTGGCGCGAAAATAGCCGATATCTGGTTCCCAAAGTTCAGGATGCCGCCCATTTTGCCGACGCCTTCCCGCGGCGCGATCAGCGAAGGCACGCTCCACCCCACCGGACCCGCCGCCGCAAGCCCGCCAAGCGATACGCTGATCCAGAAGACCGCCATGCCCGGCGTTTGCGCGTGAGCCGCGCCGACGATTCCCAGCCCCAGCGTCGTGCCGCCCACCAGCACCGCTTGCCGCACGTGCGAGGCGTCCCATCCGCGCTGGATCAGCGCGTTCACCAGCAGCCCGCCGATCAGCAGATCAGTGAGAGTTCCCACCAGCCACGGCACGCTCGTATAGGCCACCGACCGCGCCATATTCAAATGAAGTTGGTGCTCGAGGTAGCTGGGAAGCCAGGAAAGCAGCAGGTAGAACGTGTAGTTGTACGCCGCGAACCCGATCGTCAGGCCGATAGCCTTGCGCTGGCCGAGCAGGTAGCGCAGCGACACTCCCTGACCCTCCGCTGCCTGCGCCGCGCCCTCCGCTTGCCCACCTCCTTCAGCAATCAGCCGCCGCTCCGCCGCGCTCAGGGCTGCGTCCTCGGCCGGACTTCGGTAAACGCAGTAGAAGAGGACGAAATAGAGGAAGCTGATGAGGCCCGTGGCGGCAAAGCTCCATCGCCATCCGAAATGCACCAGCACAAGCCCGATCCACAGCACGCCCACCGCGGGTCCGAATTTCGAAGCCGCGTCAAACATCGCAGTGGCAAGGCTCCGCTCTCGCGCGGGGAACCACTCGCCCACCGCCTTCGCGCTGCCGGGAAATGTGGGCGCTTCCCCGATTCCCAACAGCAACCGCGACGAAAAAAAAGCTCCTACGCCCGGCGCCGCCGCACCGCCGAAGCATGCCATGCTCCACAGCAGCGAACTGATCCGTCCGATTCGCTTCACGCCGAAGCGATCCAGCAGCACGCCGGCGGGAAGCTGCATCAGCGCGTACGTCCAGCTATACGCGCTGGATAGCACACCGAACATCACCACGGAGACGCCGAAGGTGTGGTACAGCGCGTCCTGCGAGACCGAAATGTTCACCCGGTCGAAATAGTTCACCAGCACGCCGAGCCCCAGCAGGCCGGCGATCATCCAGCGGCGTCGCGGCACACCTGGGCCGTGCTCTTCCGCCAAAGCCGTTGCGTTAGCCGCGGGATGCATGGGGGCGCTGGCGCCGATTGTAAACGAGGAGTGGCTCCAACGCCCGCTTTATGCGGCGAGGGCAGGAACGGCGCGATTTCTCCACCGACTTCCGCTTCCCACCTTCCCAACTCGCCGCACTAATGGCAATATCAGAGATTCGGAACGCAGCACGTTCGTAACCTCGGCGCATTCCCGGCACACGCCCAGGACATATCGGAGCAGATCATGATCAGACGCATCGTCCTGCTCGTCGGCAGCCTGTTACTCGCCTTCGCGGTTCTGGCCGTGGTGATTCCGTCGCGCCACGGGGCCGAGCCGGCCTCGACGCCCTCGCGCAGCCTGCGGTTCACGAGCGTGGTCCACGTTCCCGCGCTGCCCTCGGGGAGCCATGAGCTGCGTCTTTGGATCCCGCTTCCCTACGAGAACCGCTACCAATCCATTTCGCACCTGCGCATTGAGAGCCCCCTGGCCTATCGAGCGGAGGAGGAGCCGGAGTACCGCAATCACTACGCGTATATCGCGATCCCGGCCGCGCGCGCCGCGAAGCCCTTCGATATTCGGCTCACGTTTGACGTAACGCGCATCGAGCACCGCGTCGCGCTCAGTCCGTCGCCACATGCCACGGCCGAGCCGGCACTCGTCACCGCGCATTATCTTCAGCCCGACCGCCTGATTCCGATCAACGGCGAAATTGGCGACCTTTCCCGCCGCGAGGCCGGCAGTTCCGGCACCCCGCTCGCAAAGGCGCGCCGCCTCTACGACTATGTGGTCGCCACTATGCACTATGACCACGACGGCACCGGCTGGGGCCGCGGCGACGCCTTGTGGGCCTGCAACGCCAAGCACGGCAACTGCACCGATTTTCATTCGCTCTTCATCGGCATGGCCCGCGCAGCAGGCATTCCCGCGCGCTTCGAAATCGGATTCCCGCTGCCCGAGGATGCGCACGAAGGCGCGATCACCAGCTATCACTGCTGGGCCGAATTCTACGTGAAGGGAATTGGATGGATTCCGCTGGACGCCTCTGAGGCTTGGAAGCATCCCGAAAAGAAGGACTATTTCTTCGGCGCGACGGACCAGAACCGCGTCATGTTCAGCCTGGGCCGCGACATACGCCTTCGCCCAGCGCAGCGCGGCGAACCGCTCAACTACTTCGTCTATCCTTACGCGGAGCTCGACGGCAAGCCCTTCGCCGCGATCAAAAGCGACTACGCATTTCAGGATCAGCCGCCGGCCGCCGCACCGCAACGCGCGGCCGCACCCGCCGGGAATTAACGCGCCGGCCCGATCCGCTTCAGGAACTCCCGCGCGATGTCCGCTGCATCGCGATGCCGGCCTACCATCTCGTAATTCATCTTTCGCATCTGTTCGCTTGAGATTTTTCCGGCGAGAGCCTTGATGGCCGCGCGAATCTCCGGATGCCGCGCGAGCGCGGCTTCGCGAACCACAGGCACTGCGTCGTACGGTGGGAAATAGTGCTTATCGTCTTCGAGCATCGTCAGGTCGCGCGCCGCAAGTTCTCCATCGGTTGAGTTTCCGGCGATCAGGTCCACCTGATGGTCTAGCAAAGCGCGATAGAGCAGCCCAAGATCGAAAATCTTCGGCTGCTCGGCGAAGTGCAATCCGTACGTCTTCGCCAGGCCGGGATAGCCGTCCGGGCGCGACATGAATTCGTATCCGAATCCCGCGCGCCACTGGGATGAGTAGCGTGCCGCCTGCGAAATAGTCTTCACGCCCAATCGGCGCGCGTCCGCGCCTCGAATCACGATGGCAAACGTATTCTCGAATCCGAGCGACGGCATCACCTCGAGCGCGAAGCGCTGCTTATATTCCCGCTGCACGCGCGCAAACACCGCCTGCGGATCGCGCTCCACTGGATCGTGCAGCACGGCCATCAGCGCCGTGCCTGTATATTCCACGTACATATCAATGCGTCCGGCCAGGATCGCCTGCTGGCACAGGAATGTGCCAGCCAGGTAAAAGCGCCGCTCGATGCGCAGATGCGTCCGGGCTTCGAGTTCCTGCGCAAGGATTTCGCCGAGCAGCGCCTGCTCCGGAAAATTCTTCGAGCCGACAACGATCGTATTGCGCGGCCGGGGCGGCTCGCAGCAGACGAGCATTGCAATCGCAAGCGTGGCGCACGATAGAATCGCGACCCTTTGCAGCGCGACCCAGATCCGCCGCCGCTTCATCGCCGCGTCGGCCGCCGCATCCATCGCTCCGCGAAATGCAGCCCCAGGTCCGCCGCCAGCGCCAGCACGGCCGCGGGAATCGCGCCGGCAAGAATCAGTTGATTATTCACCATGGCCAGCCCGCGAAAAATGAACTCGCCCAGCCCGCCCGCGCCCACCGCCGCCGCGATCGTGGCAATGCCGATCGTCAGCACGGTTGCAACGCGAATTCCCGCCAGAATGGTCGGCAGCGCCAGCGGCAGTTCCACGTGGAACAACGCCTGCCAGCCCGTCATTCCCATGCCGCGCGCCGCCTCGCGCACCGCCGGATCAACGCCCGCGATTCCCGTCGCCGTGTTGCGAATGATCGGCAGCAGCGCATAGAGCGTGAGCGCCGCAATCGCCAGCCGCTCCGACCGCGCACCCAGCCACGGCAGCGGCAGCAGGAAGCCGAATAGCGCGAGGCTCGGAATCGTCTCCGCCGCGTTTGCGCCGCCCAGCACCGGCGCGGAGAGCCACTTTTTTCGCGTGATCAGAATTCCGAGCGGCACGCCGATGGCAATCGCCAGCAGCATCGTCCACCCGGACATCCACACGTGCTCGAGCGTAGATTGCAGAATCTCATCGCGATGCTGCCAAAAAAATGCAGCGAGGCTCATGCATCCTCCGTGGCCCGGCGCAGCTCGCGCAGCGTTTGCGCGTACGCGGCCGCGGCAGGCTCCTTCGATCCCAGAAACTCGCGTGGCGCGTAAATTCCCGAAAGCCTTCCGGCTTCCAGCAGCGCGATGCGATTGCCGAGCAGCAGTGCCTCGCCGATATCGTGCGTCACGATCAGCACCGTCTTGCCCAGGCGCGATTCGATCCGCCGAAATTCCTCGCGCACCTCGGCACGCGTCAGCGGATCGAGCGCGCCGAAGGGCTCGTCCATCAGCAGGATCGGCGGATCTGCCCCGAGCGCCCGCGCGAGGCCGACGCGCTGGCGCTGCCCGCCCGAAAGCTCGTGCGGATAGCGGCGCGAGAATTCGTCCGGATCGAGGCCAAGCAGCGCGAGCAATTCGCGCACACGGGCACGAATGCGGTCCTCGGGCCAGCCCTCGAGCCGCGGAACCAGCGCTATGTTTTGTGCAACGGTGTAATGCGGAAATAGCCCGGCTTCCTGAATCACGTAGCCGATCCGCCGTCGCAGTGCGATTGGGTCCCCCTCGCGCGTCGACCGCCCTTCGACGCGGATTTCGCCGGCGGTCGGCTCGAGAAGGCGATTGATCAGCTTCAGCGCGGTCGTCTTGCCGGCGCCGCTGCGCCCCAGCAGCACCAGCGTCTCGCTCTTCTTTATGGAGAAGGTGACGCCGCGGAGAAGCACAGCCCCGCCTGGGAGCTGATAGTTTACGTCTTGAAATTCGATGATTTCCGCCGGCGCCGCTTCGGTCGTCATGGAGGAGTGCGCGATGGAAGATCGCGTGGAGAGGCCTCGCACGGCAGCATAGCACTTCCGCGGAATTCAGGGCGCCGGATCGTCATGGGCCTAGGCGCAGTTCTGTGAGTCAGGCGGGCTAAGGCGCGAAGATAAATCGGCGTAAGTTGCTGAAACTAAAAAGGCGGGAGAGGTCTAATCTACGGTAAAGAGGTGCCTGCGCGCTGCGCCTTCTCCTTCCGCCCGAAGCCCTTCACGATTACGTACAGGACGGGTACGAAGATCAGGTTCAGCGACGTGGCGAAGAGCATTCCACCGAAGACGGTGGTGCCCACCGATTCCCGGCTCGATGCCCCCGCGCCCGAGGCCAGGACCAGCGGAAGCACGCCGAGCAGGAATGCGAACGAGGTCATCAGGATTGGCCGCAACCGGATGCGAGCCGCCTCGACCGCGGCTTCGTAAAGGCCCATGCCCTGCTCGCGCAACTGCTCGGCAAATTCGACGATCAAAATGGCGTTCTTGCTCGCAAGGCCGATGAGCATGACGAGCCCAATCTGGCAGTAGACGTCGTTCTGCAAGCCGCGCAGCGATTGCGCCAGCAGTGCGCCCAGCAGCGCCATCGGCACCGCCATCAGCACGATGAAAGGCAGCGAGAAGCTCTCGTACTGCGCCGCAAGCGTCAAATAGACGACGAGCAAGCCCAGGCCGAAGAGCATTGCCGACTTGCTGCCCGACTGAATTTCCTCGAGCGAGAGCCCCGTCCATTCGTAGGACATTCCATGCGGAAGTGACTTCTTGGCCAGCGACTCGAGCTCGCTGATCGCCTGGCCGGAGCTGTGCCCCGGCGAGGCGGAGCCGTCAATTTCGGCCGAGCGGAAAAGATTGTAGTGGCTGATCACCTGCGGATTTGCCGTCTTGGTGATTTGGACCAGATTATCGAGCGATACCATCCGGCCGGTGTTCGATCGCACGTAGAACTGCTTCACGTCGTCCGGGTGCGTGCGGTATTGCTGCTCCGCCTGCACGTAGACGCGATAGGAACGATTGTTGAAGGTGAAATCGTTCACATAGACCGAGCCGAGAAACACTTGCAGCGCGTCCGTGACTTGACTGAGAGGAATATTCAGGCTCTTCGCGGCGGTGCGATCTATTTTCACAACCAATTGCGGATCGTTGGCCGTAAAGCTGGTGAACAGGCCGGAAAGTCGCGGATCGCCATTGCCCTGGCGCACGAGCTGCCCCGCGGCCTGCTGGAGCGATTGCAGGCTATCGGAGCCGAGGTCCTCCACTTCGAGCTGCACGCCGCCGAAATTGCCCAATCCTTGTACGGCCGGCGGATTAAATGGCACCACCACCGCGCCCGAAATCCCGAAGAGTTGGCCGCGCAGGCGCGTCACCACCGCGTTGCCGGAATGCGCGTCGCCAACGCGCTGCGAGAACGGCTTCAAGTTCACGAACACCATCGCGTAGTTCGAAGCCGCTCCTGAAAAGCTGAAGCCTGCGACCGAGAAGATATCCTGCACCTCGGGCTGTTTACGAAGGACCGCCTCAACCTGATGGCAAATCCCCGTGGTGTATTCGAGTGACGCGCCGGAGGGCGCCTGGACCGTGATCATGATGTAGCCCTGGTCCTCGGTCGGAATGAATCCGCGAGGCACCGCTTCCAGAACCCAGTAGGTGGCGGCGGAAAGCGCGATAAACACTATCGCCGTTGCGAATCTCCAGTTGAAGAGGCGCCGCAACGTGGCTTGGTAGAAGCGCGTGCCTCCTTCGACCGCCCGATTGAACGGCGCGAAGACGCGCTGGCCGAGCCCATGTTCCTGATGGCCTAGGAACAGCGCGGAAAGCGCGGGTGTGAGCGTGAGCGCGTTAAAGGCGGAAATGGCCACGGAAAAGGCGATCGTCAAAGCGAATTGCCGGAACAGAATGCCGGTTGTGCCCGGAAACAGCGCAACCGGCACGAACACGGCCACGAGCACAAGCGAGGTAGCCACGACGGCGCCCGCCACCTCGCTCATCGCCACCGAAGCAGCGCGGTGCGCGTCGGAGAGCCCTTCATTGATATGGCGCTGGACGTTCTCGATGACGACGATCGCGTCGTCCACCACGAGGCCGGTGGCGAGGGTGATGCCGAAGAGCGTGAGCGTATTGATGGAAAATCCGAGCAGCTTGACGAAAATGAATGTCCCAACGAGCGACACGGGAATCGTCACCGCAGGAATGAATGTGCTGCGCCAATCTTGCAGGAAGATGAAAATCACCGCGATCACCAGAAGGATCGCCTCGATCAGCGTGGTGAGAACGTCGCGGATGCCTTCGCTCACCGCCTGCGTGGTATCGAACGCAAATCCGTATTTCAATCCGGCGGGAAAGGTGGGTGCCAACTTATCGAGCTCCGCCTTGCAGAGCCGATCCACGTCGAGGGCGTTCGAATTCGGAAGCTGCTGCACCGCCATCCCGATGGCTTCGTGGCCGTTGATGAAAAGATTGCTGCCGTAGGTTTCAGCGCCCAGCTCCGCGTATCCCACGTCGCGGAGCCGCACGAGCGTGCCATCCACGCCGGTCTTTAAAATGATGTTGTCGAACTCAGAGGCGTCGCGAAGCTGCCCCATCGCGCGAACGCTGATCTGGAAGGATTGCCCTCGCGGCGCGGGCGGCTGCCCGATCTGTCCGGCCGCCACTTGCACGTTCTGCTCTTGCAGCGCGGTGACCACGTCGCTGGCCGTCAAGCCGCGAGCGGCGAGCCGTTCCGGATCGAGCCACAGCCGCATCGAATAGAGACGTTCACCGAAGATGCGGACGTTCGCCACGCCTGCGACGCGCTTGATTGCATCGCTGACGTACACATCCACGTAATTGCTGATGAAAAGGCCGCTGTACTTGTTGTTCTCGGAGTAGAACGCGGCGGCGAAAACGAATCCGCTGGTACCCTTCGTAACGGTGACGCCGGTGTTTTTCACCGCAGCGGGCAGCACGCCCTGGGCGGCCTGCACGCGATTCTGCACGTCCACGGCGGCGAGGTCGGGATCGCGCGAAATATCGAAGGTCGCGGTGATCGTGCTGGTGCCGTCGTTCCCGCTCGACGAGGTGATGTATTTTAGTCCCTCGACGCCGTTGATCGAGCGCTCGAGCGGAATGGTGACCGCGGATTCCACCGTCTGCGCATCCGCGCCGTTATAGACGCTGGTAACCACCACTTGCGGCGGGGCGAGCGTGGGGAACTGCGCCACGGGCAGCGACGGGATCGAAATCGCGCCGCCCAGAATGATGATGAGCGCGCAAACGGTGGAGAAGATCGGCCGCCGGATGAAAAAGTCAACGAACACGCTTTGGCTCCACTTTGCCGTGCACGGGCGCGCAACCGCGCGCGTGCGAACCGCATGAGGCCCGCCGAATCAATGGGACGCCGGGGCGGCAGGGGCGTTGGACACGGTTTCCTTCAATGCGGCGCCGTCCACCAGAAATTGAAAGCCGGAAGTGACAACGTGATCGCCCGGATTGATGCCGCTCAAGGCAACGTAGTCATTACCGACGATGTCGCCCACTTGTATCTGCCGCTGGCGAGCGACGGGACCATGCGGGCCGGGCTCCGCCACGAACACGAAAAACTGGCCGTTGATGCGCGACACGGCGAGCACAGGCACAACCAGCCCCTTGCTGACGCCCCAAGTGATGCGGGCGTTGGTCATTTCGAGGTTCCGCAGCTTGTCTCCCGGATTGGAAATCGCGGCTTTGGCGAGCACCGTCTGCGTGGCGTCGTCCACCTGAGGAGAGACAAAGAAAATCGTGCTATGGGCGACGACCTTGCCCAACTGATCCAATAGGTCCACGGATTCGCCGCGCCGCAGATCGCGCGAATGCTCGACGGGCACGTAGATGTACGCCTCGAGCGCGCCTGGTTCGTCCACCGTGGTGAGCAGCGTCGTGTTGGTCACGCGGTCGCCCACATGCACCGGAATATCGCCGACGATCCCGCCGGTGGGCGCCGTCACGTTGTAATAACGCAACTGCACCTGCTGCTGCTGCAACTGAGCATCGAGCGCTTTCTCCTGCGCCACCGCGGTATCGTAGGTCGCCTTGATGGTGTCGAAATCCTGCTTGCTGATGATGCCGGAGGAGTAGAGACTCTGCGCGCGCTTATACTGCGACTCGGCGTTGGCGAGGGTAGCAGCCTGGGCGTTGCGCGCAGCTTCCTGGCTTTGCACGGTTGCTTGCTGCACGCGCGGATCAATTTCCATCAGCGGCGCGCCGGCGCTCACGCGCTGCCCCGATTTGACGTAAATTTTGAATATCCAGCCTTCGACCTGCGGGTTCACCGTCGCCGAACTGCGCGATTTCAGCGTGGCCAGATATTCCGAGGTGTTCGGCAGGGAGACTGGTTGGACGACTTGCGTCGTCACAGCGACGGCCGGGGGAGCGGCCGGCTGGCGCTTGGCTGAATCGGGTCCGCACCCGCAGGCGAGCAGCACGCCTGTAAGCGCGAAACTGAGCACTACCGCCTTGGAGGCGATCAGGCGACGAAGCTTGAATCTTTCGGGCGTGGGTTGCGCAACTGCATCATAGTTTCCAGTCATAATGTGCAAACCGCAGATTTTAGGTCAAATCGGCGGAAAGCGCAAAACGGCCGGCGTCTTTCGGCGGCGGGGTAGTGGTGTCATTTGCCATGTGATAGTTGGTGGCGGCCTCGAAAAATAAGGCCGCCAGCGGCGATTGCCCGCTTTCGGCATGCCGATATGGTAGAGTCCGATTCAATGGCCGATTTTGCCGTGGCTACCGAAGGTCTGACGCGCCGCTTCGGCGAATTGACGGCCGTGCAAGACGTGAATCTGCGCGTCTCCCCCGGGCAATTCTTTGGGTTTCTAGGCCCTAACGGCGCCGGAAAATCCACCACGATTAAGATGCTCACGGGCCTGCTGGCCCCTACTTCAGGCCGAATCGAAATCCTCGGCCTCGATCTGGTTGCGAATCCGGTAGAGGTGAAGCGCCAGATTGGCGTGGTGCCTGAGGGCATGGCGCTTTTCGGCAGGCTCACTGGCTCTGAATACCTGAATTTTGCCGGGCGGATGTATGGTCTGAGCCGCGAGACAACCGCTCAGCGCGCGGCGGAACTGCTCGAATTCATGCAGCTCGCCGACCGGCCCAAGACGCTGATCACGGACTATTCCCATGGGATGCAGAAGAAGCTCGCGCTGGCTGCGGCCGTGATTCACGGGCCGAGGGTGCTTTTCCTGGACGAGCCCTTCGAGGGCGTGGATGCCATCGCCTCAGGCCTCCTGAAGACGATGCTTCAGCGCATGATTTCGCGCGGTGCGACGATTTTCCTCACGTCTCACGTCCTCGAGATCGTCGAACGCCTTTGCAGCCACGTCGCGATCATTCATCGCGGGCGTCTGGTCGCGGAGGGGTCGCTCGAGGAGCTCCGCGCCGGAATCGAGGCGCAGGCGCCGGAGATCGCCGCGGGATCGGCCGTTGCCAGCGAGAAGCTCACCCTCGAGCAGATATTTCTCCGCATCATCGGCGAGACGCCGATGGCGGATCAGGAGCTTTCGTGGCTGCGCTGACGTTTTCGCCTGACGAACGCGCGCAAATGGCGGCCATTGCGCACCTGCGCTGGCGAATTTTCGTCAATTCCCTGCGTTCGCTTCGCGGCAGGCTTGAGGTGGTATCGCGCGTCTTTACGGCGCTCGCCTTCGGCGTGATCGGCATCGGCGGGATGGTCGGCATCGGCGTCGCCTCGTATTTTCTGGTGTCGCGCGGCAATTCCGAGTGGCTGGCGCTGCCTCTTTGGTCGGTGCTTTTCTTCTGGCAGCTTTTCCCGCTGCTGGCCAGCGCCTACGCCGAAAATTTCGATCTCACGAATCTGCTGCGTTTTCCGCTACGGTACCGCTCGTATTTTCTGGTGCGGCTCGTCCACGGCTCGCTGGACGTCGGCACGGCCATTGGCATTCTTTGGCTGCTCGGGATGGTAGCGGGAATCGGGTGCGCAGATCCGGCGCTACTTCCCTGGGCGGTGGTCGTCTGCGTGGGATTCGCGCTGATGAACGTGTTGCTCGCGCGCATGATTTTTGCCTGGATCGAGCGATGGCTGGCGCGCCGGCGAACCCGCGAAGTGATCGGGATTCTGTTTTTCCTCATCATCATCGGCTTTCAATTTATTGGTCCGCTGCTTGAGCATTTTCGCGGGCGCCGAGCGCCGGTAGCCATAGAAGGGGCGACACGGCTGCTCCCGCTCGAGCGCGTGCTACCCCCGGGAGCGGCCGCGAGCGCAATCGCAGGCGCGCATCACGCGCAGATTTTGTGGGGCGCGGCGGGCTTTGCATTGTTGTGCGGCTATTGCGCCCTGTTCGCCTGGATATTGAATCTGCGGGTTCGCGCGCAGTTTCGCGGTGAAAGCCTTGGCGAAAGCAGCGCGCCCTCGCAAACCGCCACTCGAAAGGGCGAAATCGAGCGCGGCTGGAAATTGCCGGGCGTATCGCCGCCCGTGGCAGCCGTCTTCGAAAAGGAGATCCGATATTTCTTGCGCAGCGGCCCCATGCTCTTCACCGTGCTGATGCCGCTGGTCGTCCTGCTGATTTTCCGCTTCACGCCGGGAAATCCCCGGCACGGATCAGGAAGTTTCCTCGGCAGCGCAGCGGGGCTGGCGTTTCCCGCGGCTGCGGCGTACGCCATTCTGATCCTCACGAATTTCGTGGGCAATAATCTGGGGCCGGATGGCGGCGGCGTGCAGTTCTTTTTCGCCTCGCCGGCACGCTTCCGTTCCGTGATGATGGGCAAAAATCTGGCGCACGCGGCCGTGATCGCGATGGAACTGCTGCTGGTCTGGGGCGCGGCCTGCCTGATCTTCGGAATGCCTTCCCTGCCGATCACGATCGCAACGCTGGCTGGCGCTCTCTTCGCGGTGCCCCTGAACTTCGCCGTCGGCAATCTCCTTTCGCTCTTCGCCCCCAAGAAAATTGACTTCGGCGCGTTCGGCAAGCAGAAGCCGCCCAGCACGACGCAATTTGCCAGCCTCGCCGGTCAGGTGGTCCTGTTTGGACTCGCCGCCATCGCCTTTCTAATCGGCCGCCACTCCGCCGGGATGTGGGTGACCACCGCGATTCTTCTTGCTCTGGCCGCGGTGGCTTTCGGCGTATACGCCGCCATGCTGAACCGCGCTGAACGCGTCGCTCTTGATCGCCGCGAGGCGCTCCTGGCGGAGCTGTGCAAGGCCTGATCGCCCCCGGTCGCGGTATAATGACGGGCGACTCGGAGGAACTCGAAATGCCTATCTATGAGTACGTCTGCAACGACTGCGGCCAGGAATACGAGCGAATCGTCATGGGCAAGGGCAACGCAATCACCTGCCCGAAATGCGCGAGCGCCAAGCATACCCTAAAGCTTTCCGTCTTCGCCGCGCCGGCCGGCAGCGGCAAATCGTCCTCTGGCCCATCTTCCGGCTTCAATCCCGGCGGCGGGTGCTGCGGCGGATCCTGCGGCTGCCATTGAAATCGCCACCCTGGCGGCAGGATTTCCGCCGCGATCCTTCATCTCGTAAGTCGCGCCTAACCAGCTTATTGAAATTGCTTTGTTCGCCGCGCGCCGTGGTCTCCTGATAGGGCAGCGCGAGCTTATTCCGATCGAACGTCCGGAAGAATTCATCTCAGCCGATTTCCTGCAAAGATTCCTCGCGGCTTCCGGGAGCACCGGGAAATTCCAGGCGGATCATTCCCGTGTCGCTCTTGCCGCCGGTTCCTTTCACGCACGCGGGATGGCCACCGCGTCCTTCGGTCCACTCGCGAATCTGGTCATGACCGGTGGTGATCGAGGAATTGCTCCGGCTGGACCCTCGAGTGCCGGCCGAGCTGCGCCCCCGCTGATTGCGGGTTGATCCCGAGGAACTCTTTCGGCTGCTGCTTTTGCTGATCGTACTGCGTGTCCTTCGCGTGTTTCGCGCCATGTTGTTGGACTCCTTTGCTGCACGATTCAGCGCCCGCAGTTTGCGGCGCCAAGCCGAACCATAGGCGCCGCGCACGCCGCATTTCGGTAGAGCGGATCATGGACGATGGGTTTCGATTTGCTGTAGCGTTCAGAGAAGAAGCAAACGTGCCGAGCAGATCAGACGAGTCGCGTAAGGCGATGTTCTTCGAGCCATTTCACGACCTTGCCGACGTCCTGCGAACGATGGCGCGAGCAGAGCAGCAGCGCATCCTCGGTTTCCACCAGGACGACGTCCTTCACTCCAATGACGGCGCAGAATTTCCGCGGACTCCAGATGAAGTTGCCTTCGGCATCGAGGGTGAAGGATTCACCGGGGGATACATTCGCGCCTGCGCGCGAGCAGAGGAGTTCGTACACGGCGGCCCAGGAGCCGATGTCGCTCCAGCCGACCCGCGCCGGAATCACGAAGACGCGGCTTTCGCCAGTTTCGCGCGTGGCGGGCTCCATGATGGCGTAATCTACGGAAATATTCTCGAGGCGCGGATAGATGCGCCGCAGCATGGCGGAGTATCTGGGCGTACCGATCGCCCCTGAAAGCTGCGCGAGCGCCTCGTGCGTGCCGGGAAGGAATCGCCGCAGATTTTCGAGAAACGTCGAAGCGCGCCAGAAAAACATCCCGGCGTTCCAGAGATACCTTCCCGATTGGACGTACTTTCGAGCCACCGATTCGCCCGGCTTTTCCGTGAAGCGCTTTACGGGCAGCGCACGGGCGCTTCCCGCTCGTTCGGGGCGCGCGCCGCATTCGATATAGCCGTAGCCGGTTTCGGCGCGCGTCGGCGGAATGCCGAGCACGGCCATCTTTCCCGGCGCGCGGCCGACCTCGAGTGCCGTCCGCATGAGAGAACGATACCGCGCGGCGTCCGCAATATGGCTATCGGAAGGCAGCACGGCCATCAGCGCGTCGCCATGCTCGCGCGCAAGGTGCATGGCCGCGAGTCCAATCGCAGCGGCCGTGTTGCGTCCCACGGGCTCGGCCAGAATATGCGACGCAGGCACGCCGCGCATTTCGCGGCGCACGGCGGCGGCCTGCTCGTCGTTCGTCACGGCCCACAGATTGCGCGGCTGCACCAGCGGGTGCAGGCGGTCGATCGTCTGGTGAAGCATCGTGGCGTCGCCCGTGATATTGAGCAATTGCTTCGGCGTGCGCACGCGGCTGCGCGGCCAGAACCGCGTGCCTCTGCCGCCGGCGAGCAGCACGGCGCAAATCGGAAGCGGCCGGCTGCGGCGGGAGCGGCTGGGCGGCGTCATCGAAACACCAGCCGCGCGCGGGAGTTCTCGTCCAGCCCGCGCGCCGCAAGTTCGCGGGAGAGTTCGTCCAGGTCGCCGGGAACATACGCGCGGATCACGGACGTTCTCGAATCCGGTGCGAGGCAATACTCGCCCAAACCCGCGGGGAGGAACCACACCTCGGCAGGGCCGTACGCGGCGCGCTCACCCGCCCAAGCAATCTCGCCGGCGCCTTCGAGGAAAATCAGCACATCGAAATGCTCGGGACTCGTTGTGCCCGGATTGCGCGAGGCAAATTCCCATTTTTCCGCTGCGAAATAGCGGCAGGCGAGAAAATGCGTTTCAGCGAGCGAGCCGCTTCGCAGCAGGGCCGGCGGTATCTTCCCGCCGAGCTGACGGTCGAAGCGGATCACGTCGAGCGCCTTTGCCACGTGCAGTTCGCGCACCCTGCCCTGCGCATCGCGGCGGTTGTAATCGTAGACGCGATAGGTGAGGTCCGAATACTGCTGGATTTCGCAGAGCACAAGGCCCGCGCCAATCGTGTGCGGCGTGCCCGCCGCAATGAAAATTGTGTCTCCCGCGCTCACCGGCACGCGCGCAAGGCAATCCTCCGCCGTTCCGGCGGCAATCGCGGATTCGAAACTCTCGCGCGTCACCCCAGGCTTCAGCCCAGCGAGAACCTCGGCGCCGGTCCGGGCGCGGAGCACATGCCACATCTCCGTCTTCCCCTTGCCGCCAGCCGCCATTTCATTCCGCGAGGCGTACTCGTCGTCCGGATGAACCTGCACGGAGAGTTTCTCTTCGGCAAAAATAAATTTTACGAGCAGCGGGAAGGAACTGCCGTGTGGGAACTGCGTTCCCATCCATTCGGGCGGCATCGCGGCCCATGATTCGCCCAGGCGCGCGCCCTCATAGAGGCCGTTTGCGAAGCGGCACTCGGCGGATGTCATCCACGCCTCGCCAATGGGCTCGGGCAAATTCGACTTAGCGGGAAATAGCGGTGCAAGGGATAGCGCGCCCCAGGGCCGCGCGTGAAACACGGGCTCGAGGCGCGCCGGACAGAGGTCGTTCACTTGTCGGTCACTTTGTGTTGCCGAAGAACCGATTGAACCGGCGCAGCCCTTCGTCAATGCGGTCCATCGAAGTGGCGTACGAGAGCCGCAGAAATCCCGGCATCCCGAAGCCTTCACCCGGCACGACGGCAACGTGCTCGCGTTCGAGCAACTGCTTGGCGATCGCGGAGCTATTCGGCATCGCCGCTGAATAGTGCGCTTCGACATTGGGAAACACATAGAAGGCGCCTTCCGGCGCTGAACACGTGATACCAGGTATCGCGCGAAGCCCGGCAAGGATGTGCTCGCGGCGGCGCGCATATTCTGCAAGCATTGCGGCCACGCCGTCCATTGGACCGCGCATGGCCTCGAGGCCCGCATACTGCGCGATGGACGTCGGATTCGATGTGGATTGGCTTTGTAGCTTCGTGATCGCGCCGATCAGCGGCTTCGGGCCGAGCACGTATCCCAGCCGCCAGCCCGTCATCGCAAACGTCTTCGAGAAGGAGCCGGCGATAATCACGTGCTCCTTCGCGCCAGGAACGCTGGCGATGGAGAATGGTTTCGCGTCGCCATAGACAAAATGCGAGTAGCATTCATCCGAAAGCAGCGCGACGCCGCGACGCCGGCAGACGTCCAGAATTTTCCCGAACTCATCCGGCGGGATCACTGCACCAGTGGGATTATTCGGCGAATTGACGATCAGCAGGCGGGTGCGCGGCGTGATCGCGCGGTCCACCTCCGCGGCGCGCAGCCGGAAACCGTCCTCGGCCTTCGTGGTGACGAACACTGGAGTGCCGCCCGCGCACTTCACCATATCGGGATAGCTCACCCAATAGGGCGCCGGGATCAAAACGTCGTCTCCCGATTCGATCAATGCAAACACAACGTTGAACAGCGCATGCTTGCCGCCCACATTGACGATGCATTCGGCCGGCTGATACGCCGTGCCGAGCTGCGCCGCGTGCCAATCGCAGATGGCCTGGCGCAGCGGGGCGATGCCCGGAGTGGCTGTGTACTTGGTGCGATTTTCATCGAGCGCCTTTATCGCGGCGCGCTTGATGTGGTCCGGCGTCGGGAAGTCCGGCTCGCCGGGACCGAAATCGGCCACGTCGGCGCCTTGTGTCTTCAGGCGCTCAGCTTCCTGCATCACCGCCATCGTGGAGGAGACCTCGATGCGGTTGACGCGATCGGCAAGCCTCAGGACTTCTTCCAACTTTGTTCCGGTTGCTGGTTCCATGGTGGTTCCCCTTGCTTCAAATAAACTGCAATTCTACCCGACCTTGGCGCGAAGCCGCTCTTCGACCGACGGCGGCACCAGGTCCTTTACCGGCCCGCCGAGCCGCGCCAGTTCCTTCACAAGGCGCGAACTCAAATAGCTGAATGCCTCCGCCGGCAGCATAAAGACCGTTTCGATGTGAGGTTCGATCTTTCGGTTCATCATGGCCATTTGCAGCTCGTATTCGTAATCCGAGACGGCGCGAATGCCCCGCAGCACCGCGCGCGCCTGCCGCGCCCGGGCGTATTCCATCAGCAAACCATCGAATACATCCACTTCGACGTTCTTCCAATCGAACGTCGCTGCCTCGAGCATTTCCACCCGCTCCTTCACGCTGAAGAGCGGGTCCTTTTCCGCGTTTCGCGCGACGGCGACCACGAGCCGGTCGAAAATTTTCGCACCGCGCACGATCAGGTCGAGGTGACCGTTCGTGACCGGATCGAATGAGCCGGGATAAATGGCCGTGACGAACTGGGCGGGTTCCGTCATCGGCTCACCATTTTAGCCCACGAACGCCGGTTCGAAAGGGCCAAATTGGAGGAGGAAGCTGGGGGGGGAAGAGGCAGGCAAGATCGGCGGCGCGGGACGGCCCCATGGGGCCGTCCGCGGTCGCCTGCTAGCGGACAGCTTTAACGCAAGTCACCAAAAACCTTAGTAGGCACCGGCTGATTTTGCGCGCCGCCTGGTCGTTTCCCCTGCTTGCGAAAGGGCCTCGCGGTTGATTTGCTCGGCTACGGTCGTAAGCTTTTCGTCCGTCTGCTTTTCCTCTTCAAGCGTCTGCGAGAGCAACGAAGCCGCCTCGGTTTCGCCCAGCAACTCGGCATAATCGCGGACGCATCCATAAGCCGCGATTTCGTAGTGCTCGACGCGCTGCGCCGCGGAGATTACGGCCGAATCGGAGACAGCGCCATCGTACTTCTCCTTGATCGTCTCGCTGCCTTCGGAGACGAGGCCCTGCATCCCTTTGCACTTCTTGCCCTTCGGGCTTTCGCCGATGGCATCCATGATCTGCTCGATTCGGCGGGCGTGGTTTTTGGTTTGCTCCAGATGCTCTTCGAATCCCGACCGCAACTCAGGCGAATTCGAGGCCTCCGCCATTTTTGGCAGGGCTTTGATCAACTGCTGCTCGGCATCATAGAGATCGCGAAGTTCGTCAATAAAAAGTGTCTTCAGGCTATCCGTTGCCATGCTTCTCCCCTTTTTTCCAAAACGATCCGCGCCTTGCGCCGCGGAAGGGACTGGAATCCTCACCATAGGGGCACCGGCGAGGCCGCAACAATCAGGGGAACCTTGTACGCCCCCCGAGCGGCTCGCGGTAGCGCTCAGTAGCGCTTGCGCGCCCGCTTTCCGAAAGGCCGGTGGCGCGGAATTAGGCATGCGCGCCTGCCGCAAGCACGTTTTCAAGTTGCTGGCGCGAATCCCAAAATTTCTTCCACAGGTCGCCCGCCTGGGCGATGCGCCGCGGCATGGAGCGCAGATTCCATTTCACGGGATCGAGCGAGGCCGTCAGCTCGTGCTCGGAGAGCGGCGCGGAAACGGGCGCGTGGGGAAATGCGCGGACCGAATAGGCGGATGCCAGCGATTGCCCTCGCGAATTCTGGTGCACGTCCACGTAGACCGATCCATGCTCGCGTTTCTGTAAATTCCATTCAAAGCTGATCAGGCCCGGATGCTTTCGGCTTACGCCGGAGGCGACCGCTTGCACGAAGAGGCGCACCTGCTCGTAGGTGTAGCGCGGCTCGATGGGAATGTAGATATGCAGGCCGGTGGCGCCCGATGTTTTCAGGAAGGGCGTGAAATGAAAGCGGCGGATTGCGGCAAGCAGCAGCTTCGCCGTCTTCACAACGGCAGAGAAGGGAGCGCCGGGCGTGGGATCGAGATCGAAAAAAGCATAATCGGGATGGTCCGTATTGTCGTAGCGGCTGGCCCAAGGATTGTGGTCTACGCATCCGAGGTTGGTGAGATAGAGAAGCGTCGCCAGATCGTTTGCGAGAATGTAGTGAATAGGCTCGCCGCGATTTTCGGACTCGATGGCAGCCGTCTTGATCCACTCGGGCGTTTGCGGCGCTGCATCCTTCTGAAAAAAAGCGCTTCCCTGAATGCCGTTCGGATAGCGGCGAAGCACCATGGGGCGATCTTTGAGCAGGGGAAGCAGGACGGGCGCGACGCGATAATAGTACGAGAGAAGCTCGCGCTTCGTGTAGCCATCCTCGGGAAAATAGACTTTATTGAGATTGGTCAGGTGCAGGCGCCGATCCTCGATGCGGATAAACACGTCCTCGGCGGAGCCCTCGGTAAGCTCGCGCTCGATTTCCTGGAGCGTGCTGAGGCCGGTATGCGATCTTTCGGAAGGTTTTCTCCGAGCAATATTCGCGGCGCGCTTCGGCCGCGGCACGCCGGCGGGCGGTTTGGCCTGTTCCTCGAACGTACACGACCTGGGATCGCGGTCGTTCTGAATTCCCAAAAAGCGGGGCTGCCGCAGATGGCGGCCTTCGGTCCACGAACCGAACTTGACTCGGGCCACAAGGTCCGGGGAAATCCAATGCGGGCGCTCGCGGGTGGAGGGCGCGGGCTCGAAGGGGCTTGAGGCAGAGTGCAATTCCCGCAGGCGGGGCCAAATTCGTTTTTGCGCGTTCAGGTCGAAGCCGCTGCCGGTTCCACCGATGTAGCGCAAAGTGTCGCCTTCATAGAGGCCCATTAAGAGCGCGCCGAAGAATTCCCGGGTGCCGCGCGGATCGGTCCAGCCTCCAACGACCGCGTCCAATTCCTGATCGAGCTTGATTTTCAGCCAGGCGGAGGTGCGGCCCACCGGGTAGGGGCCGTGCGATTTCTTCGCGACGATTCCTTCCAGCTTGCGCTGCGCGGCGACTTCAAAAAGCTCGCGGCCTTTCTCGATGACGTGGTCGGAAAACCGCACGCGCGAATCCTCGCGAAGCACCTCGCGGAGCAGGCGCTTCCGCTCCACGAGCGGGGCTTCGCGGAGATCGTGGCCATCGAGATAGAGCAGATCGAAGCAGTAATAGACGGCGGGAACCTGGCGCAGGAGACCGGCCGGGGGATTCTGCACCGAGAAGCGCAACTGAAGCTTTTGAAAATCGCTGCGCCCCTCCGGATCAAGCGCCACGATTTCGCCATCGAGCCAGGCTTGCTTCGCGCGGACGTGAGCGGCCAAATCGCCAAGCTCCGGATATTCGCGCGTGATCTCGCGGTGGGAGCGCGACCATAGGCGACTTTTCCCGGCTTCGATTCGGGCGAGGGTGCGAACGCCATCCCACTTGATTTCATAGAGCCAATCGGGATCGGAGAAGGGTCCCTCGGTGAGCGTGGCGAGGGCAGGGGGAATCCATTGCGGCAAGGGGGCGGTCTTGGCGCCCGGGGGCATCGCGAGAGGCTTGCTGGAGTCGGCCGGGCGGGACCGAGTTCCGCGGTGGGGGAGGGATTCTTTGGGGTGGCGGGGGGTCATAGAAAGGGGTGGTTACCGTATATTAGAACGGGATTTGTGTTGCAGGGAAAGGGGTTAGGCTGATTTCTAATCCCCGTACCGTAGATTAGAAAAGGAGAGTGGCCAGTGGTTAGCGGCGAGTGGCTAGCATGGCCTCTGCCTGGCTGCGTTGCTAGGACCATCTTCCGACCTCCCTTCCCTGGCGAGAATGCCGCCATCGTAGTTGATAGCATACGTTAACGAGAAAGTCAATGAAAAACGGCAGGCTGGGGGCTGGTAGCGCAGGCGGCCGGCGCCCTGCGGGATTGTATTGGGAGGCAAGCGGGGGTATTTTACCGGCGCGCCGCTGGGGGACTGGGGGCAGCCGGGCGATGCGAATCCGCTTCTTCTCATTCATGTTCAGGAGCATTCCGATGAAACATTGGGTTCGAGTGGCGGTGGGGGCGCTGGCGATGATTTTGTGCGCGGTGTGCGCGCGCGCGACGGCCTTCACACCGCTGGAGTGGCAGCAGCGCGTGGCAAGCAACAGAAACTCCGTGTTCGTGGGGCAACTGAAAAACATCAGCTGGTCGCGCGACCGGAACCGCGACTTTATTGACGACGAGATCGAGCGGCGGTTCCATCCCGGCTCGTTCGTGAACGTGGTGATTGACCTGAACCACTGCGAGACGGACGCGCAACTCGAGAAGGGATTCGGGCCGTATGGGCGGGTGGCGTACGCGGTGAAGCTGATCTCGTCGGTGTATCTGAACCACGTGGCGTTCACGAATCTGCGGAAGATCGCGGAGCGGCCGGACGTGGCGATGATCGAATGGCAGCGGCCGAACAACCCGGAGATAGATACGGCCACGCGAGCGGTGCAGGCGCGCAAGAGCGTGACCTACGCGGGAAAATCGGCGGAGGACCTGGGGCTGGACGGCACGGGCGTGACGATCGCGTTTGTGGGCACGGGAATCAGCAGCCCGCACAATGCGGATCAGTACTCGGCGATGTCTCAGCTCAACGGGAAATTCATGGCCGGATTTGATGCAACGAATCCGGGCGATCCTGGCGACGGCACAACAGATCCGCAGGACATCGAAGCTGCTGGAGCGGGTCCGAACAGTCCGCCTGGGTACCATGAAAGCTACATGGCCGCGGTTGCAGTTGGGTCAGCGGCCCCGGCGGGAAGCTCCTGCGAGCCGCCTACAGACGGCAGCGCGAATGGCAATTGTGCCGGCATCGCCCCGGGCGCGAAATACGTGAACGTAGCGCAGTGCAACGGTACAAGCGGCTGCGATTCATCCTTCGGTCCGAAGGCGCTCGATTGGATTGGGTCCTTCGCGGCGCAATCCCCGCAATCGCATATCCGGGTGGTGAATCTTTCCTACACGAATGGGGATTCCTGTCCGAACGATGATGGGTCAAGTTCCATTGCGGAGCAGGCGAATTATTTGGCTGCAAACGGATTGGCGGTGGTGGCAGCCATGCCCAACAAAACCGATTGTTCGAATCAGGCCACGGCGCCGCGAATTGTGCTCGCGCCGGGATCGGCCTCGTTTGCGATCGCGGTGAATGCCACCGACGATAAGGGAACAGTGACGCGCAGCGACGACACGGCATGGTCCGCAACCGTGAAAGGGCCGCGCTGCGATTACGACGGTACCTGCCCGAGCGCGAGCACGAACCCCAATGTGGCGGCCGGAAATCTGTATGCGCTGAAGCCGGATATTTCCGCGCCGGGTGGCTCGTCGAACGCGCCGGGATGTTCCGGCTCCGCAACATATCCGGACTCCGGCGGCTTGGAGTATTTTTCGAATTCGCACTGGGGCGGCTACTGCGGGGGATTCGGCACGTCTCCGGCGACAGCGATCGTTTCCGGGGCGGCGGCGCTGGTGCTGCAGAAATTTCCACTGATGCAGCCGGACAGCCTGAAATGGCTGCTCGACGCTTCCGCGGATAAGAGTCGTAACCAGGCGAGCGAGACGGGGCCATGGGGAAATTGGGACGACGAGCTTGGATGGGGGATTCTGGACGTGGGCGACGCGATCAGCTCGGCCACGGCAAACGCGACGGACCTGACATTTACGAACTGCACGACGGGGTCTTCGGCGGGGCAGCCGTGCAATCTGGGGAACGGCGCGCCGGCGTGGGACAACGAGGTGGACATCACGACGTCGGTTGCGCCGCAGCAGGGCGCGCAGACGACGGTGACCACGCTGGTGAAAAATAACGGAACGAAGGATGCGCACAACGTGGTGGTGAATTTTGGGGCGTATGTGTTTGGCGTGGGCAGCCCTGTGTTCTACCACATCGGGACGCAGGTGATCTCCGTGATTCCGGCGGGGACGACGGCAACCGTGACGCAGAACTGGACGCCGATGGACAGCAGCCATCAGTGCATTCAAGTGTCCATCGCCTATGGGTACGATTCGGATTACTCGAACAACATGACGCAGCGGAATTTCGAGCTGGCGCAATCGCATTTCGACATGCACGTGGAGAATCATTTTTTCGCGCGGACGGAGTATCAGGTGCAGACGCGGCCGGATCGGGCGGGATGGACGTGCCAGGCGACGCCGGCGAACTTCACGATGCAGCCGGACGATTGCCCGACCGACGTGCAGGTGCAATTCAATGCGCCGCAGGGCGCGGCGCCGGGGCAGGCGGCGCGATGCCAGGTGGCTGTGTATGCGACGCCCGCAAAAAAAGAACGCAAGCTGCTGGGCGGGGTGACGGTGGAGACCTACGTCGGCAAGCCGTGCATTACGCGGGGCGAGGTGGTGACGGCGGCCGGCAGGCCGGTGGCGGGGGCGCGCGTGCGAATCACGAGCGCGGCGAGCGCGGACGAAACGCCCGATCCGAGGCGGCAGCCGAACGGGGCGCGGAACGCGAGCGGAACGATTACAACCGAGACGGATGCGGACGGCGTGTTTACGGTGAGCATGACGCCGGGGATTTCGCACACGTTCACGGTGGAGAAGGCGGGCGTGGGGAGGGGCGAAACGAAGCTGGTTCCGGCGTGCGGGCTGGGGCTGCCGTGGCTGGTGCTGGGCGAGAAAGGGCTCGCGCCGAGCACGCGTGTGCCGGGGGCGCTGGGGCCGGTGGAGGGAATTCGGTTGAAGGCTAGCGCGGAGAGGTAAGGCCGGTGGAGTAGAACGCGTTTTGGTCGCGAGCAAATCTTAGGAGGGGCGTTTCTCGACGGGGAGCGCGAGTTGAGATTCTTCGCCGATCCCCACCTGCGGCGGGCAGGCTCATCGGACCGGCGATTTTTTGCACCCGTGGGGGCGCGGGCGTGCGTATATACGGGTAGCGAGCGGAACGAAATTGAATGCGTGCAACGCCAGCCATGAATATTATCCGGCGGCCGCGGCGGCGGAAGCGACGATGACCGCCACGCTCGATTTCGAATACCTGGTGCGCACGAGCCAGCGGATGGTGTTCAGCATCGCCTACCGATATCTGCGGGACGCGGCGGCGGCGGAAGAGGTGGCGCAGGACGTCTTCTGGGAGCTGCACAAGCGGCTCGGGACGGTGGAATCGAACGAGCACGCGGTCTTCTGGCTGAGGCGCGTGGCGTGCCACCGCTCGATTGACTATGCGCGGCGGCACGCGGCGGAACTGCGCGCGCGGTCGGACGCGTTTACCGAGCCGGCGCAATCAGACCCGCCGGCCGACCCGCTGCTTTCGAAGCGATTGCGCGAGGCCGTGGCGACGCTGCCGAAAAAGATGCGGATGGTGGTCCTGCTGCGGTTCCAGCAGGAGGCGAAGCTCGAAGAGATTGCGGAGGCGCTCGGGATTCCCGTGAATACGGTGAAGAGCCAGTTGCACCGGGCGCTCGCGATGCTGCGGGAGAAAATGCAATTTATGCTGGAGGAGAGCAGCGGTATGGGCGGGACATGGCGATGAAGCACATTGAGGAGGAACTGAAGCGGGCGCTGGCGGAGGTAGAGCCGCCGGAAGGGCTGGCGGGGCGCGTGCTGGCGCGCGTGGCGGAGCGGGAGCGAGGGCGGCGCGCGCGAGCCGGCTGGCTCGGGTTGGCGGCGGCGCCGGGATGGCGGTGGGCGTTTGCGGCGGTGCTGTGCGTGGCGCTGGTGGCGGGCGGAATTTTTTATCAGCGGGCCCGAACGCGGGCCGAAGGCGAGCGCGCGAAAGAGCAACTGATGCTGGCGCTGGAGATCACGGCCAGCAAGCTGCAGATCGCGCAGGCGACCGTGCAGGGAATCAACTCAGGCGCCGAGGCGGAGCAATAGGCGAATGACGGGAAAGAGTCGAAGAGCGTTCATGAACGGGGCGGGGATTTTGGCGTGCGCGCTGCTGGCGGCGGGGCTGGGCGCGGCAGCGCGGGCGCAGAATGCGCTGTCTGACGTGGAGCGCGCGAAAGTGGCGGCGCTTGCATCCGCAAATGCACAGGAGAAGGCCGGGGCAGACAAGCAGGCGGAACTGAAGGCGCAGGCGGATGCGGCGCGCGCGAAGCTCATCGGGCTCGAGTTTCAAGCGACCAAAGAGCAGATTGACGCCGCGGCGCGCGCGAAGCTGAGGGCGGATGTGGCCGCGGAGCGCGCGAAGATAGATCAGGCGGTGCTGGCGCGGCTCGCGGCGAAGGCGGACCAGGCGGTGGACGTGACGCTGGATCAGCCGATGTTGCAGGCGGCGAGCCAGTTCCTTAATAGCAGAGACCCGCAGCAGGCGCAGGCGAAGAAGCTGGTGGGCAAGCTGCAGGGCGTGTATGTGCACAGCTACGAATTCAGCAAGGCGGGGCAATATTCCGCGGGGGACGTGGAATCGCTGCGGACGCCATTTCAGAATGGGCAATGGTCGCGGGTGGTGAACGTGCGGAGCAAACGCGACGGGGAGAATGTGGACGTCTACCTGAAGAAGGGCGCGGAGGGGAAAATCGGGGGGCTGGTAGTGATCGCGATGAAGCCGACGGAAGTGACGTTTGTGAATATCCTGGGCGAAATTGATCCGGAAGACCTGACGAAGCTCGGGGGGCAATTCGGGATACCGGCGCTGCAGATAGGCAAGCCGCCGAGGCCGCCGAGCGGCGAGAAGCCGGCGCCGCATCCGTGAGTGCAAGATGAGCAGGGCAGAAGACTCGACGAAGACCAAGGTAAATCTTCAGTGAAGTGACCGCAAAGTGTTTTGAACGCGCCGCGCGCGATCTCCTGATTGGCCGCTGAGATTTTTTTGACAATTTCGGAAACGGGAAGAGCAGAATAGGCGTCTCTTTCAGGTTCTGGATTCAGATGGGCGCTCGCTTGGCGGACGGGGCGTGTACTGCATGGCGAGAAAGGAAATTCGATGCGAAAACTGCGATTTGTTCTTCCCGTGCTTGGGGTCTGCGCGCTATGGATGACTGCGCCGCGGGCCGCGATGGGGCAAGCGAGCGGGCCGGCAACGCAATCGCTGGCGAACGATCAATTTCAGGTGGGCTACTCGGACGCGGGGATCACCAGCCTGAAGCGCACGAACGACAAATATCCGACGGACTATATCGGCGCGGGGCGAACGCTGGGCGACGTGGTGATCCGGTATCGCGCGGCGGGCGAGAAGGAATGGAAGGGCGCGTCTACGGCGATGATTTCGGGCGACGCCGGCAAAGGCTCGGCGGACGACAAGTCGGTGAGCTACACGATTGGAGTGGAAGAGCCGACGATTGCGAGCACGAGCCGGGCTTCGGCGTCGGTGGCGGGTCGTGGCGGATTCGGCACGATGGCGCTGCGGAATAGCGCGACACCGGAAAATTCGCACGTGGCGGGCGTGCCACGTTTTACGTGGACGCGGCGGACGGGGACGCTGGAGTGGGTGGAGTACGACTTCGCAAAACCGGAAACGGTGCAGTCCGCGGAAGTGTATTGGGCGACGGCGCAAAGGGCGAATGATCCGGTGAAGCTGCCGAAGAGGTGGCGCGTGCTTTACAAGGATGGCGATCAGTGGAAGGAAGTGAGCGCGACGGGCGGATATCCGATCGCGGCGGATCAATTCAGCCGGGCGGACTTCGCGCCGGTGCAGACGGCGGGGCTGCGGATCGAGGCGCAGCTTGCCGATGGCGCGTCGGCGGGGATGTATGCGTGGCGGGTGAACGATCAGGGGCGGAAGATTGATCCGCTGCAGGATTTGAGCGCGCAGGAGACGTTCGATCTGAACGGCGACGTGCTGGCGTGGACGATTTCGCTGCGGAACAACACGGACCATCCGATCGAAATCGGCGACCTGGCGCTGCCGCTGAAGATGGATACGCAGTATTCGGGGAACAAGGAAGTGACGTATACGGAGCGGGTGATTCCGCACACGTTTATCGGCGGCAACGGCTCGTTCATGTTCTGGGAGCGGGCGAACGGCGAGGGACCATATCTGGTGATGGCGCCGCAAGCGGGGGCGGGGTTCGAGTATTTCGAGACGTCGCGACAGGAGCGGGCGTATCAAGCTTATATCCATTCGGCGGCCGCGGCCGAGGAACTGCGCGCGCGAGGCGGGACGTGGAGGCTGCCGAACACGAGCCTGACGCTCGCGCCGAAGGGGCAGAAGGGCGACGCGAGGAGCTACGCGTTTCATTTTCGCTGGGCGAAGGATTACGAGGGCGTGCGCGACGCGCTCTATCAAGAAGGGCTGATTGACGTGAACGTGGTGCCGGGAATGACGGTACCGACAAACTTGCCGGTGATGTTCTCACTGCGGACGCACGAAAAAATCGCGCAAATCGCGGCGGAGCATCCCGAGCAGACGAAAGTGCAGTACGTGGGCGAGCGCGGGAAGGACGTGCGGCTCTATCGCGTGGAATTTTCACGGCTGGGCGAAAACATGCTGAAGGTGGACTACGGGCGCGGCAGCTATCTGGCGCTGGACTTCTTCGTCACACAGCCGCTGGAGACGCTGTTCAAGAAGCGCGCGGCGTTCATGGTGGAGCACGAGCAGTGGCGCGATCCGAGCAAATGGTACAACGGGCTATTTTCGCAGTGGGACATGAAGGACAAAATCCTGCGCAGCCCGGACGATTTGGATGGGCTGCAATCGTATGCGGTGGCATGCGACGATCCGGCGCTGGGCAAGGCGCCCTATATCGCGGCGAAGAACGTGTTCTATCCTTCGGAGAACGAGATTGCGGCGGTCGAATACTACATCAAGAATTACGTGTGGGGCGGCTTGCAGCAAACGGACAAGGAACCATTTCCGTACGGCGTGTACGGCATCCCGAACTGGAAGGTGAACCGGGACAGCCCGCGAGACGACGCGAGCGGCAAGCGGCACATCTGGCGGATCTACGATTATCCGCACGTGATTATGCTTTATTACGAGATGTATCGCGTGGCGAAGCTTTATCCGGACAAGGTGAAGTATCTGGACGCGCAGGGATATCTGGAGCGCGCATTTGGGACGGCGAAGGCGCTTTACACCTATCCGATGGAGACGCGGCACTGGTCGCCATACGAAACGGGGACGTACAACGAAGTGGTGATCCCGCACCTGATTCAGGCGCTCGACAAAGAGGGCCACGCGGATCAGGCGGCGCTGCTGCGGGACAATTGGGAGAAGAAGGTCGAATATTTCGTGACGCAGGGGCCTGATTTGTATCAGTCGGAGTATTCGTTTGATTCTACGGCATTCGAATCCACGGAGGCGTTTGCGAAGTATGCGATGAGCAATGTCGCGCAGCCTACGACGACAGCCGGCGCCGATACAGCGGACGATAATCCGCCGACTGCGTTCGAGCGCGCCGTATCGTATGACAATGCGCTGGCGTTCTTGAACGAGCAGATGAGGCTGAACGTTGCGGATCGGGGCTCGATGGAGCCGGCGTATTACGATCTGGGCAGCGATTATCGCGCAGGAGGCAACACGAGCTACACGCTCAGCTATATGTCGCAAATGGGCGGCTGGGGCATTTTGGATTACGGGCTGCACTATGCCACCGATCCGACGGCGTATTTGCGGCTGGGCTATGCGTCGTATCTCAGCTCGTGGGCGCTGCTGAATGCGGGAACACCGGAATCGAACTACGGCTATTTCTATCCCGGCAAGATGAACGACGGAGCGGCGAGCGGCGGGTTCGAGCCGCGTCCATGGGGACGGGCCTGGCTGGGCAATAAGGAAATGGGACGCGGGCCATGGTGGTACGACGGCGAAATTGATCTGGGCTTCAGCGGGGCGCTGCGCGCGGCGGCAACGATCGTGGTGGACGATCCGATCTTTGGACCGTACGCCTACGGCGGGAGCCTGGTGCGCAAGAAAAACGTGACCGAAGTGGTTCCCAAGGACGGACTGCGCGCGCGATTCCACATCGTGCGCGGCTCGCAGCGCGTGGCAATTCTGCTGGGGCGCGACGGATTCGCGAAGGATCGGCCGGTTATCTTCAATGATTCGCTGAGCCAAATTTCGTTCACGCTCGAGAATCGCACCGGGGATGCGCACACCTCTTCGATCACGATCAGCGGGCTTCCCGCGGGGACGTACAGCGTGAGCAGCGGAAAGCGGGAGGCGCAGCAGCTACGTATCGGCGGAGACGACAATGCCGCGGAGATTCAGGTGCCCGTGGGGGCGAGCGGGGCGTCCGTGAAGATCACGCGAAGCGGCGCCGGGAAATAACGGCACCCGACAAGGGCAAAAATCGGGCGCAAAAAAGAAGGCCCGCTTTTGCGAGCGGGCCAAAGGGAGAAAGTCCCACGGCCAATGCGCGGATGGCCGCAAAACCTTTCCTCGACGGCAGTCTACGAGAGGGTCAGGGCGCAGTCAAGGGAAACCCTAGGGCGCAAGTGGTTGGAAAGCGGCGGGTTCTTGTCCTACTACTTCCATAGCAGAGGCTGCGCGCGCCTGTGGCGAGGCGGCTAGACGCGCCCTCGAAATTGGTAGAAGTCCCCTGCTTTGATAGGTTTACTGCTCAATCCAAGCTGTAGGATGTCCAAATGGTCGCTGCGGTCGAAGACTTTGTCCGGAAAGAAGCGCTTGACCACGATTCGGACGCCGCCGAAGGCGATTCCCGCGATGACAGCGAAAACGCATAACACGCAGGTACCGATCATGATGCCGGCGATGATCGTGGGCCAGCCAGCCTGAGTAAATTGGAAGGTAGGCTCGTCCCAGGTAAGTTGCGTGCTGGAATGAACCTGGTCGAGCAGGATGCCGGCCTCGGATTGGGAACGAGCGCCGGCTACGATGGCGACCAGCGTGACCGCGCGCGAGGCAAATAGGGGCTGGGATTTTGCGTCCGCATCGGCGCCTTTCGCTCCATTGACGTTGAAGCGCTTGCGCAGCTCGTTCCATTCCTGAGTGGCGATCTGCGGCGTAGGGTAATCGGCGACGATGAGCGTGGCATCGCGTCCGCCAAGCCGGTACTTCGCGACGGCAGCTTCCGCGCCATTGGCGAATTCGAGCCAGTCACCGGGCGCGAGCGGAAAGAATTGATTCAGCGTGCGCGGGCCGAGCACGTAATGCTCGGAGCCCACGATCATTTTGCTTCGCGCGGGCAGGTGGCCGGTCACCGTGGGCAGCAGGCCCGTTTCGGCGCGCGGCCGAACGGCGGCAACGAGCGCCTTCAAATCGTCATTCTGATTGGGGCTCTCGGGCAGATTCGCGCCGGTCACGTCCAGCACGATATTTCCCACCAGGACGAGGGCGCGGCCGTGCGCGGCCGACGACCGCTCGCCGAGGCGCGCGGGCTTCATCCGCGGCGTGCGGAGATAAAGATATTCGCCGAAGCCGCCGCTCGGGTCTTTCATGCGATAGGCCGTGACGTGCAGCGAGTCCGCGCCGCGGGTGTAGGTGGCTTGCGCCGCGCCTTCAAAACCGAATTCATCGGTTGCGGCGGCTGCGGGGGCGTCCTCGAAATTCGCCGCTTGGGATGAAGAGAAGGTGGCGTGCGCGCTTGCGGTCCATCCGGCAAAATCATCTGGCAGGATGGCCTGTGGCGTCTGCGCCGGGACAAGCGTAGCCCCGAGCGCAACTGCACACAAGGCAAGCAGAATCGCGCGGAGGGCACCGCTCGAGGCGATGCGAAGGCGCGGCAGCAAAGGCTGGCGGTGCGCGCGGGCAAGTACGCTTTTCATTGCGGCTTGAACCACATTGTTTAGACGCCGGCGGCGGGAGGCCGGTTCCCGTGAGCGTAGCGCGATGGCCGGGGCGGCGCAAGCGACAGCGTGGGATCAAGTGGCGGGGCGCGGGAAGGACCGAGCCTAACAAGGTACTAATGAATACACGTCCTTGACAGAGAACTATTGAACGCGGACACCCCCGCCAGCGCCATTCACAAAGGCAAGTTACCTTAACACTGCGTCCGCTGCCTGCCCATCCGGCAACGATCCGGCGGGCGTTTGCCCGCTGGATTGGAGAGGGAGCAATGACTGCGATCCATAAATCCAGAATTTACGCGTGCAGTGTGCTGGCGATTCCCATTTTGGCATTTACGGTGTCGTTTATTGGGGCGAGCTTTGGGTACCGGCTGCTGGGGCAGCGGGTGACAGCTAAAAAGGGGCCCGCAGGGAAGGCCGTGCCGCATACTTGACGCGCAATAGCGGATTGGCGAGACGAGCGACTTCGTTTGAATCCCCGGCTAGCGCCTATTTCTGATTGCCGTCGCCGGCCGGCGCGCCGCCCGCGGCGGAGCGATCGTTGGCGGCGATGCGCGGCTGATTGTAGGAGAGGCTGTTCAGGCTCTTCAAATAACTGGCGATGCCGCGATAGATGCCATCGGCGATTCGCTGGCGCTGCGAGGGCTTGCGCAGCAGGCGCTCATCAGCAGGATTGCTGACGAAGGAAATTTCCGCAAGCACGGATGGCATGTTGGCGCCGATCAGCACGACGAAGGGCGCCTTTTTCACGCCGCGATTGCGTTCGTTGCGGCTGACGAGCTCGAGGCGAGAGCTTAGCGATTCCTGAACGTCGCTCGCCAGCTCCTTCGATTCCTCGATTTTATCGTTGCGCGCGATTTTGCGGATCAGGTCCTGCAAATCGTGGAGCGACGTCTGCGAAGTGGCGTTCTCGCGCGTGGCAACTTCCATCGAATCGGGCGAACTGGTGAAATTCAGGTAGTAGGTTTCGACGCCGCGCGCCTGCGGGCTGCGGCTGGAATTCGCGTGAATCGAGATGAAGAGATCGGCCTTTTCGCGATTCGCGATCGCGGTGCGCTCCTCGAGTGGGATGAAGGTATCGTCCTTGCGGGTGTAGATCACTTCCGCGCCGGGCAATTTTTTCTGAATTAGCTCACCGAGGCGGAGCGCGACGTCCAAACATACGGCCTTTTCGGTGAGTCCGTGCGGGCCGATGGTTCCCGTGTCCTTACCGCCGTGGCCGGGATCAATCACGATGCGGCTGATCTTCAAACCGAGTTCGCGCGTGAGGGAGTTGCGGCCGTCGCGCGTGAGCGAAGGCAGGCTGGGCGGTTGGACCGATGCCGCGGCAGAGGCGAGCTTCGCTTTCGGATGGCTCCCGGCGGACGCAACGGGCCGCTTAGCCGCGACAACTGCGTCATCGGTTGCGGCTGCGGCGGACGGTGCGAGGGGCGCCGTCTGGCTGGGGGCGGCGGCCGCTGTGGTTGGATTTGTAGGCTTGGCGTGAACGTCTATCACCAGGCGGTAGGGATGCGAGACGAGAAACGCGGAGTAGTCCTTTGCGCCGTTCACGTCGAGCACGACTCGCACAACGTCGTGACGATTGGGCGCGATGCGGACGGATTTCAAGAGGCCGGCGTCTACCTTGACCGGCTTGCGGGCGTCCGGCGAAATCTGAAGCTTCGATAGGTCGAAATAGATGCGGTCGGGCGAGGCGATTCGCGCCGATTTGAATTTGATTGTGTCGCCGAGGGACAGAATGATGCGGGCGTCGCCCGGCGAATTCCAGGTGCGGACGCCTTTCAGATAGGGCGTCTCATTCTCCGATTCTTTCGGCTCAACCAGCGTGCCGGTTACGACCGGCTCGCCGGCGACGACTTCCTCGGTTTTGGCCTGAGACACGAGCTGCGGCGCGGGTGGAGGCGTACGCGCCTCAGCAATAGCTTTCAATGCGGCGCGGGCGCTTGCCGCTCCACTGCCGCGCGGGAAATCCTTTACGTATTCCTGGAGCGCGGCTTCGGCTTTCCCGGGCTCGTTGAGATCGTCTTTCTCGATGCGAGCCATGGCCAGCAGCGAATCGGCGCGAAAGCGCGTGCGCGAATACTGCTTCAGCAGGAAATCGTACATGCCAATCGCCTGGCGATAGTACCCGGGATCAAAGAGCCGGCCCATTTCCTCGTAGAGCTCGGCTTCGGCGACGAATGACGAAGTGACTTCGCCCGCCTGCGCGGAGATGAGGTAAACCTTCTGATAGGCGGCGATAGTCTGCTTGTAGTCGTTCACGGAGCGATCGCGCTCGAGATAGCCTTCGAGCATCGTCCGCATTTTCACGGCGGCTTCGAATTGCAGCTTGGCGTCCGAATTTTTATCGGCGTGGGCGGCCGGGGCAAGACACACCAGCAGCGCGGCAATCAGCAGGGCGGGGACACTCGCGAGTTGTAGCTGAGACAAAAGACGCTTCATTCGTTCGTGAAAACCACCCGGCCATTCGCGGTCACTACCCGCCTCACGGGGTCCTTCGGCGGACTCCAGAGGGACGAGTTGCGGCCTGAGCCGGGCCGGAAGTAAGCGTCGGTGACCTTTCGCACGTATTGGCGCGTCTCGCGGTAGGCGGGAACGCCGCCACTTGCATCCACGGCGTGCTCGCCCGCGTTGTATGCCGCGAGCGACTTGGTCAAGTCGCCGTTATAGCGGTCGAGCAGCGACCTGAGATACGTGGTACCCGCCTCGACGTTCTGGGCGGGGTCGAAAGGATTGCCGGCGCCGTAGCGTTGTGCCGTCGCAGGAACCAGTTGCATCAGCCCCACTGCTCCCTTGCGGGACACGGCCTGAGGATTCCACCCCGATTCGGTGCTGATTACGGCTTTAACCAGCGCCGGGTCCAGGTCGTGCCGCTCGGCTGCTTCGCGGACAATGCGATCCAGCCGGTCGGGCGGCGCCGGCGCCGCTTTCCCGTAAGACGCATCGAGAAAGTGGGCGGAGACCGCAGCAGAACTAATAGTACTCCCACGACGCCGAACAGGGGAATCCCCGTTTACGTAGACGATTTTGCCGGTGGCGTCCACGTAGGATGCGATCTGGGCAGGGGTGGGCGCTGCAAAGGCCAAAGACGCCCCTACCGCCAAGATAGCGACCGTGATGCCGCTCCTATTCATAAGCCTAGGGGAAGGCAGAACGCTTTACTCCCGAACTGCTGAACGAACGTGCAGACACGAGTACCACCGGGGGAAGAGGTTGCCCGGCGTTTGCTTCTGGCGCGAGGGGAACTATAGCAACCGGTCGAGGAGGGGGTAAATGGAACCGAGGGCGTTTTCTATGCCGGATGTGTCCTTTCCGCCAGCCTCCGCCAAATCGGGCCTGCCGCCGCCGGAACCGCCCACTTTCCGGGCCAATTCCTGCACGATTTTTCCGGCGTGGAGGCGGGGGATAAGGTCCTTCGTAACTGCTGCGATTAGAGAGACCTTGCCGTCTTCGGCGGCAGCCAGAACGATGACGCCGGAGCCGAGCTTCTGGCGAAGGGAATCCGAAAGTTCGCGGAGGGCCTGGCGGTCAAGGCCGTTGATCTGGACGGCGACGACTCGGACACCCTTGACCTCGCGGGCCTGCTCCAGAAGCTCCTGGGCCTTGGAACCGGCCGATTTGCGTTGGAGGGCATGGAGCTGCTTTTCGAGGGCGCGGATTTGGCTGGTTTGGCGCTCGATGGCGGCCGAAATCTCATCTTCGGAGACGTTCAGCAGGCCGGCGATGGACCGCAGTGCGGCTAAGGCGCGTTGGTATTCATCCAGGGCTCGGTCGCCGGAAATGGCCTCGATACGGCGTACGCCGGCGGCTACGGAAGACTCTGAAATGATCTTGAATAGGCCGATTTCGCCCGTGCGGGCTACGTGGGTGCCACCGCAGAGTTCCTTGCTATAGAAGCCGCGCGGGGCGGCTGCGTCCGGGATAGTGACGACGCGGACGTTGGCCTCCGGGTATTTATCGCCGAAGAAGGCGAGGGCGCCGGAGGCGAGGGCTTCGTCAATATTCATGATGTCCGTGCGCAGCTCGAGATTCTTGAGGACTTCGTCGTTCACTTGCTGCTCGATTTCGGTCAGCTCGGCGGGATCCACAGCAGCGAAATGGGAAAAATCGAAGCGGAGATGGTCCGGGGCGACGAGCGAGCCGGACTGCTTGACGTGGGCGCCGAGGATATTGCGCAAAGCGGCGTTCATGAGGTGCGTGGCGGTGTGGTTGCGCATGTTGCGCGCGCGGCGCTGGGCATCGGCCGCCGTGGCCACCCTGTCGCCGACGCGCAGGTCTTCCTTCGCCACGATGCGATGGGCGATCAGGCCGGTGACGGGATAATAGGCGCCGCGGACCTGGGCGACCTCGAGGGATTGGGAATCGTCGTAGAGGGCGCCGGTATCGGCCACCTGGCCGCCGGATTCGGCGTAGAGCGAGGTGCGGTCGAGGACTACCTCGGCTTCGGCGCCTCGCTTGATTTCGTTTACCGCGCCGTCCTTGGTGATGATCGCTTCGATGCGACAATCGGCGACGCGCGTGCCGAAGTAGAAGTCGGGCTCGGTCTTGAAGGTTTGCGCGAGCTTGGCGTAGGCGGGATTGGCGATTTCCTTGTGCGCGCCTTTCCAGGAGGCTTTTGCGCGGGTGCGCTGCTCTTCCATTGCGCGATCGAAGCCGGTCCAGTCAACCGCGATCCCCGCATCGCGGGCAACGTCAGCAATGAAGTCACGGGGAAGGCCGAACGTGTCGTAAAGCCTGAAGGCCTCCGGACCCGGCAATGACGGCTTGGGCGAACCCGCTGCTCCGAACTTGCGGTTGAGATCGTCGAGCGCCTTGAGGCCCACTTCCAAAGTGCGCGCAAACCGGTTTTCTTCCGCGTCGAGAACACCGGCGATTACACCGGCATGGTCCTCAAGCTCCGGATAGGCCAGCTTCATTTCGGCGCGAGCCGCCTTGGACATCCTGGAGAGAAACGGGAACGATGCATTTAGCGCATGCGCATGGCGAAGCGCGCGGCGGATGATTTTGCGAAGGACGTAGCCGCGGCCTTCGTTTGAGGGAACGACGCCATCGGAGATCAGGAAGGTGGCCGCGCGCGAATGATCGGCGATGATGCGCAGCGATGGCTGAATTTTGGGATCAGCGATGTCCACATGGGCGAGCGTAGCCGCCTCTTGCATGAGCGGCTGGAAAAGATCCGTATCGAAGTTGCTGATTTTGCCTTCGAGGACGGCGGCGAGGCGTTCGAGGCCCGCGCCTGTATCCACGGATGGTTTGGGCAGAGGCTTGAGCGCGCCACTTGCGTCGCGGTTAAACTGCATGAAGACGAGATTCCAGATTTCGACGTAGCGGCCGCAATCGCAGCCGAACTTGCAATCTGGGTGGCCCTGGTCGGAGGCGGCACGACCCATATCGTAGTGAATTTCGCTGCAGGGGCCACAGGGGCCGATATCGCCCATGGCCCAGAAATTTTCCTTGAGGCCGGGGACTTCGATCACGCGGTCTTTAGGCGCGCCAATCTTGATCCAGAGGCTGGCTGCGTCATGGTCGGGTGGCAGTTCCCGGCCGGGCCCGATTTCGGCGCCGCCGAACACGGTGAAATAAAGCTTATCGAGCGGAATTCCGTACCATCGGGGCGAGGTGATCAGCTCCCAGGCGTAGGCGATGGCTTCCTTCTTGAAATAATCGCCGAAGGAGAAATTGCCGAGCATCTCGAAAAAGGTGTGGTGGCGATTGGTGAAACCGACGTTTTCGAGATCGTTGTGCTTGCCGCCGGCACGAACGCATTTCTGGCAGCTTGCGGCGCGCCTATAATCCCGCTGCTCGAGGCCGAGGAACACGTCCTTGAACTGATTCATGCCGGCGTTGGTGAAGAGGAGCGTCGGATCGTTCGCTGGCACGAGCGACGAGCTACGAACAGGCTTATGGCCGCGTTCTTCGAAAAATTTCAGGAATGTGCTGCGAATCTTGTCGCCAGTCCAGTTGTCCACGGGATCGCAGTTTATCATGGCGCAGGTGCGCCGAGCCGCTGCCGGCTCTGCATGATGGTTGCGTGCCCGACACACTTTCGCGGCGAACCTGCTAGAATTGCGGGCACCGTCGGTAAATTTGGCAGAGCTTCCGCTGGTTCAGGGGAAAAAGGACCCTTATGCAGGATTATCGCGCAATCGAACAACAACTCACGAAGACGCTGGGGCTCGCGAAGCGGCCCGTCGCGGTGAAATTTCAACAGCAAGCGCCGGAAGGCGTGGAGCAATTCAGCGGGAGCGAGCCCTCGGGGTGCAGCTTCTGGCGGCTTGCGGCGGCGGGGCGAACGTTTTTTACTGTTCCGGGCGATCATTACAATTGCCCCGTGGGAAGCTACACGCACGGAATTTCGATTCCTGGCAAGCGGGCCGGGGAACTGCCGCACGTGCTTTCGATGATGGAGACGATCGGATACGTGAAAATGGAAGAAGTGCCCGAGATTCCACGGCTGCCGCAGCCGCCGGGGGCGGTGGTCTATTCGCCGCTGGGCGATGCGCCGGCGGATCCGGACGTGGTGCTCTTTGCCGGCCCGGCGGAGAAGATCATGATTCTGCAAGAAGCTGCCATTCGGGCCGGGCGCGCGGCGCAGTTTCCCGTCCTGGGCCGGCCGACGTGCATGGCCCTGCCCGCCGCGATGGCGCATGGCGCGGTGGTGAGCACGGGTTGCATCGGCAATCGCGTGTACACGGGGCTGGGCGAAGGCGAGCTCTACGTAGTGGTGCCGGGCAAAGATTTGGAACGAGTCGCGACGGAGGTCGAAACGGTAGCCGCCGCGAATGGAATACTCGCGCAATATCACACCAGCCGGCGCGAGCAACTCGCCAGCGAGTAGGGCGGGCGCGCATAGCCGCAGAGGGCTTCCTGTATTACACTCCGGGCCGCACGATCCAGACGGATCGTCACGCGGTCACCGGTTAACGGTGATCGGCTAACGGGGGTGCAGGAAGATGGAACGCCGCCGCTTCTTTTCCATATGCTCCGCTTTGGGCCTGGGTTCGACGCTTTTCCCCGGCGTGCTGTGGGCTTTGGCGCAGGCGCCGCAGAATACCGGCGCAACCGAACCAAAGATCACCCTCGAAATGATCAGCGAGGCCGCCGTGATTGCGGGCGTGGCGATTCCCCCTGAAGACCGGCAGATGATGCTGCGCAACCTGACGGACTACGTCCGCGACTACGAGCAAATCTACAAGCTGCACATGCCGAATAGCGTGGCGCCCGCGCTGATCTTTGATCCGGTGGCGCCGGGAACAAGCTTCGAGCGCGCGAAGCGGCCGATCCGAATTTCCCCTGCCGCGGCGATCGGGAAGCGCGGCGTGCCGAAGAATCTCGAGGACGTGGCGTTCGATTCGGCGCGGGATTTGGGGGAGCTGATTCGCACGCGCAAAATTTCGTCGGCCGCGCTGACCGAGATGTACCTCGAGCGGCTGCACCGCTACGATTCGCTTCTGCATTTCGTGATTACGTTCACGGAGGAACGCGCGCGCGCCAAGGCAAAGGAAGCGGACGCCGAAATCGCACGCGGCAAATATCGTGGCCCACTGCACGGATTGCCCTGGGGTGCGAAGGACCTGCTGGCCGTGGCGGGCTATCCAACCACCTGGGGCGCGGGCGGGTTCGAGAAACAAATGTTCGATGAAGACGCGACGGTGGTGAAGCGCCTGGACGCGGCGGGCGCGGTGCTGGCGGCGAAGCTGAGCCTGGGCGCGCTGGCGATGGACGACGTGTGGTTCGGCGCGAAGACGCGAAATCCGTGGAATCCGGCGCAGGGATCGAGCGGTTCGTCGGCCGGGCCGGCTTCCGCCACGGCGGCGGGATGCGTGGCGTTCTCGATTGGTTCCGAGACGCTAGGCTCGATTTCCGCGCCGAGCACGCGATGCGGCTGCACGGGGCTGCGGCCCACCTTCGGCTTCGTGCCGCGCACGGGGGCGATGGCGCTTTCCTGGAGCATGGATAAGCTCGGCCCGATCTGCCGGACGGTGGAAGACTGCGCGATGGTGCTGGACGCGATTTCTGGGCCCGATGATGCGGACCTGAGCGTGAAGCCGGCCGCATTTAATTGGGATGCAAATCTCGACTGGCGCAAGCTGCGCGCCGGCTACCTGAAAGCCGATTTCGAGCGCCGGGCGATTCCGGCGCCTTCGGCGGGTCCCAAACCGGAGGCGGAATTGACGCCGGAGGAAAAGAAGAGGCTCGATGCGCAGAATCAGAGGCAGGAACAATTTCGCGCGCGCGCGGAATACGACCGCCGCTTCAACGATGCCGCGCTAGCCAAGCTGAAGCAGATGGGCGTGAGCCTGATTCCCGTGGAGCTGCCGAAATTCCCGTACGATTCGATTTCGACGCTGCTGCTGGCGGAATCCGCGGCGGCATTCGATGAATTGACGCGCTCGGGGCGCGACAAATTGCTGACCGGGCAAGGGCCCGGCGATTGGCCGAATACGTTTCGTTCGGCGCGATTTATCCCGGCGGTCGAGTACATTCAGGAAAACCGCGCGCGCACGCTGGCGATGGACGCCATGGCAAAGGCGATTCGAGGCGTGGACGTGATCGTCGCACCGACCAACAGCCAGCAACTCGTGGTGACGAACCTGACGGGGCATCCCGCGCTCATTTTGCCCAATGGATTCCGCGGGCCGGATGCGCCGCCGGCCGTGAAAAACGCCAAAGGCGAAATCGAGGGCGATTATGGCGGCCCTGGGACCCCCGTGAGCCTCACTTTTCTGGGGCAACTCTATGGCGAAGCGAAGCTGCTGGCCTTCGCTCGCGCGTATCAGCAAGCGACGGATTTTGATCAGCGGCACCCGAAGCTGGGCCGCTGACGCGCGTCAGCGGCTCTTCAGAAGAGGCGGCAGGGCTTCGAGACTGTCGAGCAGGACGTCCGGCGGATAGACGCTGAGCGTCGCGGGGCAAAGGCCGTAGGTGACGCCGCACGACCAGATGCCCGCATTGCGCGCCGTGCGCACGTCCACATCCGAATCGCCGATCATCATCGCTTCGCGCGGCGCGGCGCCGAATTCGCGCAGCAGGGTTTGTGCGCCGGTTGGATCGGGCTTCTTTTTCTCGAAGCTATTCCCGCCATAGACGCGCTGGAAGTATCCGGAAAGGCCGAGCCCATCGAGTATCGCGCGGCTGAAAATCACGGGCTTATTGGTGAGCACGGCCATGGGGCGCCCGGCCAGCGCGTCGAGGGCTTCGCGAACGCCGGGATAGGTGACGGTGTTATCGAGCATGTGCTCGCGATAGTAATCGAGGAAATAGGCGAGGGCCTGCTCGACTTGCGCGGTGGCGGTGGATTCGCCCAGCGCGCGGCGGACGAGCATGGCCGCGCCGTTACCAACGTAACTGAAGACGGTCTCGTCCGGCAGCGGCGCGCATCCCATTTTGCCGAGCATGGCGTTGGTGGAAAGCGCGAGATCGAGCTTCGAGTCAATCAGCGTGCCATCGAGATCGAAGATCAGGAAGCGCACATGCGAGAATTGTCCGTTGGGTTCAGGCATTCGGTTTGCGCCGGTCGCGACATATGATTGTAAGCGGTTAGGGGTGCGGCTGTGAATTGGCTCACAGGATTTCATGCGGTGGAGGAGGCGCTTGGCGCAGGACGCGCGCTGGATCGCATTGTGATCGCCCGCGGCCGGCACGGCGAACGGGTGGAAGCTGTCGTCCGGCTGGCGAAGGAGCGGGGCGTTACGGTGCGGTTCGAAGAACGGCACCAGTTGGACCGGCTGGCGGGAACGCGAGAGCACCAGGGAATCGCGGCGCTGGCGGCGGCGAAGGCCACGGCGGAACTGGAAGATCTGCTCGGGGCGAACGATGCGCGGCGGCTGCTTGTGCTGCTGGATGGCGTGGAGGACCCGCACAATCTGGGCGCCATCGTGCGCACGTCGCTTGCGGCCGGCGCGCGCGGGGTAGTGATCCCAGAGCGACGCGCGGCAGGGCTGAGCGACACGGTGGAGCGCGCCTCGGCGGGGGCGCTTGCGCATTTGCCGGTGGCGCGCGTGAAGAATCTGGCGCGCGCCATGGAAGAGGTCAAAAATGCGGGCTGGTGGATCGTGGGATTGGATGAGCGGGCGGAGAAGCACTACACGACTGTGGATTTGACCGGGCCCATCGCGATCGTGCTGGGGCGCGAAGGGGAAGGGTTGCACGAATTGACGCGCAAGAGATGCGATTTTCTGGTTTCGATCCCGACGACCGGCCCGGTGCGCTCGCTGAACGTGTCCGTGGCGGCGGGAATCATTCTCTTCGAAGTGGTGCGGCAGAGCAGGCAGGGCGCGGCCGAAAAGATTTGGCATCCTCGAACCCGCCCATAGCATCCGTGAAAGTGCGGCTCACGGCACGCGCCTCCGTGTTCCCAGCAGCAGCCCTCCATCAGCTCTGCTACAATTTCGAGACTTCGGGGGACGCCGCGCTCCAGAGCGCGAGCAGCGATGGCTGACAAAAGCAAGAAAAAATGGATTATTCCGGCGCTTGTGGCCGCGCTGGTCGTGGTGGTGCTCGTGGTGCTGGCGACGCCGGGGCGCGGGCCAAAAGTGCCGGTGATCACCGTGGGCCGCGGCAACGTGAGCGAGGTAAAAACGGGCAACGGAAAGGTGGAGCCTATCTCGCCAGTGATTGCGCGAGCGCAGTTTCCCGGCTTCGTGCAGAAGGTTGCGGCTACGGAAGGGCAGCAGGTCCATCGCGGGGAATTGATTCTCTCGCTTGGCGATGCAGACGTACAATCGGAGCTGGCGCGGACCAAGGCCGACCTGCTTGGCGCGCAGTCCGATCTGAATTATGCACGCGCCGGAGGGCCGCCCGATCAACGCGCGCAGATCGAAGGGGATTTGCAATCCGCCCAGGCCGAGGCGGCGAGGCTTTCGAAGTCGGTGGAGGAATTGCAGGCGCTGCTAAAGGAACATGCGGCGACAACGGACCAGGTGGCGCAGCAGCAGGCGCAACTGGTGAAGGCGCGCGCCACCGTGAAAGCGCTCGAAGAAAAGCAGAAGGCTATGCAGCAGGATGCGGTGCTCGGCGTACAGAGCAACATGCTGCGCGTGAAGCAGGATACCGCTACAATCCAATCGCTCGAGCGCAAGGTGAACTCCGCAACCGTGACTTCGCCCCTCGATGGAACCCTCTACTCCCTGAAGGTGCGCGCCGGGGAATATGTGCAAACCGGCGACACCCTGGCGCAGATCGCGAATCTGAAGCACGTTCGCATTCGCGCCGACGTGGACGAGCCGGACCTGGGGGCCATCGAGCCCAATCAAGACGTGAAAGTAACCTGGGATGCAAAGCCGGGGCTCACTTGGAGCGGGCACACCGAAGCCGCCCCGAAGCAGGTGGTGAAACTTGGCGACCGCAGCGTGGGCGAAGTGCTCTGCTCCGTAGATAACGATCAATTGCAACTGCTGCCCGGCGCGAACGTCGAGGTGCAGATCACGGTGAAGCAAAGCCGCGAACCCATAGTGATTCCGCGCGCCGCGATTCGATACGACAGCCACGATAATTCGCGGCGCTACGTGTGGATCGTGTCCGGCGATCAGGTGCAGCGCCAGAATATCTCGCTGGGGATCGCGAGCGCGACGCAATACGAGGTGGTCGCCGGGTTGAAACCGGGCGACCGGGTGGCGCTGCCCGGGCAGCGGGAGCTTCACGAAGGAATGACGATCCGTCCGACGGAGGCGCCGTGAGGCGCGCCGCCACGAAGGCCCGCAGAACGCGAAACATTGTGATGAAGCTGATGGGTGGCGCTGTGCTGGCGGCGCTATTGGTGGCCTCCACCACGTTTGCCGCGAAGGCTGCGCCCGCGCCAGGCGACGCCACCGCCCTGCTGCTTGCGGCCGAGCAACATTTTCAGGCGGGAGAATACGGTACGGCGATTTCGACGCTCGAGGCCGCAGTCGCGCGCAACCCCTACAGCGCCGATGCGTACTACTGGATGGCGCGTAGCTATTACGAATTGCGCGACTTCACAAAATCCATCGCGCAAGCGGAGCGAGCGGTCGCGCTGAACGCGAAGAACTCCATCTACCATCAATGGCTGGGCCGAGCCTGCGGCGGAGAGGCGCAAAAAAAGCACAGCTTTTTTCTCGCGAGGCGCGTGAAGAAAGAGTTCGAGCAGGCTGTGCTGCTGGACCCTTCCAATATTTCTGCTCGGCGCGATCTGGAAGAATATTGCATCGAGGCGCCGTGGATTATCGGCGGCAGCAAGGATCAGGCGTACGCGCAGGTGCAAGCCATCGAGCAGATTGACGCCACCGAAGGCCATTTGGCGCAGGCCGTGTACTACCAGGAAGCGGCGAACCGTACTGATCTGGCCGAAAAGGAATACCGGCAGGTTCTCAGTTCGGCGCCTTCAAAAATCGAACCCTATTTCGAGATCATGTATTTTTTCCAGTCTCGCGGCGAAGCAGCCGAGATCGAGCACGCCATAACGGCTGCGGCGCAGGTGAACGCCAATGATCCCCGCCTGGGCTACTATCGCGGCGTGGCTCGCGTGCTTTCAGGTTCCGATCCGGACGGAGCGGAGGCCTACCTGAAATCCTTTCTCGCCACCACGCCGGATCGAAGCGATTGGCCGCCCCATGCGTCGGCCCGCGAATGGCTAGGGCGGCTTTATGAGTCGCAAGGCAATCGCGTCGCGGCGGCCGAACAGTACCGCGCCGCGCTGCGGTTGGACCCGGATCGAAGCGAAGCGCGCGAACGATTGCGCCGGCTCGAGTAAGCGCCGCGCGGCGATGCCGCAGGCCGCATTCTTCGAGCGCGAATCCGACTGGCGCCTCGGACTGAAACCACAAGAAGCCGAAACCCAGACAAGCGATGACCGCCACGCCTCGAAGACCGGTATTCTGGAACGAAACCTGGCATCTCGCCCTGCAGGCGCTTCGCGCGAATAAAGTGCGGGCCACGCTCACGATGCTGGGCGTAATTATCGGGAGCGCGTGCATCGTGCTGGTGGTGACGGTCGCCCTGGCCGGGAAGCGCTATATCATTTCCGAAATCGAAGGCGTGGGCTCGAATCTAGTCTATGGAAATCTGATCGGCACGGGCTCCGAGCCGGCCATTGACCAGGTCACTCCGGGCGATTTGCAGGCGATGCAGCAGCAGATTCCGGCCATCGTTCACGTGGCCGGCACGCACGACCTTCCGATGACGATCAGCCTGAGCGGCCACGCAAAGGTTATCAACCTGGTGGGAGTGACCGAACAATTTCAGCAGATACGCAATCTGGTGATTCTGCGCGGCCGCTACTTCGATCAGGACGACATGATGACGCGTAGCAAGGTGTGCCTGCTCACCGATCATCTGGCGCATCTTTTGTTTCCGGACGGGAACCCGGTCGGGCAGGACTTGCAGCTCCGCGAGCTGCACTTCACGGTGATCGGCACGTTCAAAGAGCGCGTCGCCACCTTCGAACAATCGGAGATTCGCCAGGATTCCGTGCTGATTCCGTTTATGCTGATTAAGGATTACGTGGGTGCGGACTATTTCAAGACGTTCTACGTGCAAGCGGATACGCCGGAGGATGTTCCGCAGGTGCAGACGCAGGTGGGGCAGCTTCTCCGCAGCCGTCACAGGCCGGGCGCGCAGTACGACGTCGAAAGCCTGACGGGAATCCTGAACGCGGCGCGCGATATATCCGCGGCGCTCACGCTGCTGCTGGTGGTAATCGCGCTGATTGCGCTGGTGATCAGCGGGATTGGGATCATGAACATCATGCTGGTCACCGTCACCGAGCGAACGCGAGAAATCGGAATTCGGAAAGCGATCGGAGCGCCACGGGCTGCGATTCTGTACCAATTCGTGCTGGAAGCCGTGATGATCAGCGGGACGGGCGCCTTCCTGGGCGTTTTAATCGGCGTGGCCATTCCGGCGTTTGCCAATTTCCTGCTGAAATTCACGTCCGTCGCCGGCGACATCAAATTCCCCATCTCGTGGGTCTCGGTGGTGCTGGCGTTCGTGGTATCGTGCTCGACGGGCCTCGTCTTCGGCTATATTCCCGCGAATCGCGCGGCAAAACTTCACCCGACGGAATCCTTACGCTATGAATAAGACACTTTCGATTCTCTTCGTGATCGTCCTGCTCGGAGCCGCCGCAATGGCGGCGCGAGCGCAACAACGCGAAAAATTGACGCTTCAGGAAGCGGTAAAGCTTGCGCTGCAGAACAGCCCCGACCTGAAGCTGGCCCGCGCGCAGTACAACGTGGCGCTCGGCGACGTCGGCGTGGACCGCGCCGCGTTTCTGCCGAACGTCTACACCGGATCGGGCGCGGTTTACACCTACGGATTCCCCTCGATTCCAGGGGCGGGGCCGCCGGCCGTCTTCCAATTGGACTACACGGAATCGCTTTTCAATCCTCTGCTGAAGGCGCAGCAACACGCCAAAGAGGACGAAGCAAAAAATCGCGCGGTGGAGATGCGGAAGACACGCAGCGACGTGATGGTGCGGACGGCGCTCGATTATCTGGAACTGGCGAAGGTGCGCCATGCGCTCGATCTGATCCACGCGGAGCAAGCGAGCGCCGAAAAAGTGCTCGAGGTGACGCGCCAGCAGATCGCCGCGAACCAGGCGCTTCCGATTGATGAAACGCGGCGACAACTCGATATCGCGCGACTGGAAAGCCAGGCCCTCCAAACCGAGGACCGCGAACAGACGCTCTCCGAGCAATTGCGCGTGCTCACGGGGCTTCCCGAAGGGCAGCCGCTCGTGCTGGACGCGCAGGAGCCGGATTTTTCCACGTCCCTGCAAGAAAAGCAGCTTGTTGATCTGGGGATGCAAAACGATCCCGCTATCGAAGAGGCGGAAAACGAACGGGCGGCGCGCCAGAAATTGCTGCACGGCGCAAAAATGAGCTACTGGCCCACGGTGGATCTGGTCGCACAATACAACGTCTTCAGCAGGCTGAACAACTATGACCTTTTCTATAAGACGTTCTATCGAAACAGCGTGAATGCGGGCGTGGAGGTCACCATTCCGCTTTTTGCCGCGAAGACGTCCGCCACCGTCGCCTTGGCCAAGAGCGAACTGAAATCCGCTGAAATCTCATTGGGAAATCAGCTCCGGCAAAGCAACCTCGACATGGAACAGAAATACCGCCATCTTCGAGAGCTGAAGTCCGGCGATGATGTGGCGCGGCTTGACCTTCAACTCGCACAGCAGGACCTGCAAATGCAACAGGCCATGCTGCAGCAGGGAAAAGCTACGCTGGCCGACGTGGAACAATCGCAAATAAACGAAAACCAGAAGTGGCTGGCCTTCCTGGACGCGAATTTCGCGCTGCAGCAGGGGCAGCTTTCCGTCCTCGAAGCCACGGGGCAACTCGCAAGGGTATTCCCATGAGCAACATGGGAAAGCTTGTATTGGGCGAGGTATCGAAATCGAGTACACTACGATTCCGGCTCATTTTAAGCTCTGTAACTCACGGGGGGTAGCGCTTTATGGCGTCTGTAATGAGGACACTGTTTCTGAATCCGCCCAGCTTCGAAAAATTCGATGGCGGGGCATCGTCCCGCTGGCCCGCAACGCGCGAGATTGAGTCGTACTGGTATCCCGTGTGGCTCGCGTACCCCGCCGGAATGCTGGAGGGCAGCCGCCTGCTGGATGCGCCGCCGCACCATATTTCCCCGGCCGAAGTGATTCAGGCCGCCATGGATTACGACTTCCTGGTGCTGTTTACGTCCACTGTGGGCTTTTACAGCGACTTGCGGCTGGCGCGCGCCCTGAAGGAAAAGAAGCCCGACCTGAAGATCGCATTTGTGGGACCCCACGTGCAGATCAAGCCGGCCGAAAGCCTGCTGGCGGGTAACGATATTGATTTCATCGTTCGCGGCGAATTCGATCACGCTGTGGTGGATTACGCCAAGGGACGCCCGCTTTCCGAAATTCCCAGCGTGAGCTTCAAGGGGAAGGATGGCAAACTGGTCCACAACCCTTCGGCGCCGCCGCTTCAGACCGCGGATTTGGACGCGCTTCCCTTCGCGACGGAGGTCTACCGCCGCGATCTGACGATTGAAAAATACAACGTGCCGTTTCTACTGCACCCATACGTTTCCTTCTATACGGCCCGCGGGTGCCCGGCGCTTTGCACCTTCTGCCTGTGGCCGCAGACGCTTTCCGGGCACGCCTGGCGCGTCCGTTCGGTCGAGAGCGTGGCGCGGGAATTCCGGCAAGCGCATCAGACGTTTCCGCAGGCGAAGGAGTTCTTCTTCGACGACGACACGTTTAATATCCGCAAGGATCGCGTGCTCGCTCTATGCAAGGAATTTGCGCCGGTGGGCTTTCAATGGTCGTGCACCGCGCGCGTACATGGAGATTACGAGACGCTCAGCGCCATGGCCGATTCGGGTTGCCGGCTGCTGATTGTCGGATTCGAATCCGGCGATCCGCAGATATTGAAGAACATTAAGAAGGGTTCGACCATCGAGATGGGCCGCGCCTTCGTAAAGAATTGCAAGAAAGCGGGCATTCACGTCCACGGCGATTTCATCATCGGGCTGCCCGGCGAAACCAAAGAAACCATCGAGAAAACGATCAATTACGCGAAAGAGCTCGATTGCGAAACGATCCAGGTGTCCATGGCCCACGCCTATCCCGGCACGGAGCTCTACGCCCAGGGAACGAGCGAGGGATTTTTGGCCGGCGAAGCGATCACAGACGACATGGGCCATCAATTGCCTCACCTGCAGTACCCGCATCTTTCGCGCGAATACATGGTGGAAGCTGTGAACCGCTTCTACGATAGCTATTATTTCCGTCCGAAGGTGGCGTGGCGGATTGTGCGCGAGGCGCTGTGGGATTCGCACGAACGCAAGCGCCTGTACCACGAGGCAGTGGATTTCATGAAGCTGCGGGCGGATCGGCGAAAGGTTGCGCGGAAGGGCGTCGAGAAACGGGCGGTGGTTTCCGTTCCCTCGATACCCACGCGAGCAGTGGAAATGAGCGGCGAATCCAACGGCGCATGACCCTTCCTGCGCGTGCCCAGCGCTACAGGACCCATCTCCTGATTTTGATCATGGTGTGCGTCGGCCCGCTGGGCGATACCTTCCTCAGCGACGGAATGAAGCGCATCGGCGCTCCCTCGCGGTGGAACCCAGCCGTTCTCTTCCAGTTCTTCGAACGCGCCTTCACCTCCGGAATCGTCTGGATCGGCATCATCCTGCTGATTGCATTTTTCTCCGCATATATGCTGGCGCTCACCTGGGCGGATTTCAGCTACGTCCAGCCCGCCTCCGCAATGGCGTATGGGGTGGTCGCGGTATTGGGTTATTTCCTGCTAGGCGAAAGCGTGACACCCACGCGATGGGCGGGCGTGGCGCTGATCTGCCTGGGCGTTCTGATTGTGGGCCGCACGCCGCCGCGCACCACGGGAACGGTCTGATGCTGCGCGAAGTGATTCTCTTCTCGATCATCATCATCGGCGGGCCCGCGGGCGAAATCTGCATGAGCGCCGCGATGAAGAGGGTCGGCGAGGTAAGCGACTTCCGCCCGATGGCGCTGCTTCGCGTGGCGGCGCGCGCCGCGGCAATGCGGCAGGTGTGGATCGGCTTCGCGCTGATGGCGCTGGCGTTTTTCGGACTACTGGCGATGCTGTCGCTCGAAAATGTGAGCTTCGTGGTGCCGGTGACGGCACTCAGCTACGCCGCCAGCGCGCCCGGCGGGCGCATCTTCCTTGGCGAACGCATCACGCCGCAACGGTGGATCGGGGTGGCGCTCGTGTGCCTTGGCGTGGCGCTGGTCTGTCTCGGCCAGGGGTGAGGCATGAGCGCGGCGATGGTTCTGCGGCAGGCGCTGCTGCTGGTGGCGCTCGCTCCCTTCGCTTATTACGTCTGCGCGATCATTGCCGCCGGCCGCTTTTTCGGGCGCGCGGCGGCGCAGGCCGCATATCCTGACTTCACGCCTCCCATAAGCGTCCTGAAGCCCATCCGCGGCCTGGACCGTGAAGCGGGTGAAAATTTCGCCAGCTTTTGCCGGCAGGAGTACCCGGAATTCGAGATTCTCTTCTGCGCCTCAGACGAAGCCGACCCTGCCGTGCCCGTGATCCGGCAGTTGATGGCCGATTTCCCCGATTGCGCGATGCGGCTGCTGATCGGATGCGAGCCGCTCGGCGCAAGCGATAAGCTGAACAAGCTTTGCCGCCTGGCACGCGAGGCGCGTTACAGCCTGTTGATCGTCAGCGACAGCGACGTGCGGGTTGAGCCCGGCTTTCTGCGCGCCATCGCGGCGCATTTCGGCGACCCGAAAGTCGGCGGAGTCACCTGCCTCTATCGCGGAATTACGGATGATTCGCTACCCGCCGATCTTTCGGCCCTTGGCAACAGCACCGATTTTGCGCCCGGCGTAATCGTGGCGGGGATGCGCGGCGGGATCGACTTCATGCTTGGGGCCGTGATGGCAACGACGAAGCAGTGCCTGGCGGAAATCGGCGGCTTTGAATTTCTGGTGGATTATTTTTCGGACGACTACGAACTAGGGAACCGCATCGCGGCCGCCGGCTACCGCGTCGAACTGAGCGCGTTTCCCGTCGCGATTGTGTATCCCCATCTGCGGCTGCGCGACGCATTCCGGCAGCAGCTTCGCTGGAATGTGAGCGTCCGCTGCTCGCGGCCGCTGGGGCACGCCGGTATGGTCTTCACGCAAGGGTTGGCGTGGACGATTCTGGGCATCGCGCTGGCTACTTCCTGGATCGGCGTTTTCGCGTTTACGATCGCGTACCTGCTGCTGCGCTCAGACGTGGCACTTACGGTCGGCGCGCGCGGGATGCAAGATCCCCTGGTGAGGCGCAAGCAGCATCTGCTGATCCTGCGCGACGTCTTTGCATTTGTGGCTTGGGCGGCGAGCTTTTTCCCTCGGCGAATTCTGTGGCGCGGGCAACAGTTCTACGTCCGCGGGAAGCGCCTTGTGCCGGTCGTCGAGCGCCGGAGTTAGCAGAGGAGCCCGGCTCGACGCGAGGACGACGCTGTGGCACCATAAAGACGCGGCAGGAGGTGCAAAAATGGCGAAGGCTACATTCGCGGCGGGGTGCTTCTGGGGCGTTGAGGAGACATTCCGGCGCTTGCCGGGCGTAAGTTCCACCACCGTGGGCTACACGGGCGGCAGCACGCAGAATCCTTCCTACAAAGACGTCTGCACGGACACCACGGGACACGCCGAAGCCGTGGAGGTGGAGTACGATCCAGAGAAAATCTCGTACCTCGAGTTGCTGGCGGCCTTCTGGAAAAGCCATGACCCCACAACCGCGAACCGCCAAGGCCCGGACGTGGGAACGCAATACCGATCTGCAATCTTCTTCCACGATGCCGAGCAGGAGAAAGCCGCCCGCGAATCGAAGGCGCTGCTCGAGGAAAAGCGCGTCTTCCCGCGGCCAATCGTGACGCAAATCGTTCCCGCCGCGAAGTTCTACCACGCCGAAGACTATCATCAGCAGTATCTCGAAAAGCGCGGCATGCGTTCCTGCCACGTCTAGTCGCGCCGACCCTCCGGCATTAGGCGAATTCCAGGTGAACTCTGTAGTCGGAATTTGCCATCCCGTAGCAGGTTTCCCACCAAACGGAAATTCCCTTCCACTTTCCCCTGACGTTTTTTGCCCTAAAGGTTCCAACCTATTTAGATTTCAGCGATTTGCCGTATTGATACTTTGGCTGCCGTGTTGCATCTAACTGTATGAGGGTAGGGGGAAGGTCCATGAATTCGAATCTGGGAAGTGTGGTAGCAGCCGGTAGAACAATGGCGGCCAAGGCGACCAGCCGGAAGTGGGTTCTTACCGCCGTGGCACTGTTCTTCGTTCTGCAGCTTTACTTCGTTCGGGAATTGCTCGCCGCGGAATTGCTCTTCGGAGTGGCATTTGGGATCGTGTTCCTGATCGTGGCGGCCTTTTACATCGTCGGTACGATCGGCGAGCGCAGCCTGGGGCTCACTGAGGCGGGCGTTCGGGCCCTAGCGCAATCCGCGCGGCGCGGGTATGCGGGGATTGAAGATCTCAGTAAAAGGCCATTCCACCGTCCACATTCAGAGTCTGCCCGGTAATCGCGCTCGAGTCGTCCGAAACCAGGAAAAGGGCCGCGGCGGCTACCTCCTCAGCCGTCTGTGGCCTTCCCTGCAAGACGCCATCGAGGGTGCGGCGCATCAGGTCATCGCGGCTCATCTGGAAATAATCGGCAAGGCCGCGGCCTAGCTCCTGCGACATTTGCGTTTCCGGCACAGGGCCGGGGCTCAGCGCGTTCACGCGAACGCCCTTTCGCGCAGCCTCGGCGGCGAGCGTGTGCGTCAGGCCGATCAGGCCGGCCTTGGACGCGGCGTAGGGGCTATTGAGCTGAAAGGCAGCCTTGGCGGCGATGCTCACCACGTTCAGGATCGCGCCCGAACCGCGTGCGTACATCCCCGGCAGAACTAGGCGCGAGAGCAGGAATGGGCCGCGCAGGTTCACCGCGAGCACCTCATCCCATTGCTGCGCGCTGATCTTTTCCGCGGGCTGCACCGGGCCGTAGATGCCGGCGTTGTTCACGAGGATGTGAATTTCGCCGAAGGCCGCTTGCGCCACGCGAACGATGGCTTCGCAACCTGCCTCGCTTGAGACGTCCGCTGCGATAGCCGTCGCGCGGCCGCTCGCCGCCTGAATTTCCGAGGCGACCTCGCGCACTTCGCCGGCGCTGCGCGCCGCAACCACGAGCGCGGCGCCCTCGGCCGCAAACCTGCGCGCGATGGCGCAACCGATTCCCCGCCCGCCCCCGGTAACTATCGCCACGCGATTCTCGAGTCTCATTTGCCTCTCCTCCGATTCCCGGAAATTGTAGCAATGAACGCCGCGGCCGGCATTCTGCAACTTCGGCGAGCGGATGCTAGAATTCGAGCTACGCATGGCTGCCGACCCACTGATTTACGTCCACGAATTGCGCAAGCACTTCCGCTCGTTCCGCCGCCGAGAGGGAGTGTGGGGCTCGATTCAGAATCTTTTCGTGCGCGATTACCACGACGTGGCCGCTGTGGACCGCGTGAGCTTCTCGGTGAATCGCGGCGAGATGGTGGGCTACATCGGCCCGAACGGCGCCGGAAAGTCCACCAGCATCAAGATGCTCACCGGCATTCTGGTGCCCACGAGCGGCGAAATCCGCGTGAACGGGTTCGTCCCCTTCCGACAGCGGCGGCAATACGTCAAAACCATCGGCGTCGTCTTCGGCCAGCGGACGCAGCTCTGGTGGGACATCGCCGTGATCGAATCGTTCAAGCTGCTGCGCCGCATCTATGACGTGTCGCCGCGCGATTTCGACGCGCGGATGGAACGCTTCAACGAAATACTCTCCTTGAAGGACTATTTGCACACGCCGGTTCGGAAGCTCTCACTGGGCGAGCGCATGCGCTGCGATCTGGCCGCCGCGCTGCTTCACAATCCGCCGCTGCTTTTTCTTGACGAGCCAACCATCGGTCTCGACGTGGTCGCCAAAGACCGCATTCGCCATTTCCTGCGGGCCATCAATCGCGAATTCCGCACCACCGTGCTGCTCACGACGCACGATCTGGACGATATCGAGGAGCTTTGCCGGCGCATCATGATCATTGACCACGGCCGGGTGCTCTACGATGGTCCGCTCGAAAACCTGAAGCAGCGCTTTCTGCGCACCAAAACGCTGAAGTTCGCGCTGAAGGACCGCGAGCAGGCCCCGCGCATGGCTGCCTTTTCGCGCGATGGCCTCGAGCTCGAGCAACTGGACGAAATCACCTTCCGCCTGCGCTTCGATCGCATGAAGGTGGCGACTGCCGACCTGATGCGCCAGATCCTGGCGGCCGTCGAGGTGCGCGACCTGGTGATTCAGGACGAATCTATCGAAGAAGTAGTGAAGCGGATCTACGGCGGCGAAGTCTCGCTGGAAGTGAGCGCCTGACCTCCCGTGGAAGCGCTCGCCACATATCTGGAATATTCGCGCATCGGATTTGTGAATATTCTCGCCTTCCGGCTCCGCTATTTCACCGGCATCGTCACCTACGTCCTCAACGTGACCATCTACTACTTCATCTGGAGCGCCGTCTTCCGCTCCGGACACACAATCGCCGGCTATAACCTGGCGCAGATGCTCACCTATATGAGCGTGGGCTGGATCATGCGCTCTTTCTACTGGAACACAATTGACCAGGAAATGGCTTACGAAGTGATTGACGGCAGAATTTCGATGGACCTGATCAAGCCCGTCTCAATCCAGTGGATGTGGATCTGCCGCGCGATGGGCGAGTCCGCCTTCCGGCTCGGCCTGCTGACGCTGCCGACGGCCGTGGTGGTGGCGCTGGCGTTTCCTCTCGAGCGCCCCGCCTCGCGCGAGAATTTTCTGCTGTTCCTGGTCGGAGTGGTCGGCAGCTTTTTTCTGATGGCGGCGATCAATTTCATGATCGGCACCTGTGCCATTCCGCTGAAATCCATCCTGGCGCTCATTCGCGCGAAATACTGGCTGATCGAGCTTCTCTCCGGGCTTCTTATCCCGATGACGTTCTTTCCCGGCGTCCTGCAGAAACTGCTCGCGTGGCTGCCCTTCGAGCACATCGCCTACACGCCGCTGCAAATCTATCTTGGAAAACTGAGCGGGGCAGGCGCCGTGCGCGCCATCGCGGTGCAATGGATCTGGATCATCGCGCTTCTGGTTCTGGCGCACTTCTGGTGGCATCGCTGCCTGCGGCGGATCACCATCCAAGGGGGATGATGCATGCCCGGCGCTGCGCTTGATCAACCTCCAGGCACGAAGGCCGCCCTTGCAGGCGCGTTCGCAGGGATCCGCCGGCATCTGATCCTTCTGGGCGATTACTTCACGCAGTACGTCAAAGTCCGAATCGGCTATCGCGGCGATTTCGTCGTGAGCTTGGCCACCAGCTTCGCGGCGACCATCTTCGCTCTGTTTTTCGTGCTGGTTCTTTTCAATAAGGCGCCGCAGTTGGCCGGATGGAATATCGAGGAGGAGGTATTCCTCTACGGATTCTCGCTGCTTCCCTACGGCGTGTACAACATCGTCAGCCTGAATCTCTATGATTTTGGGAACGACTACATCATTGAGGGGAAATTTGACCGCGTTCTTCTGCGGCCGCTTTCTTCGCTCTTTCAGGTGCTCTTCGATACCTTCCGCATCGAGTCCATTCAGGAAATTGCAACCGGACTGTTTTGCATGTGGTGGGCGGCGCGACGGCTGCACGTGGCGTGGACGCCGGCGAAGATCGGCATGCTGCTGGGTTTTGGCGCATGCGCGAGCGTGATCTACGTTTCCGTATTTCTGATGCTGACCGCCGTAACATTCTGGTTCGAGGATCGCATTGGCGTGCATCCGCCGGTGTGGAACGTAATCGCTTTCGGGCGCTGGCCGCTTTCAATTTATAGCGGCGCGGTGCAGTTCGTGCTGTGCTGGATTATTCCGTTTGGCCTGGCATCGTTCTATCCAAGCGTGCGAATGCTGGGGCGCGCGGTGACGCCGGAATATGCGCCGCTCGTGCCGGTGGTCGCCGTGGGATTTTTAGCCGCGGCAATTACGCTATGGAATCTCGGCACCCGGCATTATTCCTCGACGGGATCTTAAAGCTAAATTCACGAGGATTTTTCGCCCGTTTGCTTGAGCTTCTTACGAGCAGAGGCGAAAAGCGTCGCCGCCAGCAGGGCGAAGAGCGCCACGCCGAACCACGGCGCATCGCGCAGGTGCGCCAGATGCGCCTCGCCCCATCCGCTGAAAAGCTTTTCGGGCCACGGCAGATGGAATAGGACGAGCACCCAGTGGGGCAGGCGCTTGCTTAGTTCCGGGTCTTGCAGCAGGTTGATGATGATCGCAAGCAGGCCGAATACTCCCCCGGCGGCGATCAACCCGCTCGCATAGAGCGAGCCAGGGCTGACTTCCTCCATGCGAAGCGCCGCGCCGGGGTTTTCGGCACTCTCGCCTTCCGCCGCGCCGCGCTCGGCAAGCCAGCGCACCACGCCGCCAATAAACATCGTCATCGTAGTAGCGATCGAAAGGTATGACCCAACGGCGAAGGGCAGCGAGCGAATCCCCAATAGCTCGACTGCGATCACCAGAAACACGCCGAGAAAGACGAGCCTCCACGGCAGCCGGCGATTCAGGATTCCGCTGATCACCGTCGCCATCAAGCGCGCTTGCGGCGCGGCGGCTTTATCGCTGCCGATACCCTGCACCCATTGCACTTCGATTTCGTGCGTCGCGGGATCGTACAGATATTTACCGTCTGGAACCTTCGCCGAGCCGAGCGCGTTCACGAGAACGTAATTCTTATTCTCATAGGAATATTGGCTCTGCTGCAGCGCGACGCCCGCGGGCAGGTGCTGCATATCTAGCGCGATCTTCACCGGCTTGTACTGCGCGAGGCCCACGTTCATCAGGATCAGCGTCCCGCCCACGGCGAGCGACGAGACCGCAACGCCCACCACCAGCGCAATCTGCTGCCAAGCAGGCGTCGCGCCGACCAGGTAACCGGTCTTCAAATCCTGCGAAGTGGCGCCGCCGATCGCCGATGCGATGCAAACCACCCCCCCGATCGTCAGCGCGAGCACGGAGAACGCGCCGGCGGTCCAGCCCGCGACGAGAAACATCGCGCACGTGGCCATCAGCGTCGCTATCGTCATGCCGCTCACTGGATTCGACGAGTTGCCGATCAAGCCGCTGATGCGCGAGGCGACCGTGACGAACAGGAACCCGAAAACCACCACGAAGATCGCCGCGAGCAGGTTTGCGATCATGCCGGTCTGCGCGCCGGGAATTGGCTTGAATTTCAGCAGCGCCCACATCATGGCTACGATCACGGCCGAGCCCACTAGCACGACGCGCATGGAAAGGTCGCGCTCGGTGCGCGTCGCTTCGGTGAGCGCCGCGTGCTTCGCGCGAACGTCCTTCAATCCCGCGCCGAGCGCCGAGATAATGGTCGGCAGCGTCTTCACCAGCGTGATCAGGCCCGCGGCGGCCACGGCGCCCGCGCCCATGGGGCGAATGTACGTCGCCCATAGGTCGTCAGGGCTCATCTGCGGAATCGGGACCGTGCTGGGATAGAGCGCGGCGCCCGGAGCAAGCGATCCGAAAAACCGGATGGCCGGCATCAGAACGAGCCACGAGATCACGCCTCCCGCGAAAAGTGTGCCCGCCACGCGCGGCCCAATGATGTAGCCGACGCCGAGATATTCGGACGTGATCGCCGCGCGAAACGACGCCCCCGGCAGCCATTTCGGCTGATACTCCGGCTGGCCGGGCCACAGCGCGAGTGTGTTCATGCAGAATGTGTACGCGCCGCCCAGCCCAAGTCCCCAGAAGACGCGCCCCGCAAAAGATCCGCCTCGCTCCCCAGCCACCAGTACATCGGCGCAAGCGGTGCCCTCCGGAAAGCTAAGGTGGCCGTGCTCTTTTACGATCAATTGCCGCCGCAGCGGAATCATAAAGAGCACGCCCAGGCAGCCGCCGATCAGCGCGAGGAAAAAGATGCGCCAGTATTCGGTGTTCAGCGAAAAGCCCAGGAAGATCAACGCCGGAATGGTGAAGATCACGCCCGCAGCCACTGATTCTCCGGCCGAGCCGGCGGTCTGCACGATGTTGTTTTCAAGGATTGTCGAGCGGCCGAAGGCGCGCAAGATGCTGATCGAAAGCACCGCGATGGGGATCGAGGCGGAGACGGTGAGGCCGGCGCGCAATCCGACGTACACGGAGACCGCACCAAAAAGGACGCCAAAGAGCGCGCCGAGAACGACGGCGCGAAGGGTAAATTCGCGCAGCGTCTCGCTCGCGTCTACAAATGGCTGAAAGCCGCGGCCCGGCTCGGGCGGGGCGGAGGTCTTCGAGATCACCGGCGCACCCTAGCACACTCGCATGGCGGGTTAAAGGGCGGCCGGGGCTTAGGCCTTCTTGGCCTTGTACCAGTCGCTATTCACGGGCGTGAAGGACGACCACTTCTCCGGCAGGTCTTCCATCGCGAAGATGGCAGTAACCGGGCAGACGGGAACGCAGGCCCCGCAGTCAATGCACTCGTCGGGGTTGATGTAGAGCTGCTTTTCGGACTCGAAAGAGGCCTCGTCCTTGCGGGGATGAATGCAGTCCACCGGGCAAACGTCCACGCAGGCGGTGTCTTTTGTTCCGATGCAAGGCTCTGCGATTACATAGGCCATCGAAGCGCTCTCCTCGAAAGTTGTCCTTCAAACCTCCCGTCGGGTTTCGAACCGGGCGAGCAGGAAGAGTTTTTTTTATATCATTAAACGCGAGTGCGTACAAGCGCCGCCCCGCGCGCTGGCTTCTTAGTGCGCGTAATTTGCGTTAATGAAGCCGTCTATGTCCTTGTGCAGTTTATCGTCCGCCTTCTGGTCAATGTAGACCATGTGGCCGGACTGGTAGTAGGCGAAGCTGGCGTTTTTGCGGATGGAAGGCTCGAGGCCCATGTGGCTCACCGTCTCCTCGATTCCATTAAAGGGGGTGGCCACGTCGTAATAGCCGCAGACGACGAGCAGCTTCAAATGGGTCTGCTGCGTCATCGCCGCGCGCAGCACTTCGGCCACCTCGGTGTTCCCGGTCTGGTCCCACGGCCGGACGTTCGCTGTGACCGTGTAGTACTGATCGCTATCCCATTTCAGGTCGCGCCGCACGTAATCCTGGAATGTGGCGACGAACGCGCCTTCGTACGACGCTTCGCTCGGGTCATATTCCGGCCGCTCGCCGGCTGCATCCGAATCCATGCCCTCGAAGCGGGAATCCAGGCGGCCGACGGTGCGCCGCTTGTCACGCTCCAGCTCCTTGAACCAGCGGAAGGGGCTGATCCGGAGATTGGTTTCCTCGATATATTTCGGGGACAGGCCGGTGAATCGCGCGATATCCTGCACCACTTTCTGATAATCGGCTTGCGAAAGCTGATCGCCCTTCTCGAGCGCCTGCGCGTATTCCCCGTGCGCAAAATCGCGGGCCTGCTGCGCCACCTGGTCCGCGCTTTCGCTTTCCAGGTCCGCGGGCAGCAATTTGTGGTACCACGCCGTCATCGTGTAAGTGGGCAGATAAAACTCCGAGCGGTCGTCCGCGCCCCAGCTTGCAAACGCCACGGTCGAGACCAGGACGATGCCGTTCAGATAGATCTGGTGCCGATCCTGCAGCACGCCCGAAAGCTCGGCCGAGCGCGTGGTGCCATAGCTTTCCCCGATCAGATACTTGGGGGAATCCCAGCGTTCGTTGCGCGTGATGTACTGGTAGATGAAATCGGAGAACCAGTTCGCGTCCTCCCTGATCCCGTAGAATTGCGATGGGTTCTGCCCAGGCGCGGGCCGGCTGTACCCGGTGGAAACCGCGTCAATGAAGACAAGGTCCGTCGCGTCCAAAAACGAATCCTGATTATCCTCGATCGAATAGGGCGCGGGCATGCCGTGACCATCCGGCGTAAGCACCACGCGCTTTGGCCCCATTCCCATGTGCGTGAAAAGCGAGGCCGAGCCCGGGCCGCCGTTATAGACGAAGCTCAGCGGGCGCTTCGAGACGTCCGCGACGCCATCCTTGGTGTAGGCCACGAAAAAGAACGTGGCCTTCGGCGTGCCGTCGTCCGCTTTGATCACGTAGGTGGCGGCCGTGGCGGTGTAATTGATTTCCTCGCCGCCGACGCGGGCGCTGTGGTGCGTCACCGAACTTTTCTCGACGGGCGGCGGGGGAGGAGGCGTGCGCCGCTGCTCCTGCTCCGAGGGATTTTCCTGCGGGCGCTCGGCGGTATTTTGCGCCGCGAGGCCGCGAACCTGTCCGGGGCGGCGCTGCTGCGCCTGGGCGGTTGCTGTCCCCAGCAAAATGGATAAGGCACCGATAAGGAAGGCCCCGGTCTTCATGGTTGTTCGTCTCCTTCTGAGGATGGCGATTCCGCTAAAAACAGGCGCCGCATCATACCGCCAACGGTTTGGTTGGCGGAGCGTTTTTTCGGCAAACGGCGGTTTACCGTAGATTAGAACGGGATTTGTGTTGCATCTACAGGGGTTAGGGGCACTTCTAATCCCCGTACCGTAGATTAGGAAAGAGCAGTGGCTAGTGTGGCAACCGCTTGGCTGCGCTCCTAGGGCCATCTGCCGACCTCCCTACCCGTGGCGAAAAAACCGCCATCCTAGTTTGTCTCATAAGTTAACGAGAAAGTCAATGGAAATCGGCGGCTCGCGGGGAGGACTTGGAGGCAAAGGAGGTTGAGGAAGCATAGGAGGGGGAGGATGAAAGCGGACCCTGCCTCCGCCGAGGAACTCCAGGGGCGGGCGGAATAGGGGATAGCCGCGGACAGCACGTACGGACAGGTTTCCGCGAAGCCAACGCCAACGCCCTATTTCTATGAGCCTAATTCCCAAGGCTTGCACGCCTCGTACCGGGCGCTGCTCGTAAGGACGGATGGCTCGGCAGAAACGATGCGGCGATTGGCCTCGCGGTGATGCTGGGGCACTACATGCAAGACTTCAACGTGCGCGATCCGCTGATCTACCTGGGCGTCACGGTCTTAATTTCCGGCGCGATCCTGTTTGCTTGTTACATTCCAGCGCGGAGGGCGATGAAAGTGGACCCGATGGTTGCGCTGAGGTACGAATAACACAGGGGCGTCTCCGTTCGGCATTCCTGCCGGCGTTTTCAGGCGATGCCGCGCTTTCTTGCCAGCTGATGCTCGAGTTCCTTCTGGCGACGGAGCAGGGCTGCGGGATCGGCGGGGGGCGGCTGCGTCTGAATTTGGCGCTTCAGCTCGGCGATTTCGCGGGCGATGTGGCGACCGCGAAGGAACTCGAGGCAGTTTTCGGCGGCGGGCCAATCGTAGTCGGCGGCTTCCTCGAAGAGGACCTCGAAGAGAATGCGGCGATCTTTCTCCTCGAGCGAACCGGCGAGCGTGGCGGGATCGGGGGCTTCGGCGGCGGTGGAAATCAGCAGGTCGAAGATTTTTTCGGTCTCGAGGCCGCGGTGCAGGGCTTCGGCGGCCAATTCGGCCGCCAGCTTTTCGCGGAACTGCGCTGCTTCGACGAGGATGCGCAGCAGGATGCGTTCGGCGGGGCTGACGGCGGGGGCGATCAACTCGACCTTGGGCTTCACCTCGCTGTGGCGCTCGGTGGCGGCGCGGCGAAGGGCCTCGCGCAGCACGGGTTCGTCTACGCGCAATTCGGAAGCGATTCGGGTGGCCCATTCGGAGCGCAACAGGCGATTGGGAAGCCGCTGCACGTAGGGCATCAGGAAATTGAGTGCGGCGAGCTTTCCAGCCGCGGTGGAGCGATCCATGCGGCGGGCGCGACTGATGATGTAGTCCAAATACGCGGGCGACCGCGCCAACAGCTTTCGGTAGGCGTCCGCGCCCTGCTGCTTCAGAAATTTATCGGGATCAGCGCCGCCGGGGAGCGCGAGCACGCGAACGTCGAATTCCTTTTCGAGCAGCAGGGCAATCGAGCGTTCGGTGGCGGCCTGGCCGGCGGTATCGGGATCGTAATTGACCACGACGCGACGCGTGAAGCGCGCGAGCAGCTTGATCTGCGGCTCGGCAAGACTGGTGCCGCAACTGGCGACAACGTTGGCAAAGCCGGCGCGGGCGACGGCGATTGCGTCCATATAGCCTTCAACGAGGATGGCGAAGTCGCTCTGGCGCAGGGCTTCCTTGGCGCGGTCGAGATGGTAGAGAACGTGGCTTTTGGAATAGATGGGCGTCTCGGGCGAGTTCATGTATTTGGGAACGTCGTCGCCGAGGGTACGGCCGCCGAAGGCGATCACCTTGCCGCTTTCGTTGGCGATCGGGAACATCAAGCGGCGGCGAAAACGGTCATAGAGGCGGCCGCTCTGATCGCGGGAAAAAAGGCCGGAGATTTCGAGCAGCTTTTCGGCGTAGCGCGGCTTGAGGTGGCGCAAGAGCGCGTCGCCGCCGGAGGGGGAAAGGCCCAGGCCGAAGCGCGCAATGGCTTCGCGATCGAGGCCGCGGTCTTCGAGATAAGCGGCGCCGACCTTGCCTTCGGGGGAATCGCGCAGATGGCGGGCGAAGAAGGCGGCGGCCTCGCGGTGAATTTCGAGCAGGGCGGGGCGCTGCTGCGTCTCGCGCTGCTCCTCGGGCGAACGGTCGCGGCGCCTGGGGATCGGAATGCCGGACTTTTCGGCAACCGCGCGGACGGCCTCCGGGAACGTACACTTTTCGAGCTCCATGATGAACTGGAAGACGTCGCCGCCGACGCCGCAGCCGAAGCAATGGTAAATCTGGCGGACGGGATGGACGTTGAAGGAGGGGGTTTTCTCCTGATGGAAGGGGCAGAGGCCGGTGAAATTCGCGCCGGTCTTGCGCAGGCGAACGTATTCGCCGATGACGCGAACGATGTCCGCCTGCTGCTTGACCTTCTCGGCAAATGATCCGGCTTCGGGCATGACTCGAAGGACAATCTCATTATGAGTTTCGGAGGTCAAGCTGCGCCGGGCGTGGCATAGGGGTGTTAGAATAGCGTGTTCGCCATACCGCCTCCCCCAGCATGCGGTGCGAACCATGCCGGCCGGATGTGACCCGTGCGGGCAGCGGCAGCCTGAATCGCGCTGGCCGCGCCAACGGTTTGCCGCGCCGCGGCATCCTTCCGAATGGGCCGACTGGGCGGAAAAGAGAAAGCCTTCGGCAAACTAACATCGTTTGCCTTCCTTCCTCCGTCAGGGCGGGCAGGACGCCGATCCCGGGATCGGCGAGTGGGCACGGACGTGCCTGAGCAGGGTGCGGGAATGTGCAGAAGAGGGCACGGATAGCGGAGATATCGTTTTGCGGATTCGAATAACCCGAGGATTTTGGACTTCCCGCCTGGGCTTATCGCTGCTCGGGGCCGCCCTGGCGGTGATTCTGGTGGCCGCAGGGACGCTCACCTACTACTACATCAGCTTCGGCCGGATGCTGGACCAGCGGCTTTCGGGGCAGATTTTCCAGAACACATCGAGCGTATATTCGGCGCCAGGGCACATCTTCGTGGGCGAGTCGCTGGACACGGAGGACCTGGGGGATTACCTGCAAAACGCGGGATATCAAGAGGAAGACGTGCCCGGCTCTCCGGGCCAATTCCAGATATCGGGCGCGACGGTGCAGATTCGCCCCTCGAAGGATTCCTATTTCCACGCGAACAACGGGCTGCGGGTGGATTTCGCGCGAGGCCAGATCGCGCGGATCACGCAGCTATCGAACGGGACGCAGCGGGATTCGGCGGAAATCGAGCCGGAGCTGATCACGAATCTGTTCGATAGCGCGCGGGAAAAGCGGCGCGTGGTGCGGTATCAGGACCTGCCGCCGGACCTGATTCACAGCGTGCTGGCGGCGGAGGATAAGCGGTTTTTCGAGCATGGCGCGCTGGACATGGTGCGTGTCTTCGGGGCCGCGTTTGCCGACGTGCGAAGCGGCGAAAAGGCGCAGGGCGCGAGCACGATTGATATGCAGGTGGCGCGCACTTTCTTCTTCACGACCAAGCGGGAATGGCGGCGGAAGGTGAAGGAAGTGCTGATGGCCATCGAGATAGACCAGAAATTCTCGAAGCAGCGGATTTTCTCGCTGTACGCCAACGACGTGTACATGGGGAACCGCGGCAGCTTTTCGATTCGCGGATTCGGCGAGGCGGCGGAGGCGTATTTCGGCACGGACATGCGGCAATTGACGCTGGGCGAGTGCGCGTTCCTGGCGGCGATTATCCGGGCGCCGAACCGCTATTCGGCGGCGGAGCGGCACATAGACCGCGACGTGGAGGCTCGAAACCGTGTGCTCGGCGAGATGGTGGAAGACGGCTACGTAACAAAGGCGCAAGCCGCCGAGGCGAAGAAGGAGCCGCTGGCGTTTGTCGGCGGGACGGTGCAGCCCAGCTCGGCGCCGTATTTCGTGGACATGGTGAAGGACCACCTGCTCGATAAATTCTCGCAGGCCGATCTGGAAAGCCACAGCTACCGCATCTACACCACGCTCGATCCGGACCTGGAGCACGCGGCTGCTGAGGCGGTGCGGCTGGGAATGGCGCACGTGGATAAGCTGCTGGCGCATCGCTATGCCGCGTGGAAGAAGAGCGGGCAGCCCGTTCCCAAGCCGCAGGTGGCGCTGGTGGCGATGGATCCGCGCACGGGGGAAATTCGTGCGATTGTGGGCGGCCGAAATTATGGCGAAAGCCAGTTGAACCACGCGCTGGCTCATCGGCAGCCGGGCTCCGTCTTCAAACCGTTCGTATATGCGGCGGCGTTCGACAATGTGGTGGAGAACCAGCAGCCGGTGGTGACGCCGATGACGACGGTGGACGACGTGCCGACTACGTTTGAATTCGACAACCAGGAGTACACCCCGAATAACTATGGACAGGAATTTTTCGGCACGGTGACCGTGCATGACGCGCTGATTCATTCGCTGAACGTGGCAACCGTGAAGGTGGCGGAAATGGTGGGGTACCAGCGGGTGGTGGACCTGGCGCGGGAAATGGGGCTTGGCTCGAATATTCAGCCGACGCCGGCCATGGCGCTGGGATCGTATGAAATGACGCCGGTGGAGGTGGCGGCGGGCTATACGGCGTTTGCGACAGAGGGGACGCGCGCCGAGCCGCTATTTATCCGCAGCGTGGTGGCCGAGGATGGCTCGGTGGAAGAGTCGAACGAGCCGCAAAACAGGGCGGTGCTCGATCCGCGCGTGGCCTACCTGACCACCAGCCTGATGGAAGACGTGATCAACCATGGCACAGGCTATACGGTGCGGGAGTGGGGCTTCAACGCGCCCGCGGCGGGGAAGACGGGCACGTCGCACGATGGGTGGTTTGCGGGATATACGTCGAACCTGCTGTGCGTGGTGTGGATCGGATTCGACGATAATCGCGACCTGAACCTCTCCGGCAGCGAGGCGGCGGCGCCGCTATGGGCTGAATTCATGAAGCGCGCCACGCAACTGCCGCAGTACCGCGGGGTGCAGGAATTCGCGCCTCCCGATGGCGTGGTGGCCGAAGTGGTGGACCCGCAGACCGGCCAATTGGCTACACCTTCGTGCCCGCACCCGCAGGAGGAATATTTCATCGCAGGCAGCCAGCCGACGCAATATTGCGAGGTCCACGGCGAACATCTGGCGCAATCCGGGCCGGGCGCATGGCTGGCGCACATCTTCGGCAAGAACCCGAATCCCCCCGCACCCGTCGAACCGGCGAAACCGAATGCCCCGGCGACGGCCCCGACCCCAACAAATGCGGCGCCGGCGAAAGCCGCCCAGGCGAATCCGCCCCCCAAGCCCGCCGCGCAGGACGATCAAAAGAAAAAAGGATTGCTCGACAAAATATTTGGTATCTTTGGCAGCAGTAAAAAGCCCGCGGATGACTCAAAGCCTCATCCGTAGGCTACGTCCTAGAAGCCGGTGCCAAACCGGCGACAAGGGGAACGGCTATGAGATACGTGGCCTTCTTCGCTGTCGCGCTATTTCTCATTGGGGTGGGAGTTAGCGAGTCACAGCAAATTTCGAGCACGCCCGCAGGAAGCACCTCGGTTGCAGCAGCGGGGCCAGCCGGGGCGCCGCCCAATTCGACTTCCACGTCTGCTTCCCGTTCCGCCGCCAACTCCACCTCCGGTTCCACCACGACGACGCCTGGGGCGATGACGCCGCTGCAAACCGCGGAACTGCACGCGGCGATCCTGATCGCGCGGAAGGAATACGCGGAGGCGGTTCGCACGTACAAGCAGATCCTGGCGGAGGATCCGAAAAACCCCGACGTGCTGAACCGCATGGGCATTGCGTACCAGCAACTGCTCGATTTTGGGCATGCCGAACGCTGCTATAAGAAGGCGATCAAGGCGGACAAGACCGCGTGGAACGCCATCAATAATCTGGGAACGGTGGAATACGGGCGCCGGCATTACGGGAACGCCGTGAAATACTACAAGAAATCACTGGCGCTGCATCCCGAGGACGCGACCATCCACAGCAACCTCGGTTACGCGTATTTCGACGAGAGAAAATATCCCGAGGCAATGACGTCCTTCGGGAAGGCGCTCCGTCTCGATCCGGAAATTTTCGAGCACCGCGGCGATGGAGGCTCGATCATCCAGCAGCGGTCGATCACCGATCCCGGGATGTTTCATTATTTCGTGGCGAAGTCCTACGCGCTGATGGGCGATGCGGAGCACGCGGCGCACTTCCTGAAACTGGCGCGGGACGAAGGCTACAAGAAATACGTGGAAGCGAAAAAGGATCCGGCATTCGCGCGCGTGCTAAAGGATATTCGCGTGCAGCAGGCGCTAGAGAAAGTGCCGGCGTATGCCACGGGGCAACAAGACGAGGCGATGAACTGACGGCCGCGGCGCGGGCGCGCTAGGAATTGCGCAGAACCCAGGAAGCGATTACCAAGCGCTGAATCTCGCTCGTGCCTTCGTAAATTTCCGTGATGCGTGCGTCGCGATAGGCGCGTTCGACGGGATATTCGCTGCTGTAACCATTCCCGCCGTGAATCTGAATCGCGCGATGCGCTACGCGGGAGGCCATCTCACTGGCGTAAAGCTTCGCGATCGACGCTTCCATTGAGAAGCGCGCGCCGGAATCCTGCTTCCACGCGGCGCGGCGGAGCAGCAGGCGCGCCGCATCAATTTCCGTGGCCATGTCTGCCAGCATGAACTGAATCGCCTGGAATTCGGCGATGGGATGGCCGAAGGCCTGGCGCTGCTGCGCGTAGGAGAGTGCGGCCTCGAATGCGCCCTGCGCGATGCCGGTGGCTTGGGCGGCGATGCCAACGCGCCCGGAGTCGAGCGTGGAAAGCGCGATCCTGTAGCCTTCGCCTTCGGCGCCCAGGCGATTTTCCACGGGGATGGCGCAATCGGAGAAGACGAGCTCGGTGCAGGCGGTGGCGTGAATTCCGAGCTTCCGCTCTTCCTTGCCGACGGTGAATCCGGGGGTGCCGCGCTCGACCAGCAGCGCGGTGATTCCCTTATCGCCCTTCTCCGGATCGGTCTTTACGTAGACGATCCCGGCATCCGCCACGCCGCCATTGGTGATCCATGCCTTGGCGCCATTCACGATGTAGCGGTCGCCCTGGCGCACGGCGCGAGTGGACAGCGCGGCGGCGTTTGAGCCGGCCTGCGGCTCGGTGAGGGCGTAGCAGCCGATTTTTTCGCCGCGGGCGAAGGGGGTCAGGAATTTCTTCTTCTGCGCCTCGGTGGCGAAGTGGTGAATCGCGCCGCAATAGAGCGAATTCTGGACCGAAAGAATCACGCCGGTGGAGGCGCACGCGCGCGAAATTTCCTCGATGACGATTGAATAGCAGACGTGGTCCATGGCCGCGCCGCCTTCGCTTTCGGGCAGCACGACGGCGGTGAGACCCAGCTCCGCGGCCTTGCGGAGCGTCTCGCGCGGGAAGCGGCCTGTCTCATCCAGTTCGCGCGCGCGGGGCCGCACCTCCGCCTCCGCGAAGTCGCGGACGGTGCGCCGCAGAAGCCGCTGCTCTTCGGTGAGTTCGAATCTCATGCTATTCGCGCGGGGCTTGGCATTCGGCCAGCGCGGCGCGGAGCCTTTCGTGCGTCGTCGCCAGATCCTCGGGTTCGACGCGCGTTTCGCCCACAACCGTCATGAAATTGGAATCGCCGGACCAGCGCGGCAGAACGTGCAGGTGCAAATGCCCGGTGACGCCGGCGCCGGCCGCCCGGCCGAGGTTCATTCCCAGGTTGTAGCCTTCGGGGCGGTACGCGCGCCCGAGCGCCCGCTGCACGCGCTGGGCGAGGGCCATCATCTCAGAAAGGGCGGCGGGTTCGGCGGCGGCTAGATCGGCGGCGTGCGTATAGGGAACGATCATTACGTGGCCGCTGGTGTAGGGATAACGATTGAGGATGACGAAATTCTTTTCAGCGCGGAGGAGAATCAGGGAGCGGGCGTCATCCTGCATCGCGAGAGCGTCGCAGAAGATGCAGCCTTCGTCCTTCGACGCGTCGGCGATATAGCGATAGCGCCAGGGCGTCCACAGATAATCCATCCGGCCGGCCCTAGACGCCGCGCGGCCCCGTCGAGGCCTCGGCGCGCGGGTGGTTCACGAAATCCTTCAGTTCCTTGCTCGGCTTGAAATACGGAATTTTCTTGGCGGGCACCTCGACCTTTGCGCCCGTCTTCGGATTGCGGCCCGTCCGCCCGCGGCGCTGGCGGGTGCGAAAGCTGCCGAAGCCGCGGATTTCGATTTTGTCGTCCGATTGCAGGGCGGAAATGATGCTGTCGAAAATGGTTTCCACCGCCGCCTCGGATTCCTTGCGCGGCAGCTCGGTGACTCGCGTTACTTCCTCGACGAGCTCCGCCTTCGTCATCGTGTGATCCCTTGCTTCTCGCTCTCCCGCAGCTTCTGCCATCGGATGAGAGCCTCCTCTCGATTTTGCTTCTAAACGGGGCCGGGTCTCCAGGCGGGGCTCCGGACAGCCTTCCTTTGCATACCACTAATTCAGGGCGAGGTAAATGCTTTTCCTCCGGCGGGTTACGGCCCTTGCCGGTTCGCGCGGGCTAGGCGGGCGATTGCCGCTTGGCCATGATGGCGTCGCCGATCGTCGCGGTCGGCGAGGATTTCGACGAGCGGAACGATTCCATTTCCTGGCGTTCGACCTGCTTCTGCGCCGCGCGATAGCTGAGGCTAATCTTGTGCTGCTCGGGTTCGAGCCGCAGGACCTTGAAGTCATATTCCTGCGCCGTTGCGAGCACCGCGCCGACACGCGCGCTGCGGGATTGCTTGTCCCGTTCGCGATCGCGGTCGCGCTCGCCCTTGGGGCGCCGTTCCTCGATTTCGGAGATGTGGCAGAGGCCTTCGATGCCCTCGGCGAGTTCGACGAATGCGCCGAAGTCGGTGGTGCGCGAAACTTTTCCTCGCACCACGTCGCCGATCTTGTGCGCGCCGAACCAATCCGCCCAGATGTCCTTCACCTGCTTGATGCCGAGCGAAAGGCGGCGATTTTCGGAGTCTACCTTCAGCACGCGGGCCTGCACCGATTCGCCCTTCTTGAATTTCTCGCTGGGATGCTTGATGCGCTCGGTCCAGCTCATATCGCTGATGTGGATCAAGCCCTCCATGCCCTCCTCGATTTCGACGAACGCGCCAAAATCGGCGAGGTTGCGGATCTTGCCGGTCACCAGCGCGCCGACCGGATATTTTTCCGCGGCCGCTTCCCAGGGATCAGGCAGCGATTGCTTCAGTCCGAGCGAGATGCGGCGCTGGTCCGTCCTCACCTCGATCACCGCCACTTCCACCTCTTCGCCAACCTTCACGATCTTCGAGGGATGCTTCACGCGCTTCGACCAGCTCATCTCGCTGACGTGAACCAGGCCTTCGACGCCGGGCTCGATCTGCACAAACGCGCCGTAGTCCGTGACGCCCACCACTTTACCCTTCACGCGCGCGCCGACCGGGAAGCGCTCCGGGACGGCGGACCACGGGTCCGGCAAAAGCTGCTTGCGGCCCAAGGAAATGCGCTGCTTTTCCTTATCGAATTTCAGAATCTGAACTTGAATTTCCTCGCCCGGCTGCACCACCGTGGAGGGGTGAGGCACGCGGCCCCACACGAGATCGCTGACGTGCAGAAGGCCATCGAGGCCGCCCAAATCCACGAATACGCCGTAGTCCGTTATGTTCTTCACCTTGCCGGTAACCACGGCGCCTTCCGCCAGGCCTGACGCAAGGGATTCGCGCTTCTGCTTCTGCTCTTCCTCGAGAATCACGCGCCGGCTGACGACCACGTTGCCGCGCTTCCGGTTGAGCTTCAGCACGCGAACTTCGATCTCGCGGTCCTTCCACCCATCCAGATCGTGCGCCGGGCGCAACTCGAGCTGCGATGCGGGCAGAAATGCGCGCACGCCGATATTCACCACCAAGCCGCCCTTGATGCGCTCTGTAACCGTGCCGGTAAGGTTGCTTTGATCGCGCGAGGCCTTCTCGATGCGCTCCCAGGCGCGGCGACGATGCGCGCGCACGTGCGAGAGAAGCACGTAGCCATCACGCGTCTCATGCAGGCGCTCGACCTCGATCGTCTGGCCCTTGCCGAAGGAGATTGGCGCGCCGGATTCCGCAAATTCCTGCGCGGGCACCAAACCTTCGAATTTTCCGCCTACGTCCACCACCACACCCGCGTCAATCACCGCGAGCACGTGGCCATCGAAAATTTCGCCCTCGCCAGCGGAGGGGGCGGGCGCAGAAAACTGATCGAGCAGTTGCTCCATCGTTTGCGAGGATTCGGCCGCCTCGCCTGAAGCCGCGGCTTCGTCGTTCTCGGCGCCTTGCGCGGATTCGTGAGCTGCTTTCGCGCTGGGGGATCCGCCGCCACCGGCGGACTTTTCTGGATCTGGCGCTGCGGCTGCCTCGGCGCTGGCGGTCGCGGCGCTTTCCCCGGCGAGGCTCGCAGGCTCGGCGCCGGCTTGCGAAGGCTCGCTCGCCGCCGCTTCGGGGATTTCGGACGCAACCGACGGCACGGGCATTCCCGCGCTCGTTTCCGCGATCTCCTCCGCCGCCGCCGAAGCCAAGATCGTCACCGGCGGGGCCGCCGCGCGCGCGACCGCCGTCCCAGCGCCCGCCGAATCGCGGGCGTCGCACCTCATCTCCGGGGCGCTGATGCGCGCGCCATCGCGAGAGTCAGCGGGTTCTGCAATTCGCGGCTCGGAAATTCGCTCGCTTGGAGCAAACGGAAGGTTCGGGTCATGTTCGGGTGACATTGGTTGCGGCCTCCATACGGATTCGTACCCTGCATGCCGAAGACTCTGCTTCGGTTACTCCACCCTGCCGGGAGGGGTCGAGCATTGAAGGGGATTCGGCACCCGCGCTCGATGCCGCATCGAGGAAATGATACGCGGGCGGTTTGTACATTGTCAAACCAAACAGCAGGGCAGCACAGCGGGTCAATCGAGGGCCTGGGGCGCGGGGTGGGCGGCTCACGGCCACGCCCTCCAGAGCGCTATAATCAGAATTGCCCGCCTAAGGAGAGATGCTCGTCATGCACACCTTCTACAAGCAGTTCCAGCGGCTCCTCGGCTCCCTTTTGTTTCTTGCTGTCATCGCGGCGCCCGTTGCGATCACCGGATGCGCCGAACGGAGTTCTTACCGCGTCTACGATCAGGACCATCACGATTATCATCAGTGGAATCAGAATGAGGTGGTTTTCTATACGCAGTGGGAAAACGACACGCACCGCGACCACAAGGATTTCCGCAAGCGCAGCGGTGACGAACAGCGGGAATACTGGACGTGGCGCCATAACCACGGGGACCAGGACCGCGACAATAATAAGAAGAAGGATCGCGACCACGACCATGATCATCGGTAACCGCTGAAACAGGCGGCGCGACCGCCGAATCTCGCGCCTGAATGCCGGAAGCCCGCCGCAATCGCTGACGGGCTTCCTTTTTGCCTGCTGGGCGTTGATCGAATAACTACTTCGTAAGCCGCTCGCGGACGCGATCGCTGAGCAGCTTGCCGTCTACCGTCTTGCCTTCGAGCTTCCCTCGCGCAGCCTTAATCACCGCGCCCATCTGCTTCAGGGAGTCCGCGCCTTCCTCGGAGATAGCAGCCTCGATGGCCTGACGAATTTCCTGGTCGCTGGGCGCCGCGGGCAGATACGCCTCGATCATCCCGATTTCCTTGCTCTCTTTATCGGCCAGGTCGGGACGACCGCCGCGCGTGAATTGCTCGGCGGATTCGCGCCGCTGCTTGACGAGGGTTTGCAGCACCTGGAGCGATTCCATGTCGTCGAGCGGCCGCATCTTTTCGATTTCCTTGTTTTTCAGCGCGCTTTTCACCATGCGCAGCACGCTGAGCCGCAGCTCGTCCTTTCCCTTCATCGCTGCCGTCAGGTCAGACTGAATTCGTTCGATGTAGCCCATCCGGGCCTCCCTTTGCGATGGCCAAGAATATCACAGCGCCTTCGCGCTAAGGCAGCGGGCCGCGCGGGCCATGAAGCGCGGCGGCGGAATGCGCAGATTAAATTCTTCTCATGCAAAGTGACAAAATTCGGCCGTTACCTTCTGCCTGCTCTGCATCAATTTTGCCGTAGGGCTTGTCCGCAAAGTGCCGATAGCGGAGATGCAGGGGCACGTTCCACAGGGGCTTCGCGCAGGATCGCCATGGCCAGAGATCGTACGATGAGCGGGTTTGGACAAATCGAGGATTATGGGCTGGAAAGCTCGACCCCCGTGCCGCGGCCTACATCCAAAGACGCCCCCGGCCCTGAGGAGATCCTTCACGTCCTAATCGCCGACGACGATCCGGCGGACATCGAAATCTGCCTCCACGAACTGAAGAAATCCGACCTGCCGCTGCGCACCTTCACCGCCTCGACGCGCGAGGAATTCGTGCGCACGCTGCGCGAGCAGCCCGTGGACGTGGTGCTTTCCGATTACAGGATGAAGAGTTGGACCGGAATGGACGCGCTCGCCGACGTCCGAAATATTCGCCGGGACGTTCCGCTGATCCTTCTGACCGGCACGCTCGGCGACGAACTCGCGGTCGAGTGCATCAAGCTGGGCGTGACCGATTACGTGCTAAAGGACCAGCTTGCGCGCCTGCCCATGGCCCTGCGGCGCGCGAGAGAGGAGCGCTCGCTGCGGCAGGCCGAACTGCGGGCGCTCGACGCGCTGCGCGAAAGCGAAGAGCACTATCGCACGCTCGTGCAGCACGCCCCGGAAGCCATCGTGCTCTTCGACGCCGACTGCGGCACCTTCGTGGATTGCAACGATAATGCCCTGCGTCTTTTCCGGCTGACGCGCGACGAACTGATGTGCGGCGGCTTCGAGGACGTCAGCCCCGCGGTGCAGCCGGACGGGCGAAATTCCCGCGAAGCCGCGCGAGAATCCGTGGAGAAGACGCTGCGCGGCGCCGCCCCTCATTTCGAGTGGAACTATCGCAATTCGCAGGGCGACGAATTTCCGGCCGAGGTGCACCTGGTTGGCCTCGCCTCGCCGGCGCGGCGCCTGGTTCGCGGCAGCATCATGGATATCACCGAGCGCAAATGCGCCGAGGCCGCGCTGCGCGAAAGCGAGGCCCGCTACCGCGCCCTGGTGCACAACGCCACCTACGGAATTTATTGGGCTACGGCGCAGGGGCGCATCCTCTATGTGAATCCCGCGCTCGTTCAACTGCTGGGCTACGATTCCCCGGAAGAGGTGCTCGCGATTTCCAATATCGCGGAGCTGTATCTCGATCCAGCGGCCTGCGCCGCCGTGATTGCCGATTACGCGCGCGCAGGGCGCATTGACGCAACAGTGGAATGGAAGCGCCGCGGCGGTTCGATCATTCACGCGCGGCTGAGCGGACGCCCAGCGAAGGACCCGGAGAGCAAACAGGAATGCGCCGAAGTGATCGTGGAAGACGTGACCGAGCGAATGGCGCTGGAGAAGCAACTGCTGCAAGCGCAGAAATTCGAAGCCATCGGCCAGCTTGCCGGCGGCATCGCGCACGACTTCAACAATATGATCGGCGCAATCCTCGGCTGGGCCGACCTCGGCATGGACGAAACCACAGACGCCCGGCTGCGCGGCCGCTTCGAAAAAATTCGCCAGCAGGCGCAACGTGCGGCGGCGCTCACTCGCCAGTTGCTTGCGTTTGCCCGCCGGCAGATTCTGGAACCGCGCAATATTGACCTGAACCAGACCGTCAATGAGACGCTGAGCCTGCTGGAAAAAGTGATCGGCAGCAACATCGAAATCAAATCATCGCTTGCCCCGGACCTTGCCGTGGTGCGCGCCGATCCCACCCAGATCGAGCAGGTGGTGATGAATCTGTGCATCAACGCGCGCGATGCGATGCCGCAGGGCGGCTCGCTGATCATCGAGACCTCGAACGCCGCGGTGGACGAGCAGTTCTGCGCATTCCAGCCCGTGATTCGCCCCGGCTCGTACGCCGTTCTGTGCGTGAGCGATTCCGGCACGGGAATGGACGCCGCGACGCTCGACCGCATCTTCGAACCCTTCTTCACTACGAAGGAACTCGGCAAGGGCACGGGCCTGGGTTTGGCAACCGTCTATGGCATCGTGCGGCAGCACGGCGGATTTGTGCAGGTCTATAGCGAATTGGGAATAGGCAGCACGTTTCGCGTCTACCTGCCGCTGAGCACCGATCCCTCGCAATCGGCGCGGCCGCCCGAGGATTCGCGCCCCATTCAGGGCGGCACCGAAACGATCCTCGTCGCCGAAGACCACGAAGGCTTGCGGCAACTCGCACTCGAGACGCTGACGCATCTTGGATACGAGGTGCTCTCCACCTGCGACGGCGAGCAGGCCGTGCGCGAATTCGAAAAGCATGAGTGCCGCATTTCCCTGGCGCTGCTGGACGTCGTGCTCCCCAAATTAAGTGGCCCCGAAATCTACGCCCGCATCGCCAAGCGCAAGCCCGGCCTGCCCGTAATCTTCGCCACCGGATACAGCGCCGATATGGCGATGCTGGAAAAGGTGCGCCAGCAGGGCCTGCCCGTGCTTCAGAAGCCTTATTCCCCGCGCGAACTGGCCCGGCGCGTTCGCGATTCGCTGGATCGCCAGGCGAATCTCGTCTCGGTCGAACCGAAACTTTCCCCTAACACGCGCTAGCGATTCACCGCTCGCGTTGCCGCTTTGTGTGTGTGGCCTCGGAATCCGCGTGGCCTCCGGGAAGGAAACCGTCTAAGCTCGGCTTTTTCAGGGAGCGACCATGGCCATTGATCTTCGCGGCAGTCCCGGCATTTTCGGCTCGGTCACGCTTGTCGCGGTGAAGCCCGCGGATTTTCAACACGTGAAATTCCACGTCGAGGGAGGCATCGCCCACCTGACGCTCGATCGTCCCGAGCATAACCTGCTGAACGAACGCATGCTGACCGAGTTGGCTGCCGGGATCAACGCCATCGGCGAAGAGCGCTCGGTAAAGCTCATCGTCCTCGATTCCGCCGGAAAAGCGTTCAGCGGCGGCATCGAACTTGGCGAATACACGCAGCGCCGCATCTTCCAGCTGCTCGAATCGTTTCACGCGGCTTTCACCGCGATGCTGGACACGTCGAAGCCCGTGCTGGTGGTGGTGAACGGCCCTGCCTTCGGCGGGGGCGCCGAATTGGCCGCTCTTGGCGACCTGGTGATCGCCACGCCCCGCGCGCGCTTCGCCCAGCCTGAAATTAAGCTTGGGGTGTTTCCGCCGCTCGCAGCGGCGATATTGCCTTCGATTCTTGGCCCGAAGCTCGCGCTCGAACTGGTTCTGACCGGCGAAGCCATCAGCGCCGAGCGCGCACTGGAACTCGGGTTGGTGAATTGGCTCGTTCCCGAAAGCGAGCTGCCGGCCAAGGTGGACGAAATCATCGCTAAGGTTTGTGGGCAATCCGGGCCGGTGCTGACCATGGCGAAAAAGGCTATTCTCGGCAGCCTAGGCCTGCCTTTGCGCGATGGCGTTCGCAATTCCATGAAGGTTTTCCTCAACGAGTTGGCCGACCTCGAGGATTCGCAGGAAGGGGTCCGCGCGCTGGTGGAAAAGCGGGCGCCGAAATGGAAGAATCGCTGACGGCCCGCGCCGAACGCGCGCGGCGTGAATATTACTTCCCTTGCGAATACACGCGGCCCGGGCTTAGAATCCGTCTTCGCTTCCCAGGGCGAGAAAACTTCGGGTATACGCACGTTCCGCTTCGGGTGGCGTAGTTTTTACCGGCCTTGTTGGGACCAGAAAAGCTCTTTATAAACAATCGGTTTCGATGCTCCCTACAGGGAATTCCCATAGGGTTTTCCGGGCTCCTTGGGATTGTGAGCGGTAGCAGGTTCCCGCTATGTTCCGCGTAGGAGACGAGGCTAGCCGGCAGCGCGAGGGGGGCTCATGATGATTCCGTGGCAGGTTCTAGTGGCATCTTGCGATCTGGAAGGCCGGCGCGCCCTCTCCGGTATTTTGCGCGAACAGGGTATTGATCCGATTTGCACCTCCTCGGTGCATGAATGCGAACAGATCGTGGCGGCGGAAAACGTCGGCCTCATCTTCTGCGACCGCAGCCTTTCCGACGGCGATTATCGCGACTTGCTGGGCGCCTGCCGCACTACCCGGAGCAAGGCGCGCGTGGTGATCACCTCGCGGCATGCCGATTGGGACGAATACCTCGAAGCGATTCGCCTGGGCGCGTTCGACGTGATTGCCGCCCCGTGCCGGCCCACCGACGTCGAGTGGATGGTCATCCAGGCCAAGCACGATGATCGGAATCGCCCGGCGCATCACGTGCCCTTTCCCGAAGAGCGCCTTTCCGCTCGTGCCGCTACCGCTCGATAGTCAGCGCACAATTCGGCCTCGGCCGATTGGCTAACAATGGCTCGCCCGTATGCCCCTCCGAGCACGCGCGCACTAATTCCGCTGGTCACCATCATTCTCCTGGTGGCGACGCTGTACTTCGCGCGCGAGGTCTTCATCCCGCTGGCGCTCGCCGTTCTTCTCTCGTTCATTCTCAGTCCCCTGGCCGGTTGGCTGGAAAAATATCATCTTGGCAGAACGCTTTCCGTGGTGGTGGTGGGGCTGATCTTCATCAGCGTGGTGGGCGCGATTGGATACGTGGTTGCGCGACAGGTGATCGGCGTCGCCGGAAAATTTCCGAGTTACCAGCACAACATCGAAAAGAAAATTGACGTTCTCCGGTCCGGCGAGCTGAAGAACGCCGTAAACACGCTGAAGCAAATTGGCGGCGAGGCGGCCACTGCCTCCGGGGGCGAGACCAACGCGAACGCGGGCGAAGGCGGGGCGGAATCTTCGCAGAATAACTCCCATCCTCTCTTCGTGATCGAATCTCATTCCAGCCCTTTTTCGCTGCTCTCGAGCGTCCTCGGACCGATTCTCGGCCCGGTTAGCACCATCGGCCTAGTGATCATATTTTCCATATTCATGCTGCTGAACCGCGAAAGCCTGCGAAACCGCATCCTGCGGCTGGCGGGACAGGGGCGATTAAGCCGAACCACACAAGCCGTGGACGAAGCGGCGCGGCGCGTGAGCCGCTATCTGCTGTATCAGTCGATAGTGAACATCACTTACGCTTGTCTGGTCGGCCTGGGGTTGAAATTTATCGGTGTGCCCAACCCGCTGCTCTGGGGCGTGCTTTCCGGGTTGCTGCGCTACGTTCCTTATATCGGACCGCTGATCGCGGCTTCGCTGCCCACGCTGCTTTCGCTGGGCGCGTTTCCGGGCTGGAAGCAGCCGCTGTTGGTGATCATCCTCTACGTGATCATCGAAATCGCGACGGCCTATTTCATCGAGCCTGCCCTCTACGGCTCGCAGACGGGGCTCACCCCGCTTGCCATTCTGGTGGCAGCGGTGTTCTGGACCATCCTGTGGGGACCAGTGGGATTGCTGCTTTCCACGCCGCTGACGGTGTGCCTGGTGGCGTTCGGCAAATACGTGCCGCAGCTCGAATTCGTCACTGTGCTTTTCGGGGATGAAAACGTGTTGCCGGCGGAGGCCAAGGTGTATCAGCGGCTGCTTGCCGATGATCCCGAGGAGGCGCGCGAAATCGCCGAGGAGCACATCCGCACGCATTCGCTCGAAGATTTCTACGATTCCGTGATGATTCCGGTGCTGATCCTTGCCGAGCACGACCGGCGGCGGGAGGATATCGGGACAACCCGCGAAGCTGCGCTCTTTCAGAATATCCGCGATCTGATTGACGAGACCGACCCGCATTTTTCCGGCCGGCAAACCGCTGGGGCCGGGGATTCCTTTTCCGGCAGGTTTGCCTCGCACGAGCCGGCCGGCGCGCAGGCGCAATCCGTGGCGATCATCGCACCCGCCGAGGACGAAATGGACGAGATCGCCGCGCTGATGCTGGTGCATCTCGCGAGCCGGGCCGAGCAACGCATCGAGCTCGTCGCAGGGGGCAATAAGGAGCAAACGATTCAGCGGATCATTGCCGCGCGCGCCGCGGTGATCTGCGTCTCCGCCGTGCCGCCCTTTTCGCTGAACCACGCGCGCTCGTTCTATAAGCTGGTGAAAAGCCGGCATCCGGATGCGCACGTGATCGTGGGGCTGTGGCGATTTTCGGGGAGCCTCGACGAGGCGCGAGACCGGATCGGCATCTTGGATCACGATCACCTGTGCACCTCGCTCGCTGACGCCTTGAAGCAGGTGCGGATTCTGGGGCAGCAGGCGGCGTGACCTGCCCTGGACTGGACGCAACATAATTCCTGGGCGAGCGGGTTACCGTAGATTAGAACGGAATTTATGGTGCAGGGAAAGGAGTTAAGCCGGTTTCTAATCCCCGTACCGTAGATTAGAAAAAGAGAGCGGCTAGTGGCTAGTGTTGAGTGACTAGCCGACCGGCCGCCCGGCGATTGTTCTGGGAGCACTTGCCGCCTCCTCTCTCTGGCGAGAAATCCGCCATCGTAATTGGTAGCATACCTTAACGAGAAAGTCAACAGAAATCCCAAAAGTGGGGGTGGCCGGGATGCCTGCATGGTTACGCTGTACGTGAGGATGAGTTGAGATTCTTCACCGATCCTCATCGGATCGGTTCAGAATGAGGGCCGCTTTTGGTGCGGGCGACGCGGGGAGTGGGCTGAGCCTGAGGTTGCGCAGGAGCCAGGGCGCGGAGGCGTCCGAGGGTGATGGCGGGCGCTTAGCAGGTTGCTGAAAGGCTAAGCCCGAGCCCTCAGCCGCTAAACGGGACTCATTTTGCTGGATCTACGGCACGGTTGAAACCCATCCGCGGCAGGCGAGCCGTGCCTCCGGCAGGCAGGCCGTGCCCTGACGAGCCCGGGCGCATTTGCAGCATCGTGCTATTGAAGGCGGTGGCGACTAAGCGGCGCATTCGCCGCGGCCTAGCTTGAGCGAGTAGGTCTCGGTGTCGCCCCAGTCCATGTAGATGTCGGATTCGGAAGGTTCGGCCTTGGCGTGAGGCGCGAGCGCGGCGACGAGGGCCGCGTCGGGCGTGCGGTCCGCCCAGGCCAGGAAGGTCTCGCCGGGTTGGCGCTGCGATTTATAGAGCTCGATGACCGCGCGGAAGACCTGCGGAACGCGGCGCGCGGGAATGGGCATGAGCTGGCGCCCGAAATGGGCGCCTCCATTCACTCGGCCGCCGATCATGAGCTGATAGTAGGGGGCCTGCTTCGGGCCGACCTTGCGCGCATTGCCATAAAGGCCGAGATCGGCGATATGGTGCTGGCCGCAGGAATTGGGGCAGCCGCTGATCTTGATCCGAATCTGCTGGACGAGGGGATCGGTTTCGGGCGCGAATTCCTGGGCCAAGACTTCGGAAAGGGTGAGGGAGCGCGTGATGCCGAGGTTGCAGGTGGTGGCGCCCGGGCAGCCGGTAACATCGGCAATCGTGAGGGCGCCGGGTGCGGCGAGGTCGAGTTCGCGCAAGCCGAGGAAGAGGGCGCGCGAAAGATGGACGGGAACCCAGGGGATCACGAGGTCCTGCGAAATCGCGATGCGTGCGCCGGGCAGGTGGAGCTTATCGAGTAGATCCGCGAGGCCATAGAACTGCTCGGCGCTGACGTTGCCGGAGGTGAGCTTGATCCAGGCGACGGCGTAGCCGGGCTGGGGCTGCGGGCGGAGATTGTGGCTGCTCCAGCGCTCGTAATCGGCGGCCGCGCCATCAAGATTGACGGGCGCGGGATCGAGATTGACGAGCGGCTGCTCGAAGGGCGAAGCCCAGGTTTGCTCCCCGACGGGGGCGGTGCATAGGGGCCGCTTTTCGGCGACGAGGCGCTTAAATTCCTCGATTCCCTTAGCGCGCAGAACGAATTTCATGCGGGCCATCATCTTATTTTTGCGATTGCCGCACTCGTTGAAGACGCGCAGAACCGCTTCGATGGTGGGAAGGAGTTCTTCGGCGGGCAGGAATTCGGTGAGCGTGGCGGCTTCGGTGGGAAGGCTGCCCAAGCCCCCGCCGACAAGAACCCGGAAGCCGCGCTTGCCATCGCGGACGCGCGCGATGAGGCCGACATCGTGGATGGCGGCGACGGCGCAATTGCCATCGTCCTCGCAGCCGGAAAAGGCGATCTTGAATTTGCGCGGGAGTTCGTGAAATTCGGGATGGCGGAGGAAGAACCGAGTGGTGGCCAGGGCGTAGGGGGTGACGTCGAAGGCCTCGTCTCCGCAAACGCCGGCGAGCGGGCAGGCAGTGATATTGCGAATCGTGTTGCCGCAGGCTTCGCGGGTGGTGAGGCCCGCGAGGGCGATGCGGCGCATAATTTCAGGGACGTTGCGCAGCTTGACGAAATGGAATTGGACGTTCTCGCGGGTGGTGACGTGGCCGCGCTGGGGCGTGCCAAAATCGCGAGCGATACCGCCGAGGCAGCGAAGTGCGGCAGGGGGCAGGACGCCAGAGGGGCACTTCACGCGCACCATTTGAAAGCCGGGCTGGCGCTGGCCGTAAATGCCGTGCTTGAGGCGGAAACGGCGGAAATCGTCTTCGTTAATTTCGCCGCGCTCGAGCTGGCCGATCTTTTGCTCGAAAATTCCGATTTCTTCCGCGATAGCTTCCGGCGTGTGCCGGGCGGCGACCGCTGCCGCGTCCATCATGGCGTCTCCTTGCTGGGCGCTCCCCGTGGCTCCGAGAAACTAAAAACCCGCCGGTCGGTGGTGCCGATGGCGGGCGTTGGGGGCTTTTTTGCTTGGGTTCTCTTTCGCTACCGCACCCCACACACCGACCGTACGATTAGTCTACGTGCGCGACAACAGATGCAGGGGCCGAAATGGTTCCTCCGCCGCATATT
>DATNDJ010000023.1:0-2678 GCA_035553255.1 Candidatus Acidiferrales bacterium | reverse complement strand
CTTTCTCGAATTCGTCGTTGAGGAAAGCCTCGCTGGACGGCAGCATCGGCTGAAGGAGTACGTGATCGGCATCGAAGTATTCGGACGCGTGGACTCCTTCGACCCGCGTGTCGATTCGATCGTGCGCGTGGAGGCTCGGCGCCTTCGCGGAAAGCTACAGGAGTACTATGCGGCGGAGGGAATCAACGACCGTATCCGCATCAAATTGCGTAAAGGCAGCTACGTGCCGCTCGTGGAAACTGGCGCGAGATCCCTTCTACCGTCCGAGCTGGCATGGCCAATCACGGAATCGCTAGCCATCTGCTGCCTTATCGGCCTAAATCGTAAAGCGACAGCGAACGGCGCAAATGGCTCCTTGCTCGACGGTGTCTCCTCGATTCTGGCACGCAACGCCGAGATGGCTGAGCGGGAGTTGAAGAGGGCGGTGCTGCGCAACCCGGAACATACGATCGCGCGCGTTGCCTACGTGGCGCACTTGGCCTCTCAAGGCGATCTCGAAAGCGCCCAGCGGGAAGCGGAATTCGCCAGACGCCTGGATCCTTACTCGGGTACCGCCGATTTAGCGCTGGCATGTGTCCATCTCGCGGCCGGACGGAAGACGGAAGCGGCCGACGCACTCCAACGAGTATCGCGGCGCTCGGCCGATCTTCCGGAATTTGCGCCTGCCGCGGCTTCGCTCTCCGAAGCCTTCGCGGGCGGATAGGTTACAATATCGGCATTCGTGAATCAGATTGGCCGATATCAACTCTTAGGCGAAGTAGGGAGAGGCGCGATGGGTGTAGTTTACCGCGCGCAAGACCCTGCTATCGGCCGAATTATAGCGATTAAATCGATCAAACTGGCCGATTTAACCGAAGAAGCCGAGCGCGAGCGGCTCCGTGAGCGCCTGTTTCGCGAGGCGCAATCGGCTGGCATTCTCTCGCATCCCAACATCGTCACGATATACGACATCGCCGAAGAAAGTGGCTTGGCGTATATTTTCATGGAGTTCGTGAACGGGCCATCGCTTGAAAAAGTCTTGTCGGCCCACCACGTCGAAAAACAAAAGCTGCTGGAGATTTTTGCCGAGACCGCGGCCGGTCTGGATTACGCGCACAAAAAAGGTATCGTTCATCGCGATATCAAACCCGCGAATATTCTGGTCCACGAAGATGGCCAGGCGAAAATCACGGATTTCGGCGTCGCGAAAATCGTATCGCAGCAGATGACGCAGAGCGGGGCGATTATGGGAACGCCCAGCTACATGTCCCCGGAACAGGTGCAGGGTCAGGCCGTCGACGGGCACGCCGATCAATTTTCGCTCGCCGTGATCGCTTACGAGGTGCTGACCGGCGAGAAACCGTTCTCGGGCGATTACCTCCCGACGCTGCTTTACAAGATTGTGCGCGAAGATCCCGTCGCGCCCCAGCGTTTGAATCCGACGTTGGCGGACGAGGTCGAGGCGGTGCTCCGGAGAGGGCTCGCCAAAGCTCCGAACGACCGCTATCCCACTTGCCAGGAATTTGTGGCGGAACTCGTCGCAGCTTGCGGGAAGAAGCCGGATTGGATCCCAATAGCGCCCGGTAGTAGCCAGGACCTGCCGACCGTGGCCGACGCGGTGCTGACAGCCAAAGCGCCCGAACCGAAAGTTACGGATACGGCTTCCGGCAAGGTGTCCGCGCGTGAACCGGTTGATGTGAAGCCGGTTCCACCTCCGCCGCCCAAGGCCCCCACGCCTCCGCCCCCACCGCCTCCGCCGCCTCACCCCCCTGCCACTCCGGTTGCGGCGGCTGCATCTTTGCCGGATCCCGTGGCCCGCCGGATTGCCGAACGCCGCGCTCAAGAGGAAGGGCGTCCGCGCCGTGAAGGTGGCGGCGGCGGCCTAATGCGCGGCCTGCTCTGGGCGCTGGTGGTGATCGGGTTGATTGGTCTGGCGCTCCTGATCGAGCATAAGTATTCCCACGCGCCCGCACAAACGGCGTCAGCTAACCCTACGGCCGTTGTACCCGCATTACCGAAGGAAGCACAGCCAACCACGCCGGCGCCATCGTCGAGCGCGCCGCAAAAAGCGCCCAACGCGGGAGCGCAGAACAGCGCCGCGACGGCAACCCCGGCAACGGCGTCAGCCGTGCCGCCCGCATCGAAACCCAGCCCCGCGCCCTCTGAAGCCAACTCCGCGCAAGCCGCTAAGGAAACCCAGGCGGGACAAGGTTCCACGCATCCCGCGGGCGAGGAAGCGGCTACAGCGCCAAAGCAGACCCGCGGAGGCACTAGCGCCGTTCAGTTGATCTCGGTTCCTCCTGGGGCGCAGGTTGCCGTGGACGGCGCGCCCGATTTGAGCTGCACCACGCCCTGCATGTTGAATTTGCCCCCAGGACGCCACACGCTGACGGCGAACGCCGACGGTTACCGCGTTATGCAGAAGATCTTCACGACCCCAGGCCAAGCCGACCTGTTCATGACTCTTGAAAAGATCACCGGCTCGATCAGCCTGAATTCAAATCCACAAGGTGCGACGATCACGATCGATGGTAAGGAACAGAGCAAGAAAACTCCGGCTCTGTTCGAACTGTCGCCTGGAAGCCACACCGTGCAGATATCAAAAGGGGCGCTGCAATGGAATGGCCCGATCGAGGTAAAGGACGGGTCCTTCCGCAGTTACCAATTCACCCTCGGCGGCGGTAAGTAAACGCGAGTGA
>DATNDJ010000022.1:0-101025 GCA_035553255.1 Candidatus Acidiferrales bacterium | reverse complement strand
ATTCGAGCGCGCCGTCTCGATGGCTGCGGCGATCGCATGGCATTTCCATGAAATGAATTCGGTGATGCAGTTTCGCACCGACCACTTCGCCACCGCGATGGCGCCCGCGGGCGAGACGATCTACGCGGCGCTGCGCGAATTGGCCCTCGTGCAGCCGGATACGTCGGCGAAGGGCGGCGCTTTCCTCGATGGACTAGCCGCGGAAAATGACGTGTTCAAGATTATTCTCACGTGCCGGCCGCAGGCGACGATTCCCACCGCGCTGTGGTCGTCCTCGTACTTTCTCTTCATTGACCGGGATTTATAAGCGCGCCGCCGAACCAGATCACGCCCATTCGACCACTTCCTTGATCGCGTCGGGCTGATGATGCGCCAGTGGACCCGCGGCCTGGTCGCGGGCATGCCGATGCGTGATTAACTTGGCGATGTGACTGCTCCAGCGCAGGTGCGCCTGTTCCAGATCATCCGCCGCCATTTGATAATGGCCGCGCGCGGCATTCACGCTGCCCAGCATCACTTGATTCCGCAGCACAAGTTGCCGCATCAGCGTCGCGCCGGGGACCTGAATCGGCCGGTCACCGCCCGGAATGCCGGTGAGGACATAGGCGCCATTCAGGCTGAGCGCCTCGAGCAAGTTGAATTCCAGCGAAGCGATTCCGGTGGCTTCGAAGATGAACTCCATCGGACCGACGGCCTCCGCGATCTGTTGGGTTTTGACTTTGCGGCCGTCAATATATTTTCCCCCGATCTGCTTGAGCCACTCGGGCCTGGCGCTGGCCTCGTCAACCACGTCGAGACCGTGCACAGCGCCGCCGCGAAGCCGCAGCACGAGCGCGGCGAGCAGGCCGACGGGACCGAGCCCCGCCACAAGGCAGCGCCGGTTCACAAGCCAATCCGGAATCGTCGCGGCATCGGGCCGCCGCGTGACCTGTAAGCGCAGGGCTTCGTCTATCGCCTTTTCAACGATGGAGAGCGGCTCGATCAGCACGCCGACTGCGGCCAGCTCGGCGGCAACGTTGACGACGTATTGCTCCTTGTCCACCACGTATTCCGCTTCGTAGCCGTCGCGTCCCCAGATGCCGCGCTCGGTGTACTGGCCGGTCTCGCACATGTCCGAGCGATTCATTTGGCAGGAGGAGCACTTGCCGCAGCCTCGCCGCACGGTAAACGCCGCATAGTCGCCGGGCTTCACGCGCGCCACCTTCGCGCCCACCCCAACCACCTGGCCAAACATCTCGTGGCCGATCACCAATTCTTTCTGACCGGCAGGGGCAAGCGCGCGTCCGCCGGAAACCTCCTCGCGATCGGTGCCGCAGATTCCCACGCGCAGCACGCGAAGTTTTACGTCGTCATCAGCAGATACGGCGGGCTCGGGACGGTCCACCAAACGCGAGCCGGCGGTTCCAGGGGTTACGGCAATGGCTTTCACGATGCACCTCGAACGAAAATGATTTTATGGAGTGCCGAATGCGTGCAGGCCAGGGCGCGACGAACGGCGCTCGATACGCACGCCGAATTTCTCGTGCCGCAGCCACATATCCATCTTACGACGCAGCACGCAAAGCGCAAGAATGCATCGCGAGCGTCGAAGTCGGCGGCGCGCGCTGGAGCGAGAGCCAACGCCGCTGTGCTAGACTGGCCGCAGTTCCATGTCGCCGCGCGGAAAATTAATTGTCCTCGAAGGGATTGATGGCTCGGGGAAAGGCACGCAGCTCGATTTCCTCGCGCGCGCCTTCGAAGCCCGCAAGCTCCCGTTTACCAGGCTCAGCTTCCCAAACTATTCCGGCTTTTTCGGCCAGATGGCCGCGCAATTCCTGAACGGCGCATTCGGCCCGCTGGACGCCGTGGACCCGCACTTTTCCGTGCTGCTCTACGCGGGGGATCGCCTGGAGGCAAAAGAAAGGTGCGAATCCGATCTCGCGCAGGGAAAGATTCTCCTGGCCGACCGCTACGTCGCTTCCAACCTTGCGCACCAGGGCGCGCGAATGCCGGCGGAGCGCCGCGAGGTATTTTTCGCCTGGGTGCGAAAGCTCGAATACGAGGTATACGGGCTCCCGGCGGAAGACATGACGATTTACCTCCGCGTGCCCGCTGAGGAAGCACAGCACCTGATCGCCCAGAAGGCGCCCCGCGAATATACGCAACTGCGGCGAGATATTCAGGAAGCGGATGCCGCTCACCTGCGCGCGGCACTCGCGATCTACGACGACCTCTCGCGCGATGCGCGTTGGGCGCGAATCGAATGCTTCGACGAGCACGCGCAAAGGCTGCGCCCCCCGGACGAAATTCATCGGGAGGTTCTGGCCGTCGTGGACGAACGCGTGCTTGCGGGCGCGCGCCCCAGGGGCTGATCGCATGGGATTCAACGCATTTCTGGGCAACGAGCGGATTGTAAATGCACTGCGCGCGATGCTGCGGCGCGACCGCGTGCCGAGCGCGCTGCTCTTCACCGGGCCGCGCGGCGTGGGCAAGTACACCCTCGCGCGCTTTTTCGCACAGGCTGCGACTTGCGAACGCCTGCGCGACGATTTCTGCGGCGAATGCCCGCACTGCCTGCGAATCGGGCTCCTGGCGGATACGCCGGCGCTTGTCGAAGCGGGACTCCTTGAACGCGGCGAGAATGCGGACGCCGCAACGGTCGAACGAATGCCGCTGATCGTGCAGACGCATCCCGACGTGTGGGCGCTGGTCCCCGATCCCGTCCGGCCGTACGAGCCGGTGGCGCGTCCCATGATTCGCATGGGGCAATTGCGCGCTGTGCAGCGCGCCGCCTATTTCCATCCGGAGGGCCGCCGGCGCATCTTTATTCTGGACGGCGCGGATACGATGCGCCGCACCGACGCCGACGTGTTTCTGAAAGTTCTCGAGGAGCCGCCGGAATTTACCACGCTGATTTTGCTGGCCCCTTCGCCCGATTCGCTGGGTGCGACGATCCGTTCGCGCTGCTTGCAGTTCCATTTTGCGCCGGCGCCGGCAAGCGACATCGAGAAGCTTTTGAAGGAGCGGGGCCATGCCGAGCCGGACGGCCGGAAACTGGCGGCGCGTCTTTCGGGGGGCAGTCCGGGCGTGGCGCTGGCGCTCGACCTCGGCGAGTCGCGGCGGCTCCGCGGCGCGGCGCTGCGCCTGATCGAGCAGGCGGCCGCCGGAAAAGGATACAAAGATATCTTCGCGACCACAGCGCAATTCGCGAAGCAGGAGAAGGAATCGTTTGAAAACCTTTTGGAGGTGTTCTATAGTTTGCTTACAGACCTGCTCGAAGTCTCTCAGGGCGCCGCGAGCAGTCTTCCTTGCAATCCCGATCTGACGCGCGAGATCGAAGGCCTCGCACGGAAGGTCAACTTCGCTTGGGTTGTGCGGGCCACGGAAGAACTGGATCGCCTCAAAAGCGGCCTCGCACGAAATATCGGGCGGCAATCCAGCCTGGACGCCCTGCTTGTGTCGCTGGCGGCACGTTGAAGCGGCACGAAAAAAATCTTCGCGTGCTTTGCAACCGAATCGGCTCGACCGCAGTCATAAGAAATGGAATTTCGGCTTCCTTTCGAAGGAGCACTCATGGTGAACCGGAAATTATTCCGTCCGACTCTTACGGACGTGAAGGAGCAGTATCCTCCGCGCCCGCCGCAACCGCAGCCCCAGGCCGTCGCGCCCCCGCAGCGGAAAAAACCCGCGCCGCCCGAACAGACAAGCGCGGAGAACTTTTACTTCGTGAAGCAGATGCAGGCGCGGACTCCCGTGGCCGTGGTGCTGAGCGATGGCGAAGTGCTGCGCGGCACGGTGGAATGGTACGATCGCGATTGCATCAAGCTGACGCGCTACGGCAGCCCGAACCTGCTCGTCTATAAGCACAGCATCAAATATCTCTACAAAGAGGGTGACGAAGCGGCGCTCGGCGGCACCAACGGCCAGTAACGCCGGCCAGTAGCACGCGCGGCGGAACGCGCCGGAAGCCCCCATTCGGCTTGCAGGCGCGGAGCAGCGTAGTCCTTTGCGAACCTATGAAGATAGGAATCACCTGCTACCCCACGTATGGGGGTTCGGGGGTGGTAGCCACCGAACTGGGCATCGAGCTTGCCGCGCGCGGGCACGAAGTCCATTTCATCAGCTACGCCATGCCCATCCGCCTGACGGCTGAAGCGGATCGCATATTTTTTCACGAAGTGGAAGTCACCACCTATCCGCTATTTGACCACCCGCCCTACACGCTGGCGCTCGCAACCAAAATGACGCAGGTGGCCGAAGAAGCGGCGCTCGATCTGCTGCACGTTCACTACGCGATTCCGCATTCGGTGAGCGCGCTGCTGGCCCGCATGATGGCCGCACCCAGGCGCCTGCCCTGCATCACCACGCTGCACGGAACCGATATCACGCTGGTCGGCAATGACCGCAGCTATCTGCCGATCACGAAATTTTCCATCGAGCAGAGCGACGGCGTCACCGCCATTTCCCGCTACCTGCGCGACCGCACGGTGCAGGAATTCGAGATCAAGCGGCCCATCGAAGTGATCCCGAATTTCGTCAACTGCGATATCTATCAGCATTCGGAGGACGCATCGCAGCGACTGAAATGGGCGCCCAATGACGAGCCTATCCTGATGCACCTCTCGAACTTTCGGCCCGTAAAGCGCGTCACGGACGCGGTCGAGATTTTCGCCCTGGTCCGCGAAAAAATGCCCGCAAAGCTGGTTCTAATCGGCGATGGCCCGGACCGCGGCGCGGCCGAATACGTTGTGCGAAAAAAGCGGCTGATGAACGATGTCTTCTTTCTTGGCAAGCAGGACCGCGTGCAGGAAAAGCTCGGCCTCGCGGACGTGTTTCTCCTCCCCAGCGACACGGAATCTTTCGGCCTTGCGGCGCTCGAGGCGATGGCGTGCGAAGTGCCGGTTGTGGCGACGAACGTAGGCGGCGTTCCCGAAGTGGTGACGAATGGAGTGGACGGTTATCTGGTGCCGCCGCGCGACGTGGCCGCCGCGGCGAAATGCACGCTCGATATCCTCAGTCTGCCCGATCGCGGCCGCATGATGGGCCACATGGCGCGTGTGAACGCCCGCCGGCGGTACTGCGCGAACGACATTATCCCGCTCTACGAATCCTTCTACGAAAAGGTGCTGCGGGGCCAGGGCGTCGCGGCTTCCTGAACGAAACGCTAGCTCCCCGCAAGCGGCGCAATCCGCAGCGAAGCAAGCACCGACGAAATCTCGTCCTGCGAGAGCTTCGCGTTTGATCCACCCGCAACGGTGAAAAACAGGCGCAGTTGGTGATCGTGATCGTCGAAGGCGCGCACGGCAACCGCACGACCCTGCGCGGGATTCCCGAATTGAAGTCCGCGAACATTCGCGAACGAAAAGGAATAGAGCCCCGGCCGGGCGTCGCGGCCATACGAAAGCTTCCAATTCAGCAGCACGTTCAGGCGAATGGCGTCTTGCGCGCCCATAAACGGCGAAAAGCGCGCAGGCGAGGTTCCGTAGACCGCCTGATAGAGCGCGTAATTCGTACTCACCGCGTGCCCGGCAAAAATCGTCTGGAATTTGTCATGCTGCGGCGAAGTGACGTCTGTCAGCGCCTTCAACATGTCGGCCTGGCCCTCGGGATCGTAGACAAAGATAATCTGCCCGGAATCGAAGCGGAATTCTGTGCCGCCATGCTTATCCGCCGTCGTCGTGTATTTTACCGCCCAGGGCGTCGTGAATTCGTAGCCGTAGGCGGAAAGCGTCACGTCCTTCGGCGCTGCGGCATGCCGCGGCGATTTCGACTTCGCTGTTGCCTCGGGCGGCTGCGGCGCGACCGGCGGCGCAGGCAGCGGCTGCGGCACTTCACGCACCCAGGGATTGGCCGACGCGGTCCATTTCGCCCCGGCCCAGGTGAGCGTCCCCAGGCCGAAGGTAACCATGTAAACCGCCACGACCACCACCACTGCCGCAAGAATAATCGCGGAGGATGCTCCGGTGTGTTTCTCTTCGCCAGCCATGGCTCTGTTGTCTCCGGCACCCAGGGGTGAAGCTGCCCCGGCATTCTACGACGTTCCCAAGCGGCAGCACTAGCGAGTTACGATGGCGCGAGCGCCCGCCGCGTTGCCGAGGCGCGAGCAGGCCGAATCGGCCGCGATACAAAAGTCACGCGGAACGCAGCCGGCCGCGAATTATGCTACCCTTCCGTATGGAAAAATACTCGATGAGCTCACCCAAAGTGGACCCGGTGCAAGCGCATCCGCTGCCTTCGCAGGTGGTGCGCGAGGACGAGCCGCAACTCGTTGCGGCCGCAAAGGCCGGCGAGGTATCGGCGTTTGAAACCCTCGTGGGCCGCTACGAACGCAAAATCTTCCGCCTGACGCAGAACATCACCCAGAACCGCGAAGACGCCGAAGACGCCATGCAGGAGGCGTTCCTGAAGGCATACGAACACCTGGGAGAATTCCAGGGCAACTCGCGCTTCTACACCTGGCTCGTGCGCATCGCCGTGAACCAGGCGCTGATGAAGCTGCGGAAGCGCCGCCCCAACCAGATCTCGCTGGACGAAGACGTGGATACTGGCGAGGACATGGTGCCGCGCGAGGTCGAGGACTGGGGCCCTTCGCCCGAGCAGCGCTACGAGCAGACGGAGCTCTCGAGCATTCTGGCCAGCAACATCGCGGAACTCGACCCAGCATTCCGAATCGTCTTCCAGCTTCGCGACATCGAAGAATTGTCCACGGAAGAAACGGCCGAAGCCCTTGGGCTTTCGGTGCCGGCCGTCAAGTCAAGGCTGCTGCGTGCCCGGCTGAAGCTGCGCCAACGGCTGAACCGATATTTTCGGCGGAGTGATAACTCGTGAATTGCAAAACAATCGTGACCGAATTGACGAATTACCTGGACGACGCGCTCGATCCAATGTTGCGGCAAGCGCTCGAACAGCACCTGGGCAAATGCAAGGATTGTCGCCTGGTGGTGGACACGACGAAGCAAACCATTCAAATCTACTGCAATTCCGAACCCGCCCCGCTTCCCACCGATACCCGCCAGCGATTGCACGCGGCACTTGAAAAAAAGCTGCGACGCGCGCGCGCCTGAGCGGTTCCTCCCCTTCCCTTCAGTTCCACCGCGCGATTCCTTACCATTCAGAGGCAGGCATGCGGCGGCCGATGCCGCGGCGCCGCGCAATTTCGTACACGCGCGCGGCCACGGCAATATCTTCCGTCGCGACGCCGGTTGATTTGAAAAACGTGATCTCGTCCGGGCTTTTGCGGCCCGCAATTTTGCCCGTGACGACCTCGGCCAATTCCGCAACCGATTCCCACTGCCGATCATCGGTCCCAAAGACCTGAATCAAATCGCCCGCCTCCTCTCGCGCCTGCGCGCGCGAATCCGCCACAATACGGTTGCAGCGCTTCACGGCGGCGGCATCCAGTTCGCGCTTGTGCGCGAAATTGGCCCCGATCGCCGCGATGTGCATCCCGGGCTCGATCCAGCGCTCTTCGAGCACAGGTTCCGCCGAAGTCGTCGCGGTAATCACGATGCCTGCGCCGCGAACCGCCTCCTCCGCGGACGAAACCGCCTTAACAGGCACGCGCAGACGCTCCGTCATTTCCGCGGCGAATTGCTCGCGGCGGCGCGCGTCTCGGCTATACGCGCGAATCTCCTCGACCTTGCGAACCAGCACGATAGCCTCGATTTGCGTGCGCGCCTGAGACCCTGTGCCGATAATCGCCGCGATGGACGCATCCTCGCGCGCCATCAGTCGCGTCGCGAGCCCCGTGGCGGCGCCCGTGCGCATCTGGCCAAGATACCCAGCCTCGATTAGCGCCGCAAAATCGCCCGATTGCGCCGCGAACAGCGGAATCAGAAATCGCAGCCCCTGGCGCGAACTGGTATAGATTTTCAGTCCCATGTAGCCGGCGGCCGAATCGCCCGCGGCCAGATAGTGCAAATAGCTTTTACCCGGCAGGTGCAGCCGCTGGCGTGCGTGAAGAATGGCGCTGCCCTCGGCCAGGCGGCGGAAGGAATTCTCGACGGCTTCCAGCGCAAGCGGCATCGTGAGGATCGCCTGCACGTCCGATTCGTTGAGCAAAAGGGGCATTCGCGTTTTCTCGCACAACCTCGCCGTCCGATCGGCGGCGCGGCACTAGCATACTGCAAGCGCGCGCATGCACAGCTCCGCACACCGAATCCAGCGGTCGCCAGGATGCAAACTAGAAGTTCATCCGATAACGCAGCACGCGGGCGCGATCCGATTCGGCCAGAAAAATCTCATGTCGGGGGCTGACGGCAATTTCCGGAACGGCATGCCCGGCCGAATCCAGCTCCGGGCCAAAATCTGCATCGAGTTTCGGCGTGCCGCTGGTGGAGAGCACGTGCAGCGTGCGGCCATTCGGGTCCATCACGAAGATTGTGTTCTCGCGCACCGCAAACGACGAGCTGAACGCCGCCCTGCCGCCCGTATCGCCGCGAATTTCGGAGACGAGCCGCCCCTCGGGCGTCAGGCGAAGAATCCTGTTCCGATCCGTATCGGCAATATATACGTCGCCATCGGAGCCGAGCGCAATCGGCCCGCGCCGCCCCTTTTCGCCTCGCGCCGTGCCCGGCAGAAACCAACTGCGCACCAGCCGAAGCCGCGGCGTATAGACGAACACGCGGCTGGCATCGCGGTCGAGAATGTAAATCAATCCATCCCCGTACACGGCGACGCTGATCACGTTCTCACGCACGGGCTTCGTGCGAAGCCGCAGCGTGCGAAGCCGCTTTCCATCGGGCAGAAAGATGTAGACGCTATTGCGCGTAGGATCGCTCACGTAGATCGCGCCGCCGCTATCCACCGTGATCCACTGCGGGTTGCGAAGGCCATCCTGCTGAAAGCAGAGCAGCGGCTTGCCGGCGGGATCAAACTTATCTATGAAATTGCTGCCGGGATCGGCGATGAACACATTGCCGTGCGTATCGGTCGCCAGCCCGTCGGGATCGCTCAATTGGCCCGGCTGATTGCCCTTCACTCCCCATTGGCCGAGGTATTCGAGCGGCGCCGCGGGCCTCTGTGCCTCCACCGGCCCTCCGAATTGCGAGCAGCCCGCCGCCAGCAACACGCCAAGGCATCCCGAAAGTCGCAACGCTCGCCAGAATTGGGCCCGATGCAGCATCACCGACGCACATCTTACGCGGCAAATTCACGAGTGGCAATTCCGCGCGGCGAAGCGCGTTACGTATGCGGCAGCGCCGGCAGGTGAAGAAAGGTGCGCGCGGCGCAGAGCTATCGCCGCGAATGCGCCCCGGCGCCCGCGCGCACCGATCGCGGCGGCCCCACGGCGCGAACGATGGTCTGCCGCATCAGGTACTCACGATTCTGCGCCGCTGCCACATCGCGAAAGCCGAACGTCAGATCGGGCGGCGAGGATGGCGGCCGCGCGATCTTCACGGGCAGCTTGCCGCACACATCGCTCTGAACGAATGCCGTCTCATACCGCGCGTGCCGCTTGCTCCAGGTGTAGACGCGAACCGTGGAAAAATCGCACGGTTGCCCTTCGGCCCCATGCGTTCCAACCACCAGATATTGCGGCCGCGCGACGCCCTGCGCATCCGCAACGCGATTCAATTCAAACCACGCGACGATCCGCATGCCCGCGCTGCTCGCATAGTCCGGCAGCGGCTCCGGCACATCGAGGTCCACAAACTGCCCCAGAATCCAGCCCGCGATCGGCGGTTGATCGGCCAAATGCGCGCGGACCAGCCACCAATCCTCGCTGCGCCCTGGCTCGCTCGCCCCGCCGGAAGACGCCGGCGTGAGGCGCGGCATCTCAGCCACTCGCCGCTCGTATAGATCCAGCCGCACGTTTTTCAAGAGCTGGCGAACCCGCGGCGCATCGCGCCCCGGCTCCAGATGAAGATTGCTCAGCACGCGCGTATGCCCGCGCGCTTCGATCGGCAGGTCCGCCGTGGAGGACTCCAGGCCCCGCGCCTGCTTCCAGAAAGCGGCGCTCAGCAGCTGTCCCGCGCTGGTCCAGCCCACCGCACCGGAGGGTGTCCGCACCTCCGCCTGATCGTCAAACCGGCGCAGCACTTGCACGCGGTCGCCATACGCAACGGTCCCCACCGGGGCGCGCACCTGCGCCGTGCTGTTCCAGAGCGTCACTTTGCCCTCGCCTGCATAGGCGATTTCCGGCGGCGGCCTTCGCAAGCGCCTGCGGATATACAGCCCTGCGACAACGGCCAGCACCACGGCGAATCCAACGAGCACCTTGCGCAACAATAGCGGCCCTCAGACCAATTCAACTGCGACCATGAATTCTACACGATCCCGCACTCTGCTTCTGATGCCGTCGCCGCCGCCCGTGCCGCCCTCTTTGCGCTTTGCCGCGCCGAAGAATCCTCGCGCGCTCGGTCTGCTACAATCGGACGCCCAGCGGATCGCCAAAGCGCTGGCCGGGAGACTTCGTGCAAATTCTGGAGAGATTGAAGCCGCTATCGCTGCTGCTGTTGCGCCTCGCCCTGGGCGTAATTTTCATCCACCACGGATACCCGAAGCTTTTCGGCAACGTGCATCATGAGGCGCAGCAGTTTGCCGCCATGGGATTCCCGGGATTTTTTGCGCCGTTCGCGGGTGTGATCGAATTTTTCGGAGGGTTGCTGCTGATCGCGGGGCTTTTCACCCGCATCGCTGGCATTTTGCTCGCGGGCGAAATGTTTGTGGCGCTATGGCGCGTGCACCGGCTCTTTGCCGATCCGATGGCCGTCCAGCACTATGAATTCCCGCTGGCGCTCTGCGTGGGCGCATTCGTGGTGGCAACCGCCGGGCCGGGCATCGTCTCGCTCGACCACCTGATCTACGGCAGCGGGCAAGGGGCCGGCCGAAAGCCGAAAAGCAAAGGCTGAGGCGAACGCGGCCCGCTACGCAACCGGAGCTGAACCCGCCGCACCCGCCGCCTGCCGCGCGGACGGCTCGGGCTCCCCGGCAACCACCGGGGGCGGCGTCTGCGGCATCACCAGCCACACCATCAAATAGGCGAGCGTCGCCGGCACCAGCAGGCTGAACGCAAAGGCCAGCACCCATATCAGCCGAACCACTGTCGAGTCCACGCCCAGATATTCGGCGATTCCCCCGCACACGCCTGCGATCTTGCAGTCGCGCGACGAACGCATCAGCCGCCGCGTCACTGGCGACGCGTGCTGGTGCGCGCCGCAGAAGTAGCAGAAGTTCGCGTAATCCGTGATGTCTCTTTGGCAATTCGGGCACTGCATACTCACCTCCCGCGCAACGCGAGAACCGCAATTCCTGCGGCCCTCCTGCCCGCCAGAATCCCTCTTTTGGCTCGCTCTTTCAAGCGAAGAGATTCGCGCGGGTGGTCAGTAGGCCGCCAATTCGCGCACCGCGCGCGCAATATCGCTCGATTGCGGCAGGATTGCCTCCTCGAGCTTCGGGTTATAGGCGCAGAAGGTGTCCATCGCCGCCACGCGCCGCACGGGCGCATCAAGCTCATCGAACAGTTCGTCCGCGATTCGCGCCGCGATTTCCGCCCCATAGCCCCAGGAGCGTGTGTCCTCGTAGGCGACGATCACACGGTTCGTCTTGCGGACGCTCGCCGCAATCGCATCCCAATCGTACGGGCTCAGCGAGCGGAGATCCAGAATCTCGGCGGAAATCCCGTCGCGCGATAGATCCATGGCGGCAACCTCCGCGCGATGCACCACGGCGCCGTAGGTGACAATCGTCACATCCGTGCCCTCGCGCACCATCCGCGCCCGCCCAAAAGGGACCGTAAACTCCGGCCCAGGATAGGCCGACCGGTTATACGGCTGCCGATAGAGGTGCTTGTGCTCGAGGAAGAGCACCGGATCGTCGCACCGAATCGCCGTGCGAAGCATGCCGCACACGTCCAGCGCCGTCGAAGGCATCACCACCCGCAACCCGGGCACGTGCGTGAACGTCACCTCGCCGCACTGGCTGTGGTACACCGCGCCGCCCGTCAAATAGCCGCCAATCGCCACGCGCACCACCACCGGGCACTTGAAATGCCCGCCCGACCGCCAGCGCAGCACCGCCAATTCGTTGCGAAGCTGCATCATCGCCGGCCAGATGTAGTCGAAGAACTGAATCTCCGTCACCGGCTTCAGTCCGCGCACGGCCATTCCGAGCGCGCGCCCGATGATCCCCGCTTCGGCCAGCGGCGTGTTGAACACGCGGTCGGCGCCGTAATGTCGCTGCAAGCCCGCCGTGGCCTTGAATACGCCGCCCTTCCCTTTCACGCTGGCCAGATTTTCCACGCGGCTGCAATCGGCCACGTCTTCCCCGAACACAAGAATGCGCTCGTCTCGCGCCATTTCGTCGTGCAGCGTCGCGGAGACCATCTCCACCATGGTCTTCGGATGCCCGCTGAATTGCGGCTCTGAATCAAACGCCCCGCTCGCCGGGTCTACCGCCGGGGAATACACGTCCGCCAGGATGGATTCGCGCGCGGGCGGCTCCGCGCGCAGCGCGCGGTCCGTGGCGGCGAGAATCTCCCGCTCCACTTCCGCTTCCAGGGCCTCGATCTCGCTCGCCTCCGCGATTCCTTCGCGGACCAGAAACAAGCTGAATTTCGGAATCGGGTCCATGCGCGCTTCCGCGTCGCGGTCTTCCGCCGTCTTATAAAGCTTTTCATCATCCGAAAGAGAGTGAGAATACGGCCGAATCACGTGCGCGTGAACCAGCGCCGGCCCTCGCCGCGCCCGGCAATGCGCCACGGCGCGAGCCAGCGCCGCATGGCTATCGAGAGGATCGGTGCCGTCGCATTCCTCCGCGTGCAGATGCGGAAAAGCGGATGCAAAGCGCGAAATATTTCCGCCCGCGGTCTGAAATTCCACCGGCACGGAAATCGCGTAGCCGTTATCTTCCACCAGAAAAAGCACCGGCAGCCGCCCCAGCGACGCGGCGTTCAGCGCCTCGTAGAATTCGCCTTCGCTGGTCGCTCCCTCCCCGCCCGATACGTACACAATCTCATCCGCGCGATGCCCAGCCGATTCGCCCGGCGGCGCGCGCCGCACGCGCGCCATGGATTCCGGATGCCCCTCAAAATAGAGAGAAGCCTCGGCCGCTCCCACCGCATGCAGCCATTGGCTGCCGGTCGCAGAGGCGCCCGTCACAATATTCAGCCGCTGACTGCCCCAGTGCGAAGGCATCTGCCGCCCGCCAGACGCGAGATCGTCCTTCGATCCCACCCCCTGCAGCAGCATGTCGTAGGGCGTTACGCCCAGCATCAGCGCCAGCGCGCGGTCCCGGTAATAGGCGAAGAACCAATCGCAGGATGGGCGCAGCAGCAGGCCCGCGGCGGCCAGCACCGCTTCGTGCCCCGCCCCGCTGATCTGAAAGAAGATTTTGTTCTGCCGCTTGAGCTGGATTTCGCGATCGTCGAGCCGGCGAGAGAGAAACATCGCCCGGTATATCCGGATCAGCGTATCGCGGTCGAGCCCCTGATAATTCGAGGGATTGTACCTGGCTGTCTTGACCTTGGTCTGCGACGGCATTAAAGGGCTGCCCTCCGCCGGGGGAATGGATCGTTCGCTTCATTATAGCCGCATCCGTGCCGCGCCGTCCCTCCAGAAACGCCCAGGGGGGCGGTTCTTGCGGCATTCTATTTCGCGGGATTACAGTACGCGGGGGTTCCTCTTGCAGACCGTTCCGCTCCTTGGATGCTTCCGCCAAATCTGGAAATCCGGCTCGACGGTCGTCAGGCACGCGGTTCGAAGCTCCTTCTGAATTCCTTTGTCGCGATCAATCTCGGAGGTGGGGTCATCCAGGTCCTCCACGATCACGTCCGCACGCTTCATTTGCTGAATCACCCGCGACTCGTCCGAAGGAAATAGCTGCCCGATCCGCAGGAACCACACATGCGCCGTGTGAATCGTCGGAAAATAGTCCTGCACGCCGGTTCCGTACGAAAGCAGCAGCACGCGCCGCCTCTTGGAAAGATCCAATATCTTCGACCACTCGGAAGTCCACGCGGGTGCGGCGTAAAGGTCGCCCGCCCGCGCGGATTCTCGTGTCCCAGTCCAAGCCTTCAGCGTCAAGCGAGCTTGGTCCGCCTGCCCTAAAATCCCAAGCGCCAGAAATGGAATCAGTAGATTTCTCTGCAGCCGCCCCGGCGTCAGCCAGCAAATTCCAGCCAGCACCCCGGCCACCAGCATGAAATCGTAGATCACATGCTGTTCCGGCACGCCGTATGCCACAAAAATCAGAACAGCCTGTAGCACCGCGCAAAGGAGGATAAATATCTCTTTCGCCCCTGCTTTCTTTCGCCGCGCCATTCTCGCCAGCGCCATTCCCCCAAACACGAACAGCGCCACCGTGCTCAGCAGCCACCACATCGCCGGCGTAAAGGCGTAGTATTCCGCGTAGTACGCAGTGCTGTGTCCGCGCGGATGCAGGAACTCCATGAACGTTGTCGTGAACCCGAATCCGACAGCCTGATAGAACCTTCTGCCCAGAATCGGGACCGCCGTGATTTCCGCCGATCTCGCCCCGAACTTCCACACCAGCGCCAGGAACAGCACGGCGTACGTGATCACCCCCGGGGCCAGCTGGCGCGCTAAATTCGCAATCTCGCGCCGCGGCCTCAGCATCCACTCCATGAAAATTAAAATCGCCAGAAGTCCGAAGAGTACCAGCGGCAGCGACGGAACGCTCAGGCACCCCACGGCCGCCACCGCCAGCGCCCAGTCCAGGCGCCCTTGCAGCGCCAGCAGCAGAGAAAAAATCATCGAGAGCGTCACAAGCAGATACGGGAACACCGGATTCACCACAAGAATCGTCGGGCTTAGCGCAATCACCGCGATCAGCCATATCCCGCTTCGTGGAAAGTGGCGCAGCAAGAACGCCCAGAAAAGCGCCATCAGCACCAGCGCCGCCAAATCCACCCAGAGCAGCGGCCGGTAATCTCTTCCGAACACCAACAATAAATAATGCTGCGCGAATACCGGCAGCAAGCCGTACGAGTAATACGTGTCTATGCCAAGCCGCAGGTGCTCATCGAGCAGGTACTCCACGTTGAGCATGCTGCCCCTGTCCCGAAAGGCCCACAGCGGCAGCGAGAGCAGGATGGGCCAGGAGAGCAGCACCGTCGCGAAGAAGGCCGCGAGTATTGCAAGAAACTGCCGAGGACTGAATCGAGCGGTTCGCCGCGGGATATTCCCGTCCCCCGCCGCCGGTTCACTCGAATCGCCACCGTCGGGGTCGCCGGGCGCACCAGGCGTGCGAGGCCCTCTATCGCCCGCGCGTCGCGCCCCACGGCGCGCCAGGAACCCAGCCAGGAATGCACGCCAACTCCGCGGCAAGTTCCACATGGCCAACTGCAGGTAAATCGAAAACCCGAGCGCGAATACCGCGTTCGAAAAGGGCTCGACGGACGGAATATCCCGCAGACCGGCCGGCGGAGGCCCTAGGGGGATTTGCACAAGGCGCTCCGCCACTTCCCTGAAAATTTCGAGCGGGACACGCCTGCTTGCTCATGGCGGTGGGTTACCAATACAATCGCATCAGCCATCGGCTCCTGCCTTAGAGGATCGGTGGTCAGGGATGCGTTGGTGTTTGCCCACTAGCGCATCCCGCTCGCAATTAAATTACCGCCTACGTACCTGCGTCGTCAACAGAATTGAATTGCAGTTTCGAGGCCCCGCAACCCGGCCGCGATCCCCTCCGAGCCGCCAGGAATGCAACCCGGAGTGGCTATATTAGGCCCATGTTTCAAAATGAAACATCACCCCTGCGCTGTTTTTCGCGGAAAGTTCAGGCCTTATGGATGCGAGTACCCGGCATTGGCCGGAGGGACGTAGTCGAGTCCGTTCTTGTCCTTGTGGCCGAGGGTGAAATTCGGATTCGTGGCCACGCGAATCGGCTCCAGCACGTGGTCTGACGCGGAAATCGTCACCGTTCGCGTAAGCGCCTTCAATTCATCCGGCAGGCTGCGCTCGTACCACACCCGCATCTGATAGCGCCCGCTCGGCACGTTCGGAATCGTCACCCGCCCTGCGTGATCGGATACGGCGAAATGCCGGCTTTCCACAGCCACAATCGCGGCGCTCATTTCCGCGTGGATATCGCAAAAGATGTAGCTCACGCCGGGCTTGTCGAAGCGAACCGACTTCGTCGAACCCGCCTCGTAAAGCCCCAGGTCGAAGCGCTTTCCGTTGTAGCGCGAAAAAACGTTGTGAAAGAACGGGTCCTTATTCGGGAATTGCACCATCGAGCCCACCTGTATCACCAGCACATGCGGCTCGAACGCCTTATTGCGCTGCGCCATTTGAGGCCAATGCGCCGGCGGATGCTCCGAGACCGGCTCGACCGTGTGATCCAGCGGCAGCAGCCACACAACCACGTTCGAGGCGTCCATCGCGTGCCCCGCCGAAGTCGCCCCCTCCGCCCCGCGGCTCACCACGTCCACCTGCGCCGTGACAGTAACGCCTCCCTCGCCCTGCGCTCGCGCCAAGCCCGCGCACGGAAACGCCGCCGCGAGCGCAAGACCCAGCACAAGTGTCGCCGCAACAGCAAATGCGCGCCGCTTCATGAAAATTGCCATCAGAAAAGGTATCCCACGCTCAAGTTCACCAGATTCGCCGTGTGCGGCGCCGCGTCCAGCGGCGAGCTCTCCAGCCTCCGATACTCGGTCGAAAAGAGAATATCCGATTTGGGCTGGTAAATGAAGTTCACCAGCGGGCTCCAGTTTCTCACGAACGACGGCCCGTAATACGACGAGCTCCCGGGAAAGCGCCGAATCTCGCCCGCAAACGGGCTATCGTCCCCAATCGCCGTATTAATCTCCAGCATCGGCGTGATCTTGAACTTCAACTGCGCCCATCCGCCCATCGAGTCGAGGCCCGCAACCGCAGTCGCCGGATTGATGAACGAGCCCGACAGCAAAATCGTCTGCCCAATGCCGCCCCCAAATCCCCCAAGCGCGCGCCCGCGGTAGAATTCTCCGCGGAACGCCACCCAGCTTCCCAGCGGCAGGTTCACGTCCGCCGTCCCGGCCCACGCATCCACGTCCCGCCCAAAGCCCCACGATTGCCGCGCGTAAAGCCCGCCAACCCCAATCGAAAGGTCCTGGCCAAATGCCCGCCTCGTCCATCCGAAGTGCGCCGCATACGCCGGCTGCCCCGCTTGCTCCCCCCAGTTCGGATACCGCTCCGTTTGATCTCGCGGCACGTCGCCGCTCAGCGAATCCAGGATGCCCGCGTCCACCGCGACCTTCGAATTCTCCGAAATCTCGAAGCGATGCTCGATGCGAATCTGCGGCGTCCAGGCCCACAGATTTCCCACATACGAAAGCGCCGGAACCGATAGCGACGCCAGCGACGAAGGCGTAAGCGGCGAAAGGAAAAAATTATCCTGGCCCGCGATCACCGACGTATGCTCCCAATCCAGCCGGATCGTCCCCGTGCGCAGCCGCACCAGGCCCATTTCCGCCCCGTTCTGGTTATTCGGAAAGCCGCCCGCGAAATCGAATCGAATATTCGCGCTGGTGCGAGCCCCCGCAATTTCCGGCCCGAAAGCCTCCAGCCCGAGCTGCGATTGCCGCAGCGTTCCGCCGAAAGCGCCCTTCGAATCCACCCTCGAAGGCGTCATCGCCACTTCAGGAACGTCCACGCTATCCACCGTCCCGCGCTCGCCAAATAAATTCGCGAGCACGATGCCCGAAAGCCTCACCCGATATTTCGATGCGCTCTCCACTTTTGTTTGCGCCTGATCGTTGATCTTTTCGTTGGCGTACTCCACGTCATCCTCAAGCTTCGCCAACCGGTCCTCCACACTCGCCTGCTGCCCCGCCGCATCCGATCCCGGCGCAGCGGACGCCGCAGCCTCAGCTTGCGCCGCGGCCATCGGCGCGGCGCTTGCGCTGGTCGAATCCGCCGCGCCAGCCGCCGGCCCTTGCCGCGCCGCCTCAAGCTGCTTGCGAAGCGTTTCCACTTCCTCGCGCGAAGTTTCCTGCTGCGCCTTCAGGTCGCCAATCTGCGAATTCAGCGTTTGTACCTGCTGCTCGAGCGCGCGCACGGCATCAGCCAGCGCCTGCACGTCACTCGCACGCGAAGCCGCAGGCCCCGTCGCAGACGATGAAGCCGCCGCCGACCCTGCATCCACCGCGGCCTTCGCGGGCCCCTGCCCCCGCGCCACAGACGCACTCAATAGAACCGCCAAAGCCCCCGCGCACAGCGCCGCGAGCACGAGCAATCCCCCGCCCCTTTTGCCTTGCATGAGGATCTCCTTGAAGGAACAAAACGCGACGGCCAGATGCTTCCCCAAGCCTCGGCCGCGCGGCTTGCGAGCGAGCTCGCTAGTGGTTTACGTACGGCTGCGCCTCTGCGGCGCCGGCGCCTTCCGCGAAATTCCCCGACAACACATCGCGGACCATATTGATCAGAGATGCCGCCGAAAATGGCTTCTGCAGAATCGGGCCCGGCAAGGCGCCCGACTCCCCGTTGGAATACTGCGCGTACCCAGACATAAACACGAACTTCGCGTTCGAACACACTGGCTTCAGCCGCCGCGCCATTTCCGCGCCGCTCATCCGCGGCATCACCACGTCGCTCAGGATCAGGTGAATCTTGCCCGCATGCCGCGCGGCCAGATCCAGTGCCTCCATCCCATCCCGAGCTTCTATAACCGAATATCCCTTCGCGCGCAAGAATTGGCACGCCAATTCCCGCACGCCGCCCTCGTCCTCCACCACCAGAATCGTCTCGCTTCCCTGCGGAATCGCCTTCGGCTTGGCCTCCGGCTCCGCCGTTGTCGCGGCCTCGGTCGCGTGCGGCAGGTATACTTCAAACGTTGTGCCTCGCCCCGGCGCGCTCTCCACGCAGATGAATCCCCCGCTCTGCTTCACAATCCCATACACGGTGGCCAGCCCCAGCCCCGTTCCCTTCCCTACATCCTTCGTCGTGAAAAACGGCTCGAAGATGTGCCCCTTCGTCTCTTCGTCCATCCCGCAGCCCGTGTCTTGGACCGACAGCACCACGTAAGCCCCCGGCGTCACCGGCGGATGAAGCGCGGCCGACGCTTCGTCGAGCACCGTGCTGGCGGTCCGCACCACCAACTTCCCGCCGTCAGCCATCGCATCCCGCGAATTCACCGCCAGATTCATCGCCACCTGCTCGATCTGTCCCGCGTCCGCCTTGATCGAAGGCAACCCCGGCTGCCCGATAAACTCATACTCGATATGCTCGCCGATCAGCCGCGGCAGCATCTTTCCCATCTCCGCGATCACGCTGTTCAGGTCAATCACCTTCGGCTGCAGCACCTGCATCCGGCTGAACGCCAGCAATTGCCGCGTCATTCCCACCGCCCGCCGCGCCGCCTTCTGAATCTGCTCCACGCACCGGCGGTGAAAATCGTCCGCGCCATCGCGCTCCAGCAGCAGGTCGCTATTCCCGTTGATGATCGTCAGCAGGTTATTGAAATCGTGCGCCACGCCCCCGGCCAGCCGGCCCACGGCTTCCATCTTATGAGCCTGCCTCAGCCGGTCTTCTAATTGCCTTTGATCCGCTTGGGTCTTCTGCAGGTTGCCACGCATGCGGACGAACGCCCCGGTCACCTCAGACACCTCATCGCCGCCGTGCCCGGCCAGCGGATACGCATAATCCCCCGCATCCAGCGCGCGCACGCCGGCAACCAGGCTCGCCAGCGGTCGCGTAAACGTATCCGAAATCAGGAACACCAGAAAGCTGCCCGCCACCACGCTGACCAGCCCCAGCAGCACCAGCACCCGATTCAGCGTGCTCAGATACGACGTCGCCTGATCCAGCGACTTCATCAGCGTCAGCGACACGCGCGGCTCGCCCGGCCGCGAAAGCTGCACCGTCGCCGCCACATACTCTTCCTTACCCAGGCGCACCTCGTCGCCCTGTCCCGCCCCGGAATTCGACCCGAGCTTCGCCAGTTGCGCTTGAAGCTTCGCTTCCAGGTCCGGACCGAGCGTGCTCGCCACCACCGAGCCTTCGCGCTCGATGGCCACCTGGCTGGCCACGATATTCCCGAAATCGCGCGCCGCGCGGGCGTCTACGTCGTGCCCCACCACCAGAAAGCCCAGTATCGCGCCGGGTGAAAAATTAATCGGCTGGATCCACACCTCGTAAAGGTGCCCGCCCGCAAACCACCAGTCCTTCGCGTCTCCGCGCTCCAGCGAATGCCGCAGCAGGTCCTGCGCCGTCGCCCGCGAAAGGCTTCCCCCGGTCGGCTGCAACCCCAGCAAATCGCCCCTGCGCCCCGCGAGAACGATCAGATCGCTTCCGCTCAATTTCAGAAAGTCTTCGGAGTCGTCCTGAATCGTCACCGGATCGTTGCTGCTCATCAGCGACTTGGCCATCGGATAATTGGCCAGCAGGTTCGCCGAGCGCTTCAGTGCATCTTCGCGCTGCGACTCGAATTTGTCGTAGGTCTTCACCGAATTGGCCAGGTCCTCGCTCAATCCGAGCCGGACCTGCCGATTCACGCGATAGCTGACGATCAGGAGTGTGGCGGTGCTAAGGGCGGCCGTAATCGCTACCAGCGAAAGGAGAAACTTCGTGCGTAGGCGCATGGTCTGCATCGCGGATTCCCACCCTATAGAGTGCGTCCATACCCCCCGCAATCCCGCCCCTGAATTGCATAGGACCACCCAGTGCCAGCGAGTCTAGCATCGAGCCTCGCCTCGCGCGATAGCCAGGCGAAACCCATGTCCAAAGATGCACACGCCTCATTGCAGCCGCAGCACCCGCCACGGCGACGTGGATTGCCACGAACGCATCTGGTCCAGCGCCCACTCCGGCTTCTTGTCCGTGTGGCACAGCGTGCACGGGTTCGGCTCGCCGTACTTCAGCGTCGCCGCCGGGCTGATGAATTTGAACGTGTGCGCGTGGACGAACGCCCCCGGCACGCCCTCGGACTCCATCGCAGGCATATGGCACGCGACGCACTCGCTCCCCTTGCTGCCCGCCTTGTGGTGCGTGTGCCCCTCAATCGTCGCCTCCCGCGGCCCATTGGGCGAGAGCGGCCCATGGCATTCCAGGCACAGCTTGTCCGCGGGTTCTCTCAATTGCGCGTAGTTGCTGGTGCCGTGCGCGTCGTGGCAGGTCGAGCAGGTGATCCCGCGCCGATACATCACGCTCTGCACGAAATCGTTCCCCTGCATTCGGTTTTTGTGTGCCGTTCCATCCGCGAAGTAATAAAAGTCCGTCTGCCCCGGCGTCCACTCCTCGAGCTTCCAGTAATCCGCCAGCTTCAGTCCCGCGTGGTACCCCACCGGCCAATCGTAATACTTCCCTTCGATGGGACTCGTCAGCGGCCGCCCCTGCGAATGGCACTGAATGCAGGTGTCGCTCGCGGCCACCTCGTCCATGTGCGCCGGATTCAGAATATTGCCCCTCGTGGGATGCGCCACGTGCTCGCTCCCCGGCCCATGGCATCGCTCGCAGCCGACGTTCCACTCCGCCACCTGCTTCGTGTGGATGTTGTAGTCCACCGAATGGCAGCCGTCGCACGTCGGCCCTGTCGGCCGCTTCATGTTGTCCGGCGGATAAAATTTGGCCCACCAATCTCCCTTGTTCGGAACAAAATACTTGCTCCAAGCCCGCTTCCCAATCTCCCATTGCACCGGCAGCGGAAAATAGTCGTCGCCAACTTTCGTGAAATACCGCTGCTTCCAGATGCTCCCGTAAACGAACGCCACCTCCTCCCGGCTGAACTTGTGAACGTTATTCGTCGCAAGGTTCGGGATAATCGCATCGGGATGCTCGCGCGGATCGCGCACAATATTCGCCATCGGCGTCTTCTTCCACCGGTCGTAAATGTCCTGGTGGCATTTCGCGCAGGATTGCGACCCGGTGTAGTGCGCGGTCGCGCCGGCCTGCGCCTGCTGCTCGGTTTCAGCCTTCGAAAGCGGCCGCAGGCTGCGAATGAAAAGCACCAGCTTCCAGCTGTCGTCGTCCATCTCCCGATGCGCGTTGCCCCACGCCGGCATTCCCGTCAGCTGCACGCCATTCTCGATGATGTAATGGATCTCGCCGTCGCTCAGATTTTGCGTCTTCGGCGAACGCAGGTCCGGCACCCGCGGATAAAGGCTTTGCCCAACCGGCGTGCGTCCGCTGCCGTCCACCCCGTGGCATAGCGCGCACCGCGCCAGGTAGACGTTCCGCGCATCCGACAGCGCCTCCGCATCCGCCGCCAGCGGATTCTTCTCGCGCCGCTCCCGCCGCGGTATCGCCAGGTTCCGCATTCCCCGCGCCACCGCCGCCTCAAACCGTGAAGGCCGCGCCGTCGCGCGAAATCCGCGGTATACCAGCACCGCTCCAATCGCCACGGCGCACGCCGCCACAATCCCAATCGCGATAACCAGCTTCTTCCACCCGCTCATTCCGCCCGCGCCTCTCTGCCCCTCGCTCTGCCGTTTCTTTGCCTTTTCCCCTGCGCCCTATTCCGACCTCGTCTGCACGCCCTCATTCCGCTCCGGTATCCTTCCCTTCGAGACCTCCGGCCCCGGCGGCTCGATCTCGAAGTACTTCGCCAGATCGGCAGGCATCATGTGCCACGGATCGCGCGGAAAAATTTCGCCCGTCCGTTCCAGCGCCCGCGCCAACAGCGCCGAACAAATCTCCTGCCCGTCCACGCCAAACCCCAATTTCGACCCGGTCAGCAGCGAAAGCCCGATGCTCACAATCGTCAAATAGCCATAGCGGTCCCGCAGGCAGTGCAGCGCAAACTCGCACTCCTGCCGCCGGTCATCGTCGGACACATTCTCCAGCCGCACGAGGTGATACTCCGTGTCCTTGTACACCGAAATGTTCCGCTTTTGCACCCCCGCGCCCAGCGCCTCCACGATATTCCCCTCGGCGTCCACGAAGATCGCCGCATGGTTCCATCGCGCGAATTTCCGCTCCGCCCCGGCGTACCGCAGCCCTTCGCCGAAGCGGATCAGCCGGCTCGTCCAGCTTTTTCCATGCGTCAGAATGAAGTCCCCAGGCCGCGGCCCCTGCGCCTCGCGCCCCGCCCCGCACATCTCCACAGTCCGCGTGTGAACCGACTGCCACCGCGCCCTGCGCGCCATCCTCACCTCCATCGCGGCCGCAACACCAACTCCAATATTTCACCGTGACAATTGACCAGCATCCGACCACGCGCCCGCCCCCCCTGTCAAGCTTCCGCGACTGCTTCCTGCTTCCTGCTTCCTGCTTCCTGCTTCGTCCCTCCTTGCCTCCCTGCCTCGTTGTCCTTACACTCGCCCTCCATGTCCAAGCGCCTCCAAGCCGACCTCGCCCTCGCCGGCTGCTCCCTAATCTGGGGAGCCACCTTCGTCCTGGTCAAGGACGCGCTCGCCGACGTCTCCGTCTTCATGTACGTCGCCGTCCGCTTCGCCCTCGCCGCCGTCGTGATGGGAGTCGTCTTCTGGCGCGCCGCGCGGGCGATGAACTGGGCCACGGTCTGGGCCGGCGTGCAGATCGGATTTTTCATGTTCGGCGGATACGCCTTTCAGACCACAGGCCTGAAATTCACCACCCCGTCGAAGGCCGCATTCATCACCGGATCAAGCGTCGTCCTCGTCCCCGTGCTCCTCGGAATTTTCGCCCGCCGCAGGCTCACCGCCGGAATCTGGATTGGCGCCCTCGCCGCGCTCGCCGGCCTCTATTTTCTAACCGTGCCGCCCGAAGGCATCGGCGGCCTGAACCGCGGCGATCCCATCGTTTTTATCTGCGCACTCATGTTCGCCTTGCACATCATCTTCGTCGGCAGGCACGTCGAGCATCATTCCGTCGGCGCCCTCGCCTTCGTTCAGGTCGCAACCACCGCCGTCCTCGCCATCATTCTGCTCCCGGTGCTTTCCGCCACCGGATACGAAGCCCCGCGCTGGCACTGGAGCGGCCTGCTCATAGCCGCCGTGCTCATCACCTCCCTCGGGTCCACCGTCATCGCCTTTTCCCTCCAAGTCTGGTCCCAGCAGTACACGTCTCCCTCTCACACGGCCATCCTCATCAGCCTCGAACCCGTCTTCGCCGCGATCACCTCCTGGGCCCTCGGCGCCGAACACCTCGGCCCGCGCGTTCTGCTCGGCGCAGCCCTCATCCTCGCCGGCATCCTCTTAGCCGAATTCCAAGGCGCCGCACCCGTCGCCCCCGGCGCGCCTTAAAGATTTAAGCGCAGCGCCGCGGCCCGCCCGCCGTGGCGGGCCTTCAGCGCGGCGCCGCGCATCGAGGCATCCTCGTGCGGCCTCGACACACCCCGTGTGAATCGCTTTGCTCCCCCGCCCGCACCGCCACGATAACCGATTTCTATTGACTTTATCGTTACTCCATGCTATAAACTACGATGGCGGTGTTCTTGCCAGAGGAAGGAGGAGCGGCCGATGGCCCCAGAAGCACAACCAAGCGCCCGGCGTGCTGGCCCCCCTCCGTTTCTAATCTACGGTACGGGGATTAGAATTCCCCCTAACCCACTGAAAACAAAGCCCCGCCTCCGTTCTAATATACGGTACACCGCACTTCCAGGAATTATGTTGCACCCGCTCCCGCCAGCCCTGCGCAGCGCCCCCCGCACCAATCAACAGTCACAATTCAGGAATCGCGTCCTCTCCCCCCAATTGACCCTCAACTCTCAATGTAGTAAATCCCTTCTCCTATGACATTCCCTACTCGCCCGTCCGCCTGCATTGCCGCATTCGCCCTCGCCGCCGCGATGGGCGTCCCAGCCCGCGCCGATAAACATCAGAACTGGGTCGAGGCGCGCAGCCCCAATTTCATCGTCGTCAGCAACGCGGGCGAAAAGCAGGCCCGCAAAACAGCCGTTCAATTCGAGCAGATTCGCGCCGTCTTCCGTGAAGCCCTCCCGATCGCCAGCGCGCACCCCAGCCCCGTCATCACCATCCTCGCGGTGAAGGACCAGGACTCGATGCGCAAGCTCGCCCCCGAAGACTGGGTGAAGGGCCACGCCCACCATTCCGGATGGTTCGCCTTTGCCATGGATCAGTATTACGCAGCCGTCGAACTGGACATCGGTGGAGACAATCCCTACGAAACGCTCTACCACGAGTACTACCATTCGCTCACCGTCCCTTACATTCGCAACCTTCCCGTGTGGCTTGCCGAAGGCCTCGCGGAATTCTTCGGCCATACCGAAGTGCAGGGAAAAGAAGTGCTGATGGGCGAACCGGATCGCGCACGCATGGCGCAACTTGCCGGCACCAGGTTGATCCCGCTCGATGTGCTCTTCAAGGTGGACCACGCATCGCCTTACTACAACGAGCAGAACAAAACCTCGATCTTCTATTCCGAATCCTGGGCCCTCACCCACTATCTCTTCTTTCACGACCGTGAGGCGCACACGCATTCCCTGGACGACTACCTGAACGCGATCGTTCAGGGCGTGCCCGAAGACCAGGCGGCCGCAAAATCCTTCGGCGACCTCAAGAAGTTACAAGCCACGCTCGCGAATTACGTTTCCGGGGGGCTTCTCTACTCCATGCGCGGGCCCGCCCCGGCGAAAATCCCCGATAGCGATGTCCATGTCCGGCAGATCTCCGACGCGGAAGCGGAGGCATATAGCGGCGGCCTGATGGCGGCGCGCAACCGCCCCGCCGACGCCATTCCCGTCCTTAAAGCCGCGATTCACGACGATCCGAAGCTCCCGCTCGCTTACGAAAACCTTGCGCTCGCCGACTTCATCTCCGGCGACCACGCAGGCGCCACCGCCGCGGCGTCGCAAGCAATCGCCCTCGGATCGAAGGTGCCACTGGCATATTTTCTGCGCGCCTACGCCAACTATCGCGGCAACCTGGGCGCGGAAAATCCCCAAATCGAATCCGACCTGCGCCAGGCCATCGCAGCGAACGCGAATTTCGCCCCTCCCTATGCCCTGCTCGCCAGCTATCTCGCCAATCGCTCGGAAAAATTGGACGAGGCGCTCGCGCTCGCCGAAAAGGCCGCGGCCCTTCAGCCCGGCAGCACGGGGAACCAAATCGCCGTGGCGCAAGTCCTCGCGCGCATGCGCCGCTATGATGATGCGCAGTTGGTTGCGCTCCGCGCCCGCCAGGGGGCCGCAAATCCCCAAGAGCAGCAGGAAGCCGACCGCTTTCTAGCCTATCTGCAGACGGTGCGCCAATATTCCCAGCAGCGCGCCCAAGAACGCATCGAAGACCAGGCCTCAGCCGCTTCCGCCCCAGGTGGGCGGGTCGTTGCCAGCGAAGTCGCAACCCCCTCGCAGCCAGGCTCGGCGCCCGCATCAAGCGTCGCCCGCAGCACGGGTCGCATTGACCTCAGCAGCCTCGCTCAGGCCGAAGGAACCGTTACGGCTTCCGAGTGCGGGGATGGCGAACTAAGGATTCAGGTCTCGTCCAAATCCGGCAATGTGCAGTTGCACGGAAAGCAGGTCGGAGGGCCGGCCATCATGGCCCAGAACGACTTTCCCGCCGGGTTCAGCCCGTGCAGCATGAAAGGCATGAGCGTGCAGGTCTGGTATGCGCCGGATGGTGCGGGCAGCTTGAGCGGCACGGCGCGCCTAATCGAACTGCTGGATAAGGAGAAGACGCCGCAGTGAACTGCGACCTATTGTCGCTGGTACACGACGCGGCCGCCCGCAATCGTGATCGAGACGGGAAGCCGCAGCAGATCGCGCGGCTCAATTCGCGTCAGGTCCTGCGGAAACACCACGATATCCGCCAGCATTCCGGCCGCGATCGTTCCCTTATGGTGCTCCTCGAATTCCGCGTAAGCCGAACCCGCCGTGTAGGCGTGAATGCACTGATCCATCGTCAATTTTTCCTGCGGCTGCCAGCCGCCCGCCGGGCCGCCCTGCGGAAGCTCGCGCGTCACGCAGGCATAAAGTCCGCGCAAAGGATTGATCGCCTCCACCGGAAAATCCGTGCCGAAGGCGAGCGGCACGCCGTGATCGAGCATGGTGTGCCAGGCGTAGGCGCCTCGGGCGCGCTCGGCCCCGATGCGGTCCGCGGCCCAGCGCTCGTCGTCCAGCAGATGCGAAGGCTGCATCGAGGCGACCACATGAAGCTTGGCGAACCGCGCGAAATCGCCGGGCGCGACAATTTGTGCGTGCTCGATGCGGTCGCGCCGGTCGCGCGGGCCATTCGCCTTCAGCACCGCGGCAAACGCATCCAGCGCCACGCGATTCGCGCGGTCGCCGATGGCGTGAAAGCCGAGTTGAAATCCGGCGCGATCCCGCTCGATGGACATTTGATCGAGCTTCGCGGGCTCGACGCGCAAAATCCCCGAGGTCGAACGATCATCCGAATAAGGCGCCAACATCGCCGCCGTGCGCGATCCAAGCGAGCCGTCCATAAACGCCTTCAACTGCCCCGTCTTCAGCCACAGGTCGCTTGTGCCGCCTATGCGCCGCATTTCTTCGAGCCGCGCCAGCGGAAAATCAAAGGGCAGCCACTCCGTGATCCGTACCTTGAGCTTCCCTTCCTTGCGGATCCGCTGGTAGACCAGAAAATTGTCCCAGCCGGTGTTGCTGTTTTCCGGCATGGTGAGCACGGAGCAATCCTGCGCGGACGTGACGCCGTGCTGCGTCGCATCCGCCATCGCCAAATCGAGCGCCCGGCGCCGTTGCGCGGTCGTCACCGGAGGAACGTGCGCATAGACCAGGTTCATCGCCGGCTGCTCTTCCAGCATTCCGGTCGGCTCGCCCGTCTTCGCGTCGCGCACGATATGTCCCGAGGGCGGATCGGGGGTGGCGCGCGTGATTCCGGCGAGCTTCAGCGCCAGCGAGTTCGCCACCGCCACGTGGCCATCCACGCGCCCGAAAATCATCGGATGGCTTGTCGAAACGAGATCGAGGTCCTGCCGGGTCGGAAATTTCTTCTCGGGCCAGAGCGTGTGGTCCCAGCCAAAGCCTGTAACCCATTCGCCGGCCGAATAGTCAGCAAGCCGCTCCCGAATGCGCTGCTGCATTTCGGAAAGCGAATGCACACCGTCCAGGTTCACCGAGAGCTTGGCGAAGCCGGCATCCGCGAAGTGCACGTGCGCGTCGTTGAATCCGGGCATGGCGAATTGGCCATGCAGGTCCAAGGTGCGCGTCTTCGGCCCTTGCCAGGATTTCAGCCCGGCCGCCTCGCGAGCCACAGCGATGATCCACTCCCCGCGAATCGCCACCGCACCCGCCAATGGCTGCTTCGCATCTCCGGTATAGACATGGCCGTTCGCCAGAATCAAATCGGCGGGGCCGCTGGATGCGGACCGCGCCTGCGCCTCAGGCTTCATGGAACCACGGCCTCCCCACAATGCGGATTTCGGCGCGAAAAGCAGCGCTGCCGCGCCGAGCACGGCCACGGCGGAGCAGCGGAACGCGATGCGTTGCGAGCGGATGCGAGCGGTCATGGTTCGAGGCCGGCAAGCGACACGGCCGCAAGAAACAAGCGCTTCAGGCCGAGTTCGCGGCCGGTGGGATCATACCATTCGGCGAGCGTGTGCGACCCGCCGCCCTGCCCGCCGGCACCCAATGCCACCGCCGGAATGCCGAGCGAAAGCGGAATATTCGCGTCGGTCGAGCTCCGCTCCAGGCGCGCGCGATTGCTAAGGAATGCATCCACCGCGCGGATCGTATCGAGCAGCGCCGAATTCGCCGGCAGCTTGCCTCCCGGTCGAACGCCCAGCGAGCGAAACTCAACATCCAGCGCGTCGCCCGGATATCGCGACATCGCCATTTCTTCCTTAATTCCAGACTGCATCGCGCTGCGAAGCGCCGATTCCAGCAGATCGAGCTCGCCTTCGTCCTCCGAGCGCAGGTCCACCTTCACCGAAGCGCTCGACGGAATCGAGTTCACTGACGTGCCGCCTTCGATCACGCCGAAATTAAACGAAGTGCGCGGATCCTCCGGCACCCGAATCGCCGAGAACCGCACGATGCCTCGCGAAATGGCGCTAATCGGATTCGGCGCGCCGAAATCCGACCAGCTATGGCCGCCTGGCCCGGTCACGGTGATATCGAAGCGCCGCGACGAAACCGCCTGCGTCGTTATGAAATCCACCGAGGGGCCATCCACCGCAACCACGGCGGAAAGCCGCGGGCGATACTCTTCGATCAGCGCCCTCATGCCGCGCAGATTGCCTTCGCCTTCCTCGCCCACGTCTCCGGCGAGCACAATCGTCTTTTCGGTCAGCACGCGCGATTCCGCAAGCGCCCGCGCCAGGCCGCACAGCGCCGCGAGCCCCGCGCCATTATCCGAAATCCCCGGCGCCTCGATTCGCGTGCCCTCGCGTTTGATCGCGATGGGAGTGCCCGCCGGAAAAACCGTATCCAGGTGCGCGGCAAACAAAACCACGCTTCCCGTGTTTCGGCCGGGGCGCTCCGCGATCACGTTGCCCGCGGCATCCATCCGCACTTTCAATCCGGCGGCCGCGAATATCTTTTTCAGCAGCGCCGCGCGCGCGGCTTCTCCCAATTCCGGCGCGGGGATTTCCGTCAGGCGAATTTGCTGCTCGGTCACCCAGGAAGCGTTCGCCTCGATCCAGGCCAGGCCGCGCGCGCAGCGGGAATCGACCGCGAGCTTGGAAATCGAGTCGCCGGCGGCGTGTGCGGATAAAGTAGCCATCACCAGCACGATACAGCAGATGGAAAGGACTTTCACGCGAATCGTCACGGTATTTCCGGCGTAATTATAGTGCGCGCAGGGAAAATTGAGTGCCGGATTTCGCGGTCAGCAGCCGGGAATCGAATCCACGAGCGCTAGAATTTCGCCGTCGCTCAGGACGTGCTCCGCGTCCTTGGCCGCCGCGAAGATGCGGTCCACCAGGCCGGCGCTGGCCGGAATCCCGCGTTTCTCAAGCCAATAGATGACGTTGGCCCGCCCGCTCAAGGGGCCAATCTCGATTTCCTGTTCGAGGCCAAAGAGGCGTGCCGGCACTCCGCTGTACACCGCATCAGCAAGCCCGGCGTCGTTCTTCTTATACGCCTTCGCAATCGCCGCCGCGTGAACCCCCGTCGCCGTGCGAAAGGCGTCGCGGCCGACGACCGGAAAATTCGGCGGGATGGCCGTTCCGGTGGCGCGGGCCACAGTTTGCGAATACTCCTTCAGCTTCGAGAGATCGCGATCCAGCAAGCCGAGAAGACGGAGATTAACCAGCATCAGTTCCATCGGCGTATTGCCCACGCGCTCGCCGAGCGCCAGCGACGCGGCGTGAACCTGGTCCGCCCCGCCCATGATTGCGCCGATCGAGTTCGCTACGGCGAGGCCGCGGTCATTATGCCCGTGCCAATCCACGCGAATCCCGCCGCCCGCGGGCTTCACCACGCGTTCGACGACGAAGCTAACGAGATTGTACGCGCCGCGCGGCGTTGCGTGCCCCACCGTATCGCACAGGACCACGGCGCGCGCCCCAGCGCGAATCGCGGTGGAGTAGAGCGCGATCACCGTATCGGGGTCGGTGCGCGTAGTGTCTTCGGTAACGTACATCACCGCCAGGCCCGCGGAGACGGCGAAGCGCACGGCCTCCTCGGTGGTGCGCTGCAAGTGCTCGACGCTCCAATCCTCCACCAGCCGGCGGATCGGGCTCGATCCGATAAACGTGGCGGCTTCAATCCGACAGCCGGTTCGATTCGCAATCTCGATGATCGGCTGAATATCGGCCGGGTGCGTGCGAGCGGCGCAATTCGGCCGAATCTTCATTCGCGCGCCGGTGATTTCGCGCGCCAGCGCCTCCGTATCCGCGAAAGCGCGCGGGCCGGCGCCGGGCAGCCCGATGTTCACGGTCTCGATGCCCAGGGACTCCATCAGGTGCAGAATTTCTATTTTTTCGCCGATGCTCGGATCGCGGACGGATGGATTCTGCAAGCCGTCTCGCAGCGTCTCGTCATTGAGCGCCACGCGGCGGCCAGGGGGAATTTCCGGGCCAGCGGCGAGATTCCAATCGTGGATGAGGTCAGTTGTCATCTTCAATCCCGCGCCGCGCTAGAGCTTTCCACGCGTCGAGAAAAGGGCGCGCAGGCGCGGATCCATCAAGGCGCGGCGCCGGGCGCGCCAGTCCCGCGCGAAGAGCAGTTCGACGAACCTGTCGGCGGATTCCGCAAGGCCTTCGCCATAGCCGAACCACCACGGTTTCCGCAGGCGCGGCAGGCGGTCCACGTCCACGTATTTCGGCTGCACCAATTCGAGCAGGCCCAGTCGCGAATGCGTGCGTCCCCAGCCACTTTCGCCGCGGCCTCCGTGAGGCGCTTCGCAGATGCCATAGTAGCTCGCCACGTCGTTGATCATCACGGACCCGGCTCGCAGCCGCGCGGCAACCTCGCGGGCGACGCGCAGGTTGCGAGTCCAGACGCTCGCGCTCAGCGCAAATGGCGAATCGTTCGCCAAGGCCACGGCTTCGTCCGTGGACTTTACGGTGCAAACCGCGAGCACCGGCCCGAAGGTCTCCTCGCGCATAAGCTGCATGGAATGATCCACGCGGCCAACCACCGTTGGCTCGAAGAAATTCGGGCCGAGGGCCGGACGCCGCTTGCCGCCCGTCAGAATCTGCGCGCCGCGCTCGACGGCATCGCGCAATTGGGACTCGACCCTTTCGATTTGCCGCTCGCGAATCATGGGCCCGATTTCCGCGCCCGCGTCGGAAGGCGGCCCGAGGCGCAGCTTCTTGGTCTTCTCAACGCAACGGCGCGTGAACTCCTCCGCCAGCCGCTCCGCCACGTAAATGCGCTCCACTGAGAGGCACGCCTGGCCGCAGTTCATAAAGCTGCCCCACACAGCCGCGCTCGAAGCAGTATCGAGATCCTCGCCGCCGAGAACGAGCATGGCGTCATTGCCGCCCAATTCGAGCAGCGAAGGAATCAGCTTGCGCGCGCACGCCTCTGCAACCCCGCGCCCAACGGCTAGGCTGCCGGTGAAGCACACCTTATCCGGCCCCGCTTCGATCAGCGCCGCCCCAAGTTCGCCGCCACCTTGCACAACCTGCACCAGGCCCTCCGGAAAGCGCGACCGGCCGCAAAGCTCGCCGACCAGCGCGCCCGTCCAAGGGGTAAGTTCCGAAGGCTTGAGGATCACCGCATTCCCGGCAACGCTGGCCGCGATCACCTGCAGCATCGGAATGGCAAAGGGATAGTTCCACGGCGAAATGACGGCCACGATGCCGTGCGGTTCGTATTTCAGAATGCCGGACTTCGCCTTGAGCGCGATATTGTGGTGCGGAACGCGGTGGGGCCTCAGCCAGCGGGGCGCGCGACGCGCCAGGAAATTCGCCGTATCGAGCGCGAGCAAGATTTCGGAGAAGATCGCCTCGGCGAGCGGCTTGCCCGTCTCGCGGGTCAGGACGCTCGCAATTTCGTGCCGCCGGGCGAAGATCGCGTCGCGCAAAAGGCGCAGCATCTCGCAGCGTTCGCGGACCGGCGTCTCTTCCCAGTCTTTTTGCGCGTCGCGCGCGCGCCGAAAAATCTCCGGCAGGGCCCGGGTATCCGTTGCGGGAAAACTGGCGATCACTTCGTTCGTTGCCGGATTTATCGAATGGGTGGAACGGCCGGATTCCATGTCACTTGTGCCCGGCTTCGTCGCGCTTGGCGAAGGGAGCGCCGGTTGCGGGACAGCCATTGCCATTGATCGGATTTTACATGAAATCACCCGCGTGTGGCAGCGCGAGCGGACGTTACTCCTCGCGACCGGCCCCACGACGGGAAATCGCCGAAGCAAGCGACCGGGTCGGATCAGGGTATTCGAGGGCCATCAAATACAAACCGTCGGGCGGCACAGTGGGGCCCGAACGCGTCCGGTCCCGCGCCTCGAAGAGCGCCCGAATGTCAGCCGGCGCGATTCTGCCCCTGCCAACTTCAATCAGGGTGCCCACAATCTTGCGGACCATGTAGCGAAGAAACGAACGTCCGCGCACGACATAGCAGATTTCGTCCGCGACCGCCTCGCGCACGATTTCCGAGGACAAAATCTCGCGAACCATATTGCGATCGCGATCATCGTCTTCCGAGCCGGACGAGGCTGCGAACGACGTGAAATCGCGCTCTCCCTCGAAATGCCGTGCTGCCGCGGCCATAGCGGCTTCGTCCAGCGGCCACGGATGATGCAGCGCACGGCGATATTCGAAAGGCGGGAGCACGCGCCCGCGCCAGATGCGATAGCGATACGTCTTTGCCTGCGATTGCCAGCGCGAGTGAAAATCCATTCCGACTTCCTCGGCGGCCATCACTCGAATCGCCGGAGGAAGCAGCGCATTCAGCGCACGTTGAAATTCCAGCGCGGTCAGGTTCGCATGCGTCTTGAAATGCGCCACCTGGCCCAGGGCATGAACGCCCGTGTCGGTGCGGCTCGCGCCATGAAAGACGATTCGCTCCTGAGCAATTTTGCGCGCGGCGTCGTTCAGCGCGCCCTGGATGGTCGGCACGCCGGGCTGAAACTGCCAGCCGTGAAAGGCAGAGCCGTCGTAGGCTATGGTGAGCTTGATATTCTGCATTGCGCCGCGCACATTATCGCACGCCGCGCTGCGGGCTTGCGTGGGCTACGAATGCGCGCGCTGGAAGCGGGAACCCGGGCGCATTGCCGCTGCCCCTGCGCGGCACAGCGGGCATTCGCCGGGATCGTAGCTCGGCACGTCCATTGCGAGGAGCGCCTCGGCGGGCACGGTCCATTCCAGACGCCCCGCGCTGCGATCAATCAGCGCCCCTGCGGCGACCGCTATGCCGCCTTCCTGCTCGACCACGCCAATGGTTTCGCGCGTCGAGCCGCCGGTGGTCCACACATCCTCGATCACCAGCGCGCGCTCGCCTCGCTCCAGGTCGAAGCCTCGGCGCAATGCCATTTGCCCGGATTTATCCCGCTCGACAAAAAGGAATCGCACCCCCAGCGCACGCGCCACTTCGTGGCCGATGATCAGCCCCCCAAGCGCCGGCGCAGCGACGCAGCCAATCGAATGCGCCTTAAACGGCTGCGCAAGGGCCCGGCCGAGTTCTTCGGCGTGCTGCGGATACTGCAGCACCAGCGCACACTGGATATACGTCGCGCTGTGACGCCCGCTCGAAAGCTCGAAATGGCCCGATCGGATCGCGCCGACCTGCTCGAAAAGCTTCAGGATGTCTTCTCGTTTCATCGTGAACACCCCGCTCACCGCAAAAATCCCAAACCGGTGCGCTAGACTACTGGCCTTGCCCGAAAGAGTCAATCCGAAGCTGAGTCCCTGAACCCTTCCCCGTTCGGGAGATACTCGTTTCGGAGATAATAGGACAGCCATGAGCCGGAGCACTTGGTTTGCGCGCAGGCTTCTGCTGGTCGCGTCGGGCGCACTGTTGGCTGGGGCCTCGGCCCTTGCCGCGCCGCCGCCGCAAGCAGCGGGCGAGGCCATGCCGGCCGACCATCATGCGTCAGGCGATATGCAGCACTCAGCCCCGCTGATGAGCATGCACCCAGCCACATTCGCGCAGCAGATCGTTCACCACGACTCCTCGGGCACCAGTGCGCAGCCCAACTCCACCCCCGCGCCGATGCTGATGAAAATGCATGGCGATTGGATGCTGATGTTCCACGCAAACATATTCATCCTCGACGAGCAGCAGAGCAGCCCGCGCGGCGGCGATAAATTTTTCTCAACCAACTGGTTCATGGGCATGGCGCAACGGGAAGCTGGTCCGGGCGTCTTCACCGCGCGCGCGATGCTAAGCCTCGAGCCCGCCACCATTACCAGCCGCCGGTATCCGCTGCTGTTTCAGCAGGGCGAAACAGCCTACGGCCGCGCCATTTCAGACGGGCAACATCCGCACGATCTCGTGATGGAACTGGCGGCTCTCTACGATTGGAAGCTGGGCCCACGATCCCTGCTTTCGTTCTATTTCGCGCCTGTGGGCGATCCCGCGCTGGGCCCGGCCGCGTATCCGCATCGCGCTTCGGCCGCTGAAGACCCACTGGCCGCGCTGGGGCATCACCAGGAGGACTCGACTCACATCTCCGCCGACGTGGCGACCATCGGCTTCACCCACGGCATCGCGCGCGCGGAAATTTCGGCGTTTCACGGCCGCGAGCCCGACGAATTCCGCTGGGACATTGACCAGGGGAAGATGGATTCGTGGGCGTTGCGGGGCACGATCCAGCCTGGCCAGCGCTGGAGCGCACAGTATTCCTACGGGAGAATCGCCAGCCCCGAGGCGCTGACTCCCAGCGAGGACCAGGAGCGCATGACGGCTTCGGCGATGTACAACCGGCCGCTGCACAATGGCAACTGGGCGAGCACGCTTGCCTGGGGCAGGACGCGGTCGCTTCCCGGCAACGAGATATTCAATAGCTACCTTCTTGAATCCACGGTGCGATTTGCTACGCGCAACTACGCCTGGACGCGCATCGAGAACGTGGAACGGTCGAGCGAATTACTGCCCGCCGGCACTCCTCCGCCCCCAATTTTCGCGGAGCGTCCCATTGGCCGTGTGCAGGCCTACACCTTCGGCTACGACCGGGATTTCGACTGGATTCCGTGGCTGGCAACGGCGCTCGGATGCCAGCTAACGGCCTACGGCATTCCGCAATCGCTGCAAGGGACATACGGGGCGCACGCGGCGGGGGTGGCGCTGTTCCTGAGGCTCAGGCCCTATTCCGGCGAGAGATAGCCGACCGGCTGAGGCCAAAAATAAAGGCCGGGCGGCATCGGCTGAGGGACCCGTGCCGTCCGGCCCATTCTCACCCATCTCCGCAGGGTCAGGGTAAGAAACTGTTATGCGGCGTTTTCACCGTTCCGCAGAAACTCGTACCGCTCGATGGCGGCCGCCACTCCCACCTCGCCCGAATGCTCGGGGCTCGTCCGGAGCACCCGGCCCAGGCACCGAACCTTCACCGGCCCCGCCTGCGTAAGCTCATGCGGCAGGGTCATCACGATTTCCACCGGCGAACCGCTCTTCAAGCCCTTAGGCAAATGAAAGTAAAGCCCGCGCGAGCTGACCTCTCGCGACTCCGTAGATGCTTCGCCTACGACAAGTTCGTCCGTCCAGCGAACGGTGAGCGGCAAGCGCATCAGGAAGCGCCGGGTGGCGCGTCGCTCTTTTAAGGACACAGACAACCTCCAAATACTTGTACAGAGTACGTTTAATGCGTGCGTGGTACCAATAGAGCGAAGGCTTCAATTCCGAGGGCCTGCTTTGGTACAGGAGTACTGGACGAACGCCACGCCATACGTCGCCAACCCTAAGGAGCTGCTGATATTACCGCCATTTGCTCGGCAAGGGCTATTCCGCAGCGGCTTTTCGGAAGGCGTGCAGGACGTCCGCCAGGGAGAGCACGCCTTCGAGCCGCCCCAGATCGGCGCGGCTCACCACGGGCAGCACCGGCCAATCGCCAGCCCAGCGAAGCACTTCATCGAGCGGTTCATCGGGGAAGATCAGCGGTAGCGGCCCCTTGGAAGTGGCTTCGCTTACCATGCGAGGAGCGGAAGGCTCGTCCATGGCGGCAAGGCGCTGAAGCGCCTCGCGATCAAGCAGCCTCCATTCGCCCAGCCGCGGCCGAAGCAACAGCGGGCTTTCGGGCGCCGCACCCGCGCGCTGCGCAGCCGCTGCGGCAGGCTCGTCCGGATCGAAGATGATCGCCGCGTCCGCGCGCATCGCGTCCTCCACAACCAGCGAGACGTGCTCGCGCCGCTCCTCGATCGAGGGAAGAATCACGCCATCCTGCCGCGTAAGCATGTCGAAGAGCGGAACCTTCTGAAACTGGCGCGAAATCAAGTACGCAATGAGCGTCGAAATCATCACGGGCACGATCATCGAGTAATTCCCGGACACCTCCACCACCATGAACACCGAAGTGATTGGCGTTCGCAGAAACCCGGCGAAGAACGTGCCCATCCCGACCAGCGCAAACGTGCCCACCGTGCTGGTAAGACCTGGGAAAAAATGGTGCTCCACGCCGCCGACCGCCCCGCCCAGCATTGCCCCGATAAAGAGGGTCGGCGCAAACATCCCGCCGGGCGTGCCGCTGAGGAACGAAAAACCCGTGGCAAGTATTTTGAGCACCGCGAGGATCAGCAGTACCCGCCAGACGTATTCGCCATGCAGCGCCTGGTCAATGATTGGGTAGCCCGCGCCCATCACCTGCGGCAGCCATATCCCGATCGCGCCGACCAGCAGGCCAGCCGCCGCGGGCATCAGATATTGCGCCCTCGGAGGAAGCCTCTGCAGCCGAGGACGCGCCGCCGCGATCCATTTCAGAAACAGCAGCGCGAACACGCCTCCCACGACGCCGAGCACCGCATACGCGAGCAGTTCAGCGGGATGACTCAGCTCCGAGGGCGGCACGCGAAAGAGCGATTCGGAGCCCAGAAACCAGCGCATCGTAACTACGCTCGAAACGGCGGCCAGCACAATCGCACCCAGCGCACCCGCGCTCCAGGTTCCAATCACTTCCTCGATCACGAAGAGCACGGCCGACACAGGGGCGTTGAACGCCGCCGCCAACCCTGCCGCCGCACCCACCGGCGCGATCAGGCGCAGCTTTTCCTGGGAAAGCCTGAGCCGCCGTCCCATTACGGACGCAATGCCCGCCCCCATCTGGAGCGAGGGGTCCTCCGGCCCCAACGATTGCCCGCTGCCGATGGCCAGCGCGCAGGTGATGAACTTCCCGATCACAGTCTCGAAGGGAACGTAGCCGTTCGAAATGTACACGGCCGTCTTCGTCTGATTCACGCCGCTGCCGCGCGCGCGCGGAAAGGCGTGGATCACCAGCAGCGCGATCCCGATTCCGCACAGGGACGGCACAAGCAGAACCCGCAGCGGCGAAGGCGTCAGCGACGAACCGAGCAGCAGCAGGTGCGTCCATTCGATCGCCACGCGAAAGCAGACCACCGCCAGCCCGGAAAAGATTCCGATCAGCACGGCGAGAACCAGGAAGAATTGATCCCCGTGCGGTGCAACCAGGCGGTGCATCCACTCGCGGTACAGCGTACGCGAGCGAGCGAAAATCGAGCGCGGTTCGGCGGCGGCAGGCACCGCGGCAGGACTTCCCTGCGGGGCGGCATGCGTCACGGCGATGCGCCTCCGCGGTCCCCACCGGCTTCCCGGCCGATTAGAACAAGCGCACGGTCGGCTGCGCCGCTGGGCGGGCCGCAACGACGCGCGGCGGCGCTTTCGGCCTCGAAGACCAAATTCATATCGGCATCCATAAGCGTCAGGCTGCGAGCGAGGGACGCGCGCTTCAACGCGCCTTGCGCCTTCCGAATCTCGGTCAATAATGCTTGCGGATCCGAACCGGCCGGCTCTTGCCCTGGCACGGCGACTCCCGCGCTCTTTTGCACGCAATCGGAGAGCCGCGCTTCCGAATCCGCCAGCGCGCGCCTGAGCCTCCCCGCTTTATCGGCTGGCGAAAGTCCTCGCAGAAACGGGCTCCCGGATTCCACGGCGCGGGACGTGGCGAGCATCTCGGAAATATCGCCTGAAGAGCGTCCGCGTTGCGGCAGCCGGGTGAAAAAACCAATGGCCTCGGAGTAACGGCCGAGTTGGAACGCCGCGGCGCCCGCGCCCGCGAGCGCATCCTGATCGCGGCGATCGCCGGCGAGCGCGAGCCGGTATTCATCCTCGGCGCGCGACCAGACCTGAGCGCGAAGCAACAGATTCGCGGCGGTGTCTATCTGCGCCACCTGATCCTTGGGCGTGTTGTTCGCCAATGCGATGATTTCCGCCTCCGCCTGCGACGCCGCCCCGCGGCCCAGAAGATACTCGCAAAGCTCGCGGCGCACCCGCCATCGCTGCGCAATCGGGTCGTCCTCCCACACGCCGTAAATCGCCGCATGATAGTAGCGGAGCGCATCCGCCATGGCGCTGCGGCGTACGGCCACGCGCGCCAGCGTCAGATTAATCTCGCCATTTCCCGGCGAGGCCGAAAGCAGGCTGCGCAGGTAGCCCTCGGCTTCGCCCGTGTGCCCCGAAGCGGCAAGCGCCTGGGCCAAATGGAATTGAAAGACGCTATTGTCCGGGGAAAATGCGAGGCCGTTGCGGTAATCCGCGATCGCGGCATCGGCGCCGCCGCCCTGAAGCTCCGCATCGCCCTTCGCAAACCACTGGTCGCCCAATTCGTGAACGCGCTTATGGTATTGGCGAGTCACAAAGGCCGTCAGCGCGAACATCAGGACGAGCAAAATCAGCGAACTTGCCAGCACCGCCTCGCGAGCATATCCCGCGCACGCACGATTCGTAAGCGTGGATCGCGATTTCATGTGTCGAGCTTCACGGCGACAGAATACCGCAAGCATGTGGTTGACGAACGATTACCCGGGAAGTACGAAGCGGGCCACGCGCGGCATCACGCCTGATCAATGAGCCGGTGGTGGATGGCGTAGAGCGCCAACTCCAGGCGATCGGAGACGCCGAGCTTATCGAAAATATTGTGCAGGTGATTTTTGACCGTCTGCTCGCTGATAAAGAGCTTTTCGCCGATTTCCCGATTCCGGAAGCCTTGCGCCACAAGCTGCACGATTTCCTTTTCCCGCTCACTCAGCAGCGGCTTTTCGCGGCGCTGCCCCGCCTCGGCGGATTTCTTAAACGCGTCAATCACCTCGGCCGTCATACGGTTATCGAGCCAAATCTCGCCATCGTAGACCTTGCGAATGCTCTTCAGCAGCAGATCGCTGGCGGATTGCTTCAGCACCACGCCGCGCGCCCCCAGGCGCATTGCGCGAACCACGTCCCGATCATCTTCGGCGGCGGTGAGCACGATCACCCGCGTGGGCAGCGAATCGAAATTCACCTCTTCCAGCACGCCGAGTCCGTCCTTTTCCGGCATGCGCAAATCCAGCAAGAGAATGTCCGGCTTGAACTTAGCCAGCATCTTCGTGCATTCCACGCCGTTCGCGGCTTCGCCCACAATCTGCACGTCGTCCGCAGCCTCAAGCAACTTGCGCAGACCGTCGCGGAAGATAGCGTGATCATCCGCGACCAGGATTCGAATCGCCTGTTTCGCCTTAGTCATCTTCAATTCACTGGAATTTCGATGGTTAGCCGAGCCCCGTGCCCAGGATTCGATTCCACCGTCAGCGTTCCCCCCACGCTCCGCGTTCGTTCCTTGATGGAAATGGGCCCGAGACGCAAACGGTCCAGCTCTTCGCTGGAATATCGCCCAGAGAAGCTAAAACCCTTGCCGTTGTCGTCTACGACGAGAGAGACTTTCGCCTCGTCTTGCCCTAGTTTTATCACGACGTGGGTAGCATTCGCATGTTTTTTTACGTTGTGTAGTGACTCACGGTAAATCTGGAAGATCTCGCGGCACAGCCGATCCGGAAGCCGCAGGCTGCGATCCTCGATGAAAAGATCCACCGCCAGTCCATATTCCAGCCGAAATCGCTCCGCGAGGCCCACCATCAATTCCCTCATATCGGCGCTTTCCACGCGCAGCGGCCTCAAGTCGGTGACGAACCGGCGAAGCTCTTCCCCCTCCTCCTGAATCGTTCGCTTCAGGCTGGCAAGCTCGGGCGCCACGGCCTCGGGATTCCGCGGAAGCCGCTGCCGCAGCACGTCCAATTGGATATTCAGGCTGAGCAGCGTCTGCAAAATGCCGTCGTGCAGATCGCGCGAGATGCGGCTGCGTTCCGCTTCCACGGCGCGCGCCCGCAGATTGCGTAGCAGAAAAATATTTTCCAACGGCGGCCCGATGTGCCGGATTATCTGGTCGAGCCATCGCAGATCGCCGGCCGAAAACCGGCGCCGCGCCGCTTTGCCGCTGCGCGCGCCCGACCGAACCAGCAGCACTCGCCCCGAGGGTCGTCCCGCCACCTCGATCGTAACCGCCATCAACGATTTCGCCGCCAATTCCTGAGCCGCGCTCTCCGGCGGCTCGGGCACGGCGCGAAACGGCTGGCCGGTCCTGCGGTCCCAGCCAAAGCCGGAGCCACCGCCGTTTCGTTGTTCCCAGCACAAAGAAACCTCCAGCGTGTCCAGCAGAAACGCCTCGGAACGCGAAAGCGGCAGCGTTTCCGGATTGCTCGGCGTCTTATCGGCCAGCCGAACGCTCCACACAAACAGCCTCTCAAGCTCGTCGTCTCGAACGGCCAGCCACGCCGCGTCGCAGCGGAACGCGACCGCAAGTTCGCCCAATACCTGCCGCACGGACTCGTTCAATCCGCGGTCGAATTGCAGCAGCGCCGTGATTTTCTCGAGGAACCGCTGCCGCTCCAGATGCGTTCGTTCACGCGCGCCCAGGAATCCCATGCAGAATCCGGAGACCAGCATCCCCAGCGCCAGCGCAGCCCAGTGGCTCGAGTTTCGCCATAGCAGCGGCTGCGACCACGCGGCCCGCAGGGCCACCGCCGCCGCCCCCAGCGGCACAATCGCCAGAATTGCCCGTTGCCGCCCCTGCGTCGCCAGCGCAAACACCACAAAAAGAAACAGAAACCAGAACGCCGAGACGGAAGCCGTCAAATAGAAAAGCACTGCCAGAGCCGCCACGTCCGCAACCAGCGGGACGCGGAATGCCCTGTCGCTCGCAAATCGCCCGGCCACCACAATCCCGAGCGCCACCGCCAAATATGCCGAAAGAAAAATCAGCGGCCCGCCATGCGCAGTCGTCCGCCGCGATTCCAGCAGCGCCACCAGCGAGAGCGCCGCGAAAATCGTGCGTGCCAGCGTTACCTGGCGATCCAAATACAGCCGTTCGGTGTTTTCCAGAGACATTTGTGGCGGGCGACTGCCGCTAAAAATTCTAGCAGCAGCGCGAGCGCGCGCAACCGCATGTCGTCTTATGGTTATCGGCCAGCTCGCCCGCAATTCGATTTGACACCGGGTGCATAATCGTTCAGCTTCATGCAGCGGGGCCACTCTTTTGGCGCAAACGTACACACGCAGAGACGTCGGTCGAATCCTCGGGGTGGAAGCCGCCCGCCTGCAATATTGGGAGCGCCTGCGCCTGGTAAGGCCGCGCGCGCGATGGGGCGAGCGCTTCTATAGTTTCGCGGACCTAGTCGCCCTGCGCGCCATCCACCGGCTCACGCAGAAAAAAGTTCCCGCGCTTCGCCTGAAGCGTGCCGTCGATCTCGTGGAACAGCAATTCGGCGCCGCATCGCTGCCCATCGAGCAACTCTCTCTCGTCGAGCATGGCCGCGAAATCGTGGTGATTCCCCCCGGCGCCGCTAGGCCATTCAATCCATTCCGGCGCCAGTGGGTGCTTCCCTTTGAAAGCGCTTCCCCGGGGCGCAGGCTGCACACCCTGCCCGGGCGCACCGCCGAAGAACTATTCGAGCAGGCCCTCGACTGCGAAGCCAATCCGGACCTGATCGAGCGGGCGATCCTCGATTATCAGCTCGTTACCGAACTCGCGCCGACGTGGGTCGAAGCGCACATCAATCTGGGGGTCGCGTTGTATCAGGCGGGCAGAGTCGGCGAAGCACGCGCCGCATTCGCCACCGCCGTCTCTCTCGATCCGCTGAACGGGATTTCGCGCTATAACTTGGGTTGCGTGCTGGAAGAGCAGGGCCAGGTGGAAGAAGCGCTTGATCATCTCACGCGCGCGGCCCGCGCCATGCCCGCGCATGCTGACGTGCGCTTCAATCTTGCGCTCGCTTACGAAAAGCGCGGCGAACGCGCGAAGGCCCGCGAACAGTGGGAGCTCTATCTCCGCTACGCCCCGAATGGACCCTGGGCGGACCAAGCTCGCGCCCGCCTGAAAGCCTGCTCCGGACGGCGAAAATCTTCCGCGCCGATTCCCTTCCGCCCGGGATCAGGGACTCGGAACGGAACTCGGCCCACGATCTAATCCCCGGGCCGGCCCCCTATCGTTTCGTCGCGTCCGCGCCCGGCACCGCCTGCGGCACCAGATGCTCGTTCAGCGGAAACTCCACCTCAACCGCCGTGCCCCAATCGCCGGATCGAATCCGCATCTCGCCCCCGAGCTGCCTCACGCGCTCGCGAATCCCGCCGATTCCCACGCCTGACCCATCAGCGTCGCCGCCAGCCTGAGCGTCCGAAAGACCGACTCCGTTATCTTCCACCACCAATCGAAGTTGGTTCTTGGACCGCATCAGCTCGATTTTCGCGGTTTTGCTCTGCGAATGCCGGTGAACGTTCGTCAAGCACTCCTGAATGATCCGAAACACCGCGGTCTCCAACTCATGCGAAAAGCGCGGCATCCTTTCCGGCGCCGCCAATTCCACGCGAATACCGCTTCGTTGCGAAAATCCCGCAACGTACCAGGAAAGCACGCTCGAAAGCCCCAGTTCCTCGAGCAGCGGAGGATGCAGCAAATACGAGATGGTCCGTACCTCGGAGAGCGCCTCCTCGATCAATTCGCAGGATTCATTGAAAAGCTTCAGTGCCTGGGGTTGAGCCTCGGTCAGGTGCCGCCGCGCCGAAGAAAGATTCACCTTCGTAAGCGCGAGCAATTGCCCCACGCTATCGTGCAAGTCGCGCGCCAGCCTCCGGCGCTCCTCATCTCGAAGGTTCAGCAGGCGCCCGGAGACCGCCTTCAAGTCGCGCTCAGCCTTTCGGCGCCGGGTTATATCCCTATCGAGCTGCAACCTGCCGGCGGGCTCCCCGTGCGCATCTCGCACCAAGGCCCACCGGCTCGCGGTGATCACCTGCTTGCCGTCCCGCGTGGTCTGGCTCAGCTCGTAATCCCAATATTCTTCGCCGCGCAGGATATTCTCGATCTGCGCGAGCGGCCGCGGCAGCTCCGTCTTCAGCAGCTCCACCGGCGAAACGCCCAGCACCTCCTCTTCGCGCCAGCCGTAGAGCTGCGCAGCGCTTTCGTTCCAGAAGACGATCCCGCCAGACACATCCGTGATGATCACGGCCTCTCGCGCTAGGACGGCAACCTGCGCGCCATGGCTCGGCGCCCGCGTCGCAACGGAACCACTCCTGCTTCCTTCCACGATCGAACGTCCCTCGAATTTAGCCACGATCTTCGCGCGCCCGCCTCGGCCCCTTCCCTCGGCGATTCCCCCGCTCCTATAATGCCACAGCGCGCGCCCGGTGCCAGACTCAAACGGCGCCGGCAGCTCTGCCCGGCCCCGAATTCGCGGTCCCCCGGCCAGAGCGTACGGTGCGCCTTGTGTTTGAAAGTTAAGAAGGTATGATATAGGCTTGTTCGGAGCAGGTTCCTCAGTTTCCAATGGGCTCTCAGGGAGACGCTAAGGATGGCATCCTCATCGCAACCGCCTAAACGTGTCCTTTTCGTGGACGACGAAGCAAGCATTCGCTTGACGCTTCCGCCCATCCTGGAAAAGGCTGGTTTCGAAGTTCACGTCGCGGAAAGCGTGCCCGACGCCCTTTTCGAAATCAATTCCTATCAATTCGACGCGCTGATCACAGACCTCAACATCGGCGAAGAAGGCGATGGATTCCTGGTCGCCAGCGGCATGAGGCACATCCAGCCGCATTGCAAGACGTTCATCCTCACCGGCTATCCCGCCTTTGAAACCGCGCTGCAAGCCATTCACAGTCAGGTGGACGATTATCTGGTGAAGCCCGTCGAGGTGGATTCGCTGATCGGATGCCTGAAGGAGACGATGGGCGTCCGGCTTGCCAAAGCCCCGCTAGCTCCCAAGCGGGTTCCGGCGCTATTAAAAGACGCCGAATCCCAAATCGTTGCGCAGGCCGTGGCCGCAATGCAAGCGGGCAAGCGCAAGGACAAAGGACTTTCGGAGGATACCCTCGGCCGATTCGTGCAAGGCTTCGTGAAGGCGCTTGCCGAGCAAATGCAACGGGAAGAAGAGGCGCTGCGGCCCAATGCCCTGCAGTCCGCGGCCGAGTACGGCCAGCTTCGCAAGAAATCCGGCGCCCCGATTTCCACGATCGCCGGCGATTTTCGCTCCATCGAGGACGCAGTCTATCGCGCGCTCCAGACCGGAGTGACCTCCGCCGAGATGCTCACCTTGCTCTCAGACCTGCGCCGATTCAGCTTCGGTGTGAATTCGCTGATTGAACAAGCCCTGCAGGGATATTCCGCGGCACGCGACTAGCCTTCGCGCTTTGCGGCATCCCGCTAGCGCCGCTTCGATTTAGAAGTCCCCAGCGCTCTATCGGCCAGATCCAGAAAGTGTTCCAGGCGAGAGCCTTCCTTGGCAGGTTCCCCAAGCGGCAGCAGCCGCGGCCCCTCATCCCGCGCCTCAATGCTCGCAGGATGCAATAGCGGCACTTTCTTCTCTTTTCGGCCAGCCGACCGGCGACGAGGACGAGTCACCGTACACCCCAGTTGGAGGCGTCAGCCTAGCTTCGGTCGGCCGGGATTCCAGCCAGGCTGCGCTTTCGTTCTTCGATCTCGCGGAGTTCCCGAAACACATCCGCCTCGGCTTCCGCGTATTGCTGCTCGGTAATTTCACCCGCTTCCAATTGCACCTGCAATTCGAGCAGGCGCACCTTGGCGGGCCCGCTGTCCGTGTATTGCTCTTCCGCCACCTGCCCCAGGGTGCGCAGCACGAATTTCACCCCGGTCACCGGCAGCATTATCAGATCGTCAATCAGAAACATTTGTTGCGCCCCTGCATCCCCTACGATGAAGAAGATCCCACGCGCTCGAGCTTCAGCCGGATGTTCACGAAGTTGTACGGCGGCCATGGCCCCGTGTACTTGAACTTGAGCCGTTTCCCATATTTCCTGGCGATCTTATTCACCACGCGGTCGAACTCCGCTTCCCGTTTGCGTTCCACCAGAAAAGCGGCGTTCATAATCATTTTATCGCCAATGGGCTGGTTATCGCGAGAAGCCACGCAGCAGATCCGCAGCCCCTCGTAGATCTCGCGGACGTACTGCGTCGCGCGCTCGGCCAGGGCCTTGTCAATCATGCGCCCCAGCTGCATGCGCGCGAAATACGTGGACTGCAATTGCTTCCGGATAATCTCGTGATGAAATCGCCGGATCTCCTCGTCTTCCTGCTTCAGTTCCTCGATGATCTGGTCGCGGTCCCAATTCACTTTCAGCCCGAACTCCAGCTTGCCGGCCATCTGCCCCAGCACGTCCTGCACCGACGAATAGATTCCCTTGAGCACTTCCCGAATGTCGTCGTCGGTGCGAAACACGGTGCCGAAGCTCATTGGGATGATCGTATGATTCTTCATCACCGTTTCGATCACATGCTCGTGCGCAAGCGCGTTTTCCCGCGTCGGATCGAAAATCGCCACCGGCGTTCGGCTCACCACGGCGGCGATATCCAGAAAATTCACCGTGTACACCTGCTCTGCTTCGCCCCCGATGCCGATCTTGCCGAACTCCATCTTCTCCTTCGATTGCACGATTCCATACACGTAGCGGCCGCCTTCGCCCGACTGCGCATCACCTCCGGCCCCAGCCTCGCCAATGCGAACGTGCAGATCCTCCTTCGATTTGCCGCCGTTCTTGCGTGACGCGCTCAAGGTTTTCACCGCCATGCTCTTCCCCTTTTCTAAGACGTCGCCGTCGATCGCAGATTTCGCGAAAATCGGATGTTCGCGTACCGATCAGATCGAAACCGGTATCAGCACTCGAATCACGGTGCCCTTCCCTACCCTGCTGCACACCTTAATCCTGCCGTTATGATTTTCCACGATACCCTTCACAATCCAAAGCCCCAACCCTGTACCCTTTTCGCCCTTCGTCGTCACGAACGGGTCCCACATCGAACGCTGCAGATCCCGCGGAATGCCGCACCCCGCATCCGCCACGCTCAGGCTGATCCAGCGGTGCAAGCCGTCGCTCGCTCGAACTTCTTTCGTGTGGATCACCAGCCGCCCGCCCGAACTCATGCTGTCCCGCGCATTCACCACCAGGTTCGAGAGCAACTGCCGGAATTGATCCCCGGAGCCTTTAAGCGGCGGCACCTTGCCGAACCGCTTCTGCACCGTCACGCCGGCCTTCACCATCGTCCCGGCAAAAAGCGTGAGCGTATCCTCCGCCACGCTGTTGAGGTCGAACGTATCGAACTGTGCTGCGCCGCGATAGAGCCCCAGCATCTGTCGCACGATGCGCGTCACGCGCTCGGTTTCGCTCTTCAACACCCCGTAAATCTGCCCGGATTTCGGACCAATATCGTCACCCAGCAGGTGGATGGCGTTCTTAATCGCCTCCAGCGGATTATTCAGCTCGTGGGCGATCGTGCCCGCCAGCCGCCCCGTCGCGGCGAACTTTTCCATTTCCAGCATCCGCCGCTCCATCTGCAATTGCTCGAGCTTCCTCCACGCGGAAAAATCGCGCAGAACCGTCACGGTGTATGCCACCTGCCCGCGCGCGTCGTAAATTTTCCCGGAACGCGCTGCGTATTCCGTGTCGCTTTGCGTCGTCGGGTTGTAGAGGTGCAGCGTCCGATTTTCCTTGTCCGCAAACGAAAATGTGAACGAGGTCAGATACGCGTCCAGCCGCGCCTGATTTTTCACGATCTGCGGCTGCTTCGCGGATTGATCAATCCCCAGCAGGTCCTTGGCGAGCGGATCAATCAGCACGATCCGCGCCGCGTTATCCGCCACCACGATCGGATCGCCCACGTTTTCGATCACCAGGTTCAGGCGGTCGCGGTCTTGGCGCACCACTTCTTCGGCTAGGCGCAGCTTGTTCAGGTTCGCGCGCACTTCCATGTCCGCGCGCCGCAGGTCCGTCACGTCCCGCATCACGGTCACCATGCCCGTCCGCGAACCGTCCGCGCCATAGGTTGGCGCGCAGACCGCCTCGAACAGCACTTCCTCGCCTTCCATCACGTCGACGAGCGTCAGGTCGCGCGAGGTCTCCGTGGCGCTCACCACCATCGAAGAAAGGGCGGCCGAAAAGAGCAAATTGTTCAGCTCCACTGCGCGACGCCCGCCGTCTCCGATTCCCTCCGGCACGCGAAAGAACCGCTCCGCGGCGCGGTTCTGAATCACGACGCGGTGCTGCGTATCCGTCAAAATCACCGGGTCGGCCATGCTCTGCATCACGGCGCTCAGCCGCGCGATGGTCGTCTCCATTTCGTGCAGCCGCTTGAAATAGTATTCCAGCTTGTAAAGCCGCCCCAGAAATCCGTTGGCGCGATCCAGCAGATCGCGGAATTCCCGCAGCCGACGCTCCGGCGTGTTCTTGCTCAATTGCGCCAGCACCAGCGTGGCATACCCCTTCATGCCGCATGCCGCGCACACCTGTTCCTCGAAGGGGAAATTTCGCGCCGCGCGATAATTCTGCGCTGCCAGGCAGTCCTGTCGCCGCTGCGCCTCCGCGTCCCAGCAGCGGTTGCGGCTGCGGTAGACCATCGCCTGCGTGTAGAAGGATTCTCCTTTGCCCCAGGGCGCCGCCAGCGCGGAGGGCCCCGCCTTTTGCAGCGCGGCGATGATGGGATTGTCTCGGGCCCACAAAGACGCGCGGAACTGCTCGAGTTCGCCCTTGCTGCAGTTCAGCGAAGCGGCAGGCCTGACCTCGCCCGCCTCGAAATCCACGTCGAGCGCAAGCGCACGCGGGAATCCCAGGTGGACGATTTCTTCCAGAATGATCGGGAGGATTTCTTCGGATCGTTCGGCGGAGAGCAGGCGCAGAACCGCGGATTCGTGGTACGCCCCGCGTTCCATCACAAGTTCGGGTCTTGCTAGCGCCCGTGAACTGGCCATCGCGCTGCCCCTGCGCTCTACCACTTCCGCTCAGCTAGCCGCGGCGCCGCGTACGGCGCGCCTGCACGCGGGAAACGCGGCGTGTCGTCTCCACCGCCACTTCGGGTTCTTCCACACCTGCAAGCTGGGGCCGCGAAACCAATCCTGCCAAGCTCACCGCATCGGCGTACTTCAGGTAGGTGTCAATGGACGCCACAACCACGCGGGCCTCCACCGTAATCAGGTCAATGCCGACCAGAGAAATGCGAACCCACGCGTCTATGACGATGCCCTTATCCAGGACGCGGTCGAGTACGTCTATTAAGCTTGATCCGCCGGAAACTCGTTCAACTGCCATATGCGATGCCCCTCCTGATGAACTACTTCCTGCGCCTGGTTGGAGCTGTTCCTGCCGGCTTTCTCGTTCGCACCGTGCGGCGCGCCGCGGGCACCATGGGGACGACGGGGGTCTGCAGCGTCAGGTGCGGATCGTATTTCCACCAATTGAGCCCAATCTGCTCGGCCTTATCCACTGAGCAAATGAGCAAACGAATGCGAATCGTCAGCAATTCCACGTTCGCAAGCGAGATCCGAACGTCGCCCGCGATCACCAGGCCCTTGTCCAGGACGCGGTCCAGAATGTCTACAAGGTTCGTCGTTCCGGAGACGGCTGGTGCTCGTTCCATGGGTCTATGGCTTCCTGTTTCCGAGAAGAATTGAAGGAGACCGCATCGCGGCCACTAGACTCTACAATTCCCACGCCGCGGAAGTCAAATTGCTTCATTCGTCCTTCGTGTCTCACCGTGAATTTTCTTACCTGCGGCGGAGATGCCCCGCACCCCGCCATCTATTCCATCAATCGCCCCACTGGCCCGAGGTCCAGATTAAGATCGGCGGGAGTCAACCCGAACTGATCCGCTAGTTCCCGAATCTTCTCTTCCAGCTTCATCAGCGATTCGCCCATCTCCTCGATTTGCGGCTCGCTCAGCGAACCCGCCTCCATCCGGCGAATCGCCTGGCGCTCCAGCAGTTGCCGCAGCAGCTCAATCAGGCTCAGGACGAGCTTCGCAAGCCCCTGGTCAATCGTTTCCGGCGTGCATTCGATGCGATTCGGCAAGACCGCAATTTCCGCCGGTGCAACGGGCGCCTTGGCCCCGCGCCGGCTCATGCCCTTTCCTCCACCGGCCCTTCGCTCACGAATTCCGCTGCGGGCCACGGCCCGGTCACCCGCGCGGTCAATTCCGGCGCGATGCGGACACGCTCAAATCCGGCACGCAATTCGGGGACTGCCGCCCGATTCGCCAGCAGGAAGCAGCGCAGCCCATCCGCAAGCTCCCGCTCGCGCCACGCCTCGATCTGCTCACTCCCTGCATCCCGGAATTCCCGGGCAGCCGCGGCGAGCTTCGCGCGCTCCGCCTGCCTGGCCCGCAAGTACGCAGCGCCCGTCCCAGTGGCGCCCGCGCGCCTCTGAAAGCTGATCCGCACATCCATTTGCGCCTTGTCTTTTAACCGCGCCAGTGCGCCGGAGTATTCCGCGGCATGCTCGCGAACAAAGGCTTCCAGATCCCCCCGCGTCCCCAGAATCGTCGGAAAGCGAAACGGAATGATCGCCCCATGCGCAAAGGCACCCTGCAACACCCGATGAAACGCCAGCGCCGAAGCCCGCACCGCCGCGCCCGAAAGTGCAGGCGCTTCCTCCCATTCGGAGTACAAGCACGCCAGCCCCGATTGCCGCAGCAGATGAATGGACGCGCCTAGAACTCCGGCCGCAGGTACGCTGCCCCCCTGCGCGGATTCGGCGATGCAGTACGCAAGCACAGCCATGCGTTCCGCCGCCTCAGCCCGTAATCCGCGCAGCCGAGGCCCGCGCCTCGCCTTGCGCCCGCGCGATGTGCCGCAGCGCGGTTTCCACCGACGTGAGGATCACGTCCAACCCAACATAGATCAAATCAATTCCCGCCAGCGAAATCACCAGGTTCCCGCGGATGATCACGCCCTGGTGCAGCACGTGATCGAGCACATCCAGCAGGCTGATGTCCTCCTCCGCCCCGCCGCCCGCGATCACCACATTCGAAACCGATTCCGCCATCTAGCCCGTCCGCCCTTTACGATATGCTGCTGCGCGATACAAACGAGTAGGGCGGCCACGGGCCCGTACACTCGATCCGCCGCGCCCCCGCCCATTGCTTCGAGAAGTGCTTCAGAATGGACTCGAACCTTCTCCGCTTCGGCCGCTCGATCAACAGCGAAGCCTGATAGAGCATCCCGTTCTGCCCCCCGGATATTCTGCCGCCCTCCGCATCCTCCCTGGAAATTTGTTCCAGCGCGGCCGCAAACGGCTCGATTTCCGAATCAGGCTTTTTCGCCGCGCGCCGCGGCAACAGCGCCGACTTGGCCCGGAGATAATCCTTCCCGCTTAGCTTCCCTTTGGATTTACGCGCCGCAACGGGGGCCCGGGGAGGGGCCGCAAATACCTTCACGCCCCACTCCTCGCAATTCCCGACGCGCCGAAAATCGGCGTCGAGAATGGCGGCGCGCCCCCGTATATCGTCGCGCAGCGATTCCTCGCTCAAAAAGACCACCCCGAACCGCGCCGGCAGCACGTCGCGATCCCGCGCCACCTCGGCCACCGCATGCTGATGCCGCACGCTCGCCGCCGCCAGCCAATCCAGGTTTTCCATGTTTGCCGAAAGGCGTTCGGTGAATTCCGCGCGCGGCACCCGGCTCGTCCAGCACACCAGGTTATCGCAGCGCAGCGGCTCGACGAGCGATCCCGAATTTACCCCGCGGATTTTCCGGCTGGCGACAGCCGCGCCGCGGCTGATGCAATACAGATAGATCGCCGTATCGCCCGCCTTGGCTCTTTCGCGCTTTGGCTTCACGTCACGCGCCATAGTTCGCTCGTAAACCGGTGGAGTGCGGCCCGTCCGAAGATTTCGTCCGGGAAATTGCGAATCGCGTATAGATCCGTCTCTGGAGAGCGTTTTCTCATGCGCGAGAGCGTCTCCATCTGCCAGCGCCTCGCGCCCTGGCACCTGCCGCAGCCCTTTGCCTCGGCCACCAGCACCCGATTCACGAAAATCGAGCGCAGCGGCAATTCCATCCGGCGAATTTCGGCCAGCAGCCGTTCGGTCTCGCGATCCGGCAGCAGTTCGGGCAGCAGCACCACGAACACGCTCGCCTGGCCCGAATCCCTCAGAACGCCCAGCAGCTCGCGCGCGGCCTTGCCCAGCGGCGCGACCTTCGCCCCTGCGTCGCGAGCAAGAGCCAGTGTACGGTGCGACGCCAGAGTTTTCAAGAAAAGCCGCGTCCATCGCGCGATGCGCTCCGGCGTGCGCAGCAGTTCGAGCGCATGGCCTGTCGGCGCCATATCTATAATCGCGCGTTTGCTTCCACTTCCCATCTTCCCGGTCGTCTCGATCATCCCGCTGATCCGCAGTACCGCCAGAATCTCGTCCAGGCCCGGCGGCACGCTCTCCATCAGCAGGCGAAAGAGCCGCCGCTCGAACGAGAGATCTACATGCACGCCCTTCACTTCCGTCGTCAGCGCGGCATTGATTTCCCTCTCCACGCCCGTGGCCCACTCGCGAAAAATCGCTTCCGCGTCCATTTCCGACGCCTTGAACTTCGCATCGCCCAGCACGGCGCGCGGCTCGTTGGTCACTTCCGCTGCGAACACGTCGTCCAATGACGGCGCGGGATCCACCGAGCAAATCTCGACGTTCGCCTGCTTCGCTTTCGCCCGCGTGCGAACCCCCAGCGCCGCGGCGACCGTCGTCTTCCCCACGCCGCCCTTCCCCGTCACCAGCGAAAGCGGCGTCGCAATCTGCGGCCATTCCTCTCGCGCGAATCCAAGCCGCACCGCCTTCGGCGACCTTGGCCGCCAGCGCATCGGCGTTCGACCGAAGACGTGCTTCCCGAATGCCGCCAGCCCCTCGGCGCCAAACACAGGAAACCCGCGATCCTCCCCCGTGAAAAACTCCGCAGCCGGAAAATCCCGCCGCAGAACCGCGGCCGCGCGCCGCGTTGCCGCTCGACGCTTGCAGCACGATTCGCAGCCGCCCGCGCTTGCGATCGCGCGATTCAGCACCACCGCGCTCACCCGAAGCCTCGCCGATTGCCGCCGCAGCGCGGCCGCGGCGCGCCGCGATTCGTTGAGCGCGAATTTTTCCGGGCTCGTCACCAGCAGCAGTTGCGCCTCGCCCACCAGAGCCGTCTCGACTCCTCGCGCCAGCCCGCGCCATTTTGCGAGCGTCTCCGCATGGCTCGCCGCCGCCCGGCCGCCAAAGTGCGCCGCGAGCACCTGATCGCGGCTCGCAGCCACTTCCAGAAAATCCACGAACCGCTCGAAAGACTCCGGCAAGCCGAAAAGCCGCAGCGTGTGGCCGAAGGGCGCCGTATCCACCACGATGTGATCGTATTTCCCGCCGCCGAGGGCATCCGAAATCGCCAGCAGCGCGCCGATTTCCGTCATCCCCGTCAGCACCGAATCGAGCAGCGGATCGAGCTCGGCGCGCGAGAACACGGAACCGGCTTCGAGCAGCGCCAGCAAACTCGCCCTGTGCTTCCCCAGGAATTTTCCGAACTCGGCATCCGCGTCCACCTGCCACGCCCGCAAGTTTGCTTGCGGTCCGCGGCCGAGCCGAATGGCAACCGGCGCCGCGCCCATCGCTTGCTGGAACACATCCGCGAGCGAATGCGCCGGGTCGGTGGAAATCAGCAGCACGGATTCGCGGCGATGCCGCAGCGCAAGCTGCACGGCATACGCGGCCGAAACCGTGGTCTTCCCCACGCCGCCCTTGCCAATAAAAACGCGCAGCCTCGGCATCACGCCATTCTAGTCGCCCCGGCGCAAGGGGCCAAAATTCATACGCAACGGCGGGCCGGATCGCCATTGGCGCTGCCGCCGCAATTGATCTACAGTATCGCCGGAGCCGCCGATGAGCGAATCCCTTCGCGAACGCCTGCATTGGATCATGCGCATGGCCCTGCTGCTTTTTATTCTCGCCTCGGTGGCGTTCTTGAGCGCCATCCTGGCCATGCGTTTCGCGATTCAAGGGCGAGAGGTCACGGTGCCGGACGTCGTCGGCCGCAACGCCATCGAGGCCCGCCAAATTCTTCAGGGCCGCGGTATCGGCATCACTGTCGAAGATCGCGTGTATAGCGCGCAGCCGGTGGACGACGTGGTACGGCAAAGCCCGCCGCCCAATATGCGCGTGAAGATCGGCGAATACGCCCACGTGGTGCTGAGCCTCGGCCCGCAGCGCGTCACCATTCCCGTGCTCCACGACCGCAGCCTTCGCTCCGCTCGTATCGAGTTGCTTCGCGGTGGTATGCAGGTAGGAGAAATCTCCAGCGCCTATCTGCCGCTGCCCGGACCCGACCTCGTCTTGCAGCAGGACCCCGCCGCGGGAGAGGCGAATGCGACCAGCCCGCGCGTCAATCTGCTGGTTTCCCTCGGCTCTCGGCCCGCCGCCTACGTCATGCCGGATCTGCGCGGCTTGCCCCTCGCCGAAGCCGAAGCCAAGCTGCGTCCCGATGGATTCAAAAGCTTCAGCATAAATCTCGCCACGGTCCCGGGCGTCGCACACGGAATAGTCGCCGGGCAAAAGCCGGGCCAAGGGCAAAAGCTGCAAACGGGCGCCAATATCGAGCTGGAAGTTGCGGAGTAGGAGTTGGAGTAAATGGTGGGTAAACATTGGAAACCCCTGCGGGGCGTTTACCGTATATTAGAAGCGATTTTGTGTTGCAGGGACAGGGGTTAGAGGCATTTCTAATCCCCGTACCGTAGATTAGAAATGGGATTTCGGCTCTCTGGTTGCGACGGCCGCGCACTGTCTCTCCTGCCCTCCGGCGAGACTCGTTTATTGTTCCAAGGAGTCGCGCTTGGCGGGGCTGGCGTGAACGGAGCATGGCCCGTGACCATGTGCTAGAATCCCCGGAGCGCATGACGCATGCATTGATTGAGATCGCGCCTTCGATTCTGGCTTCGGATTTTGCCCATCTGAGCGATGAAATCCGCAAGGTGGAGGACGGCGGCGCGGACGTGATTCACGTGGACGTGATGGACGGGCATTTCGTGCCCAATATCACGATCGGGATCCCGGTGGTGGAGTCTCTGCGCAAGGCAACCCGCCTGCCGCTGGATGTGCATCTCATGATCGAACAGCCCGAGGAGTACATCGAAGAGTTTGTGCGCGCGGGAGCGGATCGCGTGTGGGTGCATCAGGAAGCGACGGCGCACCTGGATCGAGCCCTGGAAATGATTCGCGAAGGGGGCGCGCAGGCGGGCGCCGCAATCAATCCGGCCACTCCGGTAATCATGCTTTCGGACGTGATGGATAAACTGGATTCGGTGCTCGTCATGTCGGTCAATCCGGGGTTCGGCGGCCAGAAATTTATTCCCGGCTCGATCGAGAAGATTCGCCAACTGGCCGAACTCCGCGCGCGCTATAATGCCGACTTCCGAATCGGCGTGGATGGCGGCGTGGACATGCACAATATTGCAGGGCTGGCGCGCGCCGGGGCGAACACGCTGGTGGCCGGAACGACGGTGTTCCACGCGGCCGATCCGGCGGCGGCCGTCCGCGAAATGCGCAAGATCGCGGCCGAAGCGGTGCAGGACAGTCGAATGAAAAGGGCCTAAGGTGTGATGTTGGAAATTTCCGCGAAGAAACATTCTCTGCTTGCCGCCGCACTGACCATCGCTTTCGCCGCCGCAGGTTGCTCCCATTTCGGCAAGAAAAGCGCGGTGAAATCGCCGCCGAAGGATCAGACCGCTTCCGCCGAGCCGGATAAAGTGCTCTACGACCGCTCGATGGACGACATCAAGCGCGGCCACTATCTGGAAGGGCGCTTGAGCCTGGAAGCCCTGCTGAACACCTATCCAGACAGCGAGTATCTGGCCAAGGCGAAGCTCGCCATGGCGGATTCGTATTACAAGGAAGGCGGCGCCTCGAATCTGACGCTGGCGATCCAGGGTTATCAGGATTTTCAGACGTTCTTCCCTTTCCTGACCGACGAGGCTGCGTACTCCCAAATGCAGATCGGGATGGCGCACTACCGGATGATGGAAAAGTCCGATCGCGATAGCACGCAGGTGCAGGCGGCCGAGGATGCCTTCCAGACATTTCTGCTGAAATACCCGCAGAGCAAGCTCGTGCCGGAAGCCGAACAGCGCTTGCGCGAGGTGCAGGAAGTGCTGGCGGACGGCGAGTTCAGAATCGGCGAGTTCTATTACGTGAAGCAGGATTATCCCGCCGCCGCGGCCCGCCTGATTGAAATCAGCGAGCGGTATCCGCTCTATAGCCGCAGCGACAGCACGCTGTGGATGCTCGGCGACGTCTACATGCGCGCGAAGCAGCTATCGAAGAACGAGGACGAGAAGAACCACTGGGCGGACCTGGCCGGCGAATGCTACACGCGCATTCTGCGCGACTATCCGCTTTCTGGCACGGCGGCGCAGGCGAAGGCCCGCTTGCACGCGATGGGAATGCCCATTCCGGCGCCCGATCCGCAGGCGCTGGCGCGCATGCAGAAGCAGCAGACGTACGAAAAGAACCATCATCCCAGCCTGATAAGGTTTCCGCTGGGCCTTTTCAAGACGGGCCCGAACGTTGCCGCCGCCGCCCGCTCCGGCGATCCGAACCTGAATCCGCCGACCGACGCTATTTCGGCCACGCAGGTGCTGATGCCGGGCGCGCCGGGGCCGACATTTGGGGTAAGCCCGAAGCCGGTCGAAGCGGCCAATGACAATTCCGGGAGTTCCGGCGGCTCTGTAGATGAGGTAACGCCGGGTAGCGGGTCCGACGCGGCGCCGGTGGGGACCGCGGGCGCACAGATTATCGCCGCGCCTGCGACGCCCGATTCCACTACACCCGCGACGCCGACGACTAGTGCTCCGGCCACAACTGCGCCGGCCACCACGACTCCGGCCGAGACTGCTCCGATCACAATTCCAGCGACAAATGGGGCCACAAACGGGGCCACGACTGGGTCCACCGCTGGGGCGGCGGCTCCGGCGACCCATTCTTCCGACGAGGCTGGGTCTGGGCAGCCGTCGGGACTAAAGGCAAGTTCTAGTACGGACAAAAAGACCGCGAAGGCCAAGGCCCCCAAAGCCGATAAGAACACCGAATCCACCAGCAAGAAAAAGAAGGGCATAAAGAAGCTGATCATGTGGTAGAGGCCCGCCGGCTGCCCTAAGGGCTCTCGAATCGCGGCTTTCCCCCTGCTTACCTCTGAGGCACGCCCCTCGCTCGACTTCGTTGACGCTCCCCCTGCCGAGTGTTGCAATAGCTATATAAAGAGTGGAACAAGGGGAGCGGAGATCGCGGCGGTGCACCAAGCCGCAAGGGGAATCCAGTGCCTAGGATTTTAGTCGCAGACGACAATACGAATATCCAGAAGATGATCGCGCTTGCCTTTAGCGACCGCGGCATCGAGGTAATTTCGGTTGGCAATGGCGAGGCCGCCGTGAGGCGCATGCCGGACGTCGCGCCCGATCTTGTGCTGGCCGACGTGTTTATGCCGGTGCGCAACGGCTACGAAGTCTGCGAATTCGTGAAGAAGGATACCCGGTTCGCGCATGTGCCGGTGATTCTGCTGGTGGGGGCGTTCGATCCGCTGGATGAAAAGGAAGCCCGGCGCGTGGGCGCGGATGGCGTGCTAAAGAAGCCGTTTGTGCCGCCCGACCCCTTGATCGCGATGGTGATGTCGGCGCTGGAGAAGAATCCCAAGCTCGCGGCCGAACTCGCAAAGGCGCGCGAGGTTATCCCCGAGGCCCCCCTGCCCGCCATCATGGAGATTCCGGCAAAGGCGGAGCCTAAACCGCTGCCCGATTACCCCGAGCCGACAGCCGAAGAGGCCGCGGTGATTTATGGATTTGGCTCGAGCAAGCGATCGGCGGACCGTGGTGCGCCTGCGATGGCGCCTCCGGCGGCGGCTCCGACATTAGAAGACGAGGCGGCGGACGATGGAGTTGAATCATCCATGACCGCCAGCGATTGGCGCCACGCGGCAAATGAGATCGAGGTTCCGGAGGGATTAGGGGGGACGCTCTCGTTTTCCGCCGACGCCGATTTCGACTCGAGCATATTTCCCTCCGAATTAGACGTGCCGCCGAAGCGGGTTCGCGCGGCGGCGGAAACGCCGGAGGCGGCGGAAGTTCCGCCGGAAGCGGGAGACAATTCGTTCTTCGTCGAACAGGCGGATGCGGCGACGGGGCATGATCCGGCGCTGGACCTTGAGGCGTCTGCTGGCTCGGAAGAATTAGCGCCGATGCCCGCGGAATCCGAACCGCAGCCCGAGGCGAGCTTCGCCGAAAAATCCGGTAAATGGATGGAGATGATGGGGGCCACGCCTTCGGAATATGCCGATGACGACTGGCTGAAACCGTCCGCGGCATTAAGCGCGCCGCAGGCGGCATCCGTGGCGGCTTTTCCGGCGCCGGAGGCGCCTGCCGCGCCTGCCGCGGCCGCTACGGAAGAACCGGCGCCCCAGGCAGGCTCGGAAGGTTTTTTTGCCGATTCCCCGGAACCAACCGAGGCGCAGGAAGCGGCCGCCACGCCGCCCGCGGAATCGTGGTTCGCGGCACCGCCGGCGCTGCACGAAAATCCGGTGAAGGCCGACTCGCCTGTTGATTTTTCGAGCGAACTGGTACAGACGGCCGAGGAGAACACAGGGTCCGCGGCAATCGCGCCCGATCCGGCGCTCGTGCGACCGCCTTCGGTGCACGTAACGCCCGAGCCGCTGCTTGTGGATGAATCCGAGGGCCCCAGCGCGGACTACGGCAGCGCGAGCGAAGAGATGAGCCCGCTGCATTCCTTCTTGAACTCGCACGCGGTGACGGCCCCGCAGGACGAACCGGAGCCGCCGCAGCCGGACGCATTTAGCGAACGGATTCCAACCGCTGCTCCGTCCAATCGCGAGGCGCTTTCCGATATACCGTTCCTTACGCCGCCCGAGCTGGCCGCGCCGGCCGCGGAGGCTGCCGCGGTGGATCAGGAAACGATTAACGCGGTTGTGCGTCAGGTGCTGGAAAAGCTCGAGCCGCAACTGCATGAGCTTCTGGCGCAGGGAATGGTGAAGCCGCTAGTGGAAAACATGCTGCAAACCGCGAAGAAGGAAAAGTAGCCGCCGCGAATCGCCCGCGCGAATTATTGCAGGCCGCCGGTATCGCTTGCGGGAATCACCGTCAAATCCTGAGTTTTTGCCTGGTTCGCCTCCACTTCGATGGGCTGCGATTGCTTCTGAAATTGCTGGAGCACGCCGGGATCTTCGTACTCGCCATCGTCAATCAGTTCCCAAGCATACGCCTCGTAATTCCCCGGGGGAACGCCGTCCAGTTCGTATTTTCCGGCCGAATCGCTGAAGGTTGTGCGGTAGCGATCCGAGTGGCGGTACGGCGCGTCTGGCACGAGCACCACGCGGGCATTCGGCGCTGGATCGTCTCCACTGGCTTTTACGGTGCCAGTGACGACGCCCGCGTCGCTGCTATATACGACGTCAATCGAATGCGGGGCGACGCCACCGGTTACCTGGAGACCGTCGGTGAGGAGGTCTGTGTTTCCCGCTTGCGCCGATTTCAGATAGCACTGGCCGCAGGATGAGGAGATGCGCAGGGAGTATTTCCCGTCGCCGACGCGATCGAAATCGAACGAGCCGTCCTCGTCCACTTCGGTTGTGGGACGGCCTCCCATGCCAATGAATGCGTTGTTGGCGCTGAGCCAGATGCGAACGTTCGTTGCGGCGGCCGCGACCTGGCCATCGAGCTTCACCGTGCCGGAAATCTCGGCGCCTGGCGACATTACGAGCGAAATACCGTCTACGTCGGAATCGCCCACCTGCACGGGAATTTGCGAGGCCGGCCTGCCGCCGCAGGTTGCGGCCAACGTATATGAACCGGGGATCACGCCATCTATTTCGAAAGCGCCCGTCTCGGAATCCAAGGGCGCGGAGCGCATCGTGGAACGGTTGCCTTCCCCCGTTGCGTAGATCAGGACCGCTCCGCCTCCCCTGCGCCGGCCGCTGCCGCAATCTGAGGCATCGGCCAGGCGACCGCGGATGCTGTGCGTCTGGATGGGGGTAAGCGCGAGGTCAATGCCTGAGGCTTCGTCGCCGCCCTTTACGAAAACGGGGGTTGCCTGGGATACGTTCCTCACCCCGGGATAGTACTCGGGCGGGTAATCCGAGCCGTCGCCGTCTTGATTGGCAGCGGATTGTCTGGGTCCGGCAATGGCGTACGTTCCGGGGCCTCTTGAAATAAACGTCGCCTGGAAGGACGGGCGGCGCTCCGAGTAGGTGACCGTCACGTAGTAGCGGCCGGGCGGGAGGTCGAAGACGCGGTATTGGCCGAGATCGTTGGTGTTATCGGAGCCGACGGGCGCGAGGCTCATCTCGCCCTCGGAATAGCTTTTGCGCAGGACCTCGACTTGGGCGCGTTCGACCGGCTCGCCATTTTCATCGAGAACCCGGCCGCTGATCACGGCGCAATGGATCATCCGGAAATCAATTTTCGAGAGGTTCTGGCCCGAGGCTAGATCGAGGGGCTGCGGACTGCCGCCCGTGCGATTTTGCCCGTACATCTGGTTGACGTAGCCGCGGCGAGAGACCATGAGCCGGTAGCGCCCCGGCGCGATATTCGCGATCTGATAGTTGCCGCCAGGGTCGGTTACGGCGCTTATGCGCTGCGGGCCATAGCCGCCGCGCGGTCCTACTGGGAGCAGGGTGAGATGCGCCTCCTGCAATGGCTCGCCGGTGGAAACGCTGAAGACGGCTCCGCTGATCGAGCCCATGTCGCCGGGTGGCGTCTGGCTAGCCTGGCCCTGCTGCCCTTGCTGGCCTGCCTGCCCCCCCTGGCCGGACTGCCTGCGCTGCTGGCGCTGACCGGCGCCCATTTGGCCGGTCATTTGGGCTGGCGAAGCGACGTCAACTTCGATCAAAGGCGCTTGGATTTGGATGCCGGCGCTCTGCTGCTGGGAAGGTGCCGCGGCGGCGCAGGCCAAGAACACCAGCGCAGCAAGGAGCAGCTTGCCGCAACCAGCGCTCCGGTTGAGGCGGTTGGCAGAACCAAGGACTGGTAACATTTGCTGGCACCCTCCGCTACGCGAGTAGTATGAGGCTTATTCGGCCGGTGCGGCTCCTCTTAAGAGACGTAACAGGGCGGAAAACGTTGCCTGTATCTAACTTTTAGAGGCGATTCGGCGGGTTTGGCACAGCGGCGCAGAAGCAACCCCATTCGACCCGAACACCTCGTTCGCGCCGCTCCTGCTATTATGAGGGCCCTTTTCACGTGATGCGATGAATGCTGCCAGCCTCAGAGCCGTCCTCTTCGCCAGTGCGACGCTGGCGCTTTCTGCGGGCGCAGGCGCGCAGCAGGGGCCGGCGGCGCACGTTGCGGCGTCTCGCGAGGCGCAGGGCCGGTCCCAGCATCTCGCGAAGCCGCTGGATGGGCCTGCGATAAAGACCGAGCGCGTGCCGCTCACGGCGTATCGGCCGATCACGGGAACGCAGAGGATTGCCTGGTTCCTGGGCAGCACGGGCGGGCCGGTGTCGCTTGCGAGCGGGGCGTTTTCGGCTGGATTTGGAACAGGACTCGACGACCCGCACGAATATCGGGGCACGTGGGCGGGATTCGGCAAGCGGTACGCGATGCGGTTTACGGGGATTTCCACGGGCAACGCGATGGAAGCGGGGCTGGGCGCGATCTGGGGCGAGGACCCTCGCTATTTTCGCGCGCCCGGCGCGGCATTCGGCTCGCGGGTGTGGCGCGTGATTCGCATGACGTTCATCGCGCCGCGGCGCGACGGATCGTTTGCGCCCGCGTATGCGCGTTACGCGGCCATTTCGAGCAATAATTTCCTTTCGAACACATGGCGCATGCCGAGCGAATCGGGGCCGGGGCACGCGGGGATTCGCATCCTCGAAGGATTTGGTTGCCGCATGGCGGGGAATGCGTTTCGGGAATTTTGGCCGGATTTGAAGTCGAGGGTTTTTCGATGATGGCTGTGGACCGGGCCTAGCGGCGACTTGCGAGCAGCGGCCGTCCAGCTATTGCCTGGCGCCGTCGGCGACCGCTTGGCGGCAATTCGCTTTGGCGTTGTCTGAGCGGCACCAAAGGCCAAGGCCCTGCTGAATGGCGTTTTGCAGCCTTTCGCGGACGGAATCATCCGTGGCCTTTGCAGCTTCGCGGCTGAGAACGACAAATCCCTGAAGGACGTTGTCTTCGTGATCGTTATAGATGCCGAACCATGCGTAGGCGGCGGCTTGCTGCGCGAAGCTCGACATTGAGCCTGCCTTGAGCGCCTTCAGAATCTCCGGCAAAGCTGGTTTACCGAACCACCGAAGGGCGGTCACCGCAGGAAGATTCTGAAACAGCGCGGGCAGGTGATCCCAGGTCCCAGTCCTTTCGCCTGGGAGCGGGGGCCAACTGAACCCGACGAACTTTACGACCGCGGGGATCGCTGGCTCGAAGTGATCGGCGGCCACGGCCGCGACGGCATAGGTGATGCACCAGTTGTTCTGAGTCGGATCAAGACCGGCGTCGGGAGTGGTTTTCTTGAGAAAGGCTGTGAGGTCGGAGGCGCTTTTCGCAGTGAGCGCCGGGCAATATGGCGCCCACTTCGCGCGGGCAGATGATTGGCCAGACGCCTGGCCCGCTAGTGCAACGAGAAGTCCCGGTATCAATACGGCGGCTCTTTTCATCCGTTTCATTCCGTTCCCCCTGGTTACGAGCATTGCTGAACTCGCACCAACATTGATCCGAAGCTAGGTTTCGTGCCGGGGTATCCGGGGCGAAGACGACTGATCGGCACTAGGGTAGCAAGAATTGGGCTAGAGAGGTGAAACCTGGACAGCGGATTCTTCAGCAAGCTAAACGCGCTTGCCTCAGCCATGCCGATCCTCGCCTCGGCGGGCTCATCGGATCGGCGATTTGACGCGAGATGCGGGCGGCGAATATAGTGATAAATTCGCCGCGACAGTTGAACGTCTGCACGCCGGAACGGGAGCGCATGGCCCGCGAAATACCGAAGGCTTACGAACCGCAGGAGATCGAGGAGCGCTGGGCGAATGCCTGGTTCCAGGAGCAGCTCTTCCGGGCGGAGAATTCCGCGGACGGGCCTCGGTTCTCGATCACGCTGCCCCCTCCGAACATCACCGGCTCGATCCACATCGGGCACATGCTGGAACACACGCAGATAGACATGCTGGTCCGCTGGAGGCGGATGAGCGGCTGCCGGACGCTGTGGCTGCCGGGAATGGACCACGCAGGAATCGCGACACAATACGTGGTGGAGCGGCAGCTTGCGAAGGAGCATCTGCGGCGGCAGGACCTGGGGCGCGAGGAATTCGAGCGCCGGGTGTGGCAATGGAAGGCGGAGAGCGGAGGGACGATCAAGCAGCAGATGATCCGCCTGGGCGCCTCCTGCGATTGGACGCGCGAACGATTTACGCTGGAGCCCGCGCTCTATCGCGCGGTGTTGCACGCGTTCCTGCGCCTCTATCGCGAAGGGCTGATCTATCGCGGGCGGTACATGGTGAATTGGTGCCCGCGGTGCCAGACGGCGATCAGCGACCTGGAGGTGGTGCACGCCGAGCGGCCGGGGAAGCTGTGGCACCTGCGGTATCCCATCGCCGGCTCGCAGGAGCACATCATCGTCGCGACGACGCGGCCGGAGACGATGCTGGGGGACACGGCGGTGGCGGTTCATCCCGGGGACGAGCGCTACACGCGCCTGGTGGGCCGCAAGGTGCTGCTGCCGCTGATGGATCGCGAAATTCCCATCATCGCGGACGACTACGTGGATCGCGAATTCGGTTCCGGGGCCGTGAAAATCACGCCCGCGCACGATCCAAACGATTTCGAGATGGGACGCCGCCACGGGCTGGACGAAATTGACGTGATGACGCCCGATGGCCGGATGAACACCGCCGCAGGGAAATACGCGGGGCTCGACCGCTTCGAGGCGCGGAAGCGCATCATCACTGACATGGAAGCGATGGGCCTGCTCGAGCGCGCGGAAGACATCAGCCATGCCGTGGGCCTGTGCGACCGCTGCAAATCCGAAGCCGAGCCGCGCGTTTCGACGCAGTGGTTCATGAGAATGAAGCCGCTGGCCGAGGCTGCGAAGCAAGCGGTGGGCGAGGGCTTGATCGAGGTGGTGCCGGATAACCAGCGCACGATCCTGCTGAACTGGCTCGAAAATATTCGCGATTGGTGCATTTCGCGCCAACTCTGGTGGGGACATCGCATTCCCATCTGGCATTGCGAGGATTGCAAGGAGATGGTTCCGGCGCTGGACTCGCGCGTGGAAATAGTGGAGGGTCGCGCGCGCGCGGCGAGCGTGCCGGCGAAATGCCCGAAATGCGGCGGCGCGAAGCTGGTGCAGGACCCGGACGTGCTCGACACCTGGTTCAGCTCGGGCTTGTGGCCGTTTTCGACTCTGGGCTGGCCGGACGACACGCCGGACCTGCGCGAATTTTATCCGACGAGCCTGCTGATCAGCGGCTACGACATTCTGTTTTTCTGGGATGCGCGGATGATCATGCTGGGGCTACACCTGACCGGCGGGATGACGCGCGAGGCACGCGACGCGTCGCAACGAGTTCCCTTCCGGCGGCTCTATCTGCATTCGCTGGTGCGCACCGCCGAAGGTGCGAAGATGTCGAAGACGAAGGGCACCGGAGTTGACCCGCTGCAACTGACGCAGCAATACGGCACGGACGCGATGCGGTTCATGCTGGCGAGCATGGCCGCGCCGGGGACGGACATCGTCCTGAGCGAGGACCGGATTCTGGGCGCGCGCGCGTTTGCCAATAAAATTTGGAACGCGGCGCGATTTTTGTTCGTGAACCTGGAGAAGATCGAGGCGCAGGGCGCCACGCTGGACGATCTGGCCGCGCCCGGCATTCGCGCCCGCGCGCCCTACGCCGCCGGTGGCGAAGGGGCGCTTGAGCATCGCTGGATATTTTCGCGGCTTTCGAGCGTGGCCGCGCAGGTGGCCGCCGCGCTCGAGGAATTTCGCTTTCACGAAGCCTGCCAGGCGATCTATCACTTTTTCTGGGGCGATTTCTGCGATTGGTACATCGAGTGGGTGAAGCCGCAACTGGCGGCGCAGGATCGCGAGCAGGCGGTGGCGGCGTGGCGGAATATCTTTGCGGCATTCGATCTGGCGCTGCGGATGCTCCATCCCGTGATGCCGTTTTTGACCGAAGAATTGTGGCGGCGCTTGCCGCAGCCGGCGACGGCGCGTTCCATCGCTTTTGATAAGTTTCCCGAGCCGCGTCCGCACTGGGCCGACCGGGGAGCCGAACGGGATATGGCGACGCTGCAAGAGCTGATCGTGGCGGCACGGAACATGCGCGCCGAAATGAAGCTCGACCCGAAGCGGAAAGTGCCCGCGGATTTTTACTCGCCGGATACGGCCGTCCGCGAACTCGCGCAGCGAAATCTCGATCCCCTGCTCCGGCTCGGGAACCTTTCCGAGTTGCGCATTTCGTCCGCCAAGCTCGATCCCGCCGGGGGTGCGGTGCGCTCCACCGCACGGTTCGATCTGCGCATCGCTTACGGAGAGGCTCAGGGCGAAGGCGTGGATAAGCAGGCGGAACTCGCGCGCGCGCGGAAAGACGCGGAGCGACTGGAAAAGGATATCCACTCGAAGCAGCAGCGCCTGGCGGACGATGCCTTCCTCAGCAAGGCCCCCGCGCATGTCGTCGAAGGGCTGCGGAACACGCTGGCCGAGCGCCAGATCGAGCTGCAAAAGCTGCAAACGCGCATGCAGCAACTCCTCTAACTTCGCACGCCGGGAAGCGGTCGGTGGCGTGTCAGTTTGAATTTTGACTTCTTGTGTCACGATCCGCCCCCGCGGACGAGCACCGCCGCGGCGCGACTGGTGAAGGAAATTCAAACTGACCCACAGGGAACTGCTCCGTGAACTTGTGGGCGAGGCATGGGTCGCGTATGCTTTTTGCTCACGATGCCAAAACGGGCTGCCATTGTCCTTTCCGGCGCGACCGACCGGCGGATGGACGCGCTGCTAACGTTGCTTTCGGAAAACACCACGATTGTGGTGAGCGGCGCGAAGATCGCCAAGGAAATCGGGGTGACGCGCCACCAGGTGTGGCGCTGGGTGGAGCGGTTGCGCGAGGCGGGCGTGCGCGTGAAGGGGCACGCGCGCATGGGGTACCACGTTGAGCGCTGGCCCGACGTGCTGGCGCCGCAACTGCTGAGGCGGCGGCTCTATGGCACTCCCTTTGGCCGGCGCATCCATCATTTTTTCAAAATAGATTCGACAAATACGGCGGCGATGGCGCTGGGCGAAGTGGGCGAGCCGCACGGCACGGTGGTGCTGGCCGAAGAACAGACGGCGGGGCGCGGGCGCGCGGGGCGGTCGTGGATCGCGGAGAAATCAGCGGGGATCCAATGCAGCGTGCTGCTGCGCCCGCGGCTGGCCCCGGCGCAAGCGCCGCTGCTGACGCTGGTGGCCGGGCTGGCGGCGCGCGACGCGGCGGCAGATGTGCTGGACGCAGCGCCGGATATTCGCTGGCCGAATGACGTGCTCGTGGGCGGCAAAAAGCTCTGCGGGATATTGACGGAGATGCGGGCCGAGCCGGACAAGATTCATTACGCCGTGGTCGGCATCGGCATGAACGTGAATCAGGCGAAGATGCCCGCGGCGCTGCAGGCGATTGCGACTTCGCTGCGCATGGAGACGGGAAAATCGCATTCGCGCGCGGAACTGCTGATCCGAATCCTGCGGCAATTCGATGCGTACTACGATCAGTTCCTCACCGAAGGCTCCGCGCCGATCCTGCGGCGGTTCGCAGAGGTATCGAGCTATTTTCAGGGCAAGCGCGTGCGGATCACGGCGAATGGCGAGACGTTCACCGGCATCACCGCCGGGCTCGACCCAAGCGGCGTGCTGCGCGTGGCGCGCACCGATGGGCGCGGAATCGAGGCGGTCCATTCCGGGGACGTGGGGGAGGCGGGCTAATGCTGCTGACGCTTGACGTGGGAAACACGAATACGGTGGTGGGCGTGTTCCGCAGCCAAGAGCTGGCGGCGCATTGGCGGCTTTCGACGGCGCGCGACCAGACGGTGGACGAATACGGCATCCTGACGCGCGAACTTTTCACGCTGGCAGGGCTCGAACCGCGCGAGATCGGCGGCGTGATCGTCAGCTCCGTGGTGCCGCCGCTGAACGCGACGCTGGCGGCGATGTCCGAGCGGTATTTTGGGCGGCCGGCGCTGTTCGTCGAGCCGGGCGTGAAGACGGGCATGCCGGTACACTATGAGAATCCGCAGGAAGTGGGCGCGGACCGCATCGTGAATAGCGTGGCGGCATTCGAGAAGTATGGCGGGCCGTGCATCGTGGTGGACTTTGGAACAGCGATCAATTTCGACGCGGTTTCGGCGCGCGGCGAATACCTAGGCGGGGTGCTCGCGCCGGGGATTGGAATTTCGGCGGATGCGCTCTTCGCGCGGGCGGCGCGGCTTTTCCGCGTGGAAATCAAGGACCCGGGCAAGATCATCGGCACCAACACGGCGGCTTCGATGCAGTCCGGGCTTTTCTACGGCTATACGGATTTGGTGGACGGCATTCTGGAACGCATGAAGAAAGTGCTGGGCGCGAAGGTGAAGGTGATCGCAACGGGCGGACAGGCGGCGCTGATCGGCGGGGCTTCGCGGCACATCCAGACAATAGACGAATTTCTGACGCTCGAAGGGCTGCGCATCATCTGGGAGCGAAACCAGCCGCAGGCAGCCGCGCGCCCGAAGAAATCCGCGCCGGGGGCCGCGCGAGGATAGCGCCGGGGATTCGCGCCGATGGATTCGCTTAACTATTTCAATTATTTTACCGAGATCGAGGAATATTTCTGGCGCAAGCGCGGGGCGCACCTGCTGGTTTCGCCTCTCGATTGGGCAATTGTGGAGACGTGGCAGAAGGGCGGCGTGCCGCTGCAAGCCGTGCTCAAGGGAATTGACCGCGCGTTCGAAAGCTGGCAGCGTTCGCGGCGATCGGCGGGCGGGCGGCAGCTAAAGAGCCTGGCATATTGCGTGGACGCGGTGCTGGATGCCGCGGCCGAGGCACAGGAAGCAGCCGCGGGCAGCGGCCCGGAAACGAAGAAGGCGGCTGCGGCCGCTCCCTTCTCTCGCGAAGAGCTGCGCCGTTATTTCGACCGCAACGCGGCGCGGCTGCACGCGGCGGCGCGGAAGCACAGCTCGACAGGTTCGCCGCTCGGGGAATGGATCGAACAGGCGGCTCGGGGCGTGGAAAGCGTCGCAGGATCGCTCGACGCAGGCGAAGGCGCGGCAGCTTCGGGGGCGCTCGACATCGAGGATATCGAGCGGCGGCTTACGGTGATTGAAGATAAGCTGAACGCCGCGTTGATGGCGGGCGCGGGCGAAGAGATGCTGCTGGCTGTGCGCCGCGAAATGGATGCGTCGCTTGCGCCGTACCGCAGGAAGATGTCCGCGGCGCAGCTTTCGCAGCTTGAGCGGCAGTACGTGCAGAAGCGGCTCTTCGAGCGATTCGAGGCGCCGCGGCTGAGCTTGTTCTATTTGACGTAGCCGAGGACCGCGCGCGCATGGCCATCGAAATCACCATCGAGAAATTGATCTACGGCGGCGAGGGGCTGGCGCACGGAGATGGCGCGACGATTTTCGTGCCCTTCGTGCTGCCGACTGAGCGCGTGCGGGCGGAATCGCTCGAACGCAAGAAGAAGTTCATTCGCGCGCGGGCAGAAGGCATTCTCTCGCCGGCGCCGGAACGCATCGCGGCGCGCTGCCCGCATTTCGGCGATTGCGGCGGCTGCCATTACCAGCACATCGCTTACGCCGCGCAGTTGCGCTACAAGGCCGAAATTCTGCGCGAGACTTTGCGGCGCGTCGGCGGGATCGAATGGACGGGCGACATCCCAACCCGCGGCTCGCCCGAATGGGGCTATCGGAATCGCGCGCAATGGAAAGTGCGGCCGCTGGGCGAGGACGGCGCAAAGCTGGGCGTCGGATATTTTCGCGCGGGCTCGACGGCATTGTGCGCGGTGAGCGAGTGCGCGATTCTTTCGCCGGCGCTTCATGCCGCGCTGCTCGCCCTGCGCGAAGCCGCCGCCGAAGGCAAGCTGCCGAAAGAGCTGCGGGAGATTGAGGCGTTCGCGACGCCTGAAGCCGATGGTGATGCGGCCAAGCTGCTGCTGACGGCAACCTTTGCCTCGTTTCCGTCGCGTGCGGCGGAACTGGCGGCGCAGCTTCGATCCATCGTGCCGCAAATCGAAAGCGTCCTCTTCCATGATCCCGCGCACGACCGCATGGAGCTTTTCGGCCCCGGATTCGTGGCGTATCGCGCGGGGGACGAGGAATATCGTGTGGGACATTTTTCGTTTTTCCAGGTGAACGATTTCCTTGTTGCGCCGCTGGCGCAGGAAGTGGGAGGCGGCGAGGAAGGCGGTGCGCTTGCGCTCGATCTCTTCGCGGGCGTGGGATTGTTCTCTCTTCCGCTGCGCGGGCAATTCGGACGCGTAGTCGCCGTGGAGTCGAACCCGGCGGCGGCGCGCGATCTGGAAAGCAATGTGCGCGGGCGTCCCGGAATTGCAGTCCGGACGGCGGATGCAGGGCGATTCCTCGCACAAACGCGCGAGCGGCCGGACCTTGTTGTCCTTGATCCGCCGCGGTCGGGGCTTACGGCCGGAGTCATCGAGGCGCTGGCGCGCATCGGGCCGGCGCGAATCAGCTACGTGTCGTGCGAGCCTCCTACGCTCGCGCGCGATCTGCAGAAGCTGACTCGCTCGGGATTTGAAGTAGCGAGCGTCCAACTCTTCGACCTTTTTCCCCAGACATTTCACATGGAAGCCCTGGTGCGCCTGCGGCGGCGGCCATGAAGCTGCCGGCGCTTTGGATCGCCTGCGCCTTCGCTGCCGGAATCGCAATTGCCGGCCAGTGGCCGGGCGGCTGGCGGGCTTGGACCGCGGCGGCTGTGCTGGCGATTCTGGCAGGGGCTGCGCTCGCGTGGCGCAACCGGCTCGCGGCCGGATGGATCATTGCTCTGGGCGCGTGGCTGGCGCTCGGCGCGGCGGGCTGGAATATGGCCCGCGCCGCGATTCCGGCAAATCACGTGTCGCGCCTGCTGGCCGCCGGCAGGCTGGATACGAGTGAGCCGCTGCGCTGGCGGGGCATCCTGCGCGAAGACCCGATGGCGCTGCCGTGGGGCCAGAGATTCGAGATGAATATGGACCACGTGGAGGTCGCGGGGCGAGAGATCGCGATTACCGGCGGCTTGCGCGTGAACCTCTACAATGACTCGCGCGAACCCGCGAGCAGCGATGCGCCGCTTGATTTACGCGCCGGGGATCGCGTTGAGGTGCTGATGAAGGCGCACCCGCCGCGGACGTTTCTCGATCCGGGCGCGTTCGACGTGCACGGTTATCTGGCGCGGCAAAATATTGATCTGACGGGATCGCTGCGCAACGAAGAACTGCTGCAAGTGCTGGACCGGCCCCCGCCCGGCGCACGCGCGCGGCTGGCACGTGCGCGCGGGGCGCTATTTACAAAGCTAGACGGGCTCTTCCGGGCTGATCCGCGGCGAGCGGCCGTGCTGCGCGCGATGCTGCTGGGGGACCGCAGCTTCGTGGATTCGCGCGTGGTGACGGCGTTCCAGAAGACGGCTGCATATCACGTGCTTGTGGTAGCGGGGCTGCACGTCGGCGCGCTGGCCGTGTTCTTCTTCTGGCTGGGGCGGCGCTTTCGGCTGCCCATTGCGGTGACGAGCCTGTTGACGATTGCAGCGCTTGCCGCTTATGTGGGAGTGGTGCAAGACCGTCCACCAATCCTGCGTGCGGCGCTGGTGGCCGGATTGTATTTATGCGCCCGGCCGCTTTTCCGGCGCGTCGAGCTGCTGAACACGATTGCGGTGGCCGCGCTCGCGATTCTCGTCTGGAAGCCGGATTTCCTGGGCGATTCGAGCTTTCAGCTATCGTTTTTGGCGGCGGGCGTGATTGCCGCGCTGGCAATGCCGTGGATCGAGCGAAGCAGCGCGCCCTATCGCGAAGGGCTGGCACACCTGGGCGACGTGACGCGGGATGCGGCGCATCCGCCACGCGTGGTGCAGCTCCGCATCGAACTGCGCGCCGCGGCGCATTGGGTTGCCATCCGCCTGCCGCGAAGGATCGCCACCCGGGCCGGCGCGATTCTGGCGTTGCCCATTCGCTTCGGGCTGCGGCTGTGGGAAATTCTGGTGCTCTCCGCGGTGATTCAATGGGGCATGATGCCGCTGCTGGCGCGGGATTTTCATCGTGTGAGTCTTGCGGGACCGCTGAGCAATATTCCGGCAGTGCTGCTGACGGGCGTGATCGTACCGCTCGGATTCTTGGCGCTTGGGATCGCATTCCTTTGGATGAGGGCGGCGCTGGCGTTGGCGAAGGTGCTGGGGTTCCTGGCCGGGCTGCTGCTCGCCAGCGTGGAATGGTTCAGCCGCTGGCCGCGCGTTTCCTACCGCATTCCGGGGCCACCGGCGGCGCTATTGATTCTGTTTTTCGCGGCGCTCGCGTGCCTGGCGTGCATTGCGCGAGGGGCGGCGGCGCGGCACAAGAATCGCATCGCGCGCCGGCAATTGCGGCTGCGGGTCGGGAGGGCCGAATGGGCGGCGGCGCTGGCGTTGGGGCTGCTGACCGTGCTCGTCGCCTGGCACCCCTTCCCGCCGAATCTAGCGCGCGGGCGGCTTGAGGTGAACGTGCTGGACGTCGGCCAGGGCGATTCCATCTTCGTGGCATATCCCGGCGGGCGCACGATGCTGATTGACGGCGGCGGACTCGCGGGCTCGGAATGGACTGGCGGCTACCGCTCTGGAATGGACGTGGGCGAAGAGGTCGTCTCACCGTATCTCTGGTCGCGCGGGCTGAAGCGCCTGGACGTAGTGATGCTGACGCACGCGCATCACGATCACATTGATGGACTGTTCAGCGTGCTGCAGAACTTTCACGTCGGCGAACTGTGGATTGGCCGCGACGAGGAAACGCCGGCGTTCCGCGGACTGCTGGCGGAGGCGCGCTCGCTCGGCGTGCCGATCGTACGGCAGACGCAGGGTGCGCGGTTTGACTGGAACGGCGTGCGCGGCGAATTCTTATGGCCGCCGCAGGAGTCTCCGGTGAGCGAAGCCTCTAACGACGATTCGCTGGTGCTCCGGCTGGCGGATGGAGCGGTGCGCTTCCTGCTTCCCGGCGACGCGCAGGAGCGCGTGGAGAACAAGCTGGTGGCGGAACGGGAGCCATTATCGGCCGATTTCCTGAAGGTGCCGCATCACGGCAGCAAAACCTCTTCGACGCCGCTATTTCTGGCCGCCGTGCAGCCGCGGGAGGCCGCCGTGTCGGTGGGAGAAGGAAACCCCTTCGGCCATCCCGCGGCGGAAATTGTGCGGCGATATGAGAGTGCGGGAGTGCCGCTGCTGCGCACCGATCGCGATGGGGCCGTCAGCGCATGGACGGATGGGCAACGGCTCGTGGTGCGAAGTTTTGCCGGACAGGCGCGCAGGGATTAAGCTACATGGGGCTCTCGCCGGCTGGCAGCGCTATTCCTCTGCTTCTTCCAAGGACGCGCCACTCTGCAGATATTCGGCGATGATGCGGCGCGCTTCCTCGGCGCGCGATTCGAGGACGTAGATTTCCACGCCGTGCGTCCCTTCGGGCACTTCGTTCAGTGGAAAGGGGTCGGACGAGGCCGATCCCGGCGAGGAAATCCCGGAGCTCTCCAGCAGCGCGCGGATCACCATGGCTTCGGTGGAACTGCCTGCGGTGTGGGCCACAACGACGCGATCTTGCGAGGGTTGCTCGGGCATTTTGATGGACCTGGCGCAGCGAGATTTTCAGCGCACCGGTACTATTGCCTGCCGGGCGTCCGCGCGTTCATAATACTGGAAGATTCAGCCCCGGGCCATCATGAAAAGCATCGACCGCGCGCAGCATCGCCCCACCCCGGCAGAAATAGACGAAGAAAGCCGCCAAATTCGGCGCCTGCGCATTCTGGTGCGGCTGACGCTCGATACGATAGCGAGCGGCGGTCTTTCGCCGGAGGAAGCCGCAGGGATGATTGCCGCCACGCGCCGCGCCGCCCTGGCCATGTTCCCCGGCAAGGAACGCGCCTTCGACCTGATCTACCGGCCGCAATTCCAGCGCCTGATGAACGCCGTCTACCACTTGCAGTAGGATCGCCTCGCTCTTAGGCTCAGAATCCGGCGCGCACCCGCAGCCACATTCGCAGCGCGACCGCGCCAAGCGCCAGGATCGTGCCGATCAGCGCCTGGTATTCGCGGTTACGCCGATATTGCGCCCACGAGAATCCGCTGCCCGGCGGGCGCGCGGCGGCGCCCCGGGAGCCCATTCGAGGGAAAAAGAGCGGCACGCGCGCGGCGTACGCATCGAAAGACTCGCCGAAGCGCTCGCGAAGGTGCTGCTCCTCGTTGCGCATCACGCCGTAATAGAAAAGCGCGAAATACGCCGCCACGAGCACTCCCGACCACCACGAGCTGCCGGCCACCACGAATCCCGCGGCGAGAAAAAAGCTGCCGAGATAGAGCGGATTTCGCGTGCGCGCGTAGGGGCCGGAGATCGCAAGCTCGCGGTCCTTTCGCAGGTGCCCGGCGGCGGCAGCGCGAATGGCAAGGCCCAGCCCAGCCACGATTGCGCCCATCCAGACCGAGCGTGGGGTAGGCCGCGCCAATAGCCAATACGCGACAGCAACCAGATAGCCAGCGCGCACGCGCCAGCGCATCCAGAATCCGCGACGGAGGGTCACGCCGATATCCTCATGCACTGCTCGGCGGCCTGGAACGCCTGATCCACGGTGATCGAGAGCATCGCCGCGGAATGCGCCTCTTCCCTACGATAGGTGGTCTGGCTTTCGCGCGCGTTGCGAACCGCAACGCCGCGAGCGCCGCCCGGCATCCCCAATCCGAAGGGGCCGTTGCGCGCGGGATCAGTGGGACCAAAGAGCGCGACCACGGGCGTTCCCAGGGCCGCTGCAAGGTGCAGCGGTCCCGTATCCGCGGAGACAACGAAGCGCGCTCGCCGCAGAAGTGCCATCAGCGGACCGAGCGCGAGCGGAATTGCAATAGGCTTCGGATCGGCCGCAGCTTCCATTACCTCGCGCGCCAAGTCGGCTTCTCCGGGACCGCAAGTGAGCACGCCGCGCAGGCCGTGCCGCGCAATCATCTTGTCATAAAGTTCGGCGTAGCGCCGCGCGGGCCAGCACTTCGAACGCCATCCGCCGCCGGGATTCAGCACGAAGAATTCACGCAGCCCGCACGCGGCGAGTTCGCGCGCCGCGAGATCCTGATCCTCGGCATGGATCGCGAGCGGGAAGCGGGGCTGCCTTCTTCCCGAGCCGGCCCGGGCCGTAAGCGTCAGATTATGATCCACCTTGTGCGGACCGCGGGGATGCAGCGTCTCCGTGTAGCACAACGCAGCGAGCCCTTCGCGCGCGTAGCTGCTCTTGAAGCCGATCCGCCGCGGTGCACCAGAGGCCAGGGCCAGCAGCGCGGATTTATAGAGCGCCTGGAAGTCAACCGCGCACGTGTAACGCGCGGCGCGCAATTTGCGAACAGTCGCCGCAATGCCGGCTACGCTCCTGCGGTCGAGCGTGATGACTTCGTTCAGATCCGGATTGCCTTCCAGCAGGCGGCGCCATTTCGGCTCGACGACCCAATCCACTTTGGCCGAGGGAAACGCATCGCGCAGCGCCGCGGCCGCGGGCAGTGCATGAATGATGTCGCCCAGGGAGCCGAGCCGGACGAGGAGGAACCGCGGTTCAGGCATCGTGCTCCCGGCGCAAACGGGCAAGCAGGTCGCGCGTCGAATGGCCCTTCGGATCGCCGACAATCGCCACGCGGATACCAAGCGTCGCGGCCACGTCGCGCTCGGGCACTGTTTCCGGCGTGTAATCGGTTCCCTTCGCGTGAACGTCGGGACGCAACTCGCGCAGCAGCGGCCTCACATCCGGCTCGTCGAAGATCACGACGTAACTGACGCACCCGAGCGCGGCGATCAGCGCGGCGCGCGCGCGTTCGGTGAGGATGGGCCTCCCCTCACCCTTCAATTTTCGCGTGCCGGAATCCGAATTGATGGCCACAACGAGCACGTCACCTTCGGCGCGTGCCGCGGCCAAATAGCGCGCGTGCCCCGCGTGCAGCAGATCGAATACGCCATTGGCGAGCACGATCCGGCGGCCTGCATGGCGATGCTCGTCCAGAATTTCCGGCAGGCCGTCGCGGGAGAGTATCTTGTCGCGCGTGTCCATTCAGGCTCAGCGCTGTGCCGTGGCTTCGCGGCGCAACGCGGATTCCAGCGCGGCGCGCGTCACGGTCGCGGTCCGCGGCTTCATCACCACGATGCCGCCCGCGTAGTTCGCCAGGTGCGCCGCTTCCAGATAGGTGGCGCCCGCCGCGACGGCCAGCGTGAAGACGGCGATGACCGTGTCGCCCGCGCCGGTTACATCCACGGGCGTATCCGAGCCATAGATCGGAATGTGCCTGGGCGGGTGCGAGCCTTGGACCGTCCGCTCGAATAGCGACAGGCCATCTTTACCACGCGTTACCACCAGCGCGTCGAGATCGAGATCGGCCATCGCTCGCCCGCCTAGTTGCTCGAGCTTCGCTGCATCGGAACCGACCGATGACCGGTATGCCGCTTCGAGTTCCGCCTCGTTCGGCGTTGCCGCCGTAACGCCCGCGTCGCGATATTCGAGCATGCGGTAACGCGAATCGAGCATCACGCGCTTGCTGCCGAGCCCGCGCAGAATCCCCGCGGCAAGCGCCGGGGTTGCCGCGCCCAGCCCATAGTCGGAGATGAGCACCGCATCGGCATCGCGCGCCAGGCGCCGCGCGGCACGGCGAATGCCCTGCTGCACTCGCTCCGGCACGTCCGCGGGCGGCTCGCGGTCCACACGCAACACCTGCTGCTCGGTGGTGTGCGTCCAGCCGGCGAGATAGCGCGTCTTCAGCGCAGTGGTCCATTCGCGCGCGCGCTGCACGCCGGAGACGTTCAGTCCCTTCGCGCGGAAATAATCGAGCAGGCTGCGGCCGCCTTCATCGTCGCCGACGATGCCCACCGGCAGCACGCGGGCGCCGAGATCGGCCAGATTATTGACCGCGTTCGCCGCGCCGCCGGGATGCACTTCCCTGCGGCGATAGCGCAGGATCAGCACAGGCGCCTCGCGAGATACGCGCGAAATCTCGCCGGAGACAAACTCGTCCACCACGAAATCGCCAATCACGCAGATCGTCTGGCGCGAAAAGGCGCCCACAATCTCGATCAGGCGCATCAGGTCGGCGCTTGTATCCGCGGAACCGGCCGGCACGGATTGCGATGGCTTTCGTTTCCTTTGCGCGGGACTCAAGCGCCTCCTTCGGCGTTGCGGCGTATCCAATTTGCCGCGATGCGGAACGCTATCATAGCGGAAACGAGCCCCGCAATCCGGGCGAAGGGTATGTCACGCCAATGCGCCGGGCGTGCGGCCCGCAGCGGCAGCCTGCGCCAGAATCGCACGCCACAATTCCTCCTCGCGCTCCGGCCGCAGCGAAATCCGACAGTACGACAAATCGAACTCGCGCCAACGCACCTCGCCGAGATTAAAAATATCCTTTTCGGTGCAGAGCAACGCATCGGCTCCCGCATCGCGCGCAGCGGCTTCGATTCGCGCGGCGTCACGCTGGGTATAGCGATGATGATCGGGAAAGTGCAGCGTGGCAGCGAGGTGTAAGCCCCAGAGCTGCGCATCGGCGAAGAAAGCGTTGGGATTTCCGATGCCGCAGAAGGCCAGGTATTTGCGCGTGCCCGCGCCGGCGTCCTCGTCGCCGGGATAACCGCGCCCACTGAAGCTGCGCACCGAATCCAGACGGGCGCAAGCATAGAAAATCGGCGCGTCCGTGTAGCGACGCACAACCATTTCAATCGAGGGCGCCGCCTGCTCCGTCCGCGTAATGACCACGATTCCGGAGCGAGCCAGCGCCGCCAGCGGCTCGCGCATCCGCCCGGCTGGGAGGAGATGCCCGCCGCCGAAAGGATTTGTGGCATCAAGCAGCAGGATATTCGCGTCGCGGGCGAGCGCGAGATGCTGAAAACCGTCGTCCAGGACGAAATAGTTCACCCCGCTGGCGGCAAGCCCGGCTCCTCGGGCGTAGCGGCTCGCACCGACGCCAATCGCAACGGCATCGCCCAGCCTCGCGCGCAGCAGTCGCACCTCATCGCTCTCACGTTCAGCCGTGGCACCGTTCGCGCCGCCCCTGGCACTGCCGCGATAGCCTCGAGTTAAAATCGCGCATTTTGCGCCTTGGGCGGCCAGTCGATGGGCGATCCAGAGCACCATCGGAGTCTTCCCCGTGCCCCCGGTGGTCAGATTGCCCACGCTGATTACGATTCCGGGCAGCCGCCGCTGCCGCAGAATTCCGCGGCGGTAGGCGACTGCGCGGAGCCGCGCCGCTGCTCCATAGGCCAGCGAAAACGGCCAGAGAAGAGATTGCGCCGCCGTCACGCCGGCATTCCTTCGCCGCGCAGGACGGCCGCGATTCGCTCGATGCTTCGCCTGGTCGCTCCGCGATGGCGTTGCCAGAGTGCCTGCGCCGCCGCCCCCATGCGCGTGCGGAGCGGCTCATCCTCGACGATCTGCACCCACACGCGGCCGAGTTGAGCGCCTGTGGTTACTTGCACCGCCGCGCGCGCCGCCAGGAATTGGCCCGCCATTTCTCGGAAATTGTCCATGTGCGGACCGAAGATCGGCGGACGACCGAACCACGCAGGCTCGAGGATGTTGTGCCCGCCCACGGGGACGAGCGATCCGCCGACGAACACCGCATCCGCCAGGGCGTATATTCCGGCCAGCTCGCCGATGGAATCGAGCAGCAGCACGTCCGCATTCTCGTCGAGCGGCCCCGCCATACTTAATCGGCTGCGGCGAACCGCTTCCCAGCCGCCGGCCTGCGCGATTTCCGCCGCGGCGCCGAACCGCTCCGGCTTTCGCGGCGCCAGCACCAGCAGAGCCCGGCGCCAGCGCCTTTGCGCGACGTCGAATGCGGCGAGCACACTTTCTTCTTCCTCGGCCACCACGCTGCCGGCGACAAACACCGGCCACCGCTCCTGCACGCGCGTTTGCTCGCGCAGCCAATCGCCCAAGGGACTGGCGGCAGGCGGTTCGGCATCGTATTTCAGGTTTCCCGTCACTTCGATGCGATCCTGCGGCGCGCCCATTTCCATAAGCCGGGCGGAGTCTTCCGGCGTCTGCGCAAGAAACAATTCGGCGCTCGACAGCGCGTTCGCGAAAAGCTGGTCAATCAGGAAGTTCCATCGCTTGAATCGCGCGAACGACCGCTCGGAAATCCGCGCATTCGCAAAAATTACCGGAACGCCGCGACGCCGGGCTTCGCGCAGGAAGTTCGGCCAAATCTCCGTCTCCATCACGATCACCGCATTCGGCCGCATCGCGCGCAGCGCTCGCCGCACAGCCAGCGTGCCGTCAAGGGGAAAATAGAACACGCCCTCGACGCACCGCAATCGTTCGCGGGCGAGCCGCTGGCCGGTTTCCGTGGTGGTCGAGATGAAAAGCGCGTCCGCGGGAAAGCGTTGCTTCCAGGCTTCGGCCAGCGGCTTCGCGGCAAGCACTTCGCCCACTGACACGGCGTGAATCCACACGTTTTGCCCGCCGACTTGCCGGGCGGCATCCGCAGCGCGTGACGCGATTTCCGGGGGCAGAAGGCCGAGCCGCTCCCGGATTTTCGTCCACGATTCGCCGTGCCGCCAGCCGCGCAGCGCGTAATATGGCGCGAGCAACAGCATGGCACAAGCCGTAATCAGGCGATAGATGAGGTACATGAAAGGCGAGCGATTCTCCCCCGCCGTCGCAGCGGGCACAGACCGGGTATTATAGTGGCTCGCCTCGGGGAAAGGCGCACAACTTCCTGGTGCGGCAAGGCATCGGAAAGGCTAGCGGGGGATATGCGCACTGCGTCGCTTTTCACTCTGGCCCTTCTGGTCTGCGCGGCGGCGCGCGGACAATCGCGTCCGCCGGCTGACGCACCGCACGCCAAGCTGCCGCAAGACCAGCACGGCGGCCTAACCATCTCCGCGGACGCCTATTCGGATGCCGCGCGCGCGAAAGATAAATTCGGCAAGGCCAATCCCCTCCCGGCTGGAATTTTGGCCGTCGAGGTGTTTCTGCGGAACGATACGAGCCAGATCGTTCGCGTCAAGCTGAAGACGATTCAGCTTGAGGTGCAATTTCACGATGGCACTCACCAAAACGTGGATTCGCTCTCGGCGCGCGAAGTAGCCGCGGCGATCGCGCATCCCGCCGGCGCGTCTTCCCCATCGCTGCCGCGCATTCCCATTCGCATTCCCGATACCGGCAAAGACAAGAAGGTGGATCAGCTCGCGGAAATACTCTCGCCGCTCGCGCTTGATTCGGATATTGTCCCGCCGAAGGGAGCCATTCACGGCTTCGTATTCTTCAACATGAATCACGAGATGTCGCTCGTTCCCAGATCGAGCCTGTATGTGCCCGACGCGATGTTCGTGCCGGAAAATCAGCCGCTGATGTTCTTCGAAGTTCCGCTCGCGGGTAGCGCCCCCGCATCGTGATCGCATCGCTGCGGAGCGGCAGCGCGGTGCGCGTTTTTGACGCTGCGCTGCGCTTTCCCTATAATCGCGGGATTCGCTGCATATAAGGAGATGCGTGTACAAAGCCGCCGAAGAACGGCTCCGCAAGGCGCTGCGCCACCACATTCACGAACGATATAAGACGGACGTTCCCATCCTTACCGAACGGCCGCCGAAGCTCGCGATGGGCGAGATCGCCTCGCCGCTGTGCTTCGAGCTGGCCAAGCGCCTGAAAAAACCGCCGCGTGCGCTAGCGCAGGAAATCGCGAATTCGCTGAAGCCAGTCGAAGGTATAGCGCGCGTGGAAGTGGCGGGCGGCGGCTATCTGAACGCGTTCTTGGATCGCGTGGCGTTCCTCCGCGGCTTGTGCGCTGAAGGATCCGCCAAACGGGTCGCGCGTGCGAGCGACTCGCCTGAGGCGCCCAAAGTGGTTGTCGAGCACACCAGCGTGAATCCGAACAAGGCCGCGCACATCGGCCACCTGCGGAATGCAGTGATGGGCGATACCTTTGTGCGTCTGCTGCGCGGCGCCGGGCGCGAGGTCGAGGTTCACAACTACATTGACAACACCGGAGTGCAGGTGGCGGACGTCGTCCTCGGATTTCTGCAACTCGAGCGCAAATCCCCGGCCGACGTGCGCGCGCTGATCGCCTCGACGCGCTTCGATTACTACTGCTGGGATCTCTACACGCGCGTGACGCAGTATCTGGCCGAAGACAAGGAGCGGCTCGCCCTGCGTGCCCGCACGCTGAAGGAAATCGAGGAAGGTGAAGGCGACGCCGCCACAATTGCCGAACTGGTTTCTACCGCCGTCGTTCGCTGCCATCTGCGGACGCTTGACCGGCTGGGAATTGATTACGACCTGCTTTCGCGCGAAAGCGAAATCCTGCACCTAAAATTCTGGGACGCGGCCTTCGAGATGCTGAAGCAGCGCGGAGCGATCCAGTTCGCCTCCACCGGTAAAAATGCAGGGTGCTGGGTGATGCAGCTTGCGCCCGGCGCGGGTACGGAAAGCGATGCCCCCACGGAAGAAGCATCCGAAGAAGCGGAAGCCAAAATCATCGTGCGCTCGAACGGAACCGTCACCTACGTCGGCAAGGACATTGCCTATCACCTTTGGAAATTCGGATTGCTCGACCGCGACTTCCACTACCGCAGATTTCACACCCATCCCGATGGCCATGAGGCGTGGACCACCGCGAGCAATGCGGATGATCCCGGGGCGCCGCGCTTCGGCCGCGCGCATGACGCCTTCAACGTGATTGACTCGCGCCAGGCATATCCCCAACAGGTGGTCGCGGCCGGATTGCGCGCCCTAGGATACGCGGAGCAGGCGGACAGGCTCAAGCATTTCGCGTACAACGTGGTCGCGCTCACGCCGCGCTGCGCGCAGCAGCTGGGCTACGACATTCCGCCGGAGGATGCGAAGAAGCCCTACGTGGAAGTGAGCGGGCGCAAGGGACAAGGCGTAAAGGCCGACGACCTGATGGATCAGCTCGAAGCCAGCGCCCGCAGCGAGGTAGACGCGCGCCATCCGGACGCGCCTGAATCCGAGCGCGCCGCCATTGCCAACGCCATCGCTATCGGCTCGCTGCGTTATTTCCTGCTGCGCTTCACGCGCTCCACCGTGATCGCCTTCGATTTCAAGGATGCGCTGAGCTTCGAGGGAGAAACCGGACCGTACGTGCAGTACGCCGTCGTGCGGATCAATGGAATCCTGCGGAAGGCCGCCGACGCGAAGTTGGAGGCCGCGGATCCCGCGGCCCTGATCGAGCGGCTGAAGAGCGGCTCGCTCGACGCGGCGCAGTTTCTTTCAGCCCCCGCCGGAGATGATCTATGGGAACTGGCCTTACTTGCAGGATCGCTCGACGCGCGAATCGAAACGGCGCTTTCGGCACAGGAGCCGGCATTCGTGGCCCGCTACGCCTTCGAATTGGCGCAGGCGTTCAACGTGTTCTACCACAAGCACCACATTCTTTCGGAGGAGGATGCCGATAAGCGCGCGTTCCTGCTGGGGCTCACCGCGCTCGTCCGCGAGCAACTTGTGGCCGTGCTCGCGCTGCTGGGCATCACGGCGCCAGAGCGGATGTAACCGCGCGCCGCCGCGCCGCCTACATCTTCAGCGCGAAATCCACAATCGAGCGGATCGCAACGCCCGTAGGGCCCTTCGCAAGCCACGGCCGTCCTTCGTCCACCCAACAGGTGGAAGCGATATCGAGGTGAACCCACGGCGTATCTTCCGCGAACTCCTTCAGAAACCACGCCGCCGTGATCGCGCCGCCGCCCTTGCCGCTTCCCGTGTTCCGAATGTCCGCGATGTGGCTCTTGATCATCTCCTGATACTCGTCGTCTATCGGCATGGGCCACATCTTTTCGCCCGCAGCCTTGGTGCTGTCGAGAAACTTGTCCAGGTATTCGCGGGGCGTGCCGAAGGCGCCGACGTGAACGTTCGCCAGCGCCACCTCGATGGCGCCGGTGAGCGTCGCCGCGTCAATCAAGTGCGTGCAGCCCAGCTTGCGCGCGTAAAAAATCGCATCCGCTAGAATCAGCCGGCCTTCCGCATCCGTGTTGATCACCTCGATGGTCTTTCCGGACATGGCCACTTGCACGTCGCCGGGCTTTTGGGCACGGCCACCGGGCATGTTTTCCGTCGCCGGGACGACGGCGACTACCGAAATCGAAGGCTTCAGCTCCGCGAGCGCGCGCATCGCCCCGAGCATCGTTGCACCGCCGCCCATGTCGTACTTCATTTTTTCCATATTATTGGCCGGCTTGATGGAAATGCCGCCGGTGTCGAAGGTCACGGCTTTACCGATCAGTCCGAGGACGGGGCCGCCCGGCTTGGGCATTTGCGGCTCGTAGCGGACCACGATCACGCGCGGCGGCTCGACGCTGCCCTGCGCCACCCCGATCAGCGCGCCCATTTTCAGCTCAGCGATCTTGCGCTCGTCGAGAATTTCGATCCCCAATCCCGCGCCCCGCGCCATTTCTTCAGCTTTTGCGGCCAGCATGCGCGGCGTGAGCCGGTTGGAGGGTTCGTTGATCAAATCGCGCGCGAAATTCTGCGATTCGGCGATCGCCTTGCCGTGCTGAATCGCAGCTTCCAGATTCGCGTCGAGCCCGCCATTGAACCCGGCAAGCGACACGGATTGGATTTCACGATTCTTGCGGTCGCTCCGGTACTTATCGGATTCGAAATCGGCGGCGATTAGTCCTTCGACTGTGGCCTGCGCCGCTGCCGGACCGTGTTCGCCCTCGCGCGCCAGGAAAACGAAACTTCTCACACCTCGCGATTTCAAATGCCGCAGGGCCGTGCCCGCAATCTTGCGCAGGTCCGCGGGCGAGAACTTCCCCGGCTTTCCCGCCCCGACCAGAAGCAGCCGCTGCGAGGCAATCCCTTTCGGGAAATGGAGAAGCACCAACTCGAGGCTGCGGCCGCTGATTTCGCCCCCCTGCGCGAGCGAGGCCAGCCTGCCGTCCATCGCTCGATTGATTTCTCCGAGGGCGCCGTCAAATTTGTCGTCTTTTTCGAATACGTAGGTGACGAGGGCGTCGGCTTCGGCTGTGGCGTAAGGCTTCGGTTCCAATCGAATCTGCATGGCTTCCTTTCGGCTCCGTAGGGATTTCGGGGTTCTCTCTTGGGGGATCAGCGACGCCGCGAACGGTAGATCGCTTCGTCCGCCTCGCGCTTGGCTTCTTTCTTACGTTCGGCTTCGCGTCGGTCGTGAAACTTCTTGCCCTTGGCGATGGCGAGCTCGCATTTGGCGGTGCCGTCGCGAAAGTAAATCGTCAGCGGGACGAGGGTCATTCCCTTCTGCTGCGTTTGGACTAATAGCCGCTCGATCTCGCGCCCGTGCAGCAGCAGTTTGCGCTTGCGCAACGGATCGTGGTTGCGCGTCCCGCCCGGCTGGTATTCCGGGATGTGACAGTTTATCAGCCAGGCCTCGCCCGCGCGAATTTCGGCATAGGCTTCGCGCAGGGTACCCTTGGCCTCGCGCAGGCTCTTCACCTCGGTCCCCACAAGCACAATGCCAGCCTCGATCTTATCGAGGAGGAGGTAATTATAGGAGGCGGCGCGATTCTGCGAGACGATATGCACACCTTCGCGCGCGCCCTTTTTTGCGTTCGATTTCACGGCGCAGCCATCATAACCGCCGCGCGAAGCCCGCTGCAAGATACGACACCTGCGGCAAACCGGCCGCCAGCGCTGCGATAACGTTCGCGGCGCGGGTACGTCCAACCCCGTGATGCAAAAAACGCCGGCAACACGCCGCTTTTCTTGCCGCATCGTAAGCCCGAATGCTAGACTCATAGGGCCCTTGGAACCGGCCCGCCCGGAGGATTTGTTGCGCCGTACAACCCGCCGTAGTGCCTATTGTTCGCTGCTGATCTTCGCCACGATCTTCCTTTTCGGCTGCCCCAAGGCCAACCAGGACTATCAACAAGGCCGCAAGGCGGAGAGCATCGGGGACTTTGATACCGCGCTGGTGCATTACGAACGCGCGCTGCGCGCCGACCCCACCGATACGGAGTACAAGCTCCGCACGCTCCGCATGCGCTCCGCCGATGGCCAATTCCACGTGGAGCAGGGCGAAAAGGCATTACAGCAGGGCAATTTGGAACTGGCGCTCGCGGAATTTCAAAAAGCGGCGGCGATTGACCCCGGAAACACGGCCGCGCCGCAGGAGGCCCAGAAAACCATGGGCCTGATCCAGGCAAAACGCGCCGCGAGCCAGCCAAAATCCCAAGCCCAGAGCTATCCGACCGACCAGGAACTCCTCACTGGGCCGCCGCAATTGAAGCCTCTCTCTCGCGAACCCATCAACCTTACGGAGACGAGCACGTGCCGCCCCGCTTTTGAGGCGGTCGCAAAATGGGCGGGCCTCAGCGTGATTTTCGATCCCGAATTCGATACGCAGGGCGGCCAATCGCGCAAGATCACCACGAATTTGCCCAACGTGACGCTCGAACAGGCGCTCGACGCCGTATCGCTCGAATGCAACGCTTTCTGGAAACCGGTCACGGACAGCGTGATTTTCGTGGCGCAGGACAACGCGACGAAACGGCAGCAACTGGAAGACCAGGAAATACAGACGTTCTACCTTAAGAACACCACCGGCAACTCCGATAAAGAAGGCGCGGATATTGTGACGGCGATCCGCGCGGCGCTCAAGCTAAGCACCATCGCCCAAGTCACAGAACAAAATGCCATCGTGATTCGCGCCACGCCGGACCAACTGGCGCTTGCGGGCAGGATGATCCACGACCTCGACCAGGCTCGGCCGGAAATCCTGCTCCATATTCAGGTCCTCTCCGTAAATCGAGACCGCCTGCGCGACCTGGGAATCCTGCCGGGGCAAAGCATATCGGCAACGTTCAATCCGCGCAGCGCGCTGCAAAGCTCTACGACCAATAATACCGGCGGAACACCGGGTACCACGGCAAGCGCCCCGCAGGTGGCGCTGAATAATATCGAGCACATCGGCCTCGGCGATTGGAGCGCGACCCTGCCCGGCGCGACCGCAAACGCCATCCTGACGGACAGCAAAACTCAGGTAATTCAGGACCCCGAAATTCGCATGACCGAAGGCGAAAAGACGGTGCTTAACGTCGGCGAGAAGATCCCCTACGCATCGGGAAGCTTCTTGGGCGGCGGCGTGGGCGTCGGCTCCGTGGGCGTCAGTTCCCTGGTCCAAACGCAGTTTCAGCAACAGGACGTCGGCGTGATCATCACGGTGGATGATTCGCGTGTGCATCCCGACGGCGACGTGAGCATCACGATGCACGTCGAAATCTCCGCCGTTTCCGGCGAGCAGACCATCGGCAACTTGCAAGAGCCCATCATCAGCCAGCGCAAGATTGATCCGATCGCGTTCCGGCTGAAAAACGGCGAATCCAGCGTGCTGGGCGGAATGATTGAACGCGACGAAATTACGAGCCGCAACGGCATCCCTGGCGTCTCGCAGGTGCCGATCTTTCGGTATCTATTCTCGGACAACAGTCATCATGTGACCGATCAAGAGGTGCTGATCGTCGTAACCCCGCACGTGGTCCGCTTCCCCTCGATTACCGCCGCGGATATGACCGCCGTTGGCGCGGGGACTGATAGGGTCGCAAGGGTGTACCGCAAGAGCGACGAGGCCCTGCCCGCGCCCCAGCCGCAGGACCATGCAACCACGCCGCAGCCGCCCGGCTCGCAGCCGAACCAGCAGCCGAATTCGCCGGCAGCGGCTCAGCTTCGATTCCAGCCCGCGAACGTCTCCATCAAGCCCGGCGATACCACCACGGTGGGCCTCGCGATTGCGAACGTGAACGATCTATTTTCGATGCCCCTGCTGATTCATTACAATCCTGCCGTAATCCAAGTCGAGGAGGTGCGCGACGGCGGCTTTCTCTCGGGCGGAAATCAGCAGATTGCGATCGTGCAGCGGATTGATCCGCAGCGCGGCGAGGTGGTTGTCTCCGCCACGCGCCAGCCCAATACGAAGGGCGTAAACGGCTCCGGAACCCTGCTGGGGTTCGTCGTGCGCGGCGTCGCGCCGGGCAACGGCACGCTCCAGATTCTCGAGGTGAATGCCCGCAATTCGCAGCAGCAGCCCATTCCGATCACCTCCGGAGAAGCAAGCATTCGGGTGCAGTGACGCAGCAATGAAAGCCTATATATGCAGTTTCGTGAGCCTGAAATCCGCCCGGCGCATCGCGGCGGTGGGACGGACGCGCCCCGATGCCGGCCTCACCCTCATCGAGCTCGTCATGGCCTGCGCGATTCTGCTGATCCTTTCCACCATGGCCCTGCCGCTCGCGCGCGTGGAAATCCGCCATCACAAGGAAGCGGACCTGCGCTACGATCTGCGCGAAATGCGCGACGCGATTGATCGTTACAAGGACGCGGCCGATAAAAATCTGATTCAGGTGCAAGCCGGGACCGAAGGCTATCCGCCGGATCTCGACACTCTGGTCAAGGGCGTCCAGCTTTCCGGGTCAACCGACCGCCGCGTGCGCTTTCTGCGGCGTATCCCTACCGATCCGATGACGGGGAGCACGGACTGGGGCCTGCGCTCGGTGCAAGATGATCCCGATGCGACCGTGTGGGGTGGGCAGGACGTCTTCGACGTGTATACCAAATCCACCGCCACGGCGATGAACGACACGAAGTATTCGGACTGGTAAGCGGAAAAGGAAACGACGGATGTTGGCATTACGCGATTTTAATCAGGGGCTCCGGCGCCAGCGCGGGTTTGCGTCGCGCACGCGCGGCTTCACACTCATCGAACTGATGGTCGTGATGGCGATTATCGTGATCCTGGCGACAATCGGCGCGATGCGTTACGAGCAGTCCGTGGCGCGGGCCCGCGAAGCCGCGCTTCACCAGGATCTTTTCGTGATGCGCGAAGCGATTCAGCAGTACACGCGAGACAAAGAGAAGGGCCCCTCGTCCCTCGACGACCTGGTGGAGGCCGGATACTTGCGGGAGATTCCCACCGATCCCGTCGCACGTACAAAGGACTGGGACACCAGCAGCGACCAGCTCCTGGACGATCCGGATCAAATGGCCACGGGAATTACCGACGTGCATTCCTCGTCGGACAAAGTTTCCCCGTTCGAAGGCACGGCATACAGCTCGTGGTAAGCGTGTGCCCGCCTGCAGCTCATCCCGCTGAAAATCAGGAAAGTGGCGCGCCTGAGAGGAGTTGAACCTCCGACCTCTGGTTCCGGAGACCAGCGCTCTATCCAACTGAGCTACAGGCGCGTGCTTCGCTCGACGATTTTACCGCGCTTTGCGGACGCGACCAAGGAAATCACGATCTGCGAGCCTATCCCGGGGCTATCCAGGCGATAGAAGCTTTCTGATGTGCTTGGCCAGTTTTTCGATCTCCTTGGTATCGTTGATGGCCGCTATGGAAAGCACCTTCGTCGAATTCGACTGCCAGAGCTGGTCACGCAATTTGCGCGCAAGCGAGTAGAGCTGTCGCACGTCGTCGCTGATTTCCTCGTGGTTGCGGTTCAGCACCTCGACGGGATTCGGCTTGGCAGGTTTGTCGAATGGCGGCACGTCGGGTTGATGATTCGGATTCGGCCCGTGGACGGGCGGCGCAGGCATCTCGCCCCTGGATTGCTGCGGCCCGGCTTGCTGCTGCTGGTCTTGTGTGCGGGCTTGCGCCGCGAATGCGCGCGGCACCGCGGCAGCCAGCGGAAACACCGCTGCGCAAAATACGCGCCTCGTTTGGTCCATACGCGTCAACTCCCGGGCGCGAAATCCGCGCCAAGCCGCGAGCGCTGCCGCCCCTTTCAGCCTCGGGCGAATGGTATAATCCGGCTCCCTGCATTCTATGACTACTTGGCTTCCATCGTGGACCGAAATTGCGTGGACGCACGGGGTTCGCGTCCTTGTAATCCTGATCGCCGCCATCATCCTAACGCGAATTCTGAAGGCAATCACCGCGCGAATGGTGCAGCGCGCCGCGGCTCCCACGCGCACGGCGCAATTTCACGAGCAGCAGATGCGCCGAATCGCCGCACTGCTCTATGGCATCGGAATCCCCGTGATTTTGGTCGCGGCCCTGCTGCTGGCGCTGCCGGAGTTCGGATTCGACGTCCGAACCCTCGTAGAAGCCGCGGGCCTGGCGAGCATCGCCGTCGGCTTTAGCGCCCAGAGCCTGCTCAAGGACGTGATCAACGGATTCTTCATCATCTCCGAAGACCAATTCGTGGTGGGAGACCTGATCCAGCTCAACAACGAAACCGGGCGCGTCGAGCACCTCACCCTGCGCCGCACCGTGATTCGCAACGCCGCCGGAGCGATCGTCAATATCCCCAATAGTCTGGTTGGCCAGGTGGCGAACCTCAGCCGCGATTGGTCGCAAGTCTTCGTGGACGTGACGGTCCCCGCGGACGAAACCGTCGGCCGCGCCCTAGCCACCCTCGAAAAAATTGCGGGCGACTTCCGCAATGACGCCACCTGGTCCATGACGCTGATGGACGGGCCGCGCGTGCTCGGCGTCGAGTCCTTCTCGCTGGATGGCACGGTGCTGCGGCTGCAAGTGCGAACCGTTCTGAATCACAAGGACGACGTCGCGCGCGAGCTCCGGCGCCGCATTCGCGCCGGCTTCGAACAATCGCGAATCGCGCTCACCCACACGCATAAAGTGGATTTGCAAAGCCAGGGAGCGCCCCCTTCACAGGCGCCATCGCCCCAGAACTAGCACCCCGTTAGAGTCCCGAGTTTGGTGCGCCCATCCCGGCGCACCCCCGCCCCTGAAACGCCCCTGGAAATAGAAAAGCGGGCCCGATATGGAAGGCCCGCTTCTCATCTACTGTCCGCTATGGCTGGAGGTCTAGCTCTCGGCCAGGGCGTCCGTGTCCTTGCGCAGGAAGTCCAGCGCCGCGGCTTCCTCCGGCGACAACTCCGGTTCAATTGCCTCCGGCAATTCCTTCGGTATTTCGGTGAGGAGCTGGATATTACGGTAGCGCTCCAGGCCGGTACCCGCCGGAATCAGGCGGCCCATGATCACGTTCTCCTTCAAGCCGCGCAGGTAATCCACCTTCCCCGAAATCGCCGCTTCGGTAAGAACGCGGGTCGTCTCCTGGAAGCTGGCAGCCGAAATGAACGAATCGGTGGAAAGCGACGCCTTGGTGATGCCGAGCAGCAGCGGCCGGCCCGTCGCCGGGCGCCCGCCTTTGCGGATCACTCCGTCGTTCTCCTCGCGGAAGCGGAATTTATCCACTTGCTCCTCGAGCAGGAACGTGGTGTCGCCCACATCCTCGACCTTCACCCAGCGCATCATCTGCCGGACGATTGTCTCGATGTGCTTGTCATTGATGTTCACGCCCTGCAAGCGGTAGACCTCCTGGACCGAATTGACCAGGTACGCCTGCGTGTATTTCTCACCGAGGACGGCAAGCAGGTCGTGCGGGTTCAGCGGGCCATCAATCAGCGGCTCGCCGGCGCGCACATGTTCGCCTTCCTGAACGTTGATGTGAACGCCGCGCGGGATGGAATACTCCTTCAGCGTGCGCCCATCCTCGCTCTCGACGTAGATTTTGCGCTGGCCCTTGGCGATTTCGCCGTACTTCACCACGCCGTCAATTTCGCTGATGACGGCCGGATCGCGCGGCTTGCGTGTCTCGAAGAGCTCCACCACGCGCGGCAGGCCGCCCGTGATGTCCTTCGTTTTCGTGGTTTCGCGCGGAATCTTCGCCAGCACGTCGCCGGGCTGCACCTCATCGCCATCGAGCACCATCAAGTGCGCGCGCGAGGGCATGAGGTACTTCTTCTTTACGCGCCCCGCCGAGTCGCGGACCAGAATCGTCGGCTGATGCTTTTCGTCGCCCGCAGGGAGCATCACGACGAGCTGCGAAAGGCCCGTCACCTCGTCCACCTGCTCTTCGATCGTGAGCCCGGGCTGCAAGTCCTTGAACTGAATCGTGCCGCCGGACTCCGTCAGAATCGAGAAGGTGTAGGGGTCCCATTCGCACATTGTCTGGCCCAGCGTTACCGGTTGCCCATCCTCGACCTTCAAGCGCGCCCCGTAGACAACGTGGTGACGCTCTTTTTCGCGCCCCTTTTCATCCACGATAGCGATCAGGCCGGAGCGGTTCATCGAAATCAGCGTCTTGCCGCGGCCTTCCACCACCTTCAGGTCAATGAACTTTACGAAGCCGTTGCTGCGCGCTTCGACCTTCGATTGTTCGGTGACGCGCGTCGCCGTGCCGCCGATGTGGAACGTGCGCATCGTCAGCTGCGTGCCCGGTTCGCCGATGGACTGCGCCGCGATCACGCCCACGGCCTCGCCCATTTCCACGAACCGCCCCGTTGCCAGATTGCGCCCGTAGCAACGGCCACACACGCCGCGCCGCGATTCGCACGTGAGCACGGAGCGAATCTTCACCCGTTCGATGCCCGCCGCCTGGATCGCGTTCGCCAGTTCCTCCGTAATTTCCTGGTTGATCTCGACGATCACGTTGCCTTCGTAATCCTTGATCTTCTCGAGCGAGACGCGGCCCACCACGCGGTCGCGCAGCGGCTCGACTTCGACTCCGGCTTCCAGAATCGGCTCGACGAAAATGCCGTCGGCCGTGCCGCAATCGAATTCGTTGATGATCACGTCCTGCGCCACGTCCACCAGGCGTCGCGTCAGGTAGCCCGAATCGGCCGTCTTCAGGGCCGTATCGGCTAGTCCTTTGCGCGCCCCGTGCGTCGAGATGAAGTACTGCAGCACCGTCAACCCTTCGCGGAAATTCGAGGTGATCGGCGTCTCGATCACTTCGCCCGATGGCTTGGCCATCAAGCCGCGCATCCCGGAAAGCTGCCGGATCTGCTGCTTCGAGCCGCGCGCGCCGGAGTCCGCCATCACGTACACCGGGTTGATCACGCCCTCTTTATCCTGCTCTTCGAGGGCCTTGAACATTTCGTCCGCCACCTTTTCGGTGACGTCGGACCAGATGGCAATCACCTTGTTATAGCGTTCGCCGTTGGTGATCGCGCCATCCAGATATTGCTGCTGCACCTTCACCACTTCGTGTTCGGCCGTATCCACCAGCTTGAATTTCACGCTGGGGATCACCATGTCGCTGATGCCGATGGAAACGCCGGATTTCGTTGCGTAAAGGAATCCGAGTTCCTTCAGCTTGTCGAGCGCCACCACGGTCTTTTCCAGCCCGTAGCGCAGGTAGCAATATTGCACCAGCGCCTGCACGCCCTTCTTCTTCAGCAAGCCGTTGATGAAGGGCATGTCGGACGGCAAGTGATCGTTGAAGATCACCCGGCCCACGGTGGTATGCAGGAATTGCTTGTTCAGATTGACAGGCTCGGTGTGCGAGACGTCCTGATCGTCATAAGCGTTCGTCAGGTCCACCACTTCGCCCGTGTAGCGCAAGCGCACCGGCGTCAGCAGTTCCACTTCGCCGGCGTCCAGCGCCATGATCACTTCCTCGACCGACCCGAATGCCCGGCCTTCGCCCTTCGCCTTCGGCTTAGCCTTGGTCATGTAATAGATGCCAAGCACCATATCCTGCGTCGGCACGGCCAGCGGATACCCGTTCGCGGGCGAAAGAATGTTGTGCGAGCTGAGCATCAGCACGGACGCTTCCACCTGCGCTTCCGGCGAAAGCGGAATATGCACGGCCATCTGGTCGCCGTCGAAATCGGCGTTGAATGCCGTGCACACGAGCGGATGGATGCGGATCGCTTTGCCTTCCACCAGCGTCGGCTCGAACGCCTGAATGCCGAGCCGGTGCAGCGTGGGGGCGCGGTTCAGCAGCACCGGGTGCTCCCGAATCACGTCTTCGAGGATGTCCCACACGATGGACTCTTGCGACTCCACCAGCTCTTTGGCCTGCTTGATCGTGGTGCAATGCCCCGCGGCTTCGAGCCGGTGATAGATAAACGGCTTGAAGAGTTCGAGCGCCATCTTCTTCGGCAGCCCGCACTGATGCAGCTTCAGTTCCGGCCCCACCACGATTACCGACCGGCCCGAATAGTCCACGCGCTTGCCGAGCAGGTTCTGGCGGAAGCGCCCCTGCTTCCCCTTCAGCGTGTCCGAAAGCGATTTGAGCGGGCGGTTATTCGTGCCGCGCAGCACTCGTCCGCGACGGCCGTTATCGAAGAGCGCGTCCACAGCTTCCTGCAACATGCGCTTTTCGTTGCGCACGATCACATCCGGCGCGTGCAATTCCATCAGCTTCTTCAGCCGGTTATTGCGATTGATCACGCGCCGATACAGGTCGTTCAAGTCAGAGGTGGCGAACCGGCCGCCGTCCAGAGGCACCAGCGGGCGCAACTCCGGCGGAAGCACGGGAACCACGTCCAGAATCATCCACTCGGGCTTATTGCCGCTCTTGCGGAACGCCTCGAGCACTTTCAGCCGCTTGGCGAATTTGATTCGCTTTTGCAGGCTGGGGTCCACCTTCATCTTCTCGCGAAGTTCTTCGGAGAGTTTGTCCACGTCCACGCGGCGCAGAAGCTCCTTGATCGCCTCCGCCCCCATGCCCGCCTGGAATTTCCCCGGATACTCCTTCTGATATTCCCGCAGCTTTTCTTCCGGCAGGATTTCCTTTTCCTGGATTCCCGGCACCTCGCCGGGATCAATGCACACGAAGGCCTCGAAATACAGAATGTGTTCCAGGTCGCGCATCGTAATGTCCAGCAGGTACCCGATGCGGCTCGGCAGCCCCTTGAAGAACCACACGTGGGAGCACGGCGAGGCCAGCTCGATATGCCCCAGCCGTTCGCGGCGCACCTTGCTCAGGGTCACTTCCACGCCGCACTTATCGCAGATCACTCCGCGATGCTTCATGCGCTTGTACTTTCCGCACAAGCACTCCCAGTCCGTCACCGGCCCGAAAATCTTCGCGCAGAAAAGGCCGTCGCGTTCCGGTTTGAACGTGCGGTAGTTGATGGTTTCCGGCTTGGTTACTTCGCCGTGCGACCAGGACCGGATTTTTTCAGGACTTGCCAGGCTGATGCGGATCGAATCGAAATCCGCGATTTGACTGGCGCGATCATATGGGCTCGAACGATACAATGGCTGCCTCCTGCCCCGATTCCTCGGGGCCACGAATCCGTTGCAAAAATTTCGGTGCTCCCCGAAATTCCGAGGAGCGAATTAATCCGCCGCTTCCGTCTTCTCCGCCTGCGGCCGCTGCCGCTTCATCAGTTCGACGTCCAGGCAGAGCGACTGCAGCTCGCGCACAAGAACGTTGAACGATTCCGGCACCCCCGGCTCGATTCCCGGCTCGCCCTTCACGATGGCCTCGTAAATCTTCGCGCGGCCATACACGTCGTCGGACTTCGCCGTCAAAAGTTCCTGGAGGATGTGCGCGGCGCCGTACGCTTCGAGCGCCCACACCTCCATTTCGCCGAACCGCTGCCCGCCGAACTGCGCCTTTCCGCCGAGCGGCTGCTGCGTGATCAGCGAATAGGGACCGATCGAGCGCGCGTGAATCTTGTCGTCCACCAAGTGCGAGAGCTTGAGCATGTAGATGTAACCGACGGTAACGTTCTGCGCGAACTCGTCTCCCGTCATGCCGTCGTAGAGCGTGATCTTCCCGCTTTCCGGCAGCTTCGTGAATTCGAGCAGGTGGCGAATGTCCGCCTCTCGCGCCCCGTCGAATACCGGTGTGGCCACGGGAACGCCTTCGCGGAAGTTTTCCGCCACGTCCAGCAGCGCCTCGTCGTCCAGATCGGCAATCACCTTCCACACGGATGTTGGACCGAACGCCTCCTTGAACCACTTGCGCAATCCCTCCGCCCGCGCGTCCTTATCCAGCAGCTTCGCGATCTGGTTGCCCAGTTCCTTCGACGCCCAGCCAAGGTGGGTTTCCAGAATCTGCCCCACGTTCATACGCGAAGGAACGCCCAGCGGATTCAGCACGATTTCCACCGGCGTGCCGTCCGGCATGTACGGCATATCCTCTTCGGGAACGATTCGCGCGATCACGCCCTTGTTTCCGTGGCGGCCCGCCATCTTGTCGCCCACCGAAAGCTTGCGCTTCATGGCGATATAGGCCTTCACCAGCTTGATGACGCCTGGGGGAAGCTCGTCGCCCTTCTTCAGCTTGCCGATGCGCTCGTCCGTAATCTTGCGGAGCACGTCAATCTGGCGCGAGGTCATCTCCTCGATTTCGTCAATCTTCTCGATCAGCAGCGGATCCTTATCGTTCAGGCGCAGCCGCTTCAAATTGCGCGTCGAGATTTTTTCCAGGATATCCCGCGTCAGGTCCGCGCCCTTGGTCAGCAACCGTTTGTTGGTTCGCTCGTCGTGCAGGTCGGCCACGAGCTTCTGCCCGCCCAGCAAGTCGGTGAGCCGCTTCAGGCGCTCGTCGGTCAAGATGCGAATCTCGTCCGCCAGGTTCTTTTCGAGTTTCGCCACTTGTGCCGCCTCGATGGCCTTGTGGCGTTCGTCCTTCTCCGCTCCCTTGCGGCAGAAGATCTTCACGTCCACAATCGTGCCTTCGATGCCCGGCGGGCAATAAAGCGACGCATCGCGCACGTCCCCGGCCTTTTCGCCGAAGATCGCGCGCAGCAGCTTTTCTTCCGGCGTAAGCGTCGTTTCGCCCTTGGGCGTCACTTTGCCCACCAGAATGTCTCCCGGCCGCACGGTCGCGCCGATGCGAATCACGCCGCTTTCATCCAAATTGCGCAGGAAGCTTTCGTTGATGTTCGGAATGTCGCGCGTGATCTCCTCGGGTCCAAGCTTCGTATCCCGCGCCTCGATTTCGTACTCTTCGATATGGATCGAGGTGTAGTAGTCCTCCTCGACCAGCTTTTCGCTCACCAGGATCGCGTCCTCGAAGTTGTACCCGCGCCATGGCACGAACGCGACCAGCACGTTGCGCCCCAGCGCCAGTTCGCCTCGGTCGGTGCAAGGCCCGTCCGCGAGCACTTGCCCCTGCTTCACGCGATCCCCCGCGCGGACCAGCGGCTTCTGGCTGATGCACGTATTCTGGTTCGAGCGCTTGAATTTCGTCAGCAGATAAATATCCGACCCAACCTCGCGACTCAGCACGCCGGACTGGTCCGATTCGACGCGCACGATCACGCGCTCCGAGTCCACCTGGTCCACGATGCCGTCGCGACGGCACACGATCACCGCACCGGAATCCCTCGCGGTGACGCGCTCCATCCCTGTCCCCACCAGCGGCGCCTCGCCCTTGATCAGCGGCACGGCCTGGCGCTGCATGTTCGAACCCATCAGCGCGCGGTTCGCGTCGTCGTTCTCGAGGAACGGAATCAGGCTCGCCGCCACCGACACAAGCTGCTTCGGCGAGACGTCAATGTAGTCCACCTCGTCGCGGCTCTTCAGCACGAAATTGCCCGCCTGCCGGCAGTTGACCAGATCCGTGGTGATGCGCAGCTTCTCATCCAGCGATGCGTTCGCCTGCGCGACCACGTAACGGTCCTCTTCCCATGCCGAAAGGTAGAAGCAATACGGCTCGACCACCACGCGGCGGCGCTTCAGCTCCTCGTTCGTCTCTTCCACCTTCTCCCGCTCGACGATCTCCCCCGCCTTGAATTCGCTGTCCCCCGCGTTAACGACCTGCACGTAGTCAATCACGCGCCCGCCCTTCACCTTCCGGTAGGGCGATTCGATAAAGCCGAATTCGTTGATCCGCGCATAGCACGATAGCGAGCTGATCAGTCCGATGTTCGGGCCTTCCGGCGTTTCGATCGGGCAGATGCGGCCGTAGTGCGTTGGGTGAACATCGCGCACCTCGAACCCCGCGCGTTCGCGCGATAGCCCGCCGGGACCAAGCGCCGAAAGCCGCCGCTTGTGCGTGATCTCGCTCAGCGGATTCGTCTGGTCCATGAACTGCGAGAGCTGCGAACTTCCGAAAAATTCCCGGATGGCCGCCATCACCGGCTTCGCATTCACCAGGTCGTGCGGCATCGCCGTGGACATTTCTTGGTACACGGACATCTTTTCCTTGATCGCCCGCTCCATGCGCACCAGGCCGATGCGGAACTGGTTTTCCAGCAACTCGCCCACCGCGCGCACGCGCCGATTCCCCAAATGATCAATGTCGTCCACCGCGCCGATGTTGCGCCGCAGCTTCAGCAGGTACTTGATCGCGGCCACGAAATCCGATGGGTCCAGAGTCCGCTTGTCGAGCGGCGTTTCCAGTCCAAGCTTGATGTTGAACTTCAGCCGGCCCACCTTGCTGAAGTCATATTTCCGCGGATCGAAAAACATCCCGTTGAAAAGCGCCGTCGCCGTCTCGAGTGTCGGCGGGTCGCCGGGACGCAGCTTGCGATAAATCTCAATCAGCGCTTCCTTCGACGTGCGAATCGTATCCTTGTCCAGCGTGCGCGAGACGATATTGCCCGCCTCATCGCGCTCCGGAAACGCAACGTCAACCTCCGTGATCCCCGCTTCCGCGATCATGTTCCACGTTTCCGCCGTCAGCGGCTTGTTCGCGTCCAGCAGCACTTCGCCCGTCTGCCGGTTCACCAACTCGCTCACCGTGATCGCACCTTCCAAATCGGCCGTCCCCACGGGCACCTGCGTCAGCTTCGCCTTCACCAACTCCTTGTAGAGCGGCTCGCTGATCCGCTTGTGCGCCGCCACCAGCACATCCTCCGACTTCGGATGCTTGATCTCGCGCGAAAGCTTGCGGTCCACCAGCCCGTCGGACACTCCGAGCAGCAAATCGCCGTCCCGCAGCGTCACTCGCTCCACCTGATAGAACGTGCGCAGAATGTCTTCGTTCGACTTCATGCCCAGCGCGCGCAGGAAAATCGAGCCCAGGAACTTCCGCTTGCGGTCAATGCGCACGTAGAGAAGGTTCTTCGAGTCGTACTCGAATTCCACCCACGATCCGCGGTACGGAATAATCTTGCCCAGGAAATAGCTGCGGTTGTTTGCCGTCTCGAAAAATACGCCCGGCGACCGGTGCAACTGGCTCACGATCACGCGCTCGGTGCCGTTGATCGTAAACGTGCCGTTCTCCGTCATCAGCGGGATATCACCGAAGAAAACCTCTTGCTCCTTGATGTCGCGGATGGATTTCGCGCCCGTATCCGGGTCTTTGTCGTAAATCGTCAGCCGGATGGTCACCTTCAGCGGCGCGGAATACGTCATCCCGCGCTCCTGGCACTCGTTCATGTCGTACTTCAATTGCAGCGTCACCGGATCGCCGCACTTGTTGCAGAATGTCGGCGTGTTCTTGTTGAACGTGCCGCACTTCGCGCAGATCACGTCGCCCGTCTTATACGGGTTCGTCACCACCGAAGCTCCGCAGTTCCGGCAGGTGGCGCGCAGGTGGTGCAATCCCCGCAGGTGCCCGCACTTGCACTCCCAGTTCCCGATCGCGTAGTCCACAAAATCAAGCTGCGATAGCCCGCGAAAATCCTGAATCGGAAACACCGAGGTGAATACGGACTGCAAGCCCGTATCCTCGCGCTCGCTCGGAAGCTGGTCCATCTGCAGGAAGCGCTGGTACGACTTCTTCTGCACGTCAATCAAATTGGGAATCTGGACCGCCGTCTTGATCTTGGCGAAGTCCAGGCGCTCCCGCTCCCGAATCACGCGAATGCCGTTGCGATTGCTCATTGAATGTTCCTCTTCTCTGCTGCGCCGTGACCAGCGCCGGGGAAGACACCCCGGCCCCCGGTCCGGAAAGGACGTATTGTGAGGTTAATTTCCAAAGGAGCGCGTGTACGCGAACCCTTTGCAGCCACGGCCATCGGCCGTCAACAGGCTGCCGTTACTTAATGTCAACTTTGGCGCCGGCCTCTTCGAACTTCTTCTTGATCGTGGCCGCTTCGTCCTTATTGACGCCGTCTTTCACAGTCTTCGGGGCGCCATCCACCAGGTCCTTGGCTTCCTTCAAGCCCAGGCTGGTCACTTCCCGGACCGCCTTAATCACGTTGATCTTATTCGCGCCGACTTCGGTCAGCACAACGGTGAACTCCGTCTTCTCCTCCGCTGCACCGCCCGCGCCTGCGCCCGCCGCGCCCCCCGCCATAACCACTGGGGCCGCCGCGGCTGCCGACACGCCGAAGGTCTCTTCCATCTTCTTCACCAGATCGGAAGCCTCCAGCAGCGTCAGACCCTTGATTTCATCCAGAATTGACTCCACTTTGCTAGCCATTGCCGGTTCCTCTCCTCCTTCGAAATTGAATAATGTCGTTCTGTAAACTCGCTCTTGCTACGCGCTCTCCGGCGCCTTTGCCTCGCCGCCCGCGCCAAACTTGTTCGCCTTCACCGCTTCGCTCGTCACCACCGCCAAATTGCGCGGCAGCGCCGCCATCGCCGTCGCAATCCGCTGCGCCGGGGCGTTCAACAGGAACATCACCTTGCTGATCAGCTCTTCCTTCGACGGCAACTGCGCAAGCTGCCCAATCTCCTGAATCGAGACGACCCGCCCTTCCACCCATCCGGCGCGAAATTGAAACGCCGGCACCTCCTTCGCCACCTTCGAGAGGACCTTTGCCAGCGCCACCGGGTCCGCCGTCGTGTATGCGATCGAGTTCGTGCCCTTCAGGTCCTTCAGCAGGCCCTCCGCCGGCGTTCCCGCCGCCGCGCGCTCGGCCACCGTATTCTTCACCACCTCGTACCGCCCGCCCGCGGCCTCCACCGATCGCCGCAGCCGCGTGTCCTGCTCCGCCGTGATTCCCTGAAACGTCGAGAGAATCACGCTCGAGATATTCGCAAGCTGCGTGCGAAGCTGCTCGGCTTGCGCCTTCTTTTCGGCTTTCTTCTTCATGCGCGCCCTCTCCCGCTATGCCGCCACGGCCACAGCCGCGTCCGCTTCCGCGTGGTCAATCAAAATCCCCGGCCCCATTGTCGAGGTCAGCGTAATCTTCTTGATGTACTTGCCCTTGGCCGCGGCCGGCTTCGCCTTCACCACGGCGCCCAGCAGCGCCTGCGCGTTTTCCGCCAGGTTTTTTGCCGGGAAGCTGATCTTGCCCACCGGCGAATGGATCAGCCCGGTCTTATCGAGCCGGAATTCCACCTTGCCGGCCTTGATCTCCTTCACCGCGCGCGCCACGTCAAATGTCACCGTTCCCGTCTTCGGATTCGGCATCAATCCCCGCGGACCCAGCACCTTTCCCAGCCGTCCGGCGGACTTCATCATGTCCGGCGTCGCGATCACCGCTTCGTAATCGGTCCAGCCCTCTTGGATTTTCTGCACCATGTCGTCGCCGCCCACGAAATCGGCGCCCGCATCTTGCGCCTCGCGGACCTTCTCGCCGCTTGCGATCACCAGCACTCGCTTCGACTTGCCAAGCCCGTGCGGCAGCACCACCGTGCCGCGAATCATCTGGTCGGATTGCTTGGCGTCCACGCCCATATTCAGCACAAGCTCCACCGTCTCGTCGAACTTCACGAAGTGCGCCTTCCGCAGCACCTCGGCAGCCTCGTCCAGACGATACGCGCGCGCCTCCACCAGCTTCCGGGCGCGATCAATATTCTTTCCGCCTTCCTTTGCGCTGCGGCCCATTGCGTGTTCTCTCTCCTCTGCCCTTATTCGCTGACTTCGATGCCCATATTGCGTGCCGTTCCCATGATGGATCGCACCGCCGACTCCATGTTGGTCGTATTCAGATCGGGCAGCTTCGTCTTCGCGATCTCTTCCACCTGTTTGCGCGTCAGCTTCGCCACTTTGTTCCGATTCGGCTCCGGCGAGCCCTTCACGATCCCCGCGGCGCGCTTCAGCAATTCCGAAGCGGGCGGCGTCTTCAAAATAAACGTGAAGCTGCGGTCGCTGTAGATAGTCACGAGCACCGGGATAATCATCCCGTCCGGCTCCTTCGCCGTTTTCCCGTTGAACTGCTTGCAGAAATCCATGATGTTCACGCCGTGCGGGCCGAGTGCCGTGCCCACCGGCGGCGCCGGCGTTGCCTTCCCTGCCGGCAGCTGCAATTTGACCGTGGATTGGACCTTCTTCGCCATTTCTATGCCACCTTTTCCACTTGCGCGAAATCAAGCTCCACCGGAGTCGAGCGCCCGAAAATCGTCACCGAGACCTTCAACGTGCTTCGATCCGAGTTCACTTCCTCGACCACGCCCGTAAAATTCGCAAACGGCCCTTCCCCGATGCGCACCTTCTCGCCGCGCTCAAACGAAAGCTTCGGCTTCGGCTTTTCCGCCGTGGTCGTCGCCCGGTTCAGGATGTTCTGCACTTCTTCTTCGGTTAGCGGCGAAGGCATCTGCCCCGACCCCACAAACCCCGTGACCTTCGGCGTCGACCGCACCACGTGCCAGGTATAATCGTCCATGTCCATTTCCACCAGCACGTAGCCCGGGTAGCACATCCGCGGCGAAATCACCTTCTTGCCGCCGCGCACCTCCACCACCGATTCGGTCGGGATGATAATTTGCCCGATCTTTTCGCCCAGCCCGAACGCCGCCACGCGGCCCTCCAGGCTTTCCTTCACCTTCTTCTCAAACCCCGAGTAGGTGTGGACGATGTACCATTGCTTCGTCGTTTGCGTTTCCGTCATTTGCCCGTCACTTAAAATAGCCAAGCACCCACGCCGACGCCCTCGTCAGCACCGAATCCGTCACGTAGAAAAATACGCCGAAAAACGCCACCGTCACCGTCACCACCACCGTTTGCGACCACACGTCCGGCCACGACGGCCAGTTCACCTGCTTCATTTCCACACGCGTCTCATGCAGGAACTGCTTCAGCCGCTTCGGGTACGCCGCGATCTTGCTGATCGGCCCCGGAACCGAAAACGACTCTCCCGCGCGTGTCTCTTCGTTATTCACTTTCCCCGCCCATGCCATCTTTCTTGCGTCCTTGCCCCGCCCGTTTCATTTTCGTTCCGCTCTCCCGCCCCATCCAAACTGGCAGGGGAGGAGGGATTTGAACCCCCACATCCGGTTTTGGAGACCGGCGGTCTACCGTTGAACCTACTCCCCTTTACCCTGAGAACGCAGTTCGAAGGGTTTACCCTAAGACAGGTATACGCTAGAAACTTCGTTCAAATCCTCTTGCCCTCGGGAACTTTGTTCAGGGTATTTATTTCGCACCCCGCTAACCTCAGTTTCCTCGTTCGGCCCCGGCTTTTGATTTCCTTTTCTCGGTCACGCGCTGCCTTCGAAGATCCGCCAGGCCGCTCGCTCCATATCAACTCCACCGGTCGGTGTCTCGTTGTGCCGCTTGACTCGCTCCGTCACATCAGTTGCGATGCCGGCATAAAGAGAACCGTCGCTGCATCGAACCATGTAGCAAGACCAGACAGCGTCGCCAGCCATGGCTCCAACCCCAACCGCGGGGCACAGTAGCCCCCCTACTTCACTTCCTTATGCCCCGTATGCTTCCGGCACGTATTGCAATACTTCCGCGTCTCCATACGGTCCGGATGCTTCTTCTTGTTCTTGGTGGTCGTGTAGTTCCGGTTTTTGCAATCGCCGCACTGTAGCGTGATGATTTCTCGCATGTTCCTCTACTCGATGATCTCGGTAACGGCGCCGGCTCCGACGGTGTGGCCGCCTTCGCGAATCGCGAACCGCAGCCCCTTCTCGAGCGCCACCGGCGTAATCAGGCTCACTTCGCACGACACATTGTCCCCCGGCATCACCATCTC
>DATNDJ010000021.1:0-54016 GCA_035553255.1 Candidatus Acidiferrales bacterium | reverse complement strand
CTGCCCGCAACTCGCATTCAGCGCCGCCGCGACGCTCGCCGCCACCGTCGCCGCCGTGTCGCCCTGCCCGTAATTCGCCAGCCCCTGGCAGCCGTTCACCGTGATCCACGCCGTTCCCGTGTCATACAGCGTCGTCCCGTTCGACCCGCCCGTCAAGCTCCCGCCGCTCAGGTGCTCGGTTCAATCTCAATGACTAGATCCTTGCTGTCAGCAGTGCCGACCTGCACTTTCACAAGTAGCGTGTTTGCGCCACGATGCGAAACTTGGAGGTAATGCATCCCGCTTCCTTTCGCCCGGGAGAAAGAAAAGTGCCCGTGTTCGTCTGTTTGAACCGACCTCAACACGCGTTTCCACCCGGGGGTACAAATCTGGACCAAGGCGCCGGATATTGGACCGCCATCCTCCCACGCAACGGTTCCAGACAACGACTTAGCCGCTATCGGTGTCTCCCGCGTCACCACCGCAACCTGAGGCGGCTGCACCAACGCACTGATAAACATCAGCGCAAGAATCAGACTGAACCGCATGTGTCACCTCTTGATGATTATTTCCTGCACGGGATGGCCTGTCGGGCCGCCGGATCCCGGATCGTGCTTTGTCAGCTCCGACCTCTGGGCCCGCAACGTGTCCTCCCGTTTGATTGCGTCCGCATGGGCCTGCTCGTGCTGCATTCCCTTATCGACCTTCGCATAGGCCTCCGCAAGTTCGTGGAAAGCAACCGTATACGGAACCGCCGTTAACAGATGTTCCAGGCTCTTCGTACACATCCGGCATCTTCACGAGCCCAACTTGGCTTAAGCGCTCAACGTCATCTGGAACGATGCACTCCTCGATTTCGATCTGGGCGACACCAGGACAGTAACAATGATTGTGTTGAATTGTGGCATACTGATGCGCAGCACGTACTTGCCGGGTCGAGTCCCGGCGAAGCAAAACCGGCCGGTTTTGTCTGTTACGAGCGCCTTCAATCTATGATTCCGAGAGTCCAGTATCTCGACAAGGGCGCCGTTCAACACTTCTCCGTCGTCATAGAAGACCTTTCCGCCGAGGCACTGCGACTTAATACTGGAAACGTCCTCCGTGATCATCGAAGGCGGGTACAGAAACCCCGAAGCCACAGGCTTGCCAGCGGCAGCACAGCCGTGCATCGAGGCGATAAGTAACAGCGCTTCAAGCATAGGTCACCTCTGTATAATCTTCTCAGTTTGAATCCGTTGAACGTGAGCGGGACCTGCTCCGAAGTCGTGGCCTTTCAGATAGGGCCTTTGATCGCGTAACGTTTTCTCCCGCTCCACAGCTTCCTCATGGGCTGCCGCATACTTTTTGTTGTGGTCTACTTTTGCGTATGCCTCTGCCAATTCGTGAAACGCGACGCTGTACTGGGTTGCCGGGAGGAGCCCAGTCGATGTAGGGAGCAGCTTGACTCGCTGATCTACAGCCACTTCGTCGTCGACTCCTTTTGGCGGAGTATAGCGGTCTTTTACTCCGGGATGGCTCTCCAGGTTATCCAAGTTAATTAGGTAGTCTATACGTAGCAGCCCTTGGGCTGTCTGTGCTGTCGCGCCGATGCTGAAGACATAAACCCTGGCGCTGACGACCAAGTCGTGGATCAGCCTGATCCCCTCGCCTCCGTCCTGCCAGCCGCCATCGTCGTCGCCATTAAACCCCTGGCACGGCGTTATTTCACGCGGCGTCCCGCGAAGAAGCGAGTGGTGCGCTCTGCGGAATGCGCGGCACTCGATGCTTCAGGTTTGCGCAATTTCCCGCGAACGAGTTCTCGAAAAAGCTGGTTTGCGCGCCCTACAGCAAACCCCGCAAGCTTCGTAGATGTTCTGCCGTATACCTCATAGCGCACCCGCGTGATTACCTACCAACGTTCTCTGGATCGGAGCGCGCAGCGCCAGCGGCGCCGCCCTACCCTGCCCGTCCCGCAGCTGGAAGCGCGCGGCAAGCGGTCGCAGTTGAGTCGCACCGCGAAGTGCTTTCGCTCTCGCGCTGCCAGGCCGCTCTTTTAACGCATCGGATTTCGGCAGCACGGGAGGAAAAATGAATGTGAAATTCGTCACGGCCGCCGCGCTGGCGAGCCTGTGTCTTTGCGTTTCCACCCCGGCGAACCAGACCGCCACGCTCAAATGCGCGGATGGCGCCAACCAGGTTTCTTTCTATGCGTCCCTCAGCGCGGACAAAGTCGCGAGCCAGCTCCCCTGCGGCGAGCAAGTCGAAGTCATGCGACGCGATCGCGGATTTGTGAAGGTTCGCACCAGCCAGGGCTCCGAAGGCTACGTCCTGGCAAGCACGCTTCCCGGCAAGACCGAGTCGAGGACCAGGAGCGAGATGATCCCCGAAGCGGCCGCCGGCACGGTCGAAGCCGTTAACATGGACCCCGCCACGCCCGCCGACTACACAACTCTGAACGCGCACTGCGCCACATATTTTTCAGCGTACGGCGTGAGCCCGGCGCAACTCAGATGGATCACCAACGACGCGCGAAAGCGCTATCCCGGCATCTGCCCCGCACCGAATCCCGGCGTGGTGGATTACGTAGTGATCTTCACGCACGACGCGGACTTCTATCCCTCCGCCATGCCGCAGCCCATCTATCGAGACACAAGGGGTTTCTCGGATTGGACCCCGCTGACCACCGAGGACACGGCCCTGGTTCCCGCATCCCGCCTCGATCACGCCCATCACGAATACGTCTGGGTATTCCATGTGGCACGCGGCTCGTTCAATCCCGATACGTTCTCGTCCAAGACGCGCGCGCAATTTGCGAAGACGGAATCGCGCGACGCCCAGCGCACGGCCTCCGACGCCTTCGGCTATATCGCCAACACAGCCTCGCGGCCGCCCGCGCCATCGCTCGGTCAATAGCGCCTATTGCCTCACGGCGGCCTGCGCCCAAAAATCCGGGTCGGCGTCGGTCCACGATTTAGGCAGATAGCTGATCGCCGGCTCCGGGCGAAAGAGATAATTCGCCGTGCTGGTAACGGACGCCGCAACCAGCCGGCTCGCCGACTCCTGCTCCGGCGCGCGCCGCTCCTGAATCCGCAATTGCGCCAGGTTATCGGCCTCTTGCAGCGAACGCGCCAGCGTCAGCACCAAATACACGCTCCCTGACGCACCAGAGGTCACGTGGTACACATACACCGTGTCGCCCGCCTGCGCGCGCTCATCCGCCAGCCGTTCAGACCTGCGGAATGCTTCGAAGTCCCTGCTGTGCCCCGGCAAGACCTTCACGATTTGAATCCAGAAATAATGAGCCGCGGGCAGGCTCGTATTCGAGCCGTAGCTCAAACCCGGCCGATACTCCGCAAAGAGCGTTTCCGGCCGCTTCACCAGCGCCCCTTTGCGTTCCGTCACCGATTGCGCCGCATCCCGCAGCGCGGAGTTCTGCGCGTAGGCCGCGCGCGCCTGCTCAATCGCCGCGTAGGTATCGAACCAGCTCACGAACCACACCTGGCTCGGCCCGGTAATAGAAGTAATCCCCAGATAACTGGCCGGGCAGTTCAGCCGCTGGCAACTCTTGGCGGCATCCGCCTCGATTCCATCGTAGTCGCCCAGCTTGCCCGGCCGGACGTACTCCCGGTGAATTTCGATCAGCTTCGGCGGCAGGGTTGCCGAATCTCCGAACGCGCCGCCAATGGCGGCAACCACGATGGCAATGAAGACCGCAATAAACGGGATCAGTCTTCGCATCATTTAACCTTCCCTTTACCGTGAATTGGCGTGGACGAGATTTTAGACGCGGAAGCTCGAAAAGCGTAGGGGAGATGCTAAAAAGAAAAAAGCCTCGCCGCTATGGCCGGCAAGGCCTTTTCTTTACGATGCTCTGAAACAAATAAGGCTAGGCGAGCACGTGCCGCCTGCGACGCAGCAACCCGGCGCATAGCAGCATTCCGGTCCCGAACAGCAAAAGCGTTCCTGGCTCGGGAGTCGGAGTAATCAACACATCCACACTCGACGCGGCCCCGCCGTCCGTAAGGTAAATCACGAATGCACTGTCAATTCCGGTTGGCGTGCCGAGGAAACTCTGCACCGCCGAGGGAAGGCCCCACCAAGTGGCAAATAGGCTCAAGTCGGACGACGTAGTGCCGCTGATCGGTCCCACAGCCGTGTTGATCGTGCCTTGCAGGACTTGTCCGGTCAGAGAGCCTGTTCCAGTGAGCGCAATCGTTCCCGCGGTCGTATCGAACGACAGATCGAACGGCACAGTGGACGAATACGGCCCTGAATTATTGAACACGGTGATGCCCGCACCCGTGGTGTAGGTATCGCCGGCCGCTGCCGCCACTGTCCCGCTGCAGGTCGCCACGTTGCAATCGAAATCGACGTTGTCGGCACGCGCGCTCTGTGCGGCAAGCGGCATCACCAACAGGCCGAGTGCTACTGCAAACAGACCATGCTTTACTGCCTGAATCATCTTCAAAGTGATTCTCCTGGTTGAACTGCCCCAAACCGCCACCCTAGGGGGCTGGCTACCGCCTCCTAACGCGTCGGCTACAGGAAACAATGCAGGTAGTGCGCCGAATGGCCCGCCATACCTCCAAACGCAAGGTTCCCCTTTTCAATCACTTACATCGCCGCCGTCCGCCGCTTTGCGCGTCGAATGTGCAAGTAGCTTCCCTTCCGTGGAACCACGGTTGATTAGAGAGTATTTGCTGGGAGTTGGCAGCCGGCAGGCGAACGCTAGACGAAAAGCTATCGAACCGCTCAAATTGCGCCGTGCAGCGCCGCTTCGAGCGTCTTCTGGTCGTTCAGATTCAGCACCGCGCCTTCCTCGCCCGTAGGCATTTCCAGCACGTCCCTGGGCCGGCTGTGAAGCACGTGCCGCGCCCCGATCTCGGCCGGCGCGCTCAGCAGTTCGCCATAGAGCGATGCGCGGAAAATCGCTGGGTGCCCGCGCCGCCCGCGATACACCGGAACCACGATCAGCTTTTCAGTAGCGTCGAATTGCGCGATCAAGTCCGCCACAAGCCCGGCGGTAACCAGCGCGTGGTCCACCGGGCAAAGAATCAGCCCTTCAGTTGCGTCCGGCGGAAGGCTGCGAATCGCCGCTTGAATCGAGGAAAGCTGCCCCTCGGGCCATCGCTCGTTCACCATGATCGCTCCCGCCCCCGCGCGCAGCCGTGGCTCGATCAGGTCCGCCCCAGCCCCCAGCACGATCCGGCGCACCCCAACCCGAGGGTGATCCATCGCTGCGTATAGATGCTCCGCGAAAGTCGTGCCGCGAAAAGGAAGCAGGGCCTTCGGCCGGCCCATGCGCCGGGATTCCCCCGCCGCCAGAATCGCCGCCGCGAGCATTTCGCTAATTCCCCGAGGAACCGGACGAGCCCGGGGAAGAAGACGAGCCAGACGAGGCGGCCAACGAAGAAGTCGAGCGCGAGGAAGCCGCCGCCTGCGAAAGCCGCACCGATTTATGCGGCAGCGCCGCTCCGGAATTGCGGCGAATAGCGATCAATTCGGCGGCGATGCTTACGGCAATCTCGTCCGGCGTCAGCGCGCCGATCTCCAGTCCCACCGGCGCATGGACGCGCTCGAATTGCGCGGCCGAAAATCCCTCTTTTTCCAGCGCCTTGTAGACCGATAGCACCTTGCGCTTGCTGCCGATCATGCCGATGTAGCGGGCCTCGGTCGTCAGCGCCCAGGCCAGGCAGCGCATATCGTCCTTGTGGCCGCGCGTCACAATCACGATATAGCTCGCCGCCCCGGGCCGGATCTTGGCGAATCCATCTTCGTACGCGGTGTGGATTTCGGCGGCCATCGGAAATCGTTCGGCGTTTGCAAAGGCGGCGCGGTCGTCCACCACCCCTATGGCGAAGCCCGCCTGCCCCGCAATGCGCGCCAGCGCGGTCGAAATGTGTCCGCCGCCGAAAAGGTACAGCACAGGCTGCGGCAGAATCGGCTCCACGAAGATTTCCAGGCTTCCCCCGCAGATCAGGCCCGCGTCGTAGGCCGCCTCATGATTCAGGTTGAACGTCATCTTCCGCGGCTGTTCGGACTGAATCACTTCCTTGGCCGCGGCCCACACCTCGGCTTCCACGCACCCCCCGCCAATCGTCCCCGCAATTGTGCCGTCCTCGCGGACCAGCATCCGCGAGCTCTCATAGCTCGGTATCGAACCATTGGTGTGGACAATCGTCGCAAGCGCGCCCCGCATCCCGGCGTGCCGCATTCGAACGATCTCTTCAAAAAGGTCCATGGCCAATGCAAAGGTAGCGTACGTCCCGCCCGAGACCCTGTCAATTTGCTTGCGTCCCTGCGTCGTCGTGCCCCGCAAGCCGGCCCGGCGGGCGCCGGACCATAGCCCACGGCGCAAGCCGTGGGTGACCATCGCGAAGGAGGACAGGCCGCGTAGCGGACGTAAGATACTGGTCCGCCCGTCTCCAACGCCATGAAGCCCCGACTCGCCGCCCGCCCCGCATCTCATTCATGCCACCCGTTCCGCGCACGCCGGTAGGCGCACAGCACGCTGTGCTCGCTCTTTTTTTCCATTCTGCCGGGACCAAGCCATCCGCATCAACCCCGCAGCCGCGCGCCTTAGCACCGCGCCCCACGCCCCCTGCCGCGACTGCCGGAACAGCCGCATCGTCGGGTACCACGGATTATCGTCGCGCCGAATCATCCAGCGCCAGTCGGCGCGGAACGGCAGAAGCGTCCAGACCGGCTTCCCCAAAGCCCCGGCAAGGTGCCCAACCATCGTATCCACTGAAATCACCAGATCGAGGTTCGCGATGATCGCCGCCGTATCGAGCGGCGCGCCGGATTCCTTTTCCGCGGCAATCACGCGTGCGCCCACGCCCGCGAGTTCCGCGGCGGCCGGTCCACGTTGGAGACTCACGAACGCCGCACCCCGCACCCGAAGCACCGGCCCCCAATCCGCGAGGCAAGTCGAACGCGAGGCGTCCCAATCCCCCGAAGACCATGCGATGCCAACTCGCAAGCACCGCCCCGGCTCGGAAGCGCGGAGTTCCCTGCCGGCCGCCCGCGCCAGGCCCGCCGGCACGGAAAGGTAAGGCACTCGATCCGGAATTGCGGGCAGCGCCAGGCGCAGCGCGCGCGGCAACTCCATCAGTTCAATTTGCACGTCATGGCGCGGCAGCGCTGGCGCATCCAACGAAATGAGCCGCGGAATTCCCGGCATGGACTTCAGCAGCGGAATCAGCGCGGGCTGGCATTGCACCACCACCGAGCGAACAATCCCCCGCAGCATGGGAACGCAACGGATGAATTGAATCGTATCCCCCAGCCCGTGATAGCACCGCACCAGGACGCGCTTGCCTTCCAGCGGCTCCCCCGTCCAAAGCCGCTGCAAATGACGCGGCAAATTGACGTCGCTGGCGGCCAATTCCGGATGCCTCGCCTGAACCCGATCGGCGTCGCGCCAGGCCTTCTCGAATTCGCCCAAAAGCATGTGGCAGGTCCAGCGCTCCAGCGCGGCGCAGCCGGGCTCGGCGCCGAGCCGCAGGGCGCGACCGTAATGTGCCAAGGCCTCGCGAATCTCGCGTTCGCGATAAAGCCGTCCAGCCCGGCGAAGCACAGCCGACCACGGCTCCGCGCGCCCCGCACGAAGCGCCGGCCGCAAACCACGTCTTTTTGCACTCCCCCGCGGCATATAACCCCACCGTAAGGGCGCCGCCAACCACGGTCAATCAAGGAAAGGATGGAGGTAAAAAGGGAGACGAGGTAAGGATCGCCCCCTTTTGCCAAACGCCCCCCCTTTTCGCCGCAAATCGCATCCGCGCCCACCGATTTCGATTGACTTTCTCGTCAATGTGTGCCATAAACTACGATGGCGGTTTTTATCGCCAGGAGAGGAGGCGCCGGCAGTGCATGTCGAAGGCAAGCCGCGATCCTGCCAGCCATTTCTAATCTACGGTACGGGGATTAGAAATCCCGCTAACCCACTGAAAACAAAGCCTCGCCTCCGTTCTAATATACGGTACAGCGCATTCTCACGAATTATGTTGCGCCCTTCCCCGCCCCGCCCAGCCCACCGCCACGGGGGTGCGGAGCCACACTCGAATGTGATAAGGTTGAGCGTTTCGAGCGGCATGAACGAGCCGCCCCGCGGGCAACACCCGCGCGTTCCATTTTGCGTCGCCATTTATCTCTGGGGGAGTCGAGGGAATGAAGGACTCATACAACGGCATTGCGGTGCCGGCAAACGGGCAAGTGATCGAGTACTCGGGTGGCGCGTTTCGCGTGCCGGATCGCCCGGTCATCCCCTTCATCGAGGGCGATGGCACCGGCCGCGACATCTGGAAGGCGTCGCAGCGGGTGTTCGACGCCGCAGCCGAGCGGGCCTATGGCCCTAAGCGGCGCATTGCGTGGCTCGAGGTGCTGGCGGGCGAGAAGGCGTTCAATCAGCGCAAAGAATGGCTGCCGCAGGATACCGTAGACGCGATTCGCGATTTCCGCGTGGCGATCAAAGGACCCCTCACCACGCCCGTGGGCGGCGGAATACGCTCTCTCAACGTAACCCTGCGCCAGTTGCTGGACCTTTATGCCTGTGTGCGGCCGGTGCGCTATTTCGCCGGCGTGCCCTCCCCGGTGCGCAGCCCGGAGCGGATGAACGTGGTGATCTTCAGGGAAAATACCGAGGACGTGTACGCCGGCATCGAATGGAAATCGGGCACGCCGGAAGCGAAAAAGCTGCTCGATTTTCTGAACGCCGAAATGCTCAAGGGCGGGGCCAAGCGCGTCCGCGAAGATTCGGGCGTGGGCATCAAGCCCATCTCGCCCATGGGCACCAAGCGCCTGGTGCGGCGCGCGATCCAGCACGCGATCGAAAATGGCCGCACGGTCGTCACCCTGGTCCACAAGGGCAATATTATGAAGTTCACCGAAGGCGCGTTCCGCGATTGGGGATATGAACTGGCGACCCAGGAATTCCGCGCTCAGGTGGTGACGGAGCGGGAAAGCTGGATCCTCGATAATCAGGACCGTGACGCGAACCTTCCCCTCGAGAAAAATGCCGCCATGATCGAGCCGGGCCTTGAACAAGCCACGGCAGACTTCCGCCAAGCCGTGTCCGCCGAGGTAAAGCGGACGCTCGATTCGATCTATGCAACCCACGGCCGCGGCCAATGGAAGAAGAAAATTCTGGTGAACGACCGAATCGCGGACTCCGTCTTCCAGCAGGTATTGACGCGGGCGGACGAATATCAGGTGTTCGCGACCCCGAACCTGAATGGCGATTATTTGTCCGACGCATGCGCGGCGCAGGTCGGCGGGCTGGGCATGGCGCCGGGCGCGAATATCGGCGACGGATACGGCGTCTTCGAAGCGACGCACGGCACCGCACCGAAATATGCCGATAAGGATGTGATCAATCCAAGCTCCGTAATGCTTTCGGGTGCGATGATGTTCGACTTCCTGGGATGGAAGGAAGCGGCGCGGCTGATCGAGGAAGGCATCGCACGAACGATCCAACAGAAGCGCGTGACCTACGATCTCGAGCGGCTGATGCCCGGCGCGACGAAGTTGAAGACCTCGGAATTCGCCTCGGCAATCATCGAGAATATGGGGGCGATGGCGGCCCGATAGACGGCCTGATGCGCGCCCCGCTCAACGCTGGAAACGCATCACAAGTTTCGAACATATCTTCGGGAGATAAAGAGAATGCGCAAGAAAGTAACGGTCGTAGGCGGAGGATTTGTCGGTTCAACCACAGCGCAACGGATTCACGACGCCGGCCTCGCGGACGTGGTGCTGACGGACATTCTGGAAGGCGTTCCCGCGGGCAAGGCGCTGGATATGGCGGAATCGGCGCCCATCCTGGGCTCCGACGCAGCCGCGGCCGGAATTTCCACCGCCGCGGGCGATTACGGAGAGACGGCAAACAGCGACATCGTGGTGATCACGGCCGGATTTCCGCGCAAGCCGGGTATGAGCCGCGACGACCTGCTGCGCGCGAACTACGACGTGGTTAAGGGCGTCGTGCAAGGCGTGGCGAAGCTTTCCCCGAACGCGATTCTGATTATGGTGACGAACCCGCTGGACGTGATGGCGCAGACCGCCTTTAAGCTGAGCGGCTTCCCCAAGCAGCGCGTGATCGGGATGGCGGGCGTGCTGGACTCGGCGCGGATGAGCACCTTTGTGGCGCGAGAGTTGGGAGTGTCGGTCGAAAATGTGCAGTCATTCGTGCTCGGCGGCCATGGGGACGACATGGTTCCCCTGGCGCGCTATTCGACCGTTGCCGGAATCCCGCTGCCCGATTTGCTGCCGCGGGAGAAAATTGACGCGATTGTGTCCCGCACGCGCAAGGGCGGGGCCGAGATCGTCAACCTGCTGAAGACGGGATCGGCCTACTATGCGCCCTCGGCCGCAGTGGTGGAGATGGTGGCGGCGATCCTGAAGGACAAGAAAAAGATTTTACCCTGCGCGGCCTACCTCGAGGGCGAGTACGGGATTCGCGGACTGTTCGTCGGCGTCCCGGTGAAGCTGGGCGCGCGCGGCGTAGAGCAGGTGATCGAAATTAAATTGGCCCCGGAAGAAAAGGCGGCCCTCGATAAGAGCGCGGCGTCCGTGCGCGAATTAGTGAACGTGCTCGGGCTGTAACGCCCCAGCGCAAACTAGATGATCATCTTGAACCGCGGCCACAGAGCGGAAAGCGGCGCTCGCGGCTTGCGGCACAGATAAACCGCGACGTTCTGCTCGCTTGGCATGGCGTAAGGGTTCTTGAGCACGGCAACGAGCCGCGATTCGGCGAAAAGGCTGCTGTGCGCGGCGGCCCGTTCACCGAAAAGAATCACGCACGAGCCCGAATAGCCGCGCGTCCCCCAATCGAAGTAGCTGTTATGCCCGCTGATCGCAGCGGGCAGGCCCAGCGCCGGCCCATAATAATCAATCGCGCCCGCCTCGCCGTAATTCCCCGCCAGAATCGCGCAATCGGGGCGTTCGGAAGGCGGAAGCGCACGATAGACCTTCGCGACGCCCGCCGCCATTTGCGGCCAGCCGGTCATATCCGCGTAGAGCTGCGGCACGGGCGCGGTGGCGTCTCGCTCGATCTTTACCGCATGCGCGTAAGGAAAGGCTTGGGAATAGCGCAGGAATCCCTCGATCGAAAGAACCGGAACGCCGAAGGGAATTGTCATCAAGCCAGCGGCAACCAGCACCGCAGGAAAGGCCACGCGGAGCCAGCGACGCCGAGGCCCGGCGACGAACGCCTCGAAGGCCACTCCGCCCGCAGCCAACAGCATGGGATAGGCGGGCAGCAGGTAATAGGATTTGCCGTCGAGCGCCAGGAACAGCGCGAGAACCACGATGTAGGCCCAGCCGAGGAAGCGCACGCCCCGCGCCGCGGGCGCGCGGAAATACCAGGCGAGTCCGCCAAGCCACACAGGCAGCACCACAGGGTGCAGAAAGAGAACTTCATCCGCCAGGAAACGAAGCGGACCGATGCGGACGTTCTTAAATCTCTGCGCGTTGCGCACCACCGCGATCTGCGGCCAGCCGTGGCGTACTTCCCAAATCAGATTCGGCAGGAAGACCGCCAGCGCCACCAAGGCCGCGAGCCAAATCCATTTCGAGCGGAATACGCGATGTTCGCCGGAAAGGAGCAGTCCCACGACGACCGCAAAACCAAAAACGAGCATGGTGTGCTTGTTTTCCAGGCCGATGCCCGCGACCAGACCGAAGGCAAGCCACCATTTGGGCGATGCGCCGCGCACAATCCGCACGGCGATCCAGGCGCAGGCCAGCCAGAAGAGCGGCTCGAAGGCGTTCATCGAGAAAAAGCTGTCGAAAGCGAGGAACGCAGGGGCGAAGAGCAGCGACAGCGAGGCTAAGGCTTGCGCGAACGCCCCGCCACCCAATTCGCGCGCGAACATTCCCGTAGCAAAGACGAGCAACGCACCCGCGCAAATCGGCCACAGGCGAAGGGCGACAATCGAAGGGCCCAGCAGGTGCGACGAGAGCCACGCAACGAACGCAATAAGCGGCGGCTGGTCCACGTAGCCCCAGGCGAGGTGACGGCCGCAGGCCATGTAGTAAAGCTCGTCACGGAAAAATCCGTAGCGCGCCACTCCAGCCAATTGCACGGCGAGCTTCGCAGCGGCGATGCCGATTACGGCAAGCGTGCCGGGGCGAGCCGCCGCGCGGTCGGGGACGGCGTATGGAAGCTGGCGGACGGCGGCTTCCGATGCGGTGACCTCAAGCATGGCTCAACCGCCGGGTGCGCCTCCTTCCGATGCGCCTAGGACTACCGCAATGGGGCGCGCGGCATGCGTGTCCTTGCGCCGACGCAGACCAACCCACTTGGCTGCGCCTCCTAGTGCGACGAACCGCCCGAGGCCGGATGATGATGCGTCGGCGCGCTCGGGGCTGCCGGCGAAATCACTGTGGCCGCCTTAATGCTGTCTATGTTTGGAAAGTTTTTACCGAGGTACGCATTACCGTCTTTAGTGATCGCGCCCTGGTCGGGCCGCTCGCCATAGCCGCTGTAGATTTTCTGCACGACGTCCATGCCGGACGTAACCTGGGCAAACGGCGCAAAACCCATGCTATCGAGCCGCGCGTTATCGCCCAGATTGATGAAGAGCTGCGTGGTGCGGGTATTCGCGCCTGCGGTGGCGAAGGTGAGCGTGCCGGGTTTATTGCTCTGGGTGACGGGATCGTCTTTGATCGTGGCGTGCTGCCAGGCATGGTTAACGGTCGGATGCGCGCTGAGCCCGAACTGCACCACGAAGCCCGGAACGACGCGGAAAAATGCGGCTTCGTCATAGAAATGGTGCTTCACAAGATTGTAGAAGCGATCAGCTCCCATTGGCGCCCAGGCGCGATGCACCTCGACGACGAAGTCGCCCTTGGTGGTGACGAATTTCACCTCGTACGTTTCGGGCGCTTTCGAGTGCAAGGTTGCGGGATGCAGCAGAGCCGGATCAATCGTCACGTGTGTTGTCCTCCGATGAGTAGTTGGGTGATGCGTAGTTGCGGCAGGTTTGTGCGTGGCCGGGCGCGCCTGTCCGCGCGCCGCCGGGGCAAACGTAAAGATCAAACTGGCGCAAAAACAAAAGACGAAGCGTTTCAACGATGTCCTCCTATGGAGACGGCTCTATGTTTCGGCGGCAGCTTCCACCTGCTCCATCAAGCGCAGGGTATTGGCGCCGAGAATTTTCTGAATGTCCGCTTCGGAATAGCCGCGCTCGCAGAGCGCATCGGTGATGCGCGGCAAGCACGAGGCGTCCTCCATCCCATACGGCATATAGGCGCCGTCAAAATCGGAACCGATGCCCACGTGATCCGCGCCGACGACGCGGACGGCGTGGACAATGTGCTCGATGATTTCGGTCCACTCGACGCGCGGCAGCTTGCCAACCGCGACGAACTCGCGCAGCACGCGCTCCCATTCAATAAATTTGCGGCTCTCATCAGCCGCCGCGCGCCCCTTCACTTCGGCGGCGATTTCCCTGCCGATCTCGGCGCGGGGATCCTCTGCCGCCCAAAATCCCTGACTGAGGAATCCCACGTGAAAATTGATCTGAACGACGCCGCCCGCAGCCGCGAGAGATCTCATCATATCATCGGTCAGATTGCGCGGAGAGCCGCAAAGGGCGCGGCAGGACGAATGCGAGGCGATCAACGGGGCGCGGCTGACGGCGAGCGCATCCCGGAACGTCTGATCGGAGGCATGCGAGACGTCCACCATCATTCCGAGGCGATTCATTTCGCGAATGGCCCGCCTGCCGAAATAGGTGAGGCCGTTGTGGGCGGGCGCGTCCGTGGAGGAATCGGCCCATTCGGTGTTGCGCATGTGAGTGAGCGTGAGATACCGGACACCAAGGCTGTAAAAGGAGCGCAGGACATCCAGGTCGCTGTGGATCATGTGCCCGCCCTCGACGGCCAGCAGAATGGCAATGCGGCCGAGCGCGCGGGCGGAACGAATTTCTGCGGCAGTGCGGCAAAGGACGAGATCGTTTGGATGGCGCGACACATGCTCATGGGCGGCGCGGATTTGGGCGAGGGCTTTTTCGACGGCTGCGGCGCCAGTGATCGTGCCGGGAACGAACACGGCCCAAAAGGCCGCGCCCACGCCGCCTTCGCGCAGGCGAGGAATATCCACGGCGCCGTCGCCATGGCGAGCGGCCAGATCGAATCCGGGCGAGAGAAGGCGCTGGGTCGTATCCTGATGCGTGTCGCAAACGAGGGAGCGAAAATGGAGATCGCGCGTTTTTTCGGAGATCACTTTTCGGCTCTTGTGCGCGCCTATTCGCGGCCAAACAGCCAGGTTTTTACGGCGTGGCGCAGCACTTGTCCATTGATCGCGGCGAGCGATTCGGTGAGCGGGATGCCCTTGGGGCATACCTTGACGCAATTCTGGGCGTTATCGCAATCCTCGATGCCTCCGGGGCCCGTGAGCGCGTCCAGGCGTTCGGCGGCGTGCATCGCGCCGGTGGGATGCATATTGAAGAGCCGCACCTGGCTGACGATGGCTGCGCCGACGAATTGCGTGTGCTCATTCACCTTGGGGCAGATTTCCAGGCAATTGCCGCAGGTAATGCATCGCGCGAGCGGGTAAGCCATTTCCTGGAGCGCAGGCGACATACGAGGGCCGGGGCCCAGATCGTAAGTGCCATCAATCGGAATCCAGCAGTGCGTGCGTTTCAGATCGTCAAACATCTTCGAGCGATCCACTTGGAGATCGCGCACCAGCGGAAACTTAGCGAGCGGCTCGAGGCGAATCGGTTTTTCGAGGTCGTCTACCAATGCCGAGCAGGCCTGGCGCGGCTGGCCATTGATCAGCATCGCGCACGCCCCGCAGACTTCTTCCAGGCAGTTGGCCTCATAACTGACCGGCGTGGATTCACAGCCGTCGCGCGTATGGGGCTGTTCGGCGATGTCACGCAGGCAGGTGATCACGTTCATGTGACGCCGATAGCGCAGCTCGAATTCTTCCCAGCGAGCGGGCTCGTCGGGTCGAGGCTGACGCTTAATTCGGACGATGAATGTGCTATCGGGCATGTATGGTCAAAGACTAGCGATCGTCATTCTGCCGCCGTGTACTTCCGTTCGCGCGGCGGAATCAGAGAAACGTCTACCGGTTCGTATTCGAGGCGAATCTCACCGCCATTGTAGCTGGCCTTGGTGGTCTTCAGCCAATTCGCGTCGTCGCGATTCGGAAATTCGGGCTTGTAATGAGCGCCGCGGGTCTCGTTGCGAGCGAGCGCGCCCAGCGTGACCACCTTGGCGAGGACGAGCATATTCCCCAGCTCGCGAACGAAATTGAGCGTCTGATTGGACCATTGGCTGCGGTCAGCCATGCTGATGCGCGAAAAGCGATCCGCCAGTTCATCGAGCTTGGCGAGCGCCTTTTGGAGATTCGCGTTGTAGCGCGTGACGGTGACGTTCTCCGTCATCAATTCGCCCATCTCACGCCAGATGCGCATGGGATTTTCCGTGCCGAGGTGACGATTCAGCAAGGCGTCGTTGAGATCCTGCTGGCGAACGCGTTCGCGCTCGAAAACGCTCGATGGAGCGCTCTCGCTCCCCTTCTCGAGGTTGCGCGCGTAGCGCACGGCGGAGACGCCGGCAAGACCGCCGCCATAAATGCAGGAGACCAGCGAATTTGCGCCCAGGCGGTTCGCGCCGTGATACTGATATTCGCATTCCCCGGCGGCAAAAATGCCGGGAAGGTTTGTGGCCTGCTGATTATCCACCCACAGGCCGCCCATGGTGTAATGCATCGCCGGGAATACCTTCATGGGCTCTTCGCGCGGGTCCACGCCGATAAACTTCTCGTAGATTTCGAGGATGCCTTCGAGCTTTCGGTCGAGCACGTCGCGAGGGATATGCGAGACGTCCAGATAGACGGCGGGTTCGCCGCCGGCCAATCCCATCTTCAACTCGAAGACCACTTTGTGAATGGCCCGCGTGGCGACGTCGCGCGGAACCAGGTTGCCGTACTTCGGATACCATTCTTCGAGGAAATAGAAGCGCTCGGATTCGGGAATGGACTTGCCGGGTCGCGTATCGCCCGCCTGCTTCGGTACCCAGACGCGGCCCCCTTCGCCGCGCGCCGATTCGCTCATTAAGCGGCATTTATCTTCGCCGGGAATCGCGGTGGGATGAACCTGGATGAACTCGCCATTTGCATAATAGGCGCCCTGCTGGAACAGCGCGGATTGCGCGGAGCCGGTGCAGACCACGGAGTTTGTGGAATATACGAAGATCGCGCCAATGCCGCCGGTGCAGAAGATGAGGGCGTCCGCGGCGAAGGCACGAATCTCCATGGTTTTCAGATTCATGGCACAGATGCCGCGGGCGACGCCCGCATCGTCGAGTACGGCGGAAAGGAACGTCCAACCCTCGTATTTCGCCACTTTACCTTCCGATTCAAAGCGGCGCACCTGCTCATCGAGAGCATAGAGAAGCTGCTGGCCGGTGGTGGCGCCGGCAAAGGCGGTGCGATGGTGCAGAGTGCCGCCGAAGCGGCGGAAATCGAGCAAGCCCTCAGGCGTGCGGTTGAACATCACGCCCATGCGGTCGAGCAGATCAATGATCGCAGGGGCGGCCTCGCACATCCCCTTCACGAGCGGCTGATTGGCCAGGAAATCGCCGCCGTAGATGGTGTCGTCGAAATGAATCCAGGTCGAATCGCCTTCGCCTTTCAAGTTCTTGGCGGCGTTGATGCCGCCTTGGGCGCAAACCGAATGTGACCGTTTTACGGGCACAATCGAGAAAAGTTCCACCGGCACGCCCGCTTCGGCCACGCGAATGGCGGCCATTAGTCCCGCCAGGCCGCCGCCGACGATGATGATCTTCGGCTGCTTCATCGGACGTATGCCCCGAGCGGAAACCAGGCGTTATGGAAGCCGACAGCGATTGAGATGCCGACCAGGGTGAGCACGATTGTGAGGGCCGCGCCAAGCCATCCGGCGGTGCGCTGGGCGCGCGCAGTGACCGCAATGCCCCACTTGCAGCAGAAATTCCAGAAGCCGTTGCCGAGATGAAAGGAAGCGGCCGAGACGCCTACGATATAGAAGGCGAGATACCAGGGATGCGACATCGCTTGCGCAAGGTCCGCGTAATTGGTTCGACCGTGGCCCACAAATCGCTCCATATACACATGCCAGCCGATGAAAACAAACGCGATGATTCCGGTCCACCGCTGGAGGACGTAGAGCCAGTTGGCCATCCAGGGATGGCCGAGGGCGTTGGATTTGCCCTTCCACCAGATCCAGAGGCCGTAGAATCCATGGAACGCGATAGGTATCCAGAGCACGCAAAGCTCGACGGCGAAGCGCCAGGGAATGCTTTGCAGTTCGGCGGAGACATCGTTGTATTGACGGACGCCGACCAGCGCGTAACTATTGGACCAAAAATGCTCGAGGAGGAATGCCCCGATGGGAACGATGCCGCTGAGGGATTGCAGTTTATCGAGGATGTAGCTCGTTCTGGCTTCCGCCACTACGGCTGGCATGCACACTCCGCGGTTGAATTATACGGCGTAAACAAACCAGTATAGGCATCGCAGCAGGCGTTTGCAAATCGGCGCGCGCGGGCGGCGCAGCTATTGAACGGGAATGGGAAGCAAGGCGCGCATCGTAACCCCCTCTGTGGTCGGGAGGATTTCGAGGCGTCCACCCAGATCGGCTAATCGCTCGCGGATTCCGCGAATACCTACTCCTTCGCGCATGCCCTTTGGCATGCCACCGCCGTAGTCGCTCACTTCGACCACCAATTGGCCGTCGCTGCGCGCCGCGCGTACGCCGGCGAATGTGCTCGAAGTGTGACGCTCGACGTTCGAGAGGCACTCCTGCACGAAACGATAGGCGCATCTTTCGAGCGGACGCGGAAAGCGACCCAGATTGTCCGGAACTTCGGCTTCGCGGTCCACGCCCGTGCGGCCGGCGAAAGAATCCAGCAGCCATGGCAAGGCGTGAACCAGCCCAAGTTCATCGAGTAGCGGCGGATATAACAGATACGATACAGAGCGAATTTCCTTTGAGCATTGGCGCGCCAGCTCGCGGCATTCGGCAAGCGCTGAGCGCGCCGCTTCCGTGAGTCCCCCGGAGCCTTTCTCCACGGCGCTCAAATTCAGGAGCAGGAGGCTGAGGACCGGGCCGGTGATGTCGTGCAGATCGCGCGAGAGCTTCTGGCGCTCTTCTTCCTGCAGTTCTGTGCGCCGGGCGGCGAGTTCGCGGGCGGCAGCCTCGAGTTCCTTGCGCTGGGTGAAGTCCTCGAGGATGCCGCCGAAGCCGACCACGTGGCCCAGATCGTCGGTGCAGGCGCTGATGACCGCGTGAGCCCAGAAGCGACTGCCATCGCTGCGGACCCGCCAGCCGTCCTCGGACCAATTCCCTTCCTTCACCGCGCGTTCGAGGCCCGCAAAATACTGCGCCGGGCTGAACTCCTCCGGGGGATAAAACCGGGACGAGTGCATGCCGGCAACCTGCGACGCTTTATAGCCGGTGATGCGCTCGGCGCCGCGATTCCAGCTTTTGACGAAGCCGAGCGGATCGAGCAGAAAAATAGCGTAATCGCAGACGCATTCGAGCAGCCGGCGGAAGCGTTCATCGCCGTGGTCGAGGGCGTGGAGCACGCGCCATTCCACGCTCCGGGCTGGTTCGGCATCGGGCATTTGCGTCGCGACCTATCACGCCGCGAATCGCCGCCCCGGGGATGAATAACGGCTGCATGCCCGAGGACGGGCGGCGGGCAAATGGGATTGTGTTACAGAATAATGCCACGTCCACAACCAATTACGTTCTATAGCGCATAGGAAGGCCGAATGCAAGCGGAAACGCATCAAGAAAAATCCCGCCTACTTAGAAGGAAATCGCCTATGCGCCTCGCAGGTGGCTCAGGGTGGCGTAAAATTGCGGGAAGGACACGCTGACGCAGCCGGCGTCGCGCACGACTGTATCGCCCTCCGCGCCCAGCGCGGCTACGGAGAGCGCCATGGCGATGCGATGATCGCCGCGGGGCTCGACCTTCGCGCCGCGCAATTGGCCGGCCCGGCGACCCTCGACGCGCATGCCGTCCGGAAATTCCTCCACCTGCGCGCCCATCAGGCGCAGACCCTCGGCAAGGGTAGCGATGCGGTCGCTTTCCTTGACGCGAAGTTCCTGCGCGCCGCGGATCTCGATGCCCTGCTCCGTGAACGGGCCGAGCGCGGCGAGCATCGGCAACTCGTCAATCATCTCCGGCGCTTGCGCCGTCGAGACAACGCCCCCTGCAAGTGGCGCGTACTTCACCGAAATATCGCCGACAAGCTCGCCATCGCGCATCTGCAGCGAAGGGACTCGTACCGGCGCGCCCATTGACGAGAAAAAGTCGAGCACGCGGGCGCGCGTGGGATTCAGGCCCACGTTGCGCAGCGTCATTTCCGACCCCGGAAGGATCAACGCCGCAGCAATCAGGAACACGGCCCCCGAAAGATCGCCCGGCACAATAAGCCGGCGGGCAGTGAGCTTTGGTCGCGGGTGGATGAGAACCGCGCCGTTTTCGCGCTCTATCGCCGCGCCGAATTCGCGCAGCGCGATTTCGGTGTGATCCCGAGTACGAACCGCTTCGCGAACCGTACTGGCGCCATCAGCATAGAGGCCGGCAAGAAGTATGGCGGATTTCACCTGTGCGCTCGGAATCGGAGTGGTGTAGTCCATGGCCCGCAGCGCGCCGCCATGGATTTCGAGCGGGGCGCGGTCGCCATCGCTTGCGCGAATTTCCGCACCCATCTGACGCAGCGGCTCCATTACACGGCGCATCGGGCGGCGGCGGAGCGATTCGTCGCCCGTCAGCTTCGAAACGAACGGTTGGCCGGCTAGAACGCCGGAAAGCATGCGCATCGTCGAGCCGGAGTTTTCAGCGTCGAGCTCGCGGCGCGGCGGCTGCAGACCGCGGAGTCCCTTGCCGGTGATACGCACGCCGGAGTGGTTCGTCTCGACTTCGGCGCCTAGGCAGCGCAGGCAGGAAAGGGTGCTCGCGCAATCGGCGGCGCTCGCGTAATTGGCAATTTCGGACGCGCCTTCGGCGAGCGCTGCAAGAATCGCGTAGCGGTGCGAAATGGATTTGTCGCCGGGCAGCTCGACCGTGCCGTTGATCGTCCCGCCGGGCGAAATCACTTGTTTAGCCACGGCGCGATTTTAGCATGACGGCGCGGGCAAACTTCCGGTGGGCTGGCCGCGCTGGGTCGCCGCGAGAACCGCGCCGTTGTACTACAGGTATATTAGGAGTAGTCTCTGGTTAATAGCCTCTGACGAGGAGGAATCATGCCAGCCATGAAGCGATCGGTGTTCATCCTGATCGGCATATTGCTGCCGATCGGGTTTGCGGAGGCGCAGAATTCACAGGCGCTGGTAAACCCGCGCACCGCGGCGGCACGCGCGCGCGACTCCGCGACCTACACCCTCACTCAGGTGAGCGACACCAGCCAGGTGCTTGCCGACGGCACGAGGTTTCAGTGGGAAACCGTGATGACGCGCGCTCGTGACTCACACGGACGCACGCGCCTCGAAACGATCGCCGCACCGGCGGGCGTCGGTCGAATACACATAATTTTCATCACGGATCCAGTGGCCGGACTGTCGTATATGCTGAGACCGGAAACGCACACGGCGACGCGCATGCACCTCCCTTCCACGCCGTCTAGAGCAACCCCGCCGGCGCCCTTGGGATCGATCCGTGACGCGACGGGGCAACGGCCCACCTTTCAGTACGACAAGCTCGGGACAGACGTGATTGACGGAGTAAAAGTCGAGGGGAGGCGGACCACGGAAACCATTCCGACCGACTATGAGGGGAACGACCGGCCGATTGTGACCGTGACCGAGAGGTGGTATTCGCCGCTGTTCGGGTTTCCGCTGAGAACCAAGAACTCCGATCCGCGCCAAGGCGACGGCGAAACGCGCGTGCAAGACCTGAGCCTTGGGGAGCCCGACCCGACGCTTTTTCAGGTGCCGGCGGATTACAAGATTCAGGATGTAGCGCGGCCCGGAGAAGCCAAAGGTACGGCGACCGCGCAAAATTCGCAGAACGCGACGAAACAGACCGCCGGCACCGGTCCGGCTGGAGTGCGCGTTGTTTCGAGAACCCCCGTCTATGCGCACGTGAATGCTCCTTACAGCGTGACCCAGGTGAGCGAGCACACGCAAACGCTGGCGGACGGAACGAACATCCATGAGGAGATCGTGACGAAGCTGGCGCGCGATTCGCGGGGACGGACGCGCACGGAGATGCTCAACGGCAATACCCCGGGGGTGCCGGATGCGCGGCCGTTGCACACGATTTCTATCTTGGATCCCGTCGCGGGAGTTATCTACCGACTTAACGCTGATACACACACCGGAACGCGGCACGCGATTCCTTATCCACCATCCGCTCAAATTCAGCGCCCGGGTGCGGCAAAAGCACCGGACGCGCCGAGCTACCACGTAGAACAGCTCGGAACTCAGACAATCGACGGCCTGATAGCGGAAGGCAGCCGGAGCACCGAAACGATTCCAAAAGGGCTCGTGGGAAACGACCGGCCGATAACTGCGGTGTCTGAGAATTGGTATGCTCGGGAACTCGGATTGATGGTCGCGTCCAAGAAGTCCGACCCCCAAGGGGGGAACGATGATATGCACATAACAGACCTGAGCCTTGTAGAGCCGGATGCCACGCTGTTCGCGGTCCCGTCCGATTACACAATTCAGGATCAGTAGCAGTTGGCGCTCATGGCGCGGAGGAAAGCGGGCTGGCGAGTTCCTCGAGCGGCGCGCGCTCGGCCTTCACGCCAAAGGCAATCTCCACAATCGCCGCCGCGAACATCAGCACGGCCGCCGCCACGTATCCATAAAAGACATTCACGCGCGAGCCCGAACCGATCAACCTGCCGAAAATCCACGGCGCAAGAATTCCTCCCACGGCAGTGCCCACAGAGAAGAAGAGTGCAATCGCGAGGGCTCGGATTTCGAGTGGGAAAATCTCGCTGATCGTGAGGTACGCCGCGCTGGCCGCGGCCGAGGCAAAGAAGAAAATCACAGTCCACAGCAGGGTCTGCGTATCAGCGGAAAGCCATCCGAGCGCAAACGCCCAGCCCGTCGCCGCGAGCAGCACGGCGGAAATCGCGTAGGTGGCGGAGATCATCTGGCGGCGGCCTATCGTATCGAATAACCGGCCCAGGGCGAGCGGCCCGAGAAAATTGCCGGCGGCAAAGGGTAGGAGATAGATGCCCGTACGGCTGCCCGGAATGCCATAGAAGCGAGTAAGGATCAGTGCGTAGGTGAAGAAGACGGCGTTGTAAAGAAATGCCTGCGAGATGATCAGCGAGAGGCCGAGCACCGAGCGGCGGCGATATTTCGCGAGCATCGCCGAGGCCACAACGGCAAAGCTGATATGCGCGCGCGGGCGAATCGAAATGCCCGGTCCGCGCGGCTGCGGGAGTTCTTGCGCAATCGCACCCTGTACGCGGCATTCGATTTCGCGCGTTGCGCGCTCGGCTTCCCCGGGGTCTCCATGCGTCATCAGCCAGCGCGGGCTTTCGGGGACGTGCCTTCGCAGCAGAAGAATGAATAGTCCCAGCAGCGCCCCGATGCAGAATCCGAACCGCCAGCCGATATTCGGCGGCAGGAGTCGCGGATCGAGGATCAGTAACGTCGACGCAGAAGCGACGGCGGCCCCGATCCAGTAGCTGCCATTGATCATCAGGTTGACGCGCCCGCGGAAGACGGCCGGAATCAATTCATCAATCGCCGAGCTGATGGCCGCATATTCGCCGCCGATCCCGGCGCCGGTGATGAAGCGAAACAGCGAGAAGCTCGCAAGGTTCCAGGAGAACGCAGTGAGCAGCGCGCCGGAGAGATACACCGCGAGCGTAAGGAAAAAGAGCCGCTTGCGCCCCCAACGGTCGGTGAGATAGCCGAAAAGAAGCGAGCCGAGCACAGCGCCCGCAAGATACGCCGACGCGATAAAGCCGATCTGGGGCGCGCTGAAATTCATCACCCCAGGCTCTTGCAGCACGCCGCTGACGGCGCCGCTCAGCGTGACCTCGAGGCCGTCCAGCGTCCAGGTAAGGCCGAGGGCCAGCACCACCAGCCAGTGGAATCCGCACCACGGCAGGCGATCCAGCCGTGCGGGAATTAGGGTTTGAAAAGACTGTGCCGGCTGCCGCGCACGTTCGGAACCCAATCCGCCCCCCCTGCCGAGCAACGTCGGATCATACCGCGGCAGGTTTCCCGGCGGGCGGAGTCGCCGCGAATTCAAGCGACTCACGGCTTCCCTAGGCCACGGGCCCTAGCAACCGTTCTGGATGCGTCCGCAGTTCGGCAGCAGAATCGAAACGGAATCTATCAACTCGTAGAGCACCTTGCCGGATTCCGGGCCAAGCCGCCATGTGCATTCGGCGCGTTTTTCAGCGGCGATGCGATGCAATTCCGCAATCGCGTCGCGTATCTGTTTACGCAGGATTTCGCGCCGCGCGCCCCGAGCCAGCCTCATGCGATGAATCCGTGCAAGGGCCGAGGCGATCCGGATTCGCAGCGCGCCGACCAGATCCAACATCTGATAGCGCGCCGCCGATTCGGTGCCGCGAGCTGCTTCGTGCAGCCGGTCTACAAACGCGCTCCATTCTCGCAAGCATGCTTCGCTTTGCTCCTCGAAAGACGACGCCACAGGTCTTCCTCCGGTGCATCACGAAGATTGGCAGGCAACGGCATGACCATAACGTCCATCGGATTAGGTTCGTGCAATGAAAGGACTTGGGCGGCATATACATGTTTGCAAGCATCGCAATAAAGGTTCCATATAGCGCCAGCCCGTGAAAGAATTACCCGTGGAGGATCAGGGTAATAACAGTTTTCGCGGCGAGTTCTACAGGCCTACCCGCATGCCCGGGGGCAGCGCTAGTGCGAGACAATTTGCACGTGTGACACCGGAATGGTGCAAATGGCGAACCGACACATATCCCCGCGACTGACGAAGCTGATTAGCTTCTCCTCACGAGAAGGATTCCGGCAAGCGTACACCCGCGTGCGGGTGGATCCGGAACGATACTTGCGCCACGTGCAACGGGCGCACCGGCTCCCGGTTCAATCCTGGAAAGAAATGGTCCTTCTCGGGCCGGAGATTGTGAATCCGATCGCCTTCGGCACGATTTCAGGTGCGGCGAAATTCGCCGGAATCGAGGGCATGGGACTCGGACTTGGAGGGCTGCTATCGTTTGTGCCGGATATGGGTGCGCTCGCGGCGATCACGATGCGGCTGCTGCAGAAGTTGAGCCTCCTTTATGGATTCGAATACGCGACCGAAGATGAGATGGCCGATCTCTGGCTTGCGGCGGCGAGCGCCGCGGGCGTGGATCTGGCCCGCGACTTCGTCGAAAAGCAGGCGGCGGAGCACCTGGTGCCGCGCATGGTGGACGCGATTGCGATGAAGGCAGGCGCGGACATCGCCGAAAAATGGGCCGCGCGGCTGGTGCCGGTCCTCAGCGCCGGAGCGGGCGCCGCGGTCAACTATTTCTTCGTGCGCTCCTGGGGACGGCGCGCGCAGAAACATTTTCTGACGCGACACATCGCCAGAATTGCGCAGGAGCTCCCCACCGCGCGATGGACGCCGCCTGCGGCGGTTTCGTGAGCGCGATCCTCCTCACGCCGGCCAAATCGGCGAGTAGGCGACGTACAGCAGCCAATACACCGCCACGCCCGTGATCGAGACATACAGCCAGATCGGATAGGTCCACCGGGCGATTCGGCGATGGCTCGCGAATTTCCCTCTCAAGGCAAGCGCCAATGTAATGATGGCCAGCGGCGGCACCGCTGCCGCGAGCACCGTGTGCGATACGAGCAGCGTGAAATACGCCGGGCGAATCCAACCGTGGCCGCCGAATCGCACCACGCCGGCGTGGGCGTGGAAATACAAGTAAAACACCAGGAAGACCACCGAACAGCAGAACGCGGCGATCATACACGCCCTATGCAATGCGATCTTTCCGGCGCGAATGAAGCGATGGCCTGCGATCAGCAGAATACCGGCAGCGGCGTTGAGCGAGGCATCCACGGCGGGAAGCGAAGAAATCGGCAGGAAGGTCATGTTCCGCGCCGGCGGCGAAGGTGTATCAGCGGGCGACCTTGTCGGCGATCATCCAGAGCAGGAGCAGCGGAATATGCGCCACGGTCGCGTGCATCAGCCATTTGGCGCGCGCGTTGGTCCGCGAACGATTCGCCCAGAGGCCCGCTTGAAGCAGAAGCATCCCGAGAACCAGCGCGCCGAAAAAGTAACTGACGCCAGTCAGCCCGATCACAGACGGAAAGGCGCTGACCCAGACCAGAATTGCGGACATGCAGACCACCTGCCGGAAGGTCGCATCGCCCTTGGGATCCACGATGGGGAGCATGCGAATGCCTGCGCGGGCGTAATCCTCGCGATACATCCACGCGATCGCCATGAAATGCGGAAATTGCCAGAAGAAAAGAATCGCGAAGAGCACCCATCCGCCCAGCGAAAGCGAGTGCGTCGCCGCAGCCCATCCGATTAGCGGAGGCAGCGCGCCGGGGACTGCTCCGATGGCGGTGGCGAGTGTGGTTCGCGTCTTCAGCGGCGTATAAACGCAAAGGTACAAAACCGAGGTAGCCAGCGCCACGCCGGCCGCAAGCGCGTTCGCGGCAAGCGCAATCCAGAGCACGCCGAGCGCGATCGTGGCGAATCCGAAGCTGAGCGCCTCGGCAGGGCGCAATTGCCCGGCTGGCAGCGGGCGGGTGGCCGTGCGCCGCATCATTAGATCGAGGCGTCGCTCGGCGTACTGATTCAGCGCCGCCGTGCCGCCGGCCACAAGCGTCGTGCCAAAAAGCGTCTGCAGCAGCAGGGACCAATCGAGCGGCCCGCGCGAGCCAAGCGAGAAGCCTGCGACGGTGGTAATTACCACCAGGAAGGTTACGTCCGGCTTAGTCAGCACAACGTATGCCCACGGCTTTCCCATCGAAGGAATCGCGGCGGCGTGCATTTCGCTCATGGGCTAGACGCTCGCTTTCTGCGGCGATGCGGAGACCGGTTCAGCCGCGGTGGAATGCGCCGGACGAGTCACGCGGAAGCACAAGAGCGTGAGCAGGAGTGAGGACGCGAACAACAGAGCCCCGAACAAAACGTGCGCCACCGTGAGCGAGACGTAGGTGAACGTAGGCTGCGCATCGTCCGCCGCCGCGAGCACGGCCCAGTACGCCGCGCCGCCGAGCAATATCTGCACGCCGAAAAATGAATGCAGCAGCGCGACGCCGGTGCGCAGCTGCCGAATTGCTCCGAAGCGTTTCTTCACCGCGCGGCCGGCCCAGACCACCATCACGGCGACGGCGGCGGCGCCAATCATATGAGGCATGATGCCCAGCGCGCCATGGCGAAAGCAAGCGCCGAGAATCAGTTGGACGAAGATTACGGCGGTAGTCCAGGCCGTAAGTGAACGCACGCTGGGCGAAGACGCGTCCTGGTGCAATTCCAGATCGCGGCGCCACCACGGGCTCAAGTAGATCGTCAGGCCCACGACCGTGAGAAAGAATATCTGCGCGAGGATCGCGTGAGCGGTCGCCGTGATTGCCGGATAGCCATCGAGCACGCGAATCCCGCCCAGCACGGCCTGCGCCACAACAAGGCCGAGCGCGGTCCAACCGAGCTTCCAGGCGAGCGGTCGTTTTTCCCTGGCCTGTATCCAAACGGCGAGGATAAGCGTCAGAACGGCGACGAGCCCCGCGACAACGCGATGCCCATATTCAAATCGAATGCCGCCGATCAGGTGCGGCGGAATCAAATGATGATATGCGAGCGGCCAATCAGGGACGGAATCGCCGGCGTTGTTGCTGGTGACGAGCCCCCCGGCGATCAGCAGCAGCACGATGCTTAATGAAGTGATGACGGAGAAACGGTACAACCAACGGTTTTGCTCAGAAGCCATTCCCGATACGAGGTCCTTTCCTATTCGGAAGCTCTTCAGTCTACACTAATCGGCGCCCGATCCGGCCTCGAACGTGAACGAAATCTGCTTCGATCCGCGTGCGCCAAGCGTGACGGTCTGGTCCTGCGCCCCATATTTTCCCTGCCATGCCTCGATGGTGTAGGTCCCCGGCGGTACGCCCTTCAATTCGAAGGTGCCGGTGGAGGGCGTCACGGCGAAATACGGGTTCGCGAAGACGAACGCGTAGCTCTTCATCCACGGATGTATGTTGCACTGGATTGGGATCGCAAGCTCCGGGTGATCGAAGGTCTGCTCGATCGGTGCGGCGCCGGGCGGCTGCGATTTGTTCCAGCCGGAATCGTCGCTCGGCATGGCATGGACGTTGTGCGTAGTCGGATCGTCGTTCTTCACTTCCATGGGCTGGCCTACCATTAACCCGAGCACATGCGGTTCGTACATGCAGCCTTTTTGATCGAGCACCACCGGCGCTTTTGGCGCCACGAATGAGTAGTTCCCGAGCCCGCTTTTGATGTAGACGACCACGTTGGCCAGCGCCCCATTCGGCCCGGTTACAACCTCCTCCGGTTTAACTGGGTCAGGATGCGCCGCCTGACAATTCGGGTCGGTTCCCATGTTGATGGGGCGAAGCGTTGGCGGCGCGCCGCTCAGCGTCACCTTCCCCGATATCGTGCCGCTCGTCGCGCTATTCACTGGCTGCGCGGGACCTGTGGAGGCGCCTTCCTGCGCCCGCTTCTGCTGATGGCCGCATCCGGCCACCACTAGCACACAGAGGAAACCCAGTAGCCGCAGTCTGCGCGATTTCATGCGAGGGGAAGCTCCTTATGAATTTGGATACATTGTGACCTACTGCGCTTCACATCGGCCGAGTACGTACGCCCGCGCCAACAGGCGCTCTGCCATCAAGACGCGATGGCGGCGGCTCCCGACCGCACTCCCACGGCGCGCAGGACGAGATCCGCGAGCGCTCGAATCAGCAGCGGCGAATCGTTGAGCGCCGGCATCATGTGAAAATCCGCAATGCCGCGGGAGCGCGCCTGCTCGCGAGCTTCGATGTTGATTTCGTGCAGCGTTTCGATGTGTTCGGTGAGAAACGAAATCGGAATCACCAGCATCCGCTGCATCCCTTCCTCGCCTATCTTTTCAATTGTGGCGGTAAGCGAAGGCTGCAGCCATTGCTGCGGGCCCACCTTGCTCTGAAAGCACAGCCGCCAGGGGTTCGGCCATGCGCCCATTTCGCGGACCAGGCGCACGGTCGCCTCGATGTGCCGCGGATATGGGTCGCCCTTTTCCACCAGCGCCGTCGGCAACCCATGCGCGCTGAAAACCAGCGGCACCTCCTCCGGCCGGGGCAATTGCCGGAGCACGCCGTTGATTCGCTCCACGATGGCGGCGATGTAGTCGGGATGATCGAAAAAGTTCTCCACCACCCGGGCCGCACCGCCCCTGCGCCGATACTGCCGGTTCCATTCCCGCAGGCTGCTGCGCGTGGTGGCAAAGGAATAATGCGGATAGAGCGGCAGGAGAACAAGTTCATCGAACGGAGCCGCGCCTAGCGCGGCGATCGCCTCCCGCGTGTCCGGATGCCAGTACCGCATCGCGACAATCGCGCGCGCCAGCACGTACGGGCGCAGCGCCGCTTCCAACGCACGGGCCTGCTGCTCGGTCAAACGGCGAATCGGGGAGCCGCCTCCAATGGCGGCGTAATGATGCTTCACGCTATTCGAGCGCGTGGTGGAAATCAGCTTGGCCAGCGGCTTGCGCGCCAGGAAAGAACCGGGGAAATTGATGATGTCCGGATCGCAAAAGAGATTGTAGAGAAACGGCTCGACCGCCGCTTGCGAATCCGGCCCGCCGAGCTGGAACAGAACGACGGCTATCCTTCTTGCTTCAGACACTTCACCCACCATTTCTCATCATAGCAGCGAAATCCGCGCAGCACGGCCCAGCCCACGCGCGCCCTTCGCGCATTGCCGCGGCTATCGCCCGCGGATCTGTTTCTTCAATTGTTCGATTTCCTTCCGCAGGCGTGCGAGCCGGGCACCCACCGAAATCTCGTACGCAAAGAAAATCACCCACGCTGCCGTCCATGCGGCGAATAAAAAGTGGAAATCCCTCATTTACTTTCTCCCCTCACGGGCACTTCCGCCGCGGCGGTCTGCATTTCGCTTTCCTCGCGCAATTCCTCAAGCTCATGGCGCATGCGTTCCAGTCGAACCCGGTCGCGCAGGATGACAGCCATCATCACGACGAAGGCGATGATGCAGAGCACGAGCGCCTTCGCCATGGTTGGATCAAGCTTCGAATTGGGGCCGCCGAAAATCACCGGCGCCGGGTGCTGCGTGCGGAATAGCCGATTCGCCGAATAGACGAGCGGCGCATCGAGAAACGCAAAAATGCCGAATACCGCGGAAAGCGTTGCGCGGCGCTGCGGGTCCTCCAGCAAGCCGCGCAGCAGCAGATACGACACATAAAGCAGCCACAGCACGAACGCGGACGTCAGCTTCGCATCCCACGTCCACCAAATGCCCCATGCCGGCCGGCCCCACAGCATGCCGGTCGCAAGGCCGGCCGTGCACGATACGACGCCAACTTCGACGGCCGAGACGGCGAGCCAGTCCCAATGCAGCTTCCGCGTCCACAGCCAGCCGATATCCGCGATGAACGCGATGGTGAGCGCCGAAAACATCGCGGCCCAAATTGGCACATGGACGTAGAAGACGCGCTGGAGCTGATGCATCGTACGTTCGTCCGGCGCGATGAAGAGCGCGGCGTACCCGCCCGCGATTATCAACGCGGCGGCCAGCACCGAAAGCCACAGCCGACCTTTCATCTGCGTTCCTTCATCATTCTTCCGTCAAGAAATCCGCGAGCAGCCAGGACGCCGTGAAAAACACAACGTCGAACGCGATTAGAATCGTCAGCCAGCTCCCCCCGAAGGACGGCTCGGGCGTCAACAGCAAGGCGGTCGCTTCCACGGCCGCAATCAGCAGCGGCGCCAGCACCGGCAGCAGCAGCAGAGGCAGCAGCAACTCCCGCATTCGCGCGTGCGCTGAAATCGCGGAGAATACCGTGCCGGCAATCACGATCCCACCCGTTCCCAGCGCGAGCACCAGGATCAGCCGACCGGCAATCCTCGCCAGGGACACATTGTAGAGCACAGCGAATGCAGGCACCAAAATCACCTCGGCGAGCGCCAGAAAAACAAAATTTGCCGCCATCTTCCCCAGCAGTACCGCGAAGCTCGATATCGGCGCCATGCGCAGCGCGTCGAGCGTGTCGTTCGCCTGCTCGCGCGCAAAAGAAGGATTCAGCATCAGCGATCCGGCGAAGAGAAATGCGATCCAGAGCAGCCCTGGCCCATACCGGCGCGATTCCTCCGGCGTCGGATTGAGAGCGAAGCTGAACAGCACGACCACAATCAGCCCGAAGACGATCGTCGTCGTCAGCAGTTCGCGGCGGCGAAATTCCAGCCGAAGCTCCTTGCGGAGCAGGATTGTCGCCGCGCGCGCAGCCGTCATGAACCGCTCCCGCGCCCTTCGGCGGGCCAATCGGCCAGCACGGATTTCGGACTGCCATCAGCGGTACTATCCCGTTCGATGCGGCCGGCCGCGAGCGAGACAGCCCGCGTCGCAAGCTCCAAGGATTCATTGCGGGCATGCGTGCTCATCAGCACCGTGCAGCCGGTCGCTCGCAGGCCGGCGAGCAGCGTGCCAAGCCACGCGAGTCCCTGCTTATCGAGACCCGCCGCCGGTTCATCCAGCAGCAGGATGCGCGGCCCGTGCAACAGCGCACGTGCAATCGCTAATCGCTGCCGCATGCCGCGAGAGAACGTTCGCACCAGGCTTTCCGCGCGGCTGCCCAGCCCCGCGGAAGCGAGCGACGCCGCCACGCGTTCCCCTTCGCGGTCGAGCCCGTACAATCGCGCGAAAAGCGAAAGATTCTCCGCCGCGCTCAGATCGTCATACAGAAGCGTGCTGTGGCCGACCATTCCAATCCATCGTTTCGCGGCCTCGGGGGTGGCTGCATCGGCCGCGCCTTCGCGCGGTTGCGTGAAGATCACGCGCCCGGCGGACGGGCGGGCAAGAAGCGCGGCAATCCGCAACAGGGTGGTCTTCCCCGCCCCGTTGGCTCCGAGAAGCGCGACAAATTCTCCCGCCCTGATTTCGAGCGATATACCGCGCAGCGCCACCAGCGACCCAAAGCGCTTTTCGATGCGGTCGAAGCGCAGCCCCATGCCGCGCAGCGTCGGATCGGAGCCCGTGCTCGCGGCAATTGCATTCGGCGTGCTCACCACCGGCCACTCAGCCGCGCACGAAATTGCGCAGTTTTTCTTCGATGCGCTGGCGCGCGCGCGCGTATTCATCGTCCGCCACCGTCCCAGCCTGATGGCGCAACTCGAGCCGGAAAAGCGCGTCTTTCATTTCGTCCAGATTGCCGCGCGCCTGCTGGTCCGCCGCTGCAAACGCGGGATTCGTATTCGCCGCAGTGCCGGCTGGCGCAGCTTGCGCCGCTCCGGCAACTCGCGGCCGGCGCCATAGAAAGATAAGACCCAGCCCAAATAGCGCGGCGAAGCCGCCCACCAGCGCCCATTTCAAGCCGTCGAGCCGCGCAGGCATCGTTGTCAGGCTGGCCGTCGGAGCCCCGCCAGCGGAACCGTCAATGTGTGAATTCACCGACGGGTTCTGCGATTGATCCGCGCCCCCGGCGGATGGATCACCTGCACTGGACGCCGCTGGAGCCGTACCCGACACGGAAATTGCCAGTGGCGTGTTCGCCGCCACCGCATCGCGCATATAGACGTTCATGCCCTGCGCCTGCCCTGCCGGCGAAAAGCCGTCGCTTGCAACCTGCACCGAAGGTGGCGCGAGCAGCGCCACGCGCGTGGCCGCATAGGGTGAGCTAACGCGCAGCGAGGCGCGATCGCCCGCATACGGCAGCTTGTACGTAACGCGCACCTCGTTGTCGCCCGGCCGGAAGGCGTAGGCGATTGCCTCGCGGTTCTTGCCCTTGTCTATCGTGCCCTGAATCACCGGCATGCCCGAGCTCCCGGCCGCATCCACCTCGGTAAGCTGCGCGCCGTTCGGCAAGTCAAACGCAAACGTCCCATTCGCGTCGTAATAGGTGAGCGGCGGCTTCGTCGTGTTCTGAATGCTGTATTCCTCGCCGACCGTCAGGTCGGAGCCGCTAGGCTGCAGGATCAAGGCATGCGCCGAAATGGAAATCGCGCTGGGTTTATTGGTCGGCTCGAACACTTCCACGTCCGCCGTCGCCTTACCTGGCGGCACGGGCTCGTGATAGAAAACGCCACGATACACCGCGCGAATCAGCATCGGCGCGGTTCCCAGGATCGGATTATCGAAATGATAGCGCCCGGCGGAGTCCGTCTTGGTTTGCGCCGCCTGCTTCATCGTGCCCTGCAACTGGATCAGGATCACGTCAACGCCTGTAGCCACCTTCCCCGTGGTGCCGTTGCGCACCGTTCCAGAAACCGTGCCGCCGGATGTGATGAGCGGCAATGCAAGCGCAACGAGCAGCGCTGGAAGCACGCGTTGGCGATGGCGCAATAAACAGACCATTTTCACGAATGATGCCTTTCGGAAGCCGCTTGACGCGTGGCCGGAGTGGGCGTTCCACCCGTCAGCGTGTCCATTTCCGCCAGGACCCGCGCCGCCTCCACTTCCAGCGAACGCCTGGTTTCCTCGAAATCCTTCTCGGACATTTTTCCGGCGCGGTATTCGAAGCGCAGATCGCGCAGATTACCGTAGATTGCGTCGCGGCGGTCCATCAGTTGATCCAGTTTCGTCCGATGCGGCGCGGCATCGGAGGCATCCGCGCGCACGTTGAAAACGTAGAGCAGCGTCGCCGCAGCCAGCAGCGCGCACGCAACCACAATGTAAACGCCGATCATGCTCCAGTCCTCTGTCTAACTGGGTACTGCGTCATGCGCGGCCATCGTCCTCGGCAGCATGGCGCACCCGCGCGAGCAGTTCGGGCGAAACGCCCGGACCTTGCGCCACGGCGGGCGCGGCCCGGCCTCGCCACCGCCGAAGTACGATCCACACCGCCAGCAGCGCCAACAGCGGTACGGCGGCGGGCACAATCCACACCGTCCAATCAAACCCGCTGTGCGGCGGTTCGATCAGCACCAACGGCCCATATTCCTGCACGAACGACTGTAGGATCAAATCGGCCGAATCGCCTCGCGCCACCCGGTCCCGAATCTGCGCCAATTCCCCGCGCGCCACGTCGCACGGCCCAGAAAATGAGCTGCCGGGATGATTGCAATTCGCCGCGGCCATGTTGCAGGTGCCGCACATGCACATCACCTTCGTCCCCAGCTTGGCTTCTCGCGAAGCAGAATCGGCTCCCGCGCTCTGCAGCGCAAGCGCCACCGGGGCAGTCGCAATGAGGGCGAGAATCCCTAGCCCCGCGATCCTAGCGCGCCGCGCCCTTCCGTTCATCGGCTTAGTCATCCCCGTCCGTCCTGCTTGCCTGCGCGCCCGCGTGCACCGTCACCGGCGGGGCCGGATCGCTTCCCCAACTCGCTTCGCGCGCCTCGCGGACGACAAGAGCCGCGCGCCGCTCCGGCAGCATCGCCAGAAGCGTTCCCAGAATCATCACGATCCCGCCAAACCAGATGAACTTCACCAGCGGATTGATGTACGCGTGAATCACGGGCTTGCCCGTCTGCGGGCTTCGCCCCGCATACACAACGTAGAGATCACGCAGCGGCGAGCTTTCGATCGCCACCATCGTCTCCGTGGTTTGGCTCGCCGGGAAAAATCGCTTCGCGGGATACAGCATCATCTTCGAGCGCCCATTTTCGAGCACTTCGAGCGTGGCGCGGTCGCCCTGATAATTGTCGGTCGCTTCTTGATCAAAATTCTGGCACAGGATCGTGTAGGGCCCGATCCGAAGCGTCTGCCCGGGCATCATTTCCTTTTGCACGTCCGTTTTGAACGCTGTGCCCGAGATGCCGACAAAGATCAACACGATAGCGAGATGGACGATGTACCCGCCGTAGCGCCGCGTATTGCGCATCGTAAGCTCGCCCGCGGCGGCGAGCAGATTCGTCCCGCCGCGCGAGGCGATCACGCGCGCCCCGCGATAGAACTCCGAGGTAATCGTCAGCGTCACGAACACAGCCAGCACCAGGCAAATGAGCGCGTAAAAATCCCGGTCGCTGAGCACAAAGGCCACCACCCCCACCGCGAGCCCGCCCGCCAGCGGCCACGCAAAGTTGCGCCGCAATGCGTCGAAGGAAGTCTTGCGCCAGGCCAGCAGCGGCCCCACGCCCGTCAAAAAAAGTAAAAAGAGCGCGATGGGTATGTTCACCTTATTAAAGAACGGCGGACCCACGCTAATCTTGCTCCCCGTCACCCACTCGGAGAGGATCGGGAAAAGCGTGCCCCACAGCACCGCAAAGCATGCCGCCAGCAGCACCAGATTATTGAAGAGGAAGCTCGACTCGCGCGAGACGAGCGAATCCAATTGGTTGTCGCTGCGCAGATAGTCGCGATTTTTCCACCACGCCACAATGCATACCGCAAGCACAATCGCCAGGAATCCGAAGAACCATCCCCCCACCGACGACTGCGCGAAGGCATGCACCGAATTCACGATCCCCGCGCGCGTCAGCGTGGTGCCCAAAATGCACAGCAGGAACGTGGTGAACACCAGCCAGACGTTCCACACTTTCATCATCCCGCGCTTTTCCTGCATCATCACCGAATGCAGGAAAGCCGTGCCCGTGATCCACGGCAGCAGCGCCGCATTCTCCACCGGGTCCCATTCCCAATAGCCGCCCCAGCCCAGCACAGCGTAGGCCCAGTGCGCTCCCAGCAGAATTCCCACTCCCAGGAAGCACCACGCCACCATCGTCCAGCGCCGCGTGATGTGAATCCATTTCTCGCCCGGATACCGCCCCAGCAGCGCCGCCATCGCAAACGCGAAAGGCACCGCAAAGCCGGTATAACCCAGATAGAGCATCGGCGGATGGATCACCATCTCGAAGTACTGGAGTAGAGGCGTGAGCCCGTTGCCGTCGGCCACGGTCGCCACTTGCAAATGCCCCGCCGCATTCATTCCCGCGAGCACGTGGAAGGGGCTGGCGACAAAATTATTCAGGGTCAGAAAGAAAATCTGAATGCCCGCGAGCGTCACGCCCACCAGCGGCATCAGCTCCGGATGTTTCTTCCGGTGCATCGCCAGAACCACGAAGGCAAATCCGGCGAGCAGCCAGCTCCACCATAGCAGCGAGCCTTCCTGCCCGGCCCACAGCGCGGCGAACTTGTAAAAACCCGGCAGGGCGCGATTGCTGTGCTCGGCGACGTAGGCGAGGGAAAAATTATCCGTAAAGAAGAAATACTCGAGGCAGGCGACCGCGCAGGACACCAGCGCGAATACGGCCATGCCCGCGTTGCGCGCGCTCTTCGTCAGCAGCGGGCGCCGGCCCAGAATCCCGGCAATCCCGCCGATGAACGCGTAGGCGGCGGCCAGAAGGGCCAGCAGCAGCGCAAACGATCCGAAAACGTCCACTCGATTTCCTTAGCTGATTTCCTTAACTCTTGTTCGCATAGGCGGGACTGGCCGAGCCGCCGGAAGCCGTTCCGGGCGGGCTGGCCTGATATTTCGACGCGCACTTTGCCTGCACCTCTTCGGCCACGAAGCGCCCTCCCCCGTCCAAATGACCCTCCACCAGGGCCTGCGCGCCATCCTTGAAAGTGTCCGGCAAGGGATCTCGGCCCACGTAGCTCACGGGAAGCGTTTTCCCTTCTTCTTCCAGCGTGAAATTCACCCGCCCGTCAAGCCGCGCGATCGTTCCGGGGCGGACGTTCCCTGAAACGCGCATCCTTTGCCGCAGCGCCGGCCCCGGCAGGCTCGAAAGCTCCGAAATCGTGTGGTAGTAGGACTTGCTCTGCGTAAATCCCGCGTACGCCAGCGCCACTAGGCAGGCGATGATGATTCCCGCCCCAATCGCGAACTTTCCTCGTCCCTTCATGACTTATCCCGTCTGGCCCCTTGTGCCAACCCTGGATTCTAGCACAATGCTTCCGCCACGCCGCCGCATCGCGTCCAGAAAACGAAGCCGCTAAATCCCGGCCGCCTCCCGCTGAATGGATTGCCAAGCGCCCTCGACATGCTCGATTTCGGTGCGCGTCTGGCCCACGCAAAAGCGAATCGTGAACTTGCCTTGCAGCCGTGTGTGCGAGACGAATAGCCTGCCACTGCGATTCAGACGGTTCATCAATTCCTCCGTGCGCGCGTCCTCACCTTTCAGCCGGAAACAGATCAAGTTCAGCGCCGCTGGCGCCATCACTTCAAATCGGGAGTCCTCGTGCAGCCAGCCGAGGAACTGCCGCGCCAGCTCGACGTGCCGCCGGATGTGGAATTTCAATCCTTCCACTCCGTAATGGTTGATTACGAACCACAACTTGAGCGCGCGAAATCGCCGCCCAAGCGGAATGTGCCAATCGCGATAATCGAACACGGCCCCCGATTCCGTCGCCTGGTTTCGCAGATATTCCGGCAGCACCGTCAGCGAACGAATCAGGTGCGCGCGATCGGCCACATAGAAGCATGTGCAATCGAAATTCGTAAACATCCATTTGTGCGCGTCGAAGCAGTAGCTATCCGCAAATTCCAGCCCGCGATGGATGTGGCGGAACTCCGGGCAGAGCGCCGCCGCCCCGGCCATCGCCGCGTCCACATGCAGCCACAGCTTATGTTCCCGGCAGATTTCGCCGATGCGATCAAGCGGATCGAAAGCCAGCGAGGACGTCGTTCCTGTGGTGGCGCATACCAGGAACGGCCGTCGCCCCGCTCGCTCGTCTGCCGCAATAGCCTGGGCGAGCATTTCAGGGCGCATCGCAAAGCTCGCGTCCACCTCCACCACGCGCAGGTTGCGGCTGCCAATGCCCGCCGCCTTGATGTCCTTTTCAATCGAGGAATGCGCCTGGCTGGACGTGTAGGCCACGAGTTCTTGCCGGCAGCCCTCCTCATTGCTCGCGTAGCTGGTCGCTCGTTCGCGCGCCGCAATCACGGCCGTCAGCGACGCGCTCGACGTCGAATCCTGAATCACGCCGCCGCCCGCGCCGCTTGACTGGAACGCGCGCGGCAGATCGAGCATCGCTACCAGCCAGTCGAGCACGTGCGTCTCAAGCTCGGTGCATGCCGGACTGGTGGCCCAGAGCATCCCCTGCACGCCCAGTCCGGACGAAAGCAAATCCCCCAGCACGGAGGGCTCGGACGCATTCGCGGGAAAGTAGCCGAAGAAACTCGGCGATTGCCAGTGCGTGATCCCCGGCAAAATCCGCGGCAGCAGATCCTGCGTGATTTCGATGGCGGATGCGCCGCGGGCGGGCGGCTCGGCGGGCAGCCCCGCGCGAATCTCTCCGGGCGCCGCCTGCGACTGCACGGGATATTTCGCGGCCTGCTCGTAATAGGTCGCGATCCAGTCAATCAATTGCTTGCCGGCCTCGCGGAACTCGTCCGCCGGCATATGAAAGCTGCGCGGCAATTCCATTCTCCAAAAAATTTGCAACGTGGCGCGCACTCAGTCTTGTCCAAACCGCGCTCGAATTACAATGGAAAGATGGACGCGCACACCACCGCGGAAACCGAACGGGGGGGCGGACTCGGCGTTTAGAAGCGAGGAAAAGCTATTGACCGAGCTTCGCGCGCAGGCAGCCAACCAGTTCGGGCGCGAGGTCGGAAATGATCATTCCTTCGGACACGATGAATTTGCAGCTTAGGATTGGGCGGGCTTGGTCGTCATCGGGAAGCTGGCAATTCACCCGGCAAAACTGGCACTCCTGGTTCCAGCAGAACCGGCCGTAAGGAATCGTCTCCGGGCTGATGAATTGGAACGCGCGCAAAAGCGAATTCCTCTCGGGAACCAGAAACGTCTTCCCGAGAATCGTGATTTCCACCAACTTTTCGTACGGCCGAAACACTTCAGACATCGTTGCAACCGGCGCCTTGGCCTCTGACATGGATACCCCCACCCGAAGCTACGGCAGGCGCGCCCGGCGGGCAACCGCAAGGCGCAAGAGGCGTGCTCAATGCTCCAATGGCGGCAGGTTAGCGGCCCTCGGGCACAACCGGCCGGTTTTTCAGGCCGCCGTCGCTACTTCGTCGTACGCAACGCGCGACCCCGGCGATAGCAGGATGATCAGCGTATAGACGGCCAGCGCCACGGCCGGCGGTCCGCCGACGAATCCGAGGAACGCGGCGACGATTCCCAGTATCCGACCGATGCGCGCGCGGCTCAAAAGCGCGAGTCCGGCCCCCAGCGACGCTACAGCGGAAATGATTAGGACGACGGCCAGCACAGCCAGCCCCGCTTCGAAGCGCTTCATCCACGCCTGAGGATCGGGCACGCGATTCAGCAGCGCGCCCCACATGAGCGCCAGCACGCCGCTCTTGATCACCAGCAGTAGTGCCGTTGCAATGCGCATTACGCCAAAAATCAGCCACAAGATGCCCATGATCCGCGTATGCCGGCGCAGGATCAGTATCGGCATCGCGTCTTCGGCGATCGCTGGCGCCATTTCCGCCGGGCAGCCGCACGCGATACACAGCGTCTCCCCGGTCTCCAATGGCTCGCCGCAGCGGCGGCAGATCATGCGCGCGTCCTCTCGCACTCGGAATCCCGAACGGGCGGGGCTACCCTCAGAATAATCCAATCGGCGGCGCGATGGAACTCAGCGAAAGGGGCTGCAATAGGTCAATTTGAAGCGACATCACGCCACTTCTCGCACCCAGATTCTCTGCGTTGCCGGGTTCCCCAGATGGATGCGCTTCGTACCGCCGCCCCACACGGTTAGCGACATCGTCTCATCGTATTCCCGCCGATGAACGCGCACCTTCGACCCCGGCCGCAAATCCAGGTGGACCAGAAATTCCAGAAACCGCGGATCCTTTTCGTAAACGCACAGCACTTCGTGCGCGCGCCCCACCCGCGCCTCCGAAAGCCGCACGGCGCCGAACTTCTCGCCCAGCGCCCGCATTCCGCCCACGAGCGGCACGCCGTGCGGGCAGCGGCTCTCCGGCCCGAAGCGCTTCAGCAGCAAGCCCGCCACCTCCGGCGAGATGCCATGCTCCAGCTTCTCGGCTTCTTCGTGCGCGCGCGACCATTCCAGCCCGATCACGTCCGTCAACAGCTTTTCGGCCAGTTGATGCCGCAGCACCAGATGCTTTGCCGCCGCTTTACCCTTTGCCGAAAGCTCGATCCTGCCGTCGCGCTGCACGCGCACAAAGCCGTCGCGCGTCATGCGCTTCAACGCCGCGGTCACGGCCGGCGGCGTCACGCCCAAATCCTCCGCCAGCCGCGCGCTGATCGGCACCTGCCCTTCCTGCACAAGCTCCCAGATCGCCTTCAGATAATCTTCCTGCGATACGCTGGTCTTCTCCCGCCGCATCCTACAGCCCCTTCCATGCCACGTACGCCGCCCCGAGCATCGGGCATTCCTCGTTCAGCACCACGCGAATCGGAATCGCATCCAGAAAAGCCGCCAGTTTTTCCTTGTGCTTCATTGCCGCGGCGAAGCGTCCGTCGCGCAGCTTCGGCAGAATCTTCACCGCAATTCCCCCAGCCACGTACATCCCGCCTCGCGCCACTGACCGCAGCGCCAGATTCCCGGCCTCCGCCCCGTAAATCTCCACCCACAAGTCCAGCGCCGCCGCGCACGCGGCGCATTCGCCCGTCATTCCCCGCCGCGTGATTTCCGGCGCGGGATCCATCGCCGGATTTTCAAACCCCGGGTGGGCCGCGCCCGGCGCCAAAAATTCGTGCAGCACCTGAAAGCCGCGACCCGAAAGGACGCTCTCCGTGCTCACAAACTCCCCGCGCGTTTTGATGAACTTCCACAGCTCCGCCTGCTGCTCGGTATGCGGCGCGTAGTCCGTGTGCCCTGCTTCCGTCGCCATGGGGACGTGCCGCCCGCCGTCCCACACCAGCACCGCCTCGCCGAGCCCGGTTCCCGCGGCGATCACGGCGCGATTCGCTTCCGGCGCATCCACGCCGGCATGCAATTCAACCAGCTCGCTCGGTTCGAGTGCGGAGATTCCGTACGCCGTCGCCTCTACGTCATTAATGATTTTCACCCGGGTAAGCTTCAGCAGCGCGGCCAGCTTCGCGCCATCCACCACCCAGGGCAGGTTCGCGGCGCGCACACGATTGCTCACCACCGCACCCGCGATGCCAAACGATGCAGCAGTAATCTGCGACTCATTCTGCGTCGCGACGAAATCCCGCACGATCTCCTCGAAGCCCGCATGCTCCTTGCTCGGGTAATGCTTGTGCGCCACGCGCACCAGCTTCCCCGATTTCGTGTCGAAGAGCCCAAGGTTCGATTTCGTGCCGCCGGCGTCCCCCGCCAAAATCATCCGTTTTGCCTCCGTGTCTCGCTTACTTCGCGCTCAACCCGCGCCATGCACGCCCGTCCGCGGCGATCAATTCTTCAGCCCGCGCCGGGCCTTCGCTGCCCGCCGCGTAATTCGGAAAGCTCGGCGGCGCCTCTGACTCCCACCCGCGCAGCAGCGGCTCGATGATCGCCCACGCCGCCTCCACGCTATCCGCTCGGTCAAAAAGAGTGGCGTCGCCGCGAATGCAATCGTTAATCAGCGTGGCGTAAGCGTCCCGCGACGCGCCCCCAAACGTACTCTGATACTCGAAATCCATCGTCACCGACCGCATCGCCATCGCCGGGCCCGGCGGCTTCGCCCCGAATGACAACGAGATTCCCTCCCGCGGCTGAATCCCGATCACTAGCGAATTCGGCTCCGGCTGCTCGCCCCGAAACACCTTCTGCGGCGCCTGCTTGAACTGAACCGTGATCTCCGTCTTCGCCTTCGCCAGCCGCTTTCCCGTCCGCAGATAAAATGGCACGCCGCTCCATCGCCAGTTGTCCACGTGCAGCTTCAGCGCGACGAACGTCTCCGTGGTCGAATCGCCCCGCACCCGCGGCTCCGCGCGATAGCCCGGCGCCGGCGCTCCGTTCACCTCTCCGGCGCCGTATTGCCCGCGCACCGCTTCCTTCGCGATTGTCTCCGCCATAAACGGCCTCACGGACTGAAGCACCTTGATCTTTTCATTACGCACCGAAGTCGCATCAAAACGCGCCGGCGCTTCCATCGCCACAAGGGACGTCAACTGGAGCATGTGGCTCTGCACCATATCGCGCAGCGCGCCCGCCGATTCGTAGAAATCCGCGCGCTTTTCCACGCCCAGCCGCTCGGCCGCCGTAATTTGCACGTGATCTATATAATTGCGGTTCCAGAGCGGCTCGAAAATGCCGTTGCCGAATCTGAATACCAGCAGGTTCTGCACCGTTTCTTTGCCCAGATAATGGTCAATGCGGTAGACCTGCGGCTCGGAAAAGACCTCCAGCACTTGCCGATTCAGCGCCTGCGCCGACTCCAGATCGTGCCCAAACGGCTTTTCCACAATAATACGCGTCCACGATTTCTCGCTCGCCGGCCGCGCCAGTCCCGCGCGCCCAAGCTGCTCCACAATCTTCGGATACACCTCCGGCGGCGTCGCCAGATAGAACAGCCGATTGCCCCCGAGTCCGCCTTCGCGGTCCAATTCCGCCAGCCGCTCCGCCAACCGCGAATACGCACCCGGATCGGCGTAATCCCCGGCGAAATACCGCAAATTTTTCAGGAACTCTTCTCGCCTCTCGCCCTGCGCGCCGCCGCCCGCCGCTTCACCCTTCGGCAGGGATTCCTCGCCGCGCCGCCGGAAATCGCCATCGCTCATCGCCGTGCGCGCGAAGCCCAGCAGCCTGAACCGCGGCGCAAGGCATGCATGCCACGCCAGATCGTAGAGCGCCGGCAGCAATTTCCTCCGCGCCAGATCGCCCGAGGCGCCAAACATCACAATTGCGCACGGATCAGACGGCATTTCGCAGTAATACGCATCCGCCTGCCCCGCCCCGCTGCTCGCCATCGCCTTTGCGCCTGCATTCATTCGCAGCCTCCCGGCGCGGCACGATTGCCTTCAATTTCCGTCCCGCTCGCTCTTCACAGCCTACTATAGTTGCGAAAGTGCCTTCCGCGTGTTCGCGGCGCGCGGATCTGGTCCGCCCTCGCTGCTCCACCACCCGCGCCCGAGTGGAATTTACTCTTGCGTTCCTGTATCTTCAAGAAGGACGCGTTCGCAGGAACTGATGCGAGCGCCAAATAATCATTACCCAGGGGAAATGATGGCGGACGAGAAATGCAGCAACGGATCACCCAGCCCCGCGCCGGGCGCAGCTTCCGCGCCGCCGGGCACTCGCATGGTGAAATGCGTGAAGTTCGGCAAGGAGTTGCCCGGCCTCGATCGCATCCCTTGGAAGGGCGATCTCGGCAAGCGCGTCTACGACAACGTCTCGAAAGACGCCTGGAAAATGTGGCTCGAGCACGCGAAGATGGTCATGAACGAGTACCGCCTCAATCCACTTGATCCCAACTCGATCAAAATAATGGAACAGCAGATGGAGGATTTCTTCTTCGGCGAGGGCGCCAAGCTCCCCGAAGGCTACGTTCCCCCGCGCACGAAGGGCTGAGCCATTCTCGGGATAGCAGCCGGCGCGACTGCGCCCGCCCTTCGCTATCCGCTGTTCCCAGTGCCATCCTCGAATTCATGAACTTCAAGTTTCAGCTGGTGCTCGGGAAAAGGCGCGCCCTGAAAAAAGCGCCCCGCGTAATAATCGCCTTGCCACACGGCCGTCTTCGCCGAATTTAGTTTCTCGATAAAGGATTCGCGCTCCGCCAGCCACCTCTTGAATTTGCCGGCCAATTCCTGGTCCTGCTCGATATGTTTCACCTCCGGCCGAAATCGCTCCAAATCTCGGCGCGGCCACGGGAATATCATGCAGATCGGTTCGCCTTTCTCGAAGGTGACCGTTAGCTTCCTGCGCGTCAGCTTCCAATTCATGGAAAATGTCCCCGCGCTCCATTCCGTTTCCACGATGCCGTCCAAAGCCGAGGCCCCATCCTTGTAGCAGTTCGTCACCCCGCGAACGTATAGGTCGTACCCCGGCGGCGTGCGGAACACATACGGAATTTTCCACGTGAGAATCCCGGACCCGAAGTGGCTCAGCGCAAAAAGAGGCTGCTTCGAAATGTCCTCGTCCGGGCGAGTCTTGTAATACTTGATGCGCAGATCCCCTGCCCCAGCCTTGCCGTTCCAAGTCGCTTCAATCTTTCGGTCGTTCAGAATCACCCAGCCGGCCTGATTGGCGATTCGCAGCGGCAGGCAGCGATTCGCAAAGCCGTAAGGCGTCTCGTCCATCCATTGCCGGTCCGCCGATGCCACTTCGATGGGCAGCGCCGTGCGGCCGGTCTTATAAGCGATAAGCCTCAGCCCCGCGGAACTAGTCTTTTCTTTTAGCCCGCCCTGCTTCGCCGTTTCTTCCATCGTCCTGTCCTTCCCGAATCCATCCCTTTTCGGAGCCGTCGTCCCTAGCGAACCATCCCGCCGTCGCCGGATGCTGGACGATCATCCTCGGCGAAAACCGAAACCGCAACTTCGCGTGCGCCTCGCGCAGCGCCATCTCCACCTCGCCCGGCGCATTCGCCCGCGCGAAAATGAATCCCAGATAACTCGATCCCTCCGGCCAAGCCTCGACATAGTCCTTCAATCGCGCCGTGATGCGAATTTCCGTCACGTTCGCCACCCGCTCGGCCTCGTCCATTCCCTCTACGCCCTCGAATATCCCGCTGCGCGGCACCGGAATCATCATCACGCCGGACGCCCCTTCCTCTCGCTCCCAATCCGCGCCGGGCAATCCCAGTGCGTTCCGCAGCAGCAGTTCCTCCAGCGCCGCGCCGCTCGGCCCGAAGCGCAGCGCCCGCGAACATAACCCGCCAATCGGCCGCGGAGCAATTTCCAGCACCCACGGCCCGCGCTCGTTCACTCGAAATTCCGCGTGCACCGGCCCGGTCGTCAATCGCAGCGCGCGCGTCGCCCGCGCCAGGCAATCGGCGATGGCTCCCTGCATCGCGGCCGAAAGCCGCGAGGGCGTCACGTAGATTGTCTCCTCAAAATATGGTCCTTCGAGCGGATCGGGCTTATCGAAAATAGCGAGCACGCGCAGCCTGCCCGCATTCAGCAGCCCCTCGACCGCGCACTCGTTCCCCGGAAGATAACTTTCCACCAGCAGCCGCCCCGTCGCCGCATCGCGCTGCGCCTGAATCTCGGGCGACCCAAGCAGCGCGCGAACGCGCCCCACCGCCCGTTCGAATTCCTCTTTATCATTCACGCGTACCACGCCTTGGCTCGCCGCCAGCGTCAGCGGCTTCACCACCGCCGGAAATTTCACGCGCGGCAGCACGCGGCTTGAATCGTCTCCCACGCCGAACGAAAAAAAATCCGGCACTTGCAGCCCCGCCTCCGCGAGCACCTGCCTTTGCCGCAGCTTATTGCGGCACGCCTCCACGGCATCCGGCGGATTCCCCTTCACGCCCAGCGCCCGCGCCGCATATGCCCCTGCCGGAGTCGCGCGATCTCCCAACGCGATCACCGCGCCCGGCACGCCGTCTTTCAGATCTGCGGCAATCTGCCGCGCGGCCTCCTGCGCGCGCTCGAACCGCACCGCAATCGCGTGGTCACCCCACGGATCGTCGAGCTGATGGCAGCGATCCGTAGCGAAAATCGTTTCCGCGCCCAGCCGCTCGGCAGCCTCCGCAAACCCGCGCGTCTGGTATCCCAGCTTCCCCGCCAGGATCAGCACACGCCGCCGCTCCTCGCCCATTTTCGCAAAACCTTTCCGCTACCCTTGGCCCGCGGCCATATACGCGACCCGCACGGCCGCGGGTTTGCTCTTCACTAGTGACGACTCACAAATCACTAATCACGAATTACCTCTTCACACTAGCGTCTCCGCCTGCGCTACCCTTCGCCGCTCCTCTGCGATGGGGGCCACCTGGTCCCCGGCCGGCTCCGCTCAACAGTACCAGGGCTCGTTCAAGTACGGCACCGTGGCCCGCGACGCAATCAGCGGCATAGCACGCAAACCAATTTTCACGCTCGCATCGGGCGGTTTACCCCCAGCCGCCCGCTGCGCCGCTTCCGCTACCTCCTCGAAAATCCGCGCCCGCCCCAGGCCGCCCTTTTCCCCGGCGTGAACGATCCGCTGCACCTCGTCGCACAGCCGGTCCACACGCTCATCCGCGTTCTTCCACGGATACACGAGCGCCGTTTCGTCGAACGCGCCCACCGCCGACCGAATCTCCTCCAGCTCCAGCAGCCGCGAGCCCGCCGGAATCAGCAGCCGAATCGCCAGCTGAATCGGAGCCACGCTTTCAACGAGCCCTTCCTCGCGCAGCACCCCAAGCAGCTCGGCGTACCCCTCCAGCGTCGTCCACGGCGTAAACGGCACGAATGTCGGCTGCATCGCCAGCCCCGCCGCACGGCACAGTGCGAGCGCCTCCAGAAACTCCGCGCGTGTGTGCCGCTTATCGAGCCGATCGAGCACCGCGTCGTCCACTGACTCGACCGCGCTCGTCACGAAGAGGCATCCCGTCTCCCGCAGCGTGCGCAGATGCTCGCGGTGCTTCAGCAGGTGCTCGACCTTGATCGTCGCGTCGTAGGTCAGTTGCGGAAATGTGCGGTGCAGTTCGTCCACAATCGGCAGCGCGTGACCAATTCCATTGAAGAAGTCCGGATCGCCAAACGTGATGTGTTGCGCCCCCGCGGCTACCTGCCGCCGGATGTCCTCGATCACCACGCCTCGCGGCACGATCCGAAACGCGCCGTTATACACCGGCACAATCGGGCAATGCCGGCACAAATGCTTGCACCCGCGGCTCGCTTCCGTGTAGCCCGCCACGCGGCGTTCGCCGCCCGGCATCACCAGGCGCGCATAGCTTTCAAGCGGCGGCAATCCCGCGCGTTCCGGCGTGATGAATTCCAGCCGCTCGAGCGAAATCGCCGGCGCGCCGGTCTCCGTCGCGGCATGGGCTTTGCCGATCCGCTCCGCCAACGCCGTAAGGGCGCCCTCGAATTCCCCGCCGATAATGCTTTGCACGCCCAGCCGCCGCAGATACGCCTCATTCACCGGCGCATACAGCCCATAAAAGCAGATATGCGCGCGCGGATTCATCCGCCGCACTGCCGGCAGCGCCGCCACGGCCAGCCGCGTCGCCGTATGCATCGGCACGTGAAACGCAATCAGTTCCGCCGCGCGCACCGCCGCCTCGTCCAGCGCCTCGCGCGAAAGGTCCTGGCAGCGGACTTCCACGCCACGGCTCCGCAGCCATGCCGCCGGCGACGCCAGCCCAAAGGGCTGCCGCCCCAGCTCATACGTCGCAATCAGCAGCGCCCTCATCGCGTTTTCCCGCTCATCATCACAGGCAAAAATTATCTCACGCGACGGCTTCCAACCGCGCGCGGATGCGCACTTGCTCCCCATCGCTGCCGCGACGGATACAGTTAAGCCTGTATTGACACAGATTGGGGGGGGCGCAGGCTGCCCGTTGAGGTGAGAGTCTATGAAGATCGCGTCCCTCAGTACAGCGGTCTTTCTGTTTCTGCTTGCTGGATCCTTGCAGTCTCGCCCTCCAGGCGTAAAAGCGCAATCTCTCAGAATTCGGCACGCGGCGAAGGGTACGGTCCTCGTTCACGTGTTCGGGCGTTTTCCGCCGCCGCCGAGAGGCGAGCTATGCGCGCAGTCGGCGAAATTATCACCGCTCCGATCAAATCTGCTGGGCAAGACGTCGCCGGAGCCCCGAACGTCAAGTAATCAAATCGAGACATCAACATCCTGTCCACCGGATCCTGTTTGCGTCTACGGCTACGACCCGGTAGCGAACTGCCAGCCAGACTACCAGCCATATCCGGCCGAACCTTGTGACCCTTGTACCAATTGGGCATGCCGCCCAAGAACCGGAAGTTGCTGCGGCATATGCTCGGCCAATGAGTACGGCGGTTGCCCGGGATGCTTCGACAGCACGGGTAATTGCAAGAGTTCCCAGTAGGAGGTTCCCATGCGCTTACCGTTTCTGTACGCTTTGGCTCTTCTAGTTGCCTCCGCCGTCCTGCCAGTCAGCGGTCAGACCATAGGTACGATTCAGAGTCTCCCGGCGCATGATTGGGTAAAATCTGAAATGGGGTTCGTCATTTTCTTCAACCGGCGCAGTGCAAACGACGCGGCTAGCAGTGAAGTGGACGTGTATGCAAAAGCAGGTCAGCCGGTGGTGAATTTTCCTCTGCTATCTTTGGTTCCCGAGGCCGTCAGCGTGAGCACAACAGACGTATCTATTGTCCCGCAGCAGGCTATCGCTGTTTCCGCCGTCTACGACAGGGGGAGCGGAACCCCGACGGCTTCGCTGCTGCTCCGCTTCGATTTCCGAGGACGGCTCCTTTGGGCGCTTGACTTGGCCCCATCCCGGGACGTCGAAGCCCTTGCGGAGGACGATCAGGGAGACACGTGGACTGTCACCTCAGGCTCCGGCGGGGAGGATCCAGGCACCGCACCCACTGTAGTCGAGTACGATGACGCAGGGAAGGTTATTCGAGAGCTTCTGCCGCGCGCCACCTTCCCATCGGATAGCAGGGCCACACAGCAGAACGCTCAGATCGGCCCCGTTACCGCAGGATTTTCTTCTGGGATATTCTGGTTTTGGCTGCCCGCATCTCAGGAGATGGTAAGTATCAATGCGACGAGCGGTGCCGTGAAAAAGCAGCGGCTAGATATCCCAAGGCCGAGGGGCGCGCAGAGATCGTGGCCGCTCGCGGTGGCTCGATCTGCCTCGGGAAAAATTCTTGCGATTCTCGGTCAAAGTGCGCAACCGCGTCACCTCGGCTATGTATGGTCGCCGGACGCCGAGGTGTGGTCCCAATTCCAGCCGGGACCCTGCGCGGGCGACTGGTTCCTCGGTCTTGACGGTGGGCAGCAGCTCTATCTACAGTTGCACTCCGGGGCAGTTTGCGCGTTTAAGACGCAGTAGAATTCGCTTCGCGAAGCGATTGGATTTCGCCCGTCGGTAGTCGAACCGATACTCTGCGAGTATTTCTCCACGCGGCTTGCCGTTCGGCTTCGATTTGTGCGCTTTCTTCATAATCCGTGTGCTCGATCGGAGTCGCGACTCGCCTACTTCCAACGTGCGCCTCCGCACCCGGAAGGATGCTACGGGCAGCAGTCTCTCATAGCACGTCCTCTCGGCCTCGCCGCTATCCGGCGTGGCACCGTTCGGTCGCATCCCGCCCACCCGCAATTCCCTTGCGCGCCACCCCTCATCCGCTACAATCGAAGACGCGATGACCGCTTCCGCCAACTCGTTCTCCACTCGCACCCAGCTTCGCGTCGGCAACCAATCATTCGAAATTTTCCGCCTCTCTGCACTGGAAGCGTCCGGCGCCGGAAGCGTCTCTCGCCTGCCGTTCTCGCTGAAGGTGCTGCTCGAAAATCTCCTCCGCCACGAAGACAGCCGCTTCGTTCGTGCGGACGACGTGCGCGCCCTCGCCAGCCTGCAGCCCGGCTCCAGCGCCTCCGCCGATGCGGACCGCGAAATCTCGTTCATGCCCGCGCGCGTCCTGCTCCAGGATTTTACGGGCGTTCCCGCCATCGTGGACCTTGCCGCCATGCGCGACGCAATGCGCCATCTTGGCGGCGACCCGAAAAAAATCAACCCGCTGCTCCCCGCCGAACTCGTGATCGACCATTCCGTTCAGGTCGACAAATTCGGCGCGCGCGACGCCTTTGCCTTCAACGCCAATCTGGAAATGCAGCGAAATATCGAGCGATACGCCTTTCTCCGCTGGGGACAAAAGGGTTTTCGCAATTTCAAGGTCGTTCCTCCGGACACGGGGATCTGCCATCAGGTCAATCTCGAATATCTTTCGCGCGTCGTCTTCAGCGCCCGGCAGGATGGCAAGCTCGTCGCTTTCCCCGATTCCCTGGTCGGCACCGATTCGCACACCACTATGGTCAACGGCCTCGGCGTCTTCGGATGGGGCGTCGGCGGCATCGAAGCCGAAGCGGCCATGCTCGGCCAGCCCCTCTCGATGCTCATTCCGGAGGTCCTCGGCTTCAAGCTCCACGGCCGCCTGCCCGAGGGCGCCACGGCAACCGATCTCGTCCTCACGGTAACGCAGATGCTCCGCAAGAAAGGCGTCGTCGGCAAATTTGTCGAATTTTACGGCGCCGGCCTCTCCAGCCTCACGATTCCCGACCGCGCCACCATCGCCAATATGGCCCCCGAATACGGCGCGACGATGGGTTTCTTCCCCGTGGATTCCGAAACCTTGGCCTACCTCCGCTTCACGGGTCGCGCCGAGGACCACGCCCTGCTCGTCGAGGCCTACGCCAAGGAGCAGGGCCTTTTCCGCACCGACGATACGCCCGACCCGCTCTTCGACGATCGCATCGAGCTCGATCTCGCCCAGGTCGTTCCGACCATTGCCGGACCTAAGCGCCCGCAGGACAGCGTGCCCCTCAGCGAAGCGAAATCCGCCTTCGAAAAATCCCTCGCGCGGGAGCCCAAGCACGCCAGCGTGCAAAATAACGGCGACCGCTTCGATCTCGCGGACGGCTCCGTCGTCATCGCCGCGATCACGAGCTGCACCAACACCTCGAACCCATCGCTCATGCTCGGCGCCGGCCTGCTGGCCAAGAAAGCGGTCGAGCGCGGCCTTTCCCCCAAGCCATGGGTGAAGACCAGCTTCGCGCCCGGCTCAAAGGTCGTCACGGACTATCTTGAAAAGGCCGGCCTGTGGCGCTATCTCGAATCCCTCCGCTTCCATCTGGTCGGATATGGATGCACCACCTGCATCGGCAATAGCGGCCCCCTTTCGGAGCCAATCGGCAACGCCATCAAGGAAAATGATCTCGTCGCGGTCTCCGTGCTCAGCGGAAATCGCAATTTCGAAGGCCGCATCAATTCGCTCTGCCGCGCGAACTATCTCGCTTCCCCGCCGCTGGTCGTTGCCTATGCCCTCGCCGGCCGGATGGACGTGGACCTTGCTCACGAACCCCTCGGCTCCGATGCAACCGGCAAGCCCGTTTACCTGCGCGATATATGGCCCACGCCGCAGGAAGTCGAATCGGTGATGCGCTCGTCCCTGTCGAGCGATATGTTTCGCAAGGAATACGCCGACGTTTTCACCGGCGACGAAAAATGGCGCGCACTTCCCTTGCCCGAAGGCGATCTCTATTCCTGGGACGCGAATTCCACTTACATCAAGCACCCGCCGTATTTCCAGGGCATGCCGGCCAAGCCTGCGCCGCTATCCGACCTTCACGGTCTCTGCGCGCTCGCCGTCCTCGGCGATAGCGTCACCACCGACCACATCTCCCCGGCCGGCTCGATTCATCCCGATTCGCCCGCCGGAAAATACCTGATCTCGCGCGGCGTCCAGCCCAAGGACTTCAATTCCTATGGCGCCCGCCGCGGCAATGACGAAGTGATGGTCCGCGGAACTTTTGCCAACATCCGCCTTCGCAACCAGCTCGCCCCCGGCACCGAAGGCGGCTGGACCACCCATCTGCCGAGCGGCGAAAAAATGACCATCTACGACGCCTCGGTGAAATATCGCGCCGAACGCGTCCCGCTCATCGTCCTCGCGGGCAAGGAATACGGCTCCGGCTCGTCCCGCGACTGGGCCGCCAAGGGCACCATCCTGCTCGGCGTCCGCGCCGTGCTCGCCGAAAGCTTCGAGCGCATCCATCGCAGCAACCTCATCGGCATGGGCGTTCTCCCCGTCGAGTTCTTGCCCGGCGAAAATCTCACATCCCTCGGCCTTTCCGGCCGCGAACTATTCGACATCGAAGGGATCAGCCGCAATTTCGAGCCGCGCAAAACACTCCAGGTCCGCGCCCGCTCCTCCTCTGGAAACGAAAAGAATTTCTCCGTCGTCGCCCGCGTGGATACCCCCTTCGAGGCCTCCTACTACCACCACGGCGGCATCCTCCAATACGTCCTGCGCCAAATGCTCGAAGCCTCCTGAACCGTATTTCCCATCCCCTCTTCCATTGTCATTCCGGCGAGGAGCAGCCTGCTTTATCATCCTTCAGCAAACATACCTCCCGCCTTCGCCATGCTTCTGCGACCTTTTCAGAAACCGATACAAGCTAGTCCGCCCAATCCCCAGCACCTGCGCCGCGCGCACTCGATTCCCCCTGCACATTTCCAGCACTCTCTGAATATGAATCCCGCGCACTTCATCGAGCGGCAATGGCCGCCACGTCTCGTCCGGCCCGATCGCCGCGCGCTCCGGCCGCTGCATGTGCTTGGGCAAATCCTTCACGTCAAGAAAATCCGACGTCGCCGTAATCGCCGCGCTCGAAATCACGTTCTCCAGTTCCCGCACGTTCCCGGGCCATTCGTACTGCAGCAGCACCATCTGCGCGCGCCGCGAAATCCCCTGGAACGCCTTCCCGTACGCCTCGTTGTACTTCTTCAGGAAATACTGCGTCAGCAGCGGCACGTCTTCGCTGCGGTCAATCAGCCCCGGCACGCGAATCTCGATGCTGCTCAGCCGGTAGAAAAGGTCCTCGCGAAACCGCCCGTTCATCGCCTCGGTCCGCAAGTCGCGATTGGTCGCGGCGATCAGCCGCACGTCCACTTTGCGCACCTCGGGCGACCCCACGCGCTGAATCTCGCGGTTTTGAATCACCCGCAGCAGCTTCGCCTGCATCGTCAGCGACGTCTCCCCGATCTCGTCCAGGAACACCGTCCCCCCATTCGCATATTCGAACAAGCCCGCCCGCGTCTCCGTCGCCCCGGTAAACGATCCGCGCATGTGCCCGAAGAGCTGGCTTTCCAGCAGCGTGTCCACCAGCGCCGAGCAATTGCACACCGCGAACCGCCCCTGCCCGGCCGGACTCATCTCGTGGATCGCCCGCGCCACCAGTTCCTTCCCCGCGCCCGTCGGCCCCGTGATCAGGACGTTCGAATAGTGCCTCGCGATCTTTCGCACCAGGTCGAACACCTCCAGCATCGCCGGGCTTCGCGCCACGATCCCGTGAAATTGCAGGTTCTCGAGCAGCCTCTGTTCCAGGCCGCGCACTTGCGACCGCTGCGAGAATGTATGCGCCAGTTCATCCAGCGTCTTCACCAGCCGCGCCAGATCCAGCGGCTTGCACAAATAGTCGTATGCCCCGCGCTTCACGCTCTCGATCGCCGAATCCATCGTGTAGTACCCGGTCACCAGGATCACGTACACCCCGGGATCCTGATGCAGCGCCTTTTCCAGGAACGCCAGCCCATCCATTCCCGGCATCTTCAAATCGCACAGCACCACCTTGCATCCGCCCAGCCGCACCTTTTCCAGCGCCTCCAGCGGATGCGTCGTCCCTACCGCCACGAATCCCTCCCGGTCCAGCCTCGCCGTGGTCGTTTCCACCAGGTCCGGCTCATCGTCCAGCACGCAAATCGAAAGATTTTTTCGCACGGTCGCCGCCATTGGCTTCCCCGACGTTGTGTTCATGCGCCGGTATCTAGGCACGAGCCATGCCAGAGCGAAACACCCGCCCTGCATCTGCGGCACATCCCCGCAGCGGCCGTCCGTCGAGTAATCACCAGAGTAACGTCTGAAAAGGTGGAACTTAGCGGTTAATAAGCGCGCGGAAGGAAACTGCGGATGGCTTCTATCGCCTCATTGTCAATAAACGTACACGCATGGCTGTCCGAAAGTGGGATCCGTCGTGTCAAAGTGGAACGCACCGGCGAGCACAATCCGGCACCCCTAGCCCGTCTTGCGAAGCACTCACCGCCTAGATCCTCGCGCTCTAGCTCGCCTTTTGCGCCCCAGGCGTTCCATAGCGCCTGTTGCGTTCTTCCTGCGGCTGCAATCGCATCAAAAGTACGCGGCCGCGCCCGTCGCGATTCTTCCCCGCCGTCTTGATCACCTCGTACGCGATCGGAAAATCCTTGCCGTCCGCCAGCGGCCGAAGCAGCCGGACGAACACCACCGCCCCTGGCCGAACCGCCGACGCGAGTCCTATCTCCCTGTGGCTGCCCGCCTCCCACCCCAGCGTTGTCTTCTCCACAAAGAAATTCTCCTTCGCGTCCCACCCAGACACCTCAACCGAGTAGCTGTTCGTCCCGCCAGTCTCTAAATTCTCCGGCCCGGAATTGCTTCGCTCGAAATTCATAGCAGCCCTCCAGCAGGAGAAATGCAGCATCCCTGCCAAAGGACCGCCAGCCTTACCGGCGTGCAATCAGCGCATTGCCAAAACGGGAACCACCCCTCGCCCCCAAAAGGTGTTCCCTTTCAACACGCTGTGCACCCCCGGCGCACCCCGCAGCCGGGTCGTCCCAGCAGGGGCACAGCCCTCCCTGCTTGCCCTGATGCAAGAAGGGAGCGGCCTCGCGAAGGAATGCCGTGCCCGCGTCAGTCTCTGCGCTTCATGGGAGCGAACCTGGCGCCGGCGGGCGCTCGCCGCCCTCACCCCCACCGCGTCCCCGGATAAAGCGCCGCCAGCGACAGCCGAAATATAAAATCGAATACCTTGTCGTACAAAACCCACGCCAGCAGTATCCCAGCCATTCCAAAAAGCTGGCTGTGCGTCCAATCAATGAACCGCAGCGCCCGCTCGCGCCCCATAAACACCGTGATTCCAGTGTTCCCATCCAGAGGAGGCACTGGAATCAGGTTGAACGTCCCCAGCAGCACATTCAGAACGAACAGGACGCTCAAAAACACCGCCGCGAATCCCGCCAGCCCCGGCGCCGCCGCTTCCGTAATATTCGTATAGCTGGCGGCGATGCTCACCGGCTCGCGGAAGATTCCCGCCGCCATACCCACATGAATCGCCGCCGCGGCGAGCAGCGCCAAAATAAAGTTGGCGGCCGGCCCCGCCAGCGCCATCCACGCCGCCCGCCGCGGATGTCTCTTCTGCCACGCGGGGTCGTACGGCGCGCTCGCCCATCCGATCATCCAGTGCGCGAAAATATACGAGAGGATCGGCGCCACAATCGTGCCCACCGGCTCGCGACGAATGTGCGGCAGCGGGTCCAGCGTCACCTGCCCGCCGTGAAACGCCGTCGAATCCCCGCCCCAGTGCGCCACCAGCGCATGCGCCGCTTCATGGCACACGGTGGAAAGCAGAAACGCCAGATACCAGATCGCCCCAACCGCAACAAATTTCTCATTCATCCCGCCGCTAGCCTAAAACGATCCCCACGCCCCGGCAAGCAAACGTT
>DATNDJ010000020.1:0-19592 GCA_035553255.1 Candidatus Acidiferrales bacterium | reverse complement strand
GAGATCGGCGTCCGCATCGCGCTCGGAGCGCAGCGTGCCCAGGTCTTCCGCATGGTCATCGGCCGTGGCTTGGCCGTGACGCTCGCCGGGCTGCTTTTCGGGTTTTACGGCGCCATGCAGACGACCAAAGCGCTCGCGAGTTACCTCTTTCAGATCAAACCCATGGACCCGCTTACGCTTGCGGGAGCGGGGGTAGTTTTCCTGCTTGCCGCGTTTCTGGCCTGCTACATTCCCGCGCGCCGCGCCATGCGTCTGGATCCGCTCACCGCCCTCCGCTGGGAATAACAATCTGCACCGGCCCCGCCGCCTGCTCAAAATCGTCTTCCGGCGGCGCGCAGCGCTTGCCAGTTCGTTGCCGGGGCCCCTGCGGACATCTCCTCTGCTAATCCAGCGGACATATCATGTGCTAACGACACAGCCGATTTCTATTGACTTTATCGTTAATTCATGCTACAAACTACGATGGCGGTTTTCTCGCCAGAGAGGAGGAAGCGCAGTGCACGGCGAAGCCCCAATTACCAGCCCCCGCCCATTTCTAATCTACGGTACGGGGATTAGAAATGAGCCTAACCCCTGTGCCTGCAACACAAATTCCGTTCTAATCTACGGTAGACCACCCTTCCCGATATCGCGGCTCTCCTTTACGCCGCGTCCGTCTCCATTCCCCCGCCGCGCCTTGATTTGCCGCGGCGAAGCGCCTAGAATCGGAGATTCACTCATGGCGTTTCCTTTCGGCAAGACACATCATCCCGGGCCCAGCGACGCACGCTGGGCTTTCGCATCTTTGCACCGCCACTTCACCTATCGGGAGCAGGAATGGTAGACGGCCCAATCCTTGAGGCGCTCACTTTTGACGACGTGCTGCTGCTGCCCGGCAAGTCCGCGGTCCTTCCGGGGCAGGCGGACACGAGCACCTGCGTTTCGCGCAAAATCGCGCTGAATATTCCGATCGTCGCGGCGGCGATGGATACAGTCACCGATTCCCGCCTCGCCATCGCCATTTCGCGCCAGGGCGGCATCGGATTCGTCCATCGCAACATGCCGATCCAGCGCCAGGCCGAGGAAGTGGACAAGGTGAAGCGCTCGGAAAGCGGCATGATCGTGGACCCGGTGACGATTTCGCCCGAAATTTCCGTCCGCCAGGCGCTCGAGTTCATGACCAAGTATCGCGTCTCGGGGCTGCCGGTCACGCGCGGCCCGCGACTGGTGGGCATTCTCACCAATCGCGATCTCCGCTTCGAACGCAATCTCGATCAGCCCGTTTCCCAGGTGATGACGAAAGACAATCTCGTCACGGTACCCGTGGGCACGACCCTCGAACAGTCCGAAAAAATTCTCCAACAGCACCGTATTGAAAAGCTGCTCGTGGTGGACAAGGATTTCAACCTCAAGGGCCTTATCACCGTCAAAGACATCCAAAAACGCATCGAATTTCCGAACGCTACGAAGGACGAGCAGGGCCGGCTCCGCGTCGGCGCCGCCATCGGCGCCACCGGCGATTACCTCGAACGCGCCCAGGAAATGGCCCGGCAGAAAGCGGACGCGCTCGCGATTGACACCGCCCACGGCCACACCACGCGCGTCATGGACGCGATCCGCGAAATCAAGCGCAAGCTGCCCGAAATGCAAGTGCTCGCAGGCAACGTGGCCACCGCCGAAGGCGCGCGCGACCTGATCGCGCTGGGAATTGACGGCCTCAAGGTCGGCATCGGTCCCGGCTCGATCTGCACCACGCGCATCGTCACCGGAGCGGGCGTGCCGCAAATCACCGCCATTCTGGAATGCGCGCGCGCCGCAAAAGGCACCGGCGTACCCGTGATCGCCGATGGCGGTATCAAATTTTCCGGCGATATCACCAAGGCTATCGCCGCCGGCGCCTCCGCCGTGATGATCGGCGGACTTTTCGCCGGCACCGAGGAATCGCCCGGCGAAACGATTCTCTATCAGGGACGCACGTTCAAATCCTATCGCGGCATGGGATCGCTCGGCGCGATGGAAGCTGGCTCTGCCGATCGCTATGCGCAGGAAGGCGCCGAACGCGGCAAGAGCGTGCCCGAAGGAATCGAAGGGCAAGTGCCCTATAAGGGCCCGCTCTCGGCGCTCGTCGAACAGCTCGTCGGCGGGCTGCGCAGCGGCATGGGATATTGCGGAGCCGCCAATCTTACCGAGTTGCAGGAACGCAGCAAATTCATTCGCATCTCTTCCGCCGGGCTGCGCGAAAGCCACGTCCACGACGTGATCATCACCCGCGAGGCCCCCAATTACCGCCTGGAGTAGCGGCCCGCCATCCCATCCAATCATTTGACCCAAGGAGACCGGTGAACCCTTCGCTTCATTCCGCGAACACGCATCAAGCGACGCGCGCCGGCTGGCTCTTGCGCTGGTGGCCCGCCATTGTGTGGGCCATCGTGATTTCCGTGTTTTCAACAAAATTCTTCGCGGCCAGCAATACGGCCGGCATCATCATTCCCATCCTGCACTGGCTTTTCCCGCGCGTTTCGCTTGTGGCGCTGGCCGATTGGCACGAGCTGATCCGAAAGTGCGGACATTTCGTCGAATATTTTATTCTCAGCGTGCTGATCTTGCGGGGGCTCCGCGCCGGCCGTCGCGAGTCGCATTTGGCATGGGCGCTGCTGGCCATCCTGCTCGTTGTGGGTTATGCCTCGATGGATGAGTTCCACCAGCGGTTTGTTCCGGGCCGCACCCCCGCCGTGCGCGACGTGCTGATTGACACGACCGGCGGCATCGTCGCGCAAATCGCGGCAGCCCTGGCATTCGTGGGCGAGGATGCGCGCGCGGCGCGAGCCCGCCGAGAATAGAGCCCGCGTGCACCCAAACCGGCCCGAAAAAGAAAAAAGCCCGTCGAGGCGAACCCCGACGGGCCTTTTGAACCGTATGCGGCTGAACTATTTTTCCGCCGCGGCTTCCTTTTCTTCGGGAGCTTCTTCCGCCCGCGCCTTCCTGCTCTTCTTTTCCTTCTTTTTCAGCTCCGAGCCGATGAATTCCAGCACGGCAAGTTCGGCACCGTCGCCGATTCGCCATCCAGTGCGGACGATTCGCGTGTACCCACCCGGGCGATCCGCGAAGCGCGGCGCGAGGTCGGCGAAAAGCTTCTTCGTCGCTTCGGGCGTTTGCAGGAAAGCGGCAGCCTGCCGGCGTGCGTGGAGCGAATCGCGCTTGCCGAGCGTAATCATGCGCTCGGCCAGCGGGCGCGCCGCCTTGGCGCGGCGCACAGTGGTCTGAATGCGTTCCTTTTCGATCAGGTTCGTCACCAGGTTGCGCAGCGTCGCGCGGCGGTGCGCCGGGTTCCGTCCGAGTTTGTATCCCGATTTGAGGTGTCTCATGTTCGCGTCCGCCCCGGATTACAGGGTGTCTTGCTCGCCTTCCCCTTCCGTGGGCAGCGGCGCCGGAGCGGTCTGGCTCGGCAGCGGCGGCCAAATGATGCGGCCGTGCTCGTCGAACTTCATGCCGAGGCTCAAGCCCATTTTCAGCAGGATGTCCTTAATTTCGTTCAGGGACTTCCGGCCGAAATTCTTGGTCTTGAGCATCTCGGATTCCGTCTTCTGCACCAATTCGCGGAGATTCTGAATATTCGCGTTCTTCAGGCAATTGTAGGAGCGAACGGAAAGCTCGAGCTCTTCCACCGAGCGGTCGAGGAACTCCAGCCGCGGATCGGCGTAGTTCTCGATCACTTCGTCCGGCAGATCGGGAGTCTCTTCGAAATTGATGAAGATGCTCATGTGGTCCTTCACCAGCTTCGCGGCGAGCCCGATGGCATCCTGCGGGGTGATCGCGGCGTTGGTCCATGCCTCGAGCGTGAGCTTTTCGTAGTCCGTCATTTGCCCCAAGCGCGCGGCTTCGACCGAGTAGTTCACCTTGCGAACCGGCGAATGCACCGAATCAATCGGAATGTAGCCGATGGGCAGGTCTTCGTCGAAATTGCGGTCGGCCGCGACGTAACCGCGTCCATTCTTCACCCGCAATTCGAGCTCGAGCTTGCCACCCTCGCTGACCGTGGCGATATAGACGTTCTTATCGAGCACCGCGATATCGGAATCCTCTTCGATTTTCGCGGAGGTCACCGGTCCGGGCGTATCCACGTTGAGCGTGATCGTCTTCGGCTGATCGGTATTCAGCTTCAGCGGCACCTGCTTGAGGTTCAGGATGATGTCTGTCGCGTCTTCGACGACACCGGGAATCGGCGAAAATTCGTGCAGCACGCCTTCAATCCGGACCGCGGTGATCGCCGCGCCTTCGATTGAACTCAGCAGGGCGCGCCGCAGGGCATTTCCCACCGTGGTTCCCCATCCGCGTTCAAAAGGCTGCGCCGAAAATTTTCCGTACTTGTCGGTGAGTGTCTCCGGCTCGGCGGCCAGTCGCTTCGGTTTCTGAAAGCCTTTCCACATGTTCGTTGTTCCTCCCGGCCCGCGCAGCGGCGAGCCCCGCAAAACATTCCCGGAAATCCCGGCTTACTTCGAGTAGAGCTCGACGATGAGTTGCTCGTTCATCGAGGGCGTCTGCACGTCCTCGCGGCGCGGCAAAGCAACTACGCGCGCCTTGAAGTTCTCGCGATCAATATCGAGCCACGGCGCGATATTCTGGCTCTGCGCCAAGTTGCGCGCCTCGAGCACCATCGCGTTCTGATGCATCTTGTCCTTCAGCGAGATCTCGTCGCCCACGCGCACCAGATAATTCGGGATATTCACCTTCGCCCCATTGACGCGCACATGCCCGTGCGAGACGAACTGCCGAGCCTGCGCGTGCGAGCCGGCGAAACCCATGCGGCACACGACGTTGTCCAGCCGGCGCTCGAGCATCACGATCAGGTTCGCGCCCGTCGGGCCTTTCATCCGCACGGACCGCTCGAAATAGCCGCGGAACTGCCGCTCGAGCAATCCGTAGGTGCGCTTCACCTTCTGCTTCTCGCGCAACTGCACGCCATAGCCGACCATCTTCGCGCGGCGAGCCTGGCCGTGCTGACCCGGCACGAAATTGCGCTTTTCGATCGCGCACTTTTCGGTAAAGCACCGAAGCCCCTTCAAAAAGAGCTTCATGCCTTCCCGCCGGCAAAGCCGGCAAACGCCTTCTCGATGTCTTGCCAAGTGCTTTCTCCTTTACCGCCACAACCGGGCGCGAACGGCGCCCCTTCCGAATTCTCGTTATACGCGGCGGCGCTTCGGCGGGCGGCACCCATTGTGCGGCACCGGCGTCACGTCCTTGATCGCGTTAATGTGCAGGCCCGATGAGGCGAGCGCACGTACCGCTGATTCCCGCCCCGCGCCTGGCCCTTTCACACGAACCTCGACCGATTTCATGCCGTATTGGTCGCGCGCGACGCCCGCGGCGGACATGGCCGCCTGCTGCGCCGCATAGGGCGTGCCCTTGCGCGATCCCTTGAAGCCGACCGAGCCGGCCGATGCCCAACTCACCGCGCGCCCATCCGGATCGGTAAGCGTGACGATGGTGTTGTTGAACGTGGCCTGAATGCAGACGAGGCCATGCGGCACCACGCGCTTTTCCCTCTTTTTGCGAAACTCCTTCTTGCGCTTCGACGTTTTCGCCGGCGCCCCCGGTGCGGCGGCTGCGTCCTGCGGTTCTTTCGCCACGATAATTTCCTCTCTCGACTTCGCACTGCTCGGAGCAGGCGCGATGCGCCCAGCCCCGCGAACCCTTTACTTGCGCGCCATCACTTTCTTTTTCGCCGCGACGGCGCCCTTGCGCGGCCCCTTGCGGGTGCGCGCATTCGTGTGCGTGCGCTGGCCGTGCACGGGAAGATTCCTGCGGTGCCGCAACCCGCGATAGCACTGAATTTCGATCAGGCGGCGGATATTCATCTGCATCTCCTTGCGGAGATCACCTTCGATGCGCCCTTCGGATTCAATGGCGGCGCGCAGACGCGTCACTTCCTCTTCCGTCAGGTCCTTCACCTTCTTCACCGCCTCGACCCGCGCCTTTTCCGCGAGCTGGCGAGCCCGCTCCTGTCCGATGCCGTAAATCGCCGTGAGGCCGATCCAGAGCCGCTTATTTGGAGGTAGATCCACTCCCGCAATGCGTGCCATATGCTTCCCCCTATCCCTGCCGCTGGCGATGCTTCGGATTGACGCAGATCACGCGCACCACGCCGCGCCGATGGACGACCTTGCACTTCATGCAAATTTTCTTTACTGATGCCCGAACCTTCATGTTTTCCCGTTCTCCGTTCCCGCACCGCCGCTACTTATAGCGATAGACAATGCGCCCGCGCGTCAGGTCATAAGGCGATAGCTCAACGGCCACGCGATCGCCGGGCAAAATGCGGATGAAATTCTTACGCATCTTTCCCGAAATATGAGCCAAAACCTGATGCTTATTCTCGAGCTCGACGCGAAACATCGCGTTCGGAAGCGGCTCAATCACCACGGCCATCACCTCGATGGCGTCTTCCTTGCCGCTTCCCTCACCCGGCTTCTTGTTTTCCCGTATCGGCCGCTTAGCCATACGCTCCCGTCTTGAAACCTTCGCGCTTGCTCACCAAACCGGCCCAGTAGCTTCCTTCGGGCGCGTGAGAATCCAAGGGCCATTCGCGGTGACCGCAACCGTGTGCTCGAAATGCGCCGCATCGCTGCCGTCGGACGTAACGGCCGTCCAATCGTCCTGCAATACTTTTACTTCCGGCGCACCCGCGCTGACCATCGGCTCGATCGCCAGCACCATGCCTTCCTGCAACCGCGGCCCCTGCCCCGGCGAGCCGTAGTTCGGAAGCTGCGGATCTTCGTGCATGCGCGTCCCAATGCCATGGCCCACGAATTCACGCACCACCGAATATCCGCTGCGCTCGACCCATCGCTGCACCGCCGCGGAAACATCGCCGAGGCGGTTGCCGGGCCGAATCTTCTCGATGCCATGCTCGAGCGATTCGCAGGTGACGCGCAGCAACTTCTCCCGTTCCGCCGCGATTCGTCCGACGGGCACCGTAAGCGCCGCGTCGGCGAAGTAACCGTCCAATTCCACGCCGAAATCCATCGAGAGAATGTCGCCTTCGCGAATCCGGCGCTTCGCCGAAGGAATCCCGTGCACCACCTCTTCATTGATCGAGGTGCACACCGAACCGGGGTAGCCGCGATATCCCTTAAACGCCGGCCGCGCCTGGCTTTCCGCCGTGTACCTTTCGGCGAAATCGTCCAAATCCTTCGTCGAGATGCCCGGCCGCACCATGCGGCGCATTTCCTCGAGCGCGTGCCAGACGATCAGGCCCGCCCGGTGCATCTTCTCCAGCTCCGCCGGCGATTTACAGATCACCATTGCCGTGCTGCGCACGCTCCACGATATGGCACAACGCGCGGCTTACGTCCTCCATGCTGGCCGAGCCATCCACCACTTCGAGCGCACCCTGCCGCCGGTAATACTCCGCGAGCGGTTTCGTCTGCCGCTCGAAGGCCATGAGCCGGTCGCGAACCACGTCGGCGTGGTCGTCCGTGCGCTGAAAGAGCTTGCCGCCATCCACATCGCAAATCCCCGCCACCTTCGGCGAGTGCTCGTAGATGTTGTACGTCTCGCCGCCCACGCTGCACGTCCAACGGCCGGAAAGGCGCCGTAGCAGCATCTCCTGCGGAACCAAGAACTCGATCACCAGCGGCCGCTCGAAGCCTTGCTCCTCGAAAATCCGGTCGAGCTGCTCGGCTTGCGGTATCGTCCTCGGAAAACCATCGAAAACGAATCCGTTCGCGCAATCCGGCTCTTTCAGCCGCTGCTTCACCATTCCCATCACGATCGCGTCCGGCACCAAGTCGCCGCGATCCATGATCGGCTTCGCCATCCGGCCCAGATCCGTGTCGCGCGTCACCGCGTCGCGAAACATATCGCCGGTAGAAAGGTGCGGGATGCCGCAGAGCTGCGCAATGCGCTTCGATTGCGTACCCTTCCCCGCTCCGGGAGGCCCCAGGAAAATTACCGCCCGCTTCAGCGCCATTTCACCCTCAGCGAGACGGCATCAGGCCACGCGGCTCCGCACCCGGCCTTTGCGCACAAACCCTTCGTAATTTCGCATCACCAACTGCGCTTCGAGCTGCTGCACGGTATCCATGGCGACCTGGACGACGATCAGCAGCGACGTGCCGCCAAAATAGAACTGCACGCCGAGGCCGTCCAGCACGAAGCGCCACATGTGCACGTCGAACCAATTGCCCAGCGCGCCCGGCAAATGCTGCAAGTGAATGCCGAACATCATCCATTCCGGCAGGATGCAGACCAGCGCCAGATACACGCCGCCGACAAACGTCAGCCGGGTAAGGATCCGATTAATGTGATCAGACGTGTTCCGCCCCGGTCGAATGCCGGGTACGAAGCCGCCATACTTTCGCATGTTATCGGCGAGTTCGGTGGGGTTGAAAATGATGCCCACGTAAAAAAACGCGAAGAAGATGATCAGAGCGACGTAGACCACCACGTAGAGCGGCTCGCCAAACGCGATGGCGTTCGCGAACTTCTGAAATACGGGCGCCTTGGTCTTATAAAACAGCGCGAGCGTGTAGGGAAACGCCAGCAGCGAACTCGCAAAAATTGGCGGAATCACGCCGCCCGAATTGACGCGCAGCGGAAGGTACGTCATCTGGCCGCCCATCACCTTGCGCCCCATCACGCGCTTCGCGTACTGCACCGGAATGCGGCGCTGCCCGCCTTCGACAAACACGATGAAACCCACCACCACAGCCATGAGCGCGACAATAAACAGCGCGACCAGCGGCGTATAGGAGCCCCACGTCTCCGAACTGGTCATGTCCCACAACTCGGCCACACCGTGCGGCAGCCCGACCACGATCCCGGCGAAGATGATGAGCGACATCCCGTTGCCGATGCCGCGGTCGCTGATCTGTTCTCCGAGCCACATGATGAAGGCGGAGCCGGTCGTCAGCGTCAGAATCGTCATCAGGATGAAGCGCGGCCCAGGGTGATAGACCAGCGCCTGATTTCCCATGGTTCGCTGGCTCAGCGCAATGGCGATCGTGAACGACTGAAAGATGCTCAGAATGATCGTCAGATAGCGCGTGTATTGCGTGATCTTGCGGCGGCCCAATTCGCCTTCGTTCTTCAGGCGCTCGAGGTAGGGCCACACAACGACCAGCAACTCGAGAATAATCGCCGCGGTGATATACGGCATGATGCCGAGCGCGAAAATCGTGAGCCCGCGCAGGTTGCCGCCGCTGAAGAGATTGAAGATACCCAGGGCCGAACCCTTATACTGATCGAAAAGCTGCCCCAGCAACGCCGTATTGATTCCGGGCGTGGGAATGAACGCGCCGATGCGATAGACGCCCAACAGCGCGAGGGTAAAGAGCACACGTCCGCGCAGGTCCGGCGTGCTGAAAATATTACGAATCGCTTCGGCCAGCTTCTTCATCGCAGAACTTCGGCCTTCCCCCCGGCGCGTTCGATCTTCTCCCGCGCCGATTTGCTGAACTTGTGCGCGCGGACGGTGAGCGCCACCTTCAATTCACCGTCGCCGAGAATCTTCACGCCGTCGCGCATCGCGCGAACTATGCCGTGCCCCGAGAGCAGGTCCGGAGTGACCGTCTCGCCGGCGGCAAACACATTCAAGCCTTCGACGTTCACCACGGCAAATTCCTTGCCGAACGGGCTGGTAAAGCCGCGCTTCGGAAGCCGCCGGTGGAGCGGCATCTGGCCGCCCTCAAACCCCGCACGACGCGAATAGCCGCGACGCGATTGCTGCCCCTTATTCCCGGCGCCCGCCGTCTTGCCCATCTTCGAGCCCATGCCGCGCCCCACGCGCACCTTGCGGTGGCGCGAGCCGCGCGGAGGCTTCAAATTCGAAAGTGTCGGTTCCATTGCCATCCCTAATCCTGAATTTCGACCAAATGATGCACCTTGGCGATCATGCCGCGAATCGCCGGTGTGTCCGGCCGTTCGAGTACCTGCTGCATGCGCCGGAAGCCAAGCCCGCGTACGGCTTGCCGCATATCGCGCGGGCACCCGATAAAGCTGCGCACCCACTTAATTTTCAGAGTTCCCGATTTTTTCTTGGAGGTCGCCATGTCGGTATATTCCCGGCGGTTATGATGCCGTCGCCGTCTCCTCCGCGCCCTTGCCGCGCGATTCCGCCACCTTGGCCGCATCTTTTAGATGCAGCAGGGCGTCAAACGTGGCCTTGATCACGTTATGCGGATTCGACGTGCCGATGGATTTCGTCAGCACATTCTGAATGCCTGCAACCTCCATCACGGCGCGTACCGGGCCGCCCGCGATTACGCCGGTTCCTTCCGGCGCGGGCTTCAGCAGCACCTGGCCCGAACCGTAACGACCCAGCACCTGATGCGGAATCGTCGAACCCTTCAGGTTGAGCCTCATCATGTTCTTCTTTGCCTGCTCGATGGCCTTGCGGATCGCCATGGGCACTTCGCGCGCCTTGCCCATGCCGAATCCGGCATGACCGCCTTGATCGCCCACCACGACCAGCGCGGAAAAGCTGAGGTTCTTGCCGCCCTTCACCACTTTGGTGACGCGGTTGATCGAAACCACCTGATCCTTCAGGCTGGCCTGGTTCGCGTTAATCTGACGGCGAACCGCGAGTGTGTCCTTGAGTTCTTGTTTCGGCATAGGTTGTCAGAACTGCAGGCCCGCCTCCCGGGCCGCTTCCGCAAGCGCTTGCACGCGGCCATGATATTGATAGCCGCCGCGATCGAACACGACGCGTTCCACGCCCTTCGCGCGGGCGCGCTCCGCAATCACTTTGCCCACCACCTTCGACGCCGCAATATTCCCGCCGCCCTTGATCAGCTTGCGCACTTCCTTATCGAGCGAGCTGGCGGAGACGATGGTGCGGCCGGAATAATCGTCGACGATCTGCGCGCGGACATGCTTGCTCGAGCGATGCACGCAAAGGCGCGGACGCTCCGTTGTGCCCGCGATCTTCTGCCGCATGCGCACGTGAATGCGCCGGCGATGCTCCTCGCGGGATAATCTGTGTACCGGTGCTGCCACCCTGGTTCTCCTTTTTCGGCGCTCTTACGCGGCCGCCGCCTTGGCGCCCGCCTTGCCGGCCTTCTTCTTCAGCCGCTCGCCGGTGATGCGAATGCCCTTCTGTTTGTACGGATCGGGCGGCCGCAAGGCGCGAAGATTCGCCGCCACTTGCCCCACTTGGTTCTTATCCGCGCCGGAAACCGTCATATGCGTCTGCTTCTCCACGCCAATCTGAATGCCTTCCGGAATCGGGAAGGTGACGGGATGCGAATAGCCGAGCGCCAAAACCACGTTCTTGCCCTTTACCTCGGCGCGATAGCCCACGCCGACGATATCCAACTCTTTCTTAAATCCCTGCGTCACGCCCGTGACGGCATTGGCCACCAGAGCGCGCGCCAAACCGTGCAAAGCGCGCTGCTCGTCGTTCTGGCGGGTTGCGACCAGCGTTCCGTCCTTCTGCTCGAACCGAATCCCGCGCGGTATGCCAACCACCATCTTGCCCTTGGGACCTTGCACTTCCACGCTACCTTCCTTCCATTGCACCTTCACGCCGGAGGGCACCGCGATCAGCTTGTTTCCAATTCGTGACATAAGAGTTCAGAACCTCGCGTTCAATTCCATTCGCTTACCGCAGCTGTTACCAAACCTCGCACAGCAACTCGCCGCCGATGCCTTCTTTGCGCGCGGCGTGGCCGGTCATGATCCCGCGAGGCGTCGAGAGAATCGCAATCCCCATGCCGCCCACGACAGGCCGGATCGCCGTCTTCCCCACATACCTGCGCGAGCCGGGGCGCGAGACGCGCTTCAGATCCGTAATCACGCTGCGGCGGTCCGGCGTGTAGCGCAGGAAGACGCGCAGCACCTTCTTGCCCTTCTCGTCCGCAACCTTAAAATTCGCGAGATACCCTTCATCCTTCAGGATTCGGGCGATATCCACCTTGAGCCTCGACGAGGGCAAATCCACCCGCGGGTGCTTGGCGCGCGCGGCATTGCGAATCCGCGTCAGCATGTCAGCGATGGGATCAGTTGTCATTCGTTCCCTTAACCTTCCTTTGCGATTCCTCTGCGGCTACCAGCTTGATTTCACGACTCCGGGGATTTCTCCCTTGAGCGCCAACCCGCGGAAACAGATGCGGCACATCTCGAATTTGCGAATGAAGCCGCGCGGGCGGCCGCAGATCCGGCAGCGATTCCGCCGGCGAATCTTAAACTTCAGCTTTCGCCGCATTTTTGCGAACTGACTGTCTCTTGCCATTGGCTCCGCGCTCTCCTCGCGTTCGGCGGTCAGGCCCGGAAAGGAACGCCGAGCAGCTTCAGCAGCTCGCGCCCCTCCTCGTCGCTTCTGGCCGTCGTGGTAATGGTGATGTTCATGCCTTTAATCTTGTCCACGCGCGTGTAATCAATTTCCGGAAACACGAGCTGATCGCGCAATCCGAGCGTGTAATTTCCGCGGCCGTCGAACGAATTCGGCGGCAGCCCGCGGAAGTCGCGCACCCGCGGCAGCACTACGGACGCCAGGCGGTCGAGAAACTCGTACATGCGCTCGCCGCGCAGCGTCACCATGCAGCCGATCGGCATCCCCTTGCGAATTTTGAAGTTCGCGATGGATTTCTTCGCGCGCGTGATCACCGGCCGCTGCCCGGCGATCTGGCCCAATTCCAGCGCCGCGGTATCGAGCAGCTTCACGTTCTGGCTCGCCTCGCCCAAGCCGATGTTCACGGTCACTTTCGAGACGCGCGGCACGGCCATCGTGTTCCCATAGCTAAAGCGCTTGGTGAGCGCCGGAACGGCTTCCTTGCGATACTTATCGTGCAAACGGCTGATCATTCCCGGTTCTTCCTTCTTCTAATTTCCCGAATCCTGCGTGAGCCAGCTTAGCTCTCAAACACCGTCTTGCAGCGCCGGCACGTGCGCACCTTCCGTCCATCCGGCAGCGTGGTGTGCCCGGCACGCGCGTGCTTGCCGCAGCCGGGGCAAACCAGCATCACATTCGAGACTCGGATCGGGCCTTCCCGATCCACGATGCCCCCACGAACGTTCTTTGAAGGATTTGGCCGCGTATGCCTCTTAATGATATTGGCGTGCTCGACGGTCACCGTGCCCTTCGCCGGGTTCACCGCGAGCACTTTGCCGGTCTTGCCCTTCGAGCGCCCCGCCATCACTTTCACGGTGTCGCCGTGCCGAATGCCGAGCGGCCTTGCCGATGTTCTTTCTCTCATCGCCTTTACCATACTTCCGGAGCGAGCGAGATGATCTTCGTGAACTTCTTCTCTCGCAGCTCGCGCGCCACCGGCCCGAACACACGCGTTCCCACCGGCTCGTTAGCGTCATTGATTAGCACCGCGGCGTTATCGTCGAAACGGATGTAAGTTCCATCGCGCCGCCGGTGCTCTTTCCTGGTGCGCACCACCACCGCGCGCACCACTTTCCCCTTCTTGATCTGGCTTTCCGGCGTGGCTTCCTTCACGGCCGCGGTGATCACGTCTCCCAGCCCCGCCACCAGACCCGCATCGCCCCCCACCGGAAGGATGCAGGTCAACTGGCGAGCGCCGGAATTATCCGCCACCGTCAGCCATGTCCTCATCTGAACCATCGTCGTAGTCCCCTATCCCGATTCCGCCGCTTAGGCCGCGCGCGTCGAGCGCGCCACGATTTCCTTCAGCCGCCACCGCTTCAGCTTTGAAAGCGGCCGCGTGGAAACGATGCGCACCATATCGCCCACGCGCGCCTCGCCCGCCTCATCGTGCGCGTAATACTTCTTCGCTGAACGCACTACCCGGTGATACAGCGCATGCTGGGTCGCGCGGACCACCTTCACCACGATCGTCTTCTGCATCTTCGTGCTGGTCACCATGCCGTAGAGCTCCTGCCGGTGGCCTCGCTGGGCGGCCGATTCCGCCGTCTCGTTTGCCATTTACGCCTTCTCCGATTGCGTCTGATGCAGCAAAGTCTTCACCCGCGCCAGATCGCGCCTTGCTTCCCGCAGCTTTCGCAGGCCTTCCGCCTGCCCGGTCGAGAGCTGAAACCGAAGCCGAAAAATCTGTTCGCCGAGTTCGCGCTGCTGGATTTCGAGCTCGTTGTGGTCCATCTCCCGGAATTTTTCCATGCGCCGCGCCATCAGAGCTCCTCCGCACGGGAAACGAATTTCGTGGCGATGGGCAGCTTATGCGCCGCAAGCTCCATCGCTTCGGTCGCAGACGCCAGGTCCACGCCCGCCATTTCGAACATGATTCGGCCCGGCTTTACGACCGCCACCCAGCGCTCCGGCGGCCCTTTGCCCTTGCCCATGCGCGTTTCGGCCGGCTTCTTTGTGAACGGCTTATCCGGAAACACGCGGATCCAAAGCTTTCCGCCGCGCTTGATGAACCGCGTGATCGCCACGCGCGCCGCCTCGATTTGCCGGTCGGTAATCCACGCCGGTTCGAGCGCCTTCAATCCGTATTCGCCGAACGCCAGCCCCCCGCCGCGCCATGCTTTTCCGGTGCGCCGGCCGCGCTGCTGCTTCCTGTACTTCACCTTCTTGGGCATCAACATGATGTCTTGTCCGTGTCCCTTACGCTTCGGTGCCGGGACCGCTCTTTCCGCGCTGCGGAATGCGTTCGCCCTGATAAACCCAGCACTTCACTCCGATCAGTCCATAGGTCGTATGCGCCTCGGCCGTGCCGTAATCAATATCCGCGCGCAGCGTCTGCAGCGGCAGCCGCCCCTGCAGATACCATTCCTTGCGCGCGATTTCGGCTCCGTTCAGCCGCCCGGCGACGCGCACCTTGATCCCCTTGCATCCGAACCGCAGCGCCGAATCCACCGCCTTGCGCATCGCCCGGCGGAACGCCACGCGCTTTTCCAATTGCAAGGCGATTGACTCCGCCACGAGCTGCGCGTCCAGCTCCGGCCGGTGCACTTCCTGAATATCAATGTGCACTTCGCGTTTGGTGCGCTTCTGCACTTCGGCCTTGAGCTTGTCTATCTCCGAGCCTTTACGCCCGATGATGATGCCGGGGCGCGCCGTATAAATCCGGACCACCAGTTTATTCGCCGCGCGCTCCACCTCGATCGCGTCCACGCCGGCCGAGCGCAGCCGCTCCTTCAACTGCCGGCGCAGAATCACGTCCTCATGCAGCAGGTCCGCGTAGTCGCGGTCCGCGAACCAGCGCGATCTCCAGGCCTTGTTGTAGCCTAGGCGAAAGCCGTACGGATGAGTTTTCTGACCCAAATTGCCTCCTACTTTTTCTTCCGCTGCTGCTGTTGCTTCTGCGCTTCCTTGGCTCGCTTCTCGATCGCCTTGCGCGCTTTTCTTACGGCGCCCTTTACACCCTTCGACGCCTCGGCCTCCGCCGCCGCACTCGCCGCGCGATCCGCCGCGGCGCGCCGATGCTCCGCCACCTCGACCACGATGTGGCTGGTGCGCTTCTGATAACGAAAACCGCGGCCCATCGGAGCGGGACGCATCCGCTTCCATCGAGGTCCCTCGTTGACGAAACACCGAGTCACAAACAGCGCGTCCACGTCGAGCGATTCGCCGGAATCGTCGGCCTTGCGCTCGGCGTTCGCGATGGCGCTGCGCAGCGTCTTTTCGACGTCCTTCGCCACGCGCTTTTTCGTGAAGCGCAGCGTCTGCAAAGCGTCGTCCGCGCGCTGCCCGCGAATCAAATCCACCACGAGCCGCGCCTTCTGCGGCGATACGCGAACGAACCGCGTCCGCGCCACGCCTTCGATTTGAGCCTGAGCTTCGGTTGCCGTCGCCATTCCGCTATCCCTTCGCCGGGGCTGCGCCCGATGCCGGAGCCGCCGGCGCCCCCGCGGCAGCCGCAGCCCTCTCGATCGCCGCCTTTACCGCGTGGCCCTTGAACGTGCGCGTCGGCGCGAATTCGCCGAGCTTGTGTCCTACCATCTGCTCGGTGACGTACACCGGAATGAACTTCCTGCCGTTGTGCACCGCAATCGTGTGCCCTACCATCTCGGGCAGAATCGTCGAGCGGCGTGACCACGTCTTCACAACCTTCTTTTCGTTGCGCGCGTTCAGCGCCTCCACCTTTTCCCGCAGGTGGTCGTCAATAAACGGGCCCTTCTTCAGCGAACGAGGCATCGGCCTTCCTATTCCTCCACGCGCCGCAGCTTCACCCATTGCGCGCGGCGCATCTTGCGAAATCCCCTCACCGGTCCGGGGACGCGGTGCGAAAGCGGGCAGAACGGGCAAACAAACCGCGTGCCCTGCGCGTGAGGCGCTTTTTCCACGATTACCGCCCATCCGGCCCGGCACAACCGGTAATTCACCTGGGGCGCGGGCGCAAGCTTCGAACCTGCCTTCACCACCGGCTTCGCGGCGCCGCGCGGAACCGCCTTCCGCGCCCGGGTCGCGCGCCGTGGCGCACGTCGAGACGTTCGTGTGGCTGTCATCAGGGTGCTCTCAATTCCCCGCCGCGCCGGGCTCATTTTTTAACTCACATCCAAACCCTCAGGCGCAAACCTGAGTTCAATCGCAAAACTCATCAAAATCATCTACGGCTTCCGCCGCTCGACGATCATCCGGTCGCTCGGACGCTTCTTCCGCGTCTTCGCGCCCAGCGTCGGAAAGCCCCAAGGCGTTTGCGGGTGATTGCCCTTCACGCGGCCTTCGCCCCCGCCGTGCGGATGGTCCACCGGGTTCATCGCCACCCCACGCACCGTCGGACGCCGCCCCTTCCAGCGCGTGCGCCCCGCCTTGCCGTACGTCACATTCTCATGATCCAAATTGCCGAGCTGGCCCACTGTGGCCATGCAATCCACGCTGAACTTCCGCACTTCGCCCGACGGCAGCTTCACCAGCGCGATATCGCCGTCTTTGCTCAGCAGTTGCGCAGCGCCGCCAGCCGCGCGAACCACCTGCGCGCCCTTGCCTGGATACAACTCGAGGTTATGAACCATCGTGCCCGGGGGAATGTGGCGGAACGAAAGCGCATTGCCGGGCAAAATATCCGCGGTATCGCCATTCTGCACCGTCATTCCCACTTCCAGGCCCACGGGCTGCAAAATGTAGCGCTTCTCGCCGTCCGCATAGTGCAGCAGCGCAATCCGCGACGAACGGTTCGGGTCGTATTCGATGGCCGCAACCTTTGCCGGGATTCCGATCTTGTCGCGCCGGAAATCAATCGAGCGATACCGCCGCGCGTGCCCGCCGCCGCGGTGCCACATTGTGACTTCCCCGTGCGCGTTTCGCCCTCCGGTGCGCTTCTTCGATTCGACCAGCGATTTCTCCGGCGTCTGCTTCGTGATTTCGCTCTTATCGAGCATCGTCAGGAAGCGCCGCGCCGGCGTATACGGTTTAAATGTTTTTAGCGCCATCGTTACCTCGTGCCACCCGCCGTGTTACAAATTCTCCGCATACTCGATCATCTTCTCGCCCTCGGCGAGCCGCACGTACGCCTTCTTCCAGTCCCGACGAAAACCCTCGGCGCGCCCGCGGCGGCGAAACTTTCCGTGATAAATCGCCGTGCGGACGTGATCCACTTTCACTTTAAACACGCGCTGCACCGCTTCCTTGATCTCGGTCTTCGTCGCGTCATGCACCACTTCGAAGACGACGGTGTGCTGTGTCTCCTTCACGCCCAGGCCCTTCTCCGTAATGATGGGCCTCCGAATTACCTGGTAGAGCCTCGTCGCCATGGACTAACCCTTCTTCCCTTTCGGCTTGGCCTTCGGCTTTTCCTTTTTTGCCGTCTTCGCCGCCGGTTTCTTGGCTGCCTTGGCAGGGGCTGCCTTCTTCCCTGCGGCCTTCGGCGCGGCTTCAACCTTCGCCGTTTCCGCTGCTGGCGGGGCCTGCCGCTCCTCGCGCGCAGGCGGTGCGCCCGCGTCCGACTTCACCGCGGAGAGTGCGCGACTGAGCTTCGTCGCCGCCTCCCGCGACAGCATCAGATGCTCATGCCGCAGCAAGTGATACGGATCGAGAGCCGTGGCTGGAACGAGCGTGACGCCATCCAGATTGCGGCTCGCACGCTCGAGATTCACGTTCCCGCCGTTTTCGACCAGCAAAATCGTTCGCGTATCTCCATCGAGCTTGTCCAGGGAATCGCGGAACGCCTTGGTCTTGTGCGTTTCGAGCTTCCATTCGTCCACCACCGTCAGCTTCTGTTCGGCGAGCTTGGCCGAAAGCGCCGACCGCAGCGCGCCAAGCACCATCTTCTTCGGCAGCGAATACTCGTAGCTGCGCGGTACCGGGCCGTGCACCGTGCCGCCATGGCGCCACAGCGGCGATCGAATCGAGCCGACGCGGGCGCGGCCTGTGCCCTTCTGCCGCCAGAGCTTCTTGCCCGAACCGCTTACTTCGCTCTTGTCCTTCGTCTTATGCGTTCCAGCGCGCTGGCCCGCCAGATAGTGCCGCACCGCCTCGTGCAGCAGGTGCGAGTTCACCTTGGCCGCGAACACGTCGTCGGCCAGCTCCATCGTGCCGATCTTCTTGCCTGCCAGGTCTTTCACGTCCACAACGGCCATGGTCTTCGTCTCTCTGCCTTTACTTCGCTTCCCTGGATTTTCGAATATAAATGTACGCGCCCGAAGGGCCCGGCACCGCGCCGCACACGAGCAGCAGATTTTCGTCTGCGTCGATCTTCACCACGCGCAGGTTCTTCGAGGTCTTTCGCTCGTTGCCCATGTGTCCCGGGAAATGCTGCCCCGGCCAGACGCGCGACGGAAACGAGCTTGCCCCGATGCCGCCCGGCGCTCGGTGGAACATCGAGCCGTGCGTCGCGTCGCCACCGCGAAAATGCCAGCGCTTCACGCCGCCCTGAAATCCCTTGCCCTTGCTGACGCCGGTCACGTCCACGTACTCGCCGATCTGAAAGCCGTCCACAAGCACGCGGTCGCCCGCCTTGGTTTCATCCTTCGAGTCTTCGATGCGCACTTCGCGCATGTAGCGCACCGGTGCGACGTTCGCCTTCTTGAAGTGCCCCGTTAGCGCCTTGTTCACGCGCTGCGGCTTGATGAATTCGACCAAGCCAAGCTGCACGGAATCGTATCCGTCCTTGTCCTTGGTTCGCCGCTGCACCACCACGCACGGCCCGGCCTGCAGCACCGTGCACGGCACCGCCGTACCGTCGTCGGCGAAGACCTGCGTCATTCCCAGCTTGATTCCGAGTATGCCGTTCACCGCCATCGCGTTCGCTCTTTCCCTCGTCTCCGATTCCCTACTTGGCCGCGTGCTCGCGGCCAAACGCCTTAATTTCCACGTCCACGCCCGGCGGCAGATCGAGCTTCATCAGCGCGTCCACCGTGTCCGGCGTCGGTTCCAGAATGTCAATCAGCCGCTTGTGCGTCCGCATCTCGAATTGCTCGCGCGACTTCTTGTCCACGTGCGGCGAGCGCAGCACGGTCCAGCGATTGATCACCGTAGGCAGCGGAATCGGACCGGCCACGTCCGCCCCGGTTCGCTTCGCTGTATCCACGATTTCCTTCGTGGATTGGTCCAGAATGCGGTGATCGTAAGCCTTCAGGCGAATCCGAATTTTTTCTCCGTTGGGCATGGGCTACTCGATGATCTCGGTAACGGCGCCGGCTCCGACGGTGTGGCCGCCTTCGCGAATCGCGAACCGCAGCCCCTTCTCGAGCGCCACCGGCGTAATCAGGCTCACTTCGCACGACACATTGTCCCCCGGCATCACCATCTC
>DATNDJ010000019.1:0-32985 GCA_035553255.1 Candidatus Acidiferrales bacterium | reverse complement strand
TACTGGGGCTGCTGCTGTTGCTGGGATTGCTGCTGTTCCTGCGGCTGTTGTGGGGAGGAGAGCATGTCGCAATGGTCCACGCATTCCACCGCCTGCATTTCGATTTGCACCTTTTTGCGGGGCACGCGGATTCCGGGGGCCGGGACCGCGATCAGCGATTGCGGGCCGTCGGCCTGATTGAACGTGCATTGAAATTGGAGCGACTGCGCGGCGCGCTGCTGGCAGGTATCCTTCTGTAGCGCCGTTTCGAGCAGGTCGGGATTTGCGTAGAGCTGGTCGGCGGTCTGCGAGGGAAGCATGGCGATGGTCATGGGGATCGGGGCCTTGATCCATATGCTTACCTGCGTGCCGTCGTGATCGGGGGCAAATCCGCCGTAGACCTTCAGCAGGGGAGTGAGGTCGTACTTCTCCTTTACCTGCTCGATCCAGCGAAATTCGGGCTGGATGCAATTCGCCACGCAATTCCAGGCGTAATACTGGATGTGAACGTCGTTGGGAGAGCTGAAACGGCGACCGGAGCTGCTACCGCCGCCCGCCATGGCAGCCGTCAGGCCGGAGCTTACGATGTGTCCGAAGCGGCTTTCGATCGGGTTCGTAGCGCTGTGTTGAACGGTCGTGTCAATCGCGGCGCCCAATTCGGCGTAGACGGTGGGCCGGAGGCTCCGTCGCTCGTCGCGAATTACCAGCGTCATCGGCTCGGACGCGCCCAACTGGCAGACATAAGTCATGGCGACCACGTGCTCGCGCAGGCAGGTCTGCGGGAGGCGCGGGAGCATCTGGAAATCGCGCGAGGCCTGGTCCCAGTTGGAGGCCGGGGTGAGAAATACGGTGACCGGCATTTGCGATTTTATGTCCACATGGAGGCCGCCGCCGTGGGGGCCTGGACGGTAGGTGCGACCGGTGTAGTAGTTGGCGGGATCAAGGCGCAGCGTTTCGTCGTTTGCGCTTACCCAATCGAAGACCCGCGACTGCTGGGCCGCGCACGGCCGCGCCGCGCCGCCGATATACAGAGCCGCCACCGCAAGGATGCCTGCCAGGCTGAGTGTTCGCATCCCTTGATTGGAACGCAGGGGCGGACAGGCGGCAAGGAATGCGGGATTGCCTGTGCGCCGGGGATTACCTGTACTTTGGAACGGGGGGTGCAAAGGAGGCTTAGGAAGCAGAACAGGCAAGGGAGGCAAAGGAAAATGCGGCGGCGGCGCAGGCGCGGAGGCAGGGAGGCATGGAAACAGGGGGCAAGCAAGGAGGCAGAGGAGAAACCGCGTGAGGCGCGGGCGCTTTTCACTTGACAAACAAGTGGAGGCGGGGCGATGCTCTGGCGCGGAGGCCCACTGGGATGCCAAGTGAAGATCCGTTTCGACTGCGCGTGCTGCAGGGCACGCTGGACCTGATTATCCTGCGTACGCTTGCTTCGATGGGGCCGCAGCATGCGTATGGGATTGCGACGAGGCTCGAGCAGGTGTCTGGCGAGCAACTGCGGCTGAATCAGGGGACGCTGTATCCGGCGCTGGTGCGGCTGGAACAGGAGGGATGGATCAAGGCCTCGTGGGGCACGACGCCGAGCAATCGCGAGGCGAAGTTTTATGCGTTGACGGGCGCGGGGCGGAAGGCGCTCGAGCGCGAAACGCGGCGGTGGCGGCAGATGTCCGGGTTGGTGGAGAAGCTGCTATGCGAGGAGTGAGGAGGTTCTTCGCGCGATTGGCGGCGCTTTTTTCGCGGCGGCGGGCGGAGGGGGAGCTGGCGCGGGAGATTGCGGCGCATCTGGCTTTGCTGCAGGAGGAATTTGAGGGGCGGGGGCTTTCGGTGGAGGAGGCGCGGGTGGCGGCGCGGCGGGCGTATGGGGGCGTGGAGCAGGCGAAGGAGATGCATCGGGAGGCGCGGTCGTTTGCGTTGATGGAGCAACTCGCGCAAGACATGCGGTATGCGGTGCGGCAGTTGCGGCGGAGCCCGGGGTTTGCGGTGGTTGCCATTCTGACGCTTGCGCTGGGCATCGGCGCGAACACCGCAATTTTTAGCCTGGTTGACGCGGTGATGCTGCGGCCGCTACCCGTGAAAGATCCGCAGCAACTGGTATCGCTTGAATGGGTGGGCGAGCTCGGCGTGGACCAGACGGGGCCGAGCAACGAGGACAAAGCGGGAAACACGGTCGCGCCCATCTTCTCCTATCCGGCATTCGAGCGGATGGAGGCGGGGAGCAAGGGAACCGCGAGCCTCTTCGGCTTCGTGCCTTTGGGAGATGTGAACCTCAAGCTCAACGGAACTCATTATCTAGTGCCGGCCGAGGTTGTGACGCTCGGCTACTTTGCCGACCTCGGCATTCGCCCGGAACTGGGGCGCATTCTCACGGCGGCGGATTTTGATGCGGGTGCGGCTCCGGCGGCGATGATCAGCGACGGACTGTGGGCGGCGCGGTTCCAGCGGGGCCGCGAGGCGCTGGGCAGCACGATTACGTTCGGCGGGACGGCGTACACGATTATCGGCGTTGCGCCGCGCGGATTTTTCGGACTCGATCCTTCGATGCCGTTTGATTTGTGGGTGCCGTTTGTAAGGGGGCGCAACCTTGGCCCCCGGGGACAGACGGCCGCTCCGATGGGCGAGTCGCCGTTCGTGGCCGAACGCTGGTGGTGGATGTACGTGGTGGCGCGTCCCAAGGCCGGGGTCCGGCGCGAGGCGCTGCAGGCGCAGCTTGATACGATCCTGCAACGGTCGCTCGCCGCCGCGCAGCTTTCCGCGCCGTCGCGGGCACATATCCGGCTGGTATCCGCTGGCCGCGGCATGGATACGCTTCGACAGGTGTATTCGGAGCCGCTGTACATTCTGCTGGTGATCGTAGCGGTGGTGCTGCTGATGGCGTGTGCCAACCTGGCGGCGCTGCTTTCGGCGCGGGGGGCGTCGCGCGGACGGGAAATCGCGGTGAGATTGGCGGTGGGCGCTTCGCGGGCGAGGCTGGTGAGGCAACTGCTGGCCGAGTCGGCGCTGCTCGCGTTTTCGGGCGCGGCGGTTGGGCTGCTGTTTGCGTGGTGGGGCTTGGGATTGCTGACAGGACTGACGACCGAAGAGATGCCGCTATCCGCGGGAATCAATGGCCCGGTGGTGCTCTTCACCTGCTTTGTAGCGATTGCCACGGTGCTGGTCTTCGGACTTGCGCCCGCATTCCGGGCAACGCGCGGCAAAAGTGCGGGCGCGCTCAAGCAGCTATCTCGGCAAGCAGATCGGGCGAGGGGGAGCCTTCTACCGGAGCAAATGCTCGTTGCGGCGCAGGTTGCGGCGTCATTGCTGCTACTTGTGGGCGCCGGCCTTTTCCTGCGCACGCTGTGGAACTATGAGGCGCAGCCGGTGGGATTCGACACGTCGCACCTGCTGCTATTCACGCCGAGCTTCGATCGGGGGACGCCGGATGCGGCGGAGGCGCAGTTCTGCCGCCAATTGCGGGAGCGAGTGGCGACGCTGCCGGGCGTCCAAGTGGTTGGTACATCGAACGTTGAGTTTCTTTCGGGGAGTACCAACTCGTGGCCCATGGCCACCCAAAACCCGGCGAAGCGGCCGACGACCGTCTACTTTCTGAACGTCGGGCCGGGATTTTTCGATGCGATGCGTATTCCGCTGCTGGAAGGCAGGCCGATCGGCGCGACTGATGCCAGCGCCGCGTATGGAGGCGCTGTGATCAGCCAAGGGACGGCGCGGGCAGTCTTCGGTGGGGAAAATCCGCTGGGACAGAGAATCACGTTTCCGGGATTGAATCATCGGACCTACGAAATCGTGGGGATCGCGAGCGATACGAAGTACATGGATTTCAGTCCCGGCTTTCCGAAAACGGTCTATCTGCCGTTCAGCGAGACTGCGGACGGGGCTGACTTTGAAGTACGGACCGCGGGAAATCCCGGGGCGCTCGCGTCAGCGGTCCGCGCCGTGGCGCGCGAGATAGATCCCGGCGTGCCGCTTGCCGATGTCACCACGGAGTCTGACTTGGCGGCGCGGGCGCTCACGCAGCAGCGACTTTTTGTGCGCGTCTCTGGTTTCTTCACTCCACTCGCGCTTGTGCTCGCGTTTGTGGGATTTTACGGGATCCTCTCCTATGCCGTCGCGCGGCGAACCGCGGAGATTGGCATTCGCATGGCCCTTGGGGCGCAGCGGCGTGACATTTTGTCGTTGATAGTCCGACAGGCGGCCGTGGTGGTGGCGTCGGGCATCGGCGCAGGGATCGTAGCGTCGCTCGGTCTGGCGCGGCTGATTGAACATCAGCTCTTTGGCGTTCGCGCGACAGACCCGCTGACATACGCGCTGGCCTCGATCGCGCTCATCGTGGTGGCGCTGGTGGCATGCTGGATACCGGCGCGGCGGGCGATGCGCGTGGATCCAATGGTGGCGCTGCGGCATGAGTGATGAAGAAGCCGGCAACAGGCGCGGGCACAGCGTGCTGTGCCCCTACGACGCGGGACGGACGATTTTTTCGCCGTGTGAGCGGGAAGGGATAGGCGATGCGAACGGCGAGGCGATTCCGCGCGCGATTTGCGGCGGTTTTTTCGCGGGGGCACGCGGACATCCCTCAGGATGCCGATCCTGGCCGGATCGGCGTTTGCACGTCACCACGGGTTCGATTAAGATGAATGCCTGCCAGCCAGGGAATGACAGACGACCCACACCGTAGCGCCATCGTTTTCGACGCCTCGGACGAGTACCGTCCCGAACCACCGCCTCCGCCTGAAATACCCGCATGGAAGGACGGCAGCTTTCGCATCGGAATACATACATCCATCGCGGGGGATATTGTGCGCGCGCTCGATCTGGCGCACGGGCTGGGTGCGAACGCGCTGCAGATATTTTCCGGGAGCCCGCGGATGTGGGGGCGCGGGCCTTCGCGAATTTCGGAGGCCGATGCGGCGCGATTTCGGCAGCGGCGCAAGGAGCTTGGGCTGGGGCCGCTCGCGATTCACACGAGCTACCTGATCAACCTCGCGTCGCAAAACCCGGTGCTGCGCGCGCGATCGGTGCAAGCGTTTCACCAGGAGATTATTCGGGCGCTGGCGCTGGGCGCCGATTACCTGATCACGCATCCGGGATGCGCGGTTCATGCGGGGCGCGAGGCCACGGCGAGCGCCGCGGGAAGCATCGCGCAGGCCTTGAGGCAGGCGGCGCGCGGCGTAAAATTCGGCGAGATGCAAATCCTGCTGGAAAATACGGCGGGGCAGGGCAGCGCGGTGGGCGCGCGGTTCGAGGAATTGAAGGCGATTATGGACGCGTGCGGCGAATTGCGGCTTGGGGTGTGCGTGGACACAGCGCATTTATTCGCGGTGGGATGGGACATTCGCACGGCGGAGGGACTGGAGGGCGCGCTCGGGGAGATCAATCGGACGGTGGGGCTGGCGCGCGTGGCGGTGGTGCACGTGAACGATTCGAAGTCCGCGCTCGGGTCCAGGCTGGACCGGCACGAGCACCTCGGCAAGGGCAAGATTGGACTCGCGGCGATGGGGCGGATCGTGAATCATTCCGCGCTGGCGGGGCGGGCGTTTCTGCTGGAGACGCCGATTGACCGGCTGGGGGACGACCGGCGGAACGTCGCCGCGCTGTGGAAGCTGGCGGGGCGCGTGGTGGCCGCCAAGGGGCGCGATGGGATGAAGCCGCGCAAAAAAACCGCCGCGAAAAAGCCGCGGCGGCGGGGAAAATGAAGGGAAAGTTCAAAGCGACCCACTACGGGCCAAAGGACCAGCGAGCGAGTGGCTGAATACGATCCGCAGCGCATCGAGGCGAAATGGCAGCAGACTTGGGAGCGGCACGACGCGTTTCGCGCCGCCGATGGCGACTCGTCGCGGCCAAAATACTACATGCTGGAGATGCTTCCGTACCCTTCGGGCACGCTGCACATGGGCCACATGCGGAACTACACCATCGGGGACGCGGTGGCGCGGTACAAGCGGATGCGGGGATTCAACGTGCTGCACCCGATGGGATGGGACGCCTTCGGGCTGCCCGCCGAAAACGCAGCGATCAAGAACGGGATTCATCCGCGTGCGTGGACGAACGGAAACATCGAGGAATTCCGGCGGGTGCTGCGGCGGTTCGGCTTCAGTTACGACTGGACGCGCGAAATTTCCACTTGCGAGCCGGAATACTATCGCTGGAACCAGTGGTTCTTCCTGCGGATGCTCGAGAAGGGCATCGCATATCGGAAGAAGAGCCGCGTGAACTGGTGCCCGCAGTGCCAGACCGTGCTCGCGAACGAGCAGGTGATCGAAGGCTTCTGCTGGCGGCACGAAACCACGCAGGTGGAGGTGAAGGAACTCGAACAATGGTTTCTGCGCATCACGCAGTATTCGGACGAACTGCTGGACGATATGGCGCAGCTCGAGGGAGGGTGGCCCGAGCGCGTGCTGCTGATGCAGCGGAACTGGATCGGGAAATCGCGCGGGGCAAAGGTGCGGTTCAGCGTGGCGGGATTGGAAGGCGTGGCCCTGGAGGTGTTTACCACGCGGATTGACACGATTTATGGCGCGTCGGCCATCGTGCTCTCCGCCGGGCATCCGGAGCTGCCGAAGCTGCTCGAAGGCGTGGCGGGGCGCGCGGACATGGAAGCGCAGCTCAAATCGCTGCGGCAGAAAAGCGTGAAGGCGGCGGACATCGCCACGGCCGAAAAGGAAGGATTTTTTACGGGGCGCTTCGCGGCGAATCCATTTTCGGGCGAGCACGTGCCGGTGTGGGTGGCGAATTTCGTGCTGGCGGAATATGGCACGGGTGCGGTGATGGCGGTGCCTGCGCATGACCAGCGGGATTTCGAGTTCGCGCGGAAATACCGCTTGCCTATAAGCGTGGTCATTCAACCGTTGCAAGGGAAAGCGCTCGATGCCGGGCGCATGAACGAGGCGTACACAGAGCACGGGCGAGTGGTGAACTCCGGGGCGTATACCGGGCTGACGTCCGATGAGGCGATGGAAAAAATGACGGCGGAGGCTGCGTCGCGCGGATTCGGGGCGGGGGAAACCACCTATCGGCTGAAGGATTGGGGCATTTCGCGGCAGCGCTACTGGGGCACGCCGATCCCGGTGATTTATTGCGAGCGCGACGGGATCGTCGGCGTGCCGGAGGCGGAATTGCCGGTGCGGCTGCCGGAAGAGGTGAAGCTGACGGGGCAGGGGCAATCGCCGCTCGCGAGCGATCCGCAGTTTGTGAATACGATATGCCCGAAATGCGGCGGCGCAGCGCGGCGCGAGACGGACACGATGGACACGTTCATGGATTCATCGTGGTATTTTTACCGTTACGCCGATCCGCACAACGCGACCGCGCCCTTCGCCGCGGACAAAGTTCGCTACTGGTTCCCGATTGACCAATATGTGGGTGGCATCACGCATGCGATTCTGCATCTGCTCTATTCGCGATTTTTCTGCAAGGTGATGCGCGATCTGGGGCTCGTGAAGCACGATGAGCCGATCGCGCGGCTCTTCACGCAGGGAATGGTGCAGAAGGGCGGGGTGGCAATGTCTAAATCGCGCGGGAACGTGGTCGGCGCGATTGACATGGCGGATAAATACGGTTGCGACACCGGGCGAATGTACACGCTGTTTGCGGCGCCGCCGGAGAAGGACCTCGAATGGAGCGAGGAGGCGATCGAGGGGCCGTCGCGATTCTTGCAGCGGCTGCACCGGCTGGTGACGGGGCATGCCCCGCGGCTGCGCGACGTTCGACCGCCGGGTCGCGATGCGGATTTGTCGCAGGCGAGCGCGAAGGAAAAGGCACTGCTGCGGCGGACGCATCAGGCGATTAAGCGCGTGACGCACGATTTCGAGGCGCGCTGGCATTTCAATACGTCGGTCGCGGAGCTGATGAAGCTGTTGAAGGAGCTTGAGGCGCAGGAGCCGCTGGATCGCGATATTGCGCCCGCCGTACTGAAGGAAGTGCTCGCGTCATGCGTGCTGATGCTTGCGCCGATGGCGCCGCATCTTGCGGAAGAGTTGTGGGAGATGCTGGGGAATTCCGGGGGGCTCGCGCGGGAGAAATGGCCGGACTATCGCGAGGACCTGGCGCGCGAGGAGCAGTTCGAGATCGTGATCCAGGTGAACGGGCGGCTACGCGGGAAAATCCTGGTGGAAGACGGGCTGAGCGAGAGCGAGACGCGCGAGCGGGCGCTGAGCGATCCGCGCGTGAAGATGCTGCTGGACGGGAAGCGGGTGGTAAAGACGATTGTGGTGCCCAACAAGCTTGTGAACATTGTGCTGCAATGAAACGGGCCGCGAACGAGCAGGCTGGCAAAGGAATTATGGCGAGCGGTGGAACAAGCATGAACGCGGCGCCGAGCGCCACAGCGGAGCCCCGCGCGGCCGGGCGGATCGAACAGGGAGGAATGGTGAGCACGAAGGGCGGGATCGTGGTGCTGGATTTCGGCGGGCAGTATACGCAATTGATCGCGCGGCGCATTCGCGAGCAGCAGGTTTTCTCCGCGATTCTGCCGTGCACCTCGAGCGCAGAAGAAATTCGCAAGCTCGAACCCGCGGGGCTGGTCCTTTCGGGCGGACCCAATTCGGTGTACGACGCGGGCGCGCCGGTGTGCGATCCGAAGGTTCTGGATTTGGGAGTGCCGGTGCTCGGAATCTGCTACGGGATGCAGTGGCTGGCGCACACGCTCGGCGGAAAGGTGGAGCGCGCGGCGCGGCGCGAATATGGGCCCGCGGATTTGGGCACCGAAGGCAAATCGCCGCTCTTCCGCGGATTGCCGGCGCGACTGAAGGTGTGGGAAAGCCACGGCGACCACGTGATCGGGCTGCCGCAGGGCTTCCATGTGACGGGCCGCACGGAAAACGCGGTGGCGGCGGTCGAGAATGCGGAGCGGAAATTTTATGGCGTGGAGTTTCATCCCGAGGTGAACCACACCGACCGCGGGGCGGAGATTCTGCGCAACTTTGTGTTCGAGATATGCAGCGCGAAGGAGAATTGGAATCGCGCGGGGTTCATTGCGGCTTCGATAGAAGCCATTCGCAAGGCCGCCGAGGGGACGCGCGCCATTTGCGCCTTGAGCGGCGGCGTGGATTCCGCGGTGGCGGCGGCGCTGGTGCACCGTGCGATCGGCGAGCGGCTGACGAACGTCTTCGTGGATACGGGGCTGCTACGCGGGGGCGAGTTCGAGGAGACGCTCGAACTGCTGCGCGCGCGGCTTGGGCTGAATGTGATCGGCGTGGACGCCTCGGAGCGTTTCCTGGCGCGGCTAAAGGGCGTGACCGACCCGGAGGAGAAGCGCAAGCGCATTGGCGCGGAATTCATCAGCGTGTTTGCGGAAGAGGCGAAGCGCGTGGCAAGCGAATCGGCGGGATTGCCGGTGAAATTCCTGGTGCAAGGGACGCTGTATCCGGACGTGATCGAATCGGTGTCTGTGAAGGGGCCGTCTGCGGTGATTAAGTCGCATCATAATGTAGGGGGCTTGCCGGCGAATATGCCGTTTGGGTTGATCGAGCCTCTGCGCGACCTTTTTAAGGATGAGGTGCGGCAAATCGGGCGGGAACTGGGATTGCCGGACGAAATCCTGAAGAAGCACCCTTTCCCGGGGCCCGGCTTAGCCGTGCGCCTGCTGGGCGAAATCACCCCTGAGCGGCTGGAAACGCTGCGGAAGGCAGACGCGATTGTGGTGGAAGAGATTCGCCGAGGCGGGCTATACGAGAAGGTATGGCAGGCGTTTGCGGTGCTTTTGCCGGTGCGAAGCGTGGGCGTGATGGGCGACGACCGGACCTATGGATACACTATCGCTGTGCGCGTCGTGGAGTCTCTGGACGCGATGACCGCGGACTGGGTTCGGCTGCCGCGAGAGGTGCTGGAACGCATTTCGACTCGAGTCGTGAACGAGGTGCCGGAAGTGAACCGGGTCGTTTACGACATCAGCTCGAAACCGCCGAGCACCATTGAATGGGAATAGAGGCGGGGCACTGCGCCGGCTTCTTCGCCTGGGCGAAGAAGGCTTTAGCGGTGCACCATTTTCTGGGCCATGTAAAAGAGCAACCGCCGGTCTCCTTCGTCTATCTTACCGAGGAGGTTGCGGAAGCGACCCAGCATGCGAGCCTCTTTCCCGGAACTGCCCCACGCGATATCGTCGGCCGACTTCCGCTTGGGAAGGTTCGGCAGCACGGGGGGTTCCTCGCCATCGTAGAAGAGCTGGTAGAGGGGCACTTCCATGGCCCGCGCCAGCTTTTCCAGCGTCTCGATCGCCGGAACGGTGTGGCCGTTTTCGACGCGCGAGATGTAGCAGCGAAGAAGCCCGGTGCGCTTCTCGATGTCGCCTTGGGAGAGTTTTTTTGTTTCGCGTAGCAGACGGATGCGATCTCCGATTATCATGGCCGGTATTGTTGCATGGGCTAGTGACGTGCGCAAGGGAAAAACGCCGGCAGGGTCAATTTTTCACGTAACCTAAAAGCGATGGCTCACGTCCCAAAAAGTGTGGCAGCGACCGCGTCGGCAATGCCGGTTCCGCTGAGCCGCACCGCGATAGGCGATGCGGAGCGCGAACTAGTACGCCTAGCCCAGGGAGGCTCCGAGCCCGCCTTTGAGACCTTGGTACGCCGCCACCAACAGCGCGTGTTTGCGCTGGTAAACGGGATCCTCAGGCGACGGGAGGATGCCGAAGATGTTGTGCAGCAGGTGTTCCTGAAGGTATATATTTCGCTGAAACGGTTCGATCAGCGGGCGGCCTTCTCGACCTGGCTGTACAAGATTACGGTGAACGAATGCTGGGACTACCTGCGGAAGAAGAAGGTTCGGCCGTTGGTCTACGAAGCCGATCTTTCCGAGGAGCAGGTGTCGCGGCTGGACGGGGCGATTTCGGCGGAGCGCCCGCCGCAAGGACCGAGCGAGCAAGCGGAGATACGAGAGTTGCTCGACCGAATGCTGGAGAAACTGCCGGAAGAGGACCAGCAATTACTGGTGTTGAAGGAAATTGAGGGTTTTTCGGTAGAGGAGCTGGCGCAGATTTTGGATATTAATGTGAACACGGTGAAAGTACGGTTGTTTCGAGCGCGGGCGCGCATCATGGATGTCTACCGGCGCCGGCTAGGGTCCTCGCATCGAGCGGGGCCGCGGCCTGCACCGGGAGAAAGGAAAGCCTAGGGCCATGAACGCAGAGCAAAAAGGAACGGCGTGTCCGGAATACGAGGTTCTGCTGGAGGATCATCTCTCCGGCGGCATGGACGCCGAACGAGCTGCGAAGATTGCGGAGCACCTGAAGGCGTGCGCGGGTTGCCGCGGGGCGCTTGAGGATGCGACGGCGAGCTTGGGGCTATTGCGCATTGCGGAGCCCACGCCTGATCCGGGGCCGCAATTCCCGCATCTGGTGATGGCGCGCATTCGGGCCGAGCGCGCGGAGCAGCCGAGCTTCTGGCAGCCGCTCGTTTCGCTCTCATGGAAGTTTGCGGCGACGGCGGCACTCGCGTTTGCGCTGCTCTTCGCCTACGATATGCGGGCGGCGCACCAGGCGCCGAGCTTGACGGCGGTGAGCATGCGCTCCGCGACGAGCAACGATCTTTTCGGGCAAACGGAAATGGTGCAGGTGCCGGCAAATCGGGATGAAGTGCTGATGATGGTGTCTGAGACGAGCACGAACAATGACCAACGCTAAGCCAAGGCGGGAAGCCGCGATCCTGGTGCTGGTGGTGTTTATTTTGGGTGTGCTGCTGGGTGCGTTCGGGAGCCACATATGGGGGCAGCGCATTTGGGGTGCGCCGATAGAGAAGGTCGCCGCGCCGCATCCGATGGCGACCCTGACGAAAGAGCTAAAGCTGACGCCGGATCAGCGGAAAAAATTCGACGCGATTATTGACGACACGCAGTCGCAATTCCATGCGCTGCACGACAGCCCAGGCGCGGCTGCGCTTAGGGTGCAGCGGGACCAAATCCGCAAGCATTGGCACGACGGGATTCGGGCCATTCTGAAGCCGGAACAGCAGGCGACATTCGATCAGTTTATGCAGAAACTGAACGACCGCGGGAGAAGGCCGGCCGCGCACTGAGCGCGGCCCGTTCGCGACCCGCGGGCAGTCTGCTAGAATGAGGATTGGAGGTCGGATGCCGGCCTCGGCGCAATTCGCACGATCAACCCATGGCTAACCACCCTTCGGCACTCGAAATTCCCTGGGAACAGCGGAGCAGCGGCAGCGCACCCACCATTCGCCTGGAGAACGTGACGAAGACGTACGACCTGGGCGAAATCAAGGTTCACGCGCTGCGCGGGATTTCGCTCTCTATCTATCCCGGTGAATTTGTGGCGATCATGGGGGCTTCCGGTTCGGGAAAATCCACGCTGATGAACATTCTGGGCTGCCTGGATAAGCCGACGGGCGGGCATTACTTTTTGGATGGCCACGACGTATCGGGGCTGACGAAGCACGATTTGGCGAAGATACGCAGCCACAAGATCGGATTCGTGTTTCAGCAGTTTAATCTGCTGGCGCGCACTTCGGCGCTCGAGAACGTGGAGCTGCCCACGATTTACGCGGGCGTGCCGGTGGTAGAGCGCGCCAAGCGCGCGCAGGACGCGCTGAACCACGTGGGCCTCGCGCAACGCTCGCATCATTATCCGTCGCAGCTTTCGGGCGGACAGCAGCAGCGCGTTGCGATTGCGCGGGCGCTGGTGAATCGTCCATCGCTGCTGCTGGCGGACGAGCCGACGGGAAACCTCGACAGCCGCACAAGCGTCGAGATCATGGATATTTTTCAGAAGCTGAACCAGGACGATGGGCTGACGGTGGTCATCGTAACCCACGAGCTGGACATAGCGCAGTACGCGAAGCGCGCCATCGAGTTCCGCGACGGTAAGATGAAAAAGGACGTCGCCATTCAGAACCGCTTGGTCGCGGAAGAGGTTCTGCCCGCGCTGCCTGCCCCCGATGAGGACCTCGTACAGGGGATTGGCGTCGAGGCACCGCCGGCACCTGCCGGCTCGACGAATTCCGGCCACGATTAAATCCAGTTAGAAAGATGACCCGCGAAAGCCGCGCCCGCTAGGGTTGCGCCGCGGTGTGCTGTGTGGTGCGCGGCGTCTTCGCGGCGATTTCCTTCACGACCTTTGCGGCGATTCCGGTGCTGACGGGGCAGGTGCTGTCGTTGATGCGGCATTGCGCGAGCGTCAGGCCGCAGCCGCACGAGCAGTTTTCGGAATTGAGGCGCTTGAGCGCGGCCCGCTTCTGATCCGGCGATAGGTGCGCGAGGTCGACGCCAGGGAGTTCGGTGGCGTTGGCTGCGTTCTTCAGAAATATCTGCCCCGTATCCACGAACGTCTTCACCTTTGCCTCGACCGGCATGCCGAGCAGCGCGCGGATTTCATCGTCGTAGGTCGAAAGCGGGAAGAGGCCGACGTGCTTCTGGACAATGTGCCCCTGCGGATCGGCGACGAAGGTGGTGGGCAGGGCCGGCACACCGCCGTATTCGGAGATCATTTCGCGGCTGCCCATGACGACGGGATAGTTGATGCCCATTTTTTGGGCAAACGCGCGCACTTCGCGGGGCGGCGAATCGTCGAGCGAAATCCCGATGATTTGCAGGCGGCCCTTGTAACGATTTGCGAGCCCGATCATTTCGGGCAGCTCCTCGCGGCACGGGCCGCACCAGGTGGCCCAGAAGCTGAGCAGGACAACCTTGCCTCGCAGGGCGGCGGTCGAGATGATCTGGCCGTTCAAATCGCGGGTGAGGAACGGCGGCATCGGCATGGCGTTGCTGGCGAACCAGATCGCGTTCGGATCGTCCTGCGGATTTTCGTGGGCATCGGGCTGCGCGGCGTCAGCGGATTTCGGAGTTGCCTTGGCGGCAGGCTGTGTCGTGAGGGCTTTAGGCGAAGCCGACGCACGAGCCTTTGCCGCAGAGGGGTTGCCGTGGCGCGCTGCGGCAATACCGATCGCAACACCTGCGATGGCAGCGGCTAAGGCGACGATAATGATGAGATAGCGCTTCATCAACTACTGCCATTATGCGGTATGGAGAGACGAGCCACAAGGCGGGGCGAATGGAATGTGCGATACGCGGCAGAGGCGGCGGGGTGGGTGCCGAAGCGGGACGCGGCTTCCCGAATTGAAGCGCGCGGCCGGCAGGTCGAACGTGGAGGGTCGGCGTAAGTCTTTGTTTTTTGGCCTTATACCGATAGGGGGTAATCGGCATAGCTATTGCTATAAGCAGCAGCGGTCGCGTTCCTACACGATCTGTACCGTCGAGTGAATGGGGAGGAAGGGGCCCAGACACGAGAAGGCACAGGTCGTTCCCACCTGCCTCTGAGAGGGAAGCTAGGATGGATGACCCCATGATCCGGTCACGCCTAGGCCGGATCAAAGGGACGCGACCTCGGGGCTCCTGATCCCAAGCAGGAGCCCTTCTTTTTTGCGGAGCGCCGGGCGCCGCGAGCGGCACGCCATTCCAGGCGCTTCCCAAGGGGCACTTCTGCTGCTTCTACCGCGCGGCGTTTGCATGTAGCATGTAGCCCCGATTGATTTCGGCGAGGGGGCTGCGATGCAGATTCGCGAGGTGAAATTCCCAGCGAAGGTGATGCGGCGCGCGAAGCGCATCCGCGTGCTGCTGATGGACGTGGACGGCACGCTGACGCGCGGTTTCGTGTGCCTGCAATCCTTTCCCGATGGCAGCGTGGCGGAAATGAAGATGTTTCACGCCAGGGACGGCGCCGGGCTGAAGCTGGCGCAGATTATGGGCATCCGCACCGGCGTGATTACGGGCCGGGATTCGCCGGCGACGACGCGGCGCGCGCGAGAGACGGGAATCGAATTCGTGCTGCAAGGGCAGGCGAAAAAGCTGGAGGCGTATAAGGGAGTGCTGGCGCGGGCGGGCGTGACCGATGACGAGGTCGCGTACATGGGAGACGATCTGCCCGATCTGCGGCTGCTCGAGCGTGCGGGGCTGGCCGTAGCCGTGGCGGACGCGGCGCCGGAAGTGAAGCGCGCGGCGCATTACGTGACGCAGGCCCGCGGCGGCGAAGGCGCGGCGCGCGAAGTGGTCGAATTGATTTTGAAATCGCAAGGGCGATGGAAGCAGGCTATTCCGCGTTCGCTCGCTTGAACAGCAGCCGATTTTTGCAAGCCTCGCATTCGCAGTCACATCCCGGAAATTCCTCATCGGAACCGAAACAGGCGAAGGGAGTAGCTGAGTGGTAACTCGCCGCGAAGCTAATGCTTGGAGCGGAGGGCGGGTTGCGCTAGGCTAGGCCCAATTTTCTTACCCTGGAGGCGTGTCCGATGACGGAGCAGATCGCAACGCAGGAGATGTTGGCGTGTTCGCAATGCAAGCGGACGTTCGCGCGATCCGATTTGGTACAGATTGCGGGAAGCTGGGTGTGTGGCAATTGCAAGGGTGCGTTTTTGAGCCGGGTGGTGGCGGGCGGGCCCGGTGACGGCGTCTCGGTGCGCTATGCGGGTTTCTGGATCCGACTGGGTGCGCGCTTCATTGACGGATTTATTTTTCTTGTACCGATCGCGATTGTTGCAGCGATCGTTATGCCGAATCTCATCCCTACAGCCGCCGCGCCCGGGCGAGTCACAGTGAATAGGATTTTTGCATTCGAGGCGACGGTGATCATAGCCTCGATTGTCTTCGCTTTGCTGTACGAGGTTCTGATGCTGCGATATTGGGGGGCGACGGTCGGAAAAATGGCGTGCGGGGTGAAAGTTGTACGCCCCGACGGGAGTGGTCTGGGATGGGGCGTCTCATTTGGGCGTTATCTTATGTTCAACGTCGTAATCTCTATGATCCCGTTCGTGAACTGGATTCTGCTGCTCACCACCGCGATTATGGCGGGCGTGGACGAGGAGAAGCGCGGCCTGCACGATCGCGTGTGCGGCACGAGGGTGGTATATAAGCGATCTTTGGTGGCAGCGTAAGTTTCGATCGGTGCAGTTCCCATCAGAGGAGGCAGCCTCGATGACTCAGGAAATGGCGGCGCCGCCAGCCGCGGCGTGTTCCCAATGCAGGCGGACGTTCGCGCAATCGGATTTGGTGCAGATCGCGGGGAGCTGGGTTTGCGGCGAATGCAAGTCCGCGTTTTTGAGCAGGGTAGTGGCCGGCGATGCGTCTGCGATTTCCACATGGCATTACGGGGGATTTTGGATACGCTTCGTTGCGCGTATCGTGGATGCGATTCTTTTGATCTCCGTGCAAGCGTCTATCGCCCTGGTGATGCTCGGCGCTTTCGGTGCGCAGTTTATGCCCACCGTGATGCGCTCCCAGCCTGCGGGCCGGCGTCTGACCTTCCAGCTCCTTTCGTATGCTATCGGATTCCTGTATGAGGTGCTGTTCCTGCGCTATCGAGGAGCGACGCCGGGAAAGATGGCATTGGGACTCAAGGTGATTCGCAGCGACGGCGAATCGCTGGGCTGGGGCGTTTCCATCGGCCGATATTTCATGTATCTCGTCAGCGGCCTCATCTTGCTGATCGGGTACATCATGGCTGGGTTTGATGGCGAAAAGCGGGCCTTGCACGATCGCGTGTGCGATACCCGGGTGATCTACAAACGGGGCGAGGCTTGAGCCTGAATACCAGCGTATTGGGCCTGAGCTCGTCGGCACTCGGCGGCATCGCCTCCCCGCCGACAGGTGGAGGGACGGTTGCATGTCCGAGCTGCGGCGGGAGCATCGCTGCGGCCCGAACGGAAACCGGTTGGCAGAGCTGCCCGTATTGCGAGAAGCGACTACAGATTCGCACTTGGGCGCTCGCCAATCCCAGCGCGAATGCCGCGGCGGCGACGCCGGACCAGGCGACGTGCTTTTTTCACCCGGAGAAGGCATATCAGGCGTGCTGCCAGCGCTGCGGCCGGTTCGTATGCGCATTGTGCGATTTGCAGTTGGGGAAGGAGCATGTGTGCCCTACGTGCTTCGAGCGCGGGCGGGCGGATGCGGCGCCGGGGGTTCAGCAGGCGGAGTGGCGGCATCGCGACGTGCTGTATGACTCGATTGCGGTGACGCTCGGGTGGCTGTGGTTTCTGGTGTGGCCTGTGATCGTTGCGGCGTTTCCAGCCGCGATTTTTTTGCACATCAAGTATCGCAAGGCGCCGCGCTCGTACCTGATTCCGCGCTCCGGATGGCGCTTCTGGGTTGCGTATGTTGGGTTCGCGTGGTTCCCGCTGGTGATTTTTGCACTCGTCTATACAACGCGCTTGGCGAGGAGGCACTGATTTGCGAACCGAATTTCGCAAAATATCCCGCGTCAGCGGCTTGGGTGGAGCGACGAAGTGGTATTTGAGCGAGGATTGCCTGCTTGCGGCGAAACATGTGATGTATGTGGTTGAATATCGGCGATTCTATTTGCGCGACATCGAGTCCATCGTGGTTTGGCCCACGCGCACATGGATTTTGCGAGCCGCGATTCCCGGCGTATTGCTGGGAGCGGCGGGCGCGGCTCTGGGAACCTGGGTAAACCTTACGTCGGGCGCCATCTTCTGCGGAGCAGCGCTAGCGTGGGTGGGGTTAGAGCTGGCGCTCGGGCCCACGGCGCAGGCGCGCATTGAGACAAGCGGCGCAATCGTTGATCTGCCGCTGGTAAAGCGCGCGCGGCGGGCGAGCAAAGTGCTGGCCAAGATTGACGCGGCGATCCGGGCTGCTCGCGGCGGCGCGCCCGAGCAAACGGCTGCGCAGACGGATGTAACGCAAGCCGCCCAACCCGCAGCGCAGTCCGGCGCCGAGGCAGCCTCCGTTGCCTCTACGGTGGCGGACCTTACGTAGACAATGGCTCTTGATTCGCCAGCGGCGCCCTCAGCCCTACCTTCAGGAAAATCTTTGCGCCATGCGCGTTGCCTTTTTCATCCGCTGCGAGAGGCGGCTGCGCGCTGCCCGCATTGCGGGGGAACGTTCTGCCGCGAATGCGTGACGGATGAGGACGATAAGCTTGCGTGTCCGCCGTGCCTGCGCCGGATGACGCGTCCGCCGGCGCCGAAGCCTACGGCGGCGCGCCGGTTTCGGCAGGCGCTTGCCGGGGCTGCGGCGGTTGTGTGCCTGGTGGTGCTCCTCTTTTCATTGCTGCGCTGGCGAGTGAATACGCCGGAGCTGCATCTGAATTTCGGCGGTACCGGTTATGGGGCGTTCACGGGGCAAGCCCGTGAGTGAAGCAGCGCCATCCCGTGTAATTCAGCAATCTGGACGACTGGCATCCGCGCGCCCGCGGCGGAACGCGTTGAATCCGCTCGAGGCGCTGGAGCGCGGATTCGCCCTTTTTCAAGCGACCTTTGCGCGCGACGCGTGGCGCTATTACGCCGGGGCCGTGCCGCTCGCCTTCTGCTTCATTCCAATGTGGGTGGCGGATGGGCAGATTCGAATATCGAACACCGCGCTGCTTGCGGAGGCGGCGGCGCTGGCGGGCGCCTATCTGCTGAGGGCATGGATGGTCGCCGGCTACATGGAACGCGTTCGCGAGCGCGCATTTGGCGTGCCGATATCGAAGCCGATGGGGGCGCTGGTACAGGAGGCGGCGATGGGGCGGCTGCTCGCGTGGAAAATCGTCTTGAGCGCCGCTGCTTTGGCGACGCTACCCACAATCGCGGGGGCGTCGTGGTTCTATACCGGGTGCCAATTCGCAAGCCTCGAGGCGCGCGAGGACGCGAACGAGCGGCATTCCTTCAGCGGCTGCATGGCGCTCGCAAGCCAATGGTTCGGCGGCGGCCTGCTGCTTTTTCTGATGCTTTTCCCCCTGTGGATCGCCGTGTGGCTCAACGCCCTTCTTCTCGCGATGATTGTGCCGGGATTGCTGCACTCGATTTTGGGGGTGAACACGCTTCTCTCGACGCAAATGGGTGTCTACGCGCTAATCCGAAGCTCGGCATTCTGGCTTTCGCTTTTTGCGGGTGCGTGGTTAGGGCTCGATCCAATCGTCAAATGCACATTCGTGGTCGTGTATCAGCACTTGCGTTCGCGACGCGAAGGAGACGACCTGAGAGGACTCCTGGCGAGCCTGCCACGCGAACAAGAGCAGAAGGCGGAGATGATCGCGGCCACGGCATCTCGGCCGCGCGTGAGGCTCGGCGCTTCGGCGGTGCTTCTTGCGATGCTGCTCGGCGCAGGCCACGCGGCGGGCGTGCAGCCGTTGCCGAGCCGGAGCAGCACGGAAACGGCGGCGACGGTCGCGGAGCAGGCCCGCGTTCAAAAATTGCGCGAGGCACTCAGCGAGGAATCGCAGCGCGAGATTTATCGCTGGCACGATGCAGAGCACCCAAGCCCGCCGACATGGTTCGACAAGCTGCTGGTTAAGATCGGGCATACCCTTGATCGCGCCTGGCAAGCGCTCTGGAATTTTCTCCACAAGGTGTGGCCGAGCTGGCTGACTCCCTCACTGGGAAACGGAAAGCACGAAGGATGGCGCATGAAGGACCTCCGTCTGTGGATTGCGGTGGTCCTGGGCTTAACGCTGATGGCGGGAGTGGCGCTTTTTTGGCTTCGGCGGCGGCGCGACGTGGCGCAGCTTTCCATCCCGATTGCGGCGGAGCCGCTGCCGGACCTGAGCGACACGGCGATAGCGAGTGAGCGTTCCGAGGACGAATGGTTCGCGCTGGCGAATCGGCTTGAAGCCGACGGGGAATTGCGCCTGGCGTTGCGAGCGGTATACCTGGGATTGCTTGCCGGATTGGCGCAGCGCGAATGGCTGACGATTCGCCGCGACCGCACCAATCGCGAATATCTCGATGAGTTCACGCGCCGCTGGCGGCGGCGTCCGCAAGCGACGATCGAGGTGCGCGCAGAGATTCCGGAGAAATTCCGCGGCAGCCTGCGGCTATTCGACCGCGTTTGGTACGGATCGTATGCGCTGACGCCTGCCGCGGTAGCTGCGTATCGGCAGGATCAGCTGGAGCTGCTCAATCATGTCCGATAGCCGCTCGGGTAGGGGAATGGCGCTTAATTGGAGAGGGCCGCTGCTCGCGGCCGGAATTTTTGCCGCTGCGTTCGCGATTCTGATGCTGATGGCGCATCAAAACCAATCGAACACCAGCGATATGGGATCCAGCTTGCGGCAGGACCCGTACGGCGCGAGCCTGCTCTTCGATTCGTATGAGCGCGCCGGATATCAGGTGCAGCGCAGCCAGGATGAAGATTCCCTTTCCGATGCGAACGCGCCGCACACCACCGCGTTCTTTATCGGCGGTTATCCCGACGATGACTGGCAAATGGTGGACGGAAAATTCAAGAGCAACGGAAAATTTCGCAAGCGGCTGGAAGACTTTCTTGCGCGCGGCGGGCGCGTGGTCGTAATCCAGCCGAACTTGCCACTGAAATCCCAGGCGCAAGGATGGGATGTCGAGGACCAGTGGCAGCCAACTTCTGATCAGTCCGCTCCGACGTGGATTTCTCCCGCTTCGGCCGCAATGCCGGCGGGAAGCGAGACGATGTTTTTAGGCGCGAACGCGCCGTGGCTTAAGACGGATGCGCGATGGACCGCGCTCTATGCAACTCCGGCGGACGATAGCGGCGGCGCCGACGCGCCTGCGCCGTACGTCTACATGGCGATGCGACAGGCGGGAAAAGGCGAACTCGTCGTTGCGAGCCAGGAATTTTTTCTGTTGAACGAGACGATCAAGACGCATCCCAATCCCGTGCTGCTGGATTTCCTTGCCGGGGGGCGGGCGGTGATTTGGGTGGACGAAACGTTGCACGGGCTCTATCAAAATGAGGGCGTGCTCTGGCTGGTGCAGCGCTACCGGCTGCAAGCGGCGCTGCTCCTTTTCTGGATGACTTTGCTGGCGTTGCTTTGGAGCCTGAGCGGCGATTTGGTGCGCCGGGCGCCGCGCGAGTGGGGCGCGGAGATCGTCCGCAATGGGGAAATCGCCGGCGTGGCCGGGCAACGGCTTCTCCAGCGCAGCGTTGCGGCAGGGCAGGTGGTCGCCGAATGCTGGGAGCAGTTTCGCCGCCGCTCGCCGCAGGACGCAGACGCGATTTCGGCCGACCCACACTGGGGGCCGCGGCTGGGCGCGGCGATGGCGCAATCACCTTTATCCGGATACAAGGAACTGACGAAATTGATCGCTGAGCGCCGCAACTCCGCAAAGGGCCTCGCTGCTGCCCGGAGCGAGGGGCGGCGTCAGAATTCGGCTATGCCGAAGAGGACTCCCGAGGAGGCACGAATCGTATGAACGAGAAACCGGTGCTGGACCCGAATGGGCACTCGCAGCTCGCGAGCGCGGAAACGCAAAGCAATGGCGCGCTTTCGGCGGTCACCAGCGGGGCGCGGCGCGTCCGCGAAGCGCTGAGCCGCGTGATTGTTGGCCAAAGCGAAGCGATTGATCTTGCGCTGGTGACGCTGCTTGCGGGCGGCCACGCGCTGATCGAAGGCGTTCCCGGCGTGGGGAAGACGCTGCTGGTGAAGGCGCTGGCGCGCGCGGTGGCCGGCGAATTTCAGCGCATTCAGTTTACGCCAGACCTGATGCCGGCCGACATTACCGGCACGAGCGTGTTCGATCTGAAGACGCAGGAATTCCGGTTGGTGCGCGGTCCGATTTTTACGAATTTCCTGCTGGCGGACGAAATCAATCGCGCGCCGGCAAAGACGCAATCGGCCCTGCTGGAAGCGATGCAAGAGCGGCAGGTGACGATTGACCGCGCGACGTGCCCGCTGCCAGGCGTCTTCGTCGTGTTTGCGACGCAAAATCCCATCGAGCATCAGGGAACGTATCCGCTGCCGGAGGCGCAGAAGGATCGCTTCCTCGTAAAAATCCACATGGGCTATCCCGCGATAGAAGAGGAAAACGAACTGGCACAGCTGGTGGCGGAAGGGCAAGCCCCGGAGCTTCGGCTGGCGGAAGAGCTGCGCTCGGCAGTGTTGCAGCCGGGCGAACTCGATCGCTTGCGGGAAGCGACGGCGCGCGTGCGCGTCAGCGAAGCCGTGAGCAGCTACATCGTCAGCCTGGTTCGGCAGACCCGCGAGCACGCTGCGGTGTGGATCGGCGCCGGCCCGCGGGCGACGCTCGCGCTGCTTGGAGCGGCAAGGGCACTGGCAGCGCTCGAAGGGCGCGATTTCGTGCTGCCCGAGGACGTGAAGACGCTCGCTGCCCCGGTGCTCGAGCATCGCATGCTGCTGCGGCCGGAATTCGAGATGGAGGGCGTCGAGCTTCGGGAAGTGATTCATGCGGTGCTGCAAGCGGTGGAAGTGCCGCGGTAGCGGGCGGGTGCAGTTCGCAAGTCATTTCAAGGCAGAGAAGCGAGCTCAATGACGACGGCCACGGACAGCAATCCATTCGGCGCAGCGGAGCCAAGCGCGGCGCATTTTGCGCAAGCGCAATCCCCGGCGGCCGCGGCGGCCCGCGAGCTGCCGCTAGGCCAAAAGTCAGCGCAAAGGGTCGCGTTTCAACCTTCGGGAACGTTGCTTAGCCCGACGGCTGGATTTGCGTGGCTGCTGGGATTGCTCGGTGTTGCGGCGTGCGTTGCGCCTAGGCTAGCGCACGGATGGCTGTGGCTTGATCTGATCGCCGCGGCCGCTGGCCTTCTCGCGCTTTATGACGCAATGGCGCTTTGGATGGCGCGCATGGAATTCGCGCCCTTCCTGCTGCCGCCGGAAAAAGGCCTTCGCGGACGCGAGGGGCAGAGCATTCGGATTCCGCTCGCCCTTGCGGGCTCCGTGCGGCGCGGCATGCGCAGTGAGCTCGGCGTGGCGGCAATGCCGGCGACGCCTGACAGCGAAAGCGCCATGCGCGTGAACGGCGGTCCGCAACGACTGAAGCTTGGACAAGGCGCGGCCGACGAAAGCTCCGGCCCGGCAAGCAGCGCGCCGGTGCAGCTCTGGCCGTGGACGCCGGAGGTCGCGCTGCTTCGCCGCGGGTTGTGGCCTGGGCCGCGCATTGGAATCGAGCGGCTATCGCAATTCGGAATTTGGCGATTGCGCCGATGGTTCGATTCACCCGCTCCATTGCGGATTGACGCGGATCTGCGTCCTGGCCGAAGTGAAATTCTGCGGAGTCCCGTCTATCGCGCGCTGGTGGCCTCGCGGGAAACGCCGTGGACCGGCCATGGGCGCGATTTCGAGCGACTGCGCGAATATCAGCCGGGCGACAACTTTTCGGAAATCGCCTGGAAATCCACGGCCCGCCGCGGCGCCCCGGTGACACGGCTTTTCCAGTGGGAGCAGAAGCAGGAAGTCTATTTTGTGGTGGACCAATCGCGGGCCTCCGCGCAGGCGATTGATCCGGCACTCGAAGCTGAAAGCGGCATTCGGACGAACCGCGCGCCAAGGCGGCTGCTGGATCTTGCGGTGGAAACGGCGCTAGTGGGCGCAACCGTCGCGCTGGAACTGGGCGACGAATTCGGGCTCGTCACCTATGCCGATGAGCCGAAATCCTGGCTGCGCGCGGGAACCGGGCAGTTCCAATTCCATCAATTTCGCGATCGCCTGCTGAATCTGGAGCCCTTGCCGACGACGGCGGATTATGAGGCGCTCTTCAGCAAGATTCGAGTGCGGCTGCGGCGGCGCGCTTACCTGGTGATGCTGGCGGAATTGTCGGAGCGATCCATTTCGGATTCGATGCGGCGCGGAATGGCGCTGTTGCGTTCGTCGCATGTTGTCCTGATGACGAGTGTTCTGCCCGCCCATGCGCGCCCCGCATTTTCACCGGGCGAGGAAGTTCGCACGGATCAGGACGTGTACAGGGCGCTTGCGGGCGAAAAGGAAAATCAGCGGCTCGGGGCCCTGGCGCGGCAGCTTCGTCAGATGGGCGCGGGGCTGCGGTTTGTGCCGCCCGAGGATTTTCTGCGAACGGCCGTCGAGGGATATCTCGAAGGTAAAAGGGAGCAACGAGTGTGATTTTGGACCTCGAACGCTTTCAAGCGCAGGAGCGGCCGCACTGGAGCCAGCTCGAATCGCTGCTCGCGCAGCTGGAGGGCCGGCCGGATCGTCGGCTGAAGCCTGCGGAAGCCGAGCTGCTGCAAGATCTCTACGCGCGAACGGCCGCGGATTTGAATCGTGTGACGCACGGCGCCTTGGCGCCCGAGCTGAGGCAGTATCTCGAACGGCTGGTGGCGCGCGCATATGCGGAGCTTTATTATGCGCGACCGACGCGTTCCGAACTTTGGCGGCCCCGGCGCTGGCTGCGGATCTTCACCGCGTTTCCAGAGGCATTCCGGCGGCAGTCCCGCTGTTTCGCGCTGGCCGTGCTGGTCACTATTCTGGGCTGCGCGATGGGCGGGCTGGCCGTGCGCTACGATCCCGCCGCGGTGGACGTGCTGCTTCCCGCCGATTACCTGCGCAATCCGAGCCTGCGCGTGCATCAGGAGGAGCAGGGGAAGAATCGGCGCTTGGATTCCACACAGGTAGAGGCGATGTTCTCGGCGCAACTCATCACGCACAACATCCAGGTGGCGCTGCTGGCTGCGGCGCTGGGCGTCACGTTTGGAATTGGCACGGCGCTGCTGCTCTTTGAAAACGGGCTGCTGCTCGGGGCAGTGGCCGTTCGTTACACGCAACAGGGCTTCGGCGTGTTCGTCACGGCATGGCTGCTGCCGCACGGCGCGTTCGAGATTCCGTCCATATTGATTGCCGGGCAGGCGGGATTCTACCTGGCGCGCCTGCTGCTGCACCGGCGCGAAGATCGCAACATGCGCCAATCCATTCGGGAATGGCTGCTGCTGATCGCGGGGCTGGCGCTGATGCTGGTGTGGGCTGGGCTGATGGAGGCGTTTTTCTCGCAGCACCACGCGCCGGTGCTGCCGTATGGATTCAAGATTGCGGCTGGGGCGGCGGAATTGGTGCTGCTGACGCTGTATCTTCTGCTGATCGGGCGAAGACAAGAGGGCGCGGAAAGCGCCGGGCATGTGCTCGCCGCCGCGGAGAGTAAATGATGGCATCGCACCCCAAGCGATCACTGACCACCGCTGAGTTGACCGTTGCCACGCCCGAAGGCGTGCTCTTTCGATTGCCGCTGGCCGGCCCTGCGCCGCGGCTTTACGCGATGCTGCTCGACATGGTGATCGTGCTGGCGGGTGTGAACGGATTAGGTTACGTGGTGTACGCGATCTTCGCGAAGGCGCCTGGTTTCGGCGTGATGACGGTCACGCTGGCGGAATTTGCGATCGGGTTTGCCTATGGCGCGCTTTTGGAAGGTTTGTGGAACGGGCAGACGATCGGAAAGCGCCTCTTCCATTTGCGCGTGATTGATCAATCCGGGCTGCCGCTGCGAATCGAGCAGGCATGGACCAGAAACCTGATGCGCGCGGTGGATGCCCTGCCGTTCGCGTATCTGGTGGGCGGAATTTCGGTGCTGAGCAGCCGGACGATGCAGCGCTTCGGCGACCGCGTGGCTGGAACGCTCGTCGTCCGCGAAACGCCGCTGGCCGCACCGGCGGACGAGGTTGCGGGCCGCCAGAAATACAATTCGTTCGCGGAGTATCCCTCGATCGCCATGCGGCTGCGGCGGGCGGCGACGCCGGAGCTGGCAGGACTCATCCAGGATGCGCTCCGCCGGCGCAACGAACTTGCGCCGTACGCGCGCCGCGAGATTTATCGCGAGCTGGCGGCATACCTGCAAAACGAAATCGCCATGTTCCCGGGCGAACTGGTCGAGATGCTCAGCGACGAGCAATATTTGACTGACGCCGCCGGCGTCCTGTTCGGGGATTAGCGCACGTCGAGAATTCGCGGCTGAAGGAAGTTGATTCTGGAGCGGGCGATGGGAATCGAAATTAATTCCGCTCGAGTTTTCAAGGACTTACGCGGAAAAGATCCATTGCGATTGGTAGTGCTTGTTTCTTTCTCGATGCTCCTTCAAAACGATTGCCAAATCCGAGTCCAAGGGCAACGGTTTTGCGGAACCTTCCGTCTTGGTCTCTCCGATTTCACCGACCACCAATGATCTCGCGATGGAGATAGTTGATTTGTCCCAGCCGATGTCGCTCAGCGTAGTTGATTACGAGATTCGTCTCGCGGAAATGGCTCCTTACTCGTGCAGGACGACGCTCAATAGGGAATTGTGAATTTGGATCTCGCCGTTGTATTGAATAAAGCCCAGTTTCCTGAATTTGTTCATGAAGAAATTGACACGGGAACGCGTCGTGCCAACCATCTCCGCCAGCATCTCCTGCGATATTTTGAGGAGTACTTTTTGAGGACTGCCCGGCTTGCCGTAACGTGCGAGCAACAGCAGAGTACGCGCCAGCCGTTTCTCAGTAGAATTAAAGAGCTGATCTATCAGGTCCTCTTCCACTCGAATGTTTCGCGCCAGCATATAGGCGATGAAACGATCGGAGAACTCGTGTTCCCCGTGGAGGACCCGAATCATCTCGTTTTTCCCAATGACGAGCACGGTGGTGGGTGCAACCGTTGTCGCAGTCGCCATGCAAATGAGCCGGCCTGCAAGACACCCTTCCCCCAAAAAATCGCCGGGTCCAAGGATCGCCACAACTGCTTGCTTACCTATCTCATTGACAACGGTAAGCTTCACACCGCCTTCCTGAATGTACATCACATTCTTCGCAGGATCGCCCTGCGCGAAGATGATTTCTTTTGCTCGGAACTTGACAACGTTTCTCCCTAGACCGGCGGACGCGAGGAATAGATTCACCTCAAATGCAGGATTTTTTGAATGCGCCTTCCGAAGAGAGCGATGGACCTTCGCGGATACACGACGAGCGGGAGAAACCATCACAAAACGGAAGCATAGCATGAAGCCTTAGCCTTGTGGTGTTCAATAGTGGACAGTCGGCATGCTAGCCAGCACACCGGCACGCCGGAGGTAAATTTCCATAAAAGCGAGGGGCTTCCGGGGTTACCGCTAACCGCTAACGATTCTGAAGAACTTTCCGCAAAGACGGACGAACTTCTAATAATCCCACATCGTAATTTATGAATCCCTGCGTCCTGAAGCGATTCATGAACAGATTGACTCGCGGGCGCGTGGTCCCGACCATCCCCGCGAGAACTTGATGACTCAGAATGGGAATCTCAACAGCCGGCCGGCCGCCTTTGTCCGAGTGCGCCAGCCGCAGAAGCACGCTAGCCAGCCGCTGCTCGGCGGAAGAAGTCAGTAATTCCGAAACATGATCCTTGTACTTCTGGACGCTGGACAGCAGATACGCTACCAGGGAATTTGACATCTTATTATTCTTTTTGCGAAGCATTTCGAGCATCTTTTCTTTCTTGATAGAACGTATGGAACTGGCGGTCAACGCTACGGCCGTAGACATACGAAGGGGGTAGCCTGCAAGGCAAATCTCGCCGAAAAAATCACCTACCCCCAGAATGGCGGTAACTGCTGATGGCTGCTGTTTCGTTCCGGTACTGAGTTGCACCCTCCCCTCTTGGATGTAAAACAGCGTATAAGCAGGCGCACCTTGCTTATAGATACTCTGTTTGTCCCGATAGCGCGAGACCTTGCCTCCCAAGCTGGCTCCTGAAGAGAAGCCACTAAGGGAGGAAGCCATTTTCTTCGTGCGTTTCATTCAAGCTCCAGACATTCGGCTAACATAACAGGACTCATTCGACGTGGCTGTGCTAAAGCGGACAGGCCGGATAATCCCGCTCACGCGACTCTTTGACTTCGCCGATCCGACCGGCCTCTCAAATGGATGCCGGTATATTTCGTAACTGTGCGGAACGGAACTGTATGTCCTTCGTCTCGATGTCATGATCAATCCATGTCGCATAAAAGAACTAGGAAAGAGTCCGACGCATCGACAAGAACCGGCATCAGGAGTGAAATGGCAAAGCCGCGCATGGCGAAGTCAGCGAGAATAGCGGAATTGAATTTCGATACCGCGCGAATCCCAGAACAACCGAGTGTCACCATGTCCGGAACGGTCGACAAAATCATCCTGTCCCCGCGTCTGAACCAACCCGAAAGAGCACAGATTGCCGTTGACGGAGCCGACCGCGGGTATAGAAATCTTCGTATTGAAAATACGCTAACCGATGAACATGGCGATGACATCGGCCTCAAAAAGGGAGCCCACGTAGAGGTTACCGTCACAGCCCAAGAACACCGTAAGTAACGAAGACAGCCGACCGGGTCCCCTCTTTCCGGAACTAAAAACCTTCACGCCACCGTTCAATGTGCATCCGTCAAGAACGTTGCGATATCCGCAAATAATGCGGCAGTTCCTCAACTCCGTGCTTGGTGAACTGGAATTCTCTTCGCGTTCACAATCCCTGCGTAATAGTAGGATTCCGTTATGACGTTGGCCCTCCTTACAAAAAGACTCCTCCGCTCCATCGCAAGGATCGTTCCTCGATGCGGCATGATTTCACAGGCAGTCGCCTTCAACATGTTTCTTTCCTTCTTTGCAGTCTTGCTCGCGGTTCTAGGAACGCTAAGACTTTACCTGGAAGGAAAATGGGGCCAGGAGCTTGTGCCTCAGCTTCAGAGGATTCTCCCTCCAGGCAGTTGGCAACTCGTGTCTCATTTTGTTTTTCGCCCAGACGTAAGCGCCTGGTATTCGACAGTTCTCGGCTGGGTTGGAACACTGCTCGTGGGTCTGCAAACGATGAAGCTCGTGATGGAGGGACTTCACATGATTAACGGAAGCCGCTCGGGGCAGTCTTTTCTGGGACGGCAGCTTCGTGCCCTTCTTTTATTTGCTGTTGCAGCCTGCACATGGCTCGTGGCCGTTACTTTGAGCGTGTTTGGCGGGCCGCTGCGGCAATTAATGATAAACAGATTTGGCGACTCTTCATTGATTCGCGCCTCGTGGACGGGCATTTTCTCTCTGGCGGCAATGATTATCGTAATGCTGGTTTTGGCTTTCATTTACCGTTTTGCGGAACCGCGCGCGGCCACTTGGAGTTCCGTCCTGCCGGGAGCGGGTATAGCGACAGGTCTATGGTGGGCCGCCAATGAATTGTTTGGAATTTACGTCCGGAAGACGCAGTTCGGACCTGTCTACGGCGGATTAGCAGCCGTAATCGGTTTGCTGGGTTGGATGGAGCTCTCAGTGATGTTGGTGTTTTTGGGCGCGGCTTGGAACCGAGAAAGTGATGAGCGTCCCTCCCTGCAATAGGCATGGCCGGATAAGAACGATTGACAAAATGTGAGCCCGTCGCAGTCCTGGCGAAATTGCTTTGCGATTAACCACTGGCCGAATAAGAACTGAGCCGATTTCCGCGCGCCCTCCAGCTCACTTTTCCCATAAGCGATCAGACTCCGCTGTGGAACAACTCGAAGGCTCTGAGGCGAAATAAAGCGTACTCGTATTGATGCTCGCCGGTCTGTTCAAATACGAACAGAAGTAAGTCTGTCCCATTTCGCACAGCCGCTGACTTCCGACCGCGTTAGTCTTGCTGTATGAATCCCGATTCTCGGGAGTGTTCGACCGCGTACCTCAACCGCAAGAGTGGGAATGCTGACTAAATCATTGATGCGGGTAGTCCTGGCAATACTCGCGGTTTCGTCTGCCATCTTTGCTCAAACTGCCGGGAGTTCTCCAGCACAGTTTCAGAACCATTCCAATGTATTGGATGCCCATCAGATCCTGAAACTGTCGGTCGCGGCCACCAAGCGCAATTGGCAGGCGCGCGACCAGTACGCGTACACGGAGCGCGATGAGGACCGGCGCTTGAACTCTCTGGGCCAAGTGAAGTCGGAGAACATCGACCTCACTAGGACTATTCCTGTGAACGGCGCTCGCTTTGCGCAGCTCGTAGAACACAATGGGCATCCGCCATCGGCCGAGGAACAGAGGAAAAGCGATGAGGATCTTGAGGAGCTGAAGCACGAAACGCCGATGGAGCGAACTATTCGCCTTGGCAAGGAAAGGGAAAACCGGTCCTTCCTCGACCAAGTTCTCCATGCCTTCGACTTCCAGCTCATTGGCGAAGAAGTAGTCGACGGAAGGCTGGCTTACGTGGTTCAGGCCACGCCGCACGTGGGATATCAGGCGCACGGCAAATACGGCAAGATGTTCTCTAAAGTCGAAGGCAAGCTTTGGGTCGATAAAGAAGACTTCGGCTGGATCAAGGTCGATGGCCAGGTGACGCAGGCGTTCTCGATGGGATTGTTTGTGGCGCGCGTGCAGCGAGGCTCCCACATCAGCTTGGAGGAGATGCGCGTCGGACACGACGTCTGGGTGCCGAATCGCCTCGAGGTCCGGGCAAGTGCCAGGATCCTTTGTTTGAAGAGCCTCAACATTGACAGGATTCTTACTTACTCCGATTACCACCGGGTGATGGACGGCCCATATTCTTCAAGCAGGTAGCGATGGTTTGGCTTTACATGTCCAACCCCCTCACTATAGGACGGCGACGGGCAACTACGAAGTTGCGCATTCTTGCCAGACACCTACGAATTCAACAAATAAGCTTTGCAAGTGTGTCGATGTGAACAGATATCCCCCTTCGTCTTTCGTAGCATGGTGTCTCCAGGGGAAAGCAGGGCGCTTCTTCTGCGGATCAGTCAACTGGCTTTGCCCTGATTAGCGAGAGTCCAGGTGGAAACTATTTTGATCGTCGTTCTCGTGGGGATCTATTGTTCGGCGTTTATGGCTGGGGCTACTCCGGCTGCCGCAAGAACTAGTGGCTTCTTGCCAGAGATAAGATGCAGTTTCGACTGATCCTTTCTTAATCGGCGCGATCGTTATACAGAAACCGCAACAGCACGCCAAGCCAGCAAGCAGGGATAAGAACACGCTCAAGTGGAAATAGACCTGCTTGGCGGGTATACAGAAACAGACGGAGCCTGGAACTATTGCTTTAAAATAGATCTCAACGACAGGGCCGCGCGGATTGAACTGCCCGGCGGCTTTCAGTGTCTAGAGACCCGGCAACCATCCGTGCGTAACGGATGAAATGGTGACCGGAGAGCGCAAGCTCGAACCCAAGTCGCCTTTTCTCCGGGTGCAATCCCCAGCGCAGCATGAGCCGTCGCATATAGCCCCAATACGCACCGCGATAGTCTGAAAGCACGCCTTGTTTCCAAAAAGATTTGAGCAGTGCTTTCAATAAATACAGCGGGGAAATCCGCGAAGCTCTCTGTTCAGCCCGAAGTTGCCAGCGGTCCAGTGAATCGAGCACACGTTGGTAGAAGCAACGCGGCTCGTAAAGTGCAAGCAGCATCCGCTTTGTGCCGTCGAGCAGTTCGGGCAGTGGCAGCACCGTTCGGAAGTTCGGAGGATCAAAATTACTCGGTTCGGGATTGCTCGGAAGGAGCCGGCCCTCCGTTCGCATGCGGTCGTACAGCGGAGTGGTAGGCGGTGCTTGCAGGACGCCCGTCATCGCCCAAGGGATGGCGGCACGCTCTACGAACTCAATCTGCCGGTCAAAAATGTCCGGTGGATCGCTGTCGAATCCGACGATAAAACCGCCCATCACCCAAAGACCGTGCTGCTGAATCAAGCGTATGCTGTCCAACGTGTCATGGCGGAGATTCTGAAACTTCTTCGTTTCTTTGAGCGACTCTGCGGAGGGCGATTCGATCCCGATGAATACACGGCAGAAATTTGCTTTGACCATCGCATCCAGCAGTTCCGGTCGCGACGCAAGATTAATGGAAGCTTCGGTAAAGAACGCGAACGGGTACCGATTGCGGCGCTGCCAGCCTCCTAGGTCCAGGGCGAGCTGTAAAGCCGCCTTGTGATTTCCAATAAAATTGTCGTCGACTATGAATACATCTTTACGCCAGCCGAGCCGCAGAAGCGCGTCGAGTTCTCCGATCAGTTGCGCCGAAGATTTCGTCCGTGGACGGCGTCCGTAGATCGTTATGATGTCGCAAAATTCGCACGTAAACGGGCAGCCCCGCGAAAATTGGACCGACATGAGGGTGTATTTATCCAGCGCCAAAAGGTCGAAACGCGGGACCGGCGTGCGATTGACGTCAGGCTTTTCCGTAACACGATACAATCTGCGGGCCGAGCCGCGTTCGAGATCGGCGGCGATCTCCGGGAAGACTTCATCCGGCTCGCCGACAACTACGTGGTCAGCCAGCGGCAGTAGCGCCTCCGGTTCGCTGCTGGCGTAAGGACCTCCGATCATGGTTCGCCGGTTCAGCTTCGAAGCACGTTCAAGCGTTTGGCGCACGCCTTCGCGCTGAGCTGCCATCGCACTGACCATCACAATATCTGCCCACAGGATGTCCTGATCGCTCAACTCTTCAAAGGCAAGGTCAACGAGACGGATTCTCCATTGTTTTGGGCAAAGCGCGGCCACGGTGATGAGCCCGAGCGGAGGCACGAGTGAGCGCTCCGGCACGATTTCCGTCACCTCCCCGAGGTTCCAAAAAGAGGCAGGAAAACGCGGCCATACCATAAGAACTTTGATCGCAGGTCCGAGCGGCGGGAAAGACCTAACCTCTTCGATAGTGCCAGCCATGAATTAACCTCTTGGTTGAGTTGTCATGAAATTCGGTATCTGAGGCTGGCGCAGGCGATGCATACGGTCGCATCCGGCCCCAGGATCGGCCGGCCCAAAGTCCCGGTGGCCGATACCAAGCATCGCGTCATCTGCGCTGCGATATATGTTCAATTTTGCACAGCGCCCATTGGCCGAGCGACTCTGAGAGGATGACATCAGCCCTTCTTGCGGCGACTCTGTGTCGTTTATCCGCGGTATGAGCGGCGCGCTCGTAAGCTATACTGAAGGGGTACTTAAAGTGTGTATGACGCTCTGGGCGATTAGCCGCATGCGCAAAGCAGCTGTGCACGAATCGCTGTTGGAGTCGTTGATGGTGCACCCAAGGCACGTGCGCTACGAGCAATCATTCGATATTCTCAATTTTAGTGTTGGCGTGCTATCCGTGCCGGCGGTTCGATTCGCCGCCAACACGAAACATTCTTAAATCTGCCTTTTGCTGGCTAGGGCCTGTGAAGTCCGTGAGACGAGTGGCAGGGGCCGGTGGGGATCGAAGACGAGAGCTTCGGTGCCACCCTTGACGCTCTGTCTTATTGCCGACTTTCGCCGCCGCGCCCTATCGCTAAGTTGTTAGTGGGAGGCAAGGTGACTGGAGCGGGCGATGGGAATCGAACCCACGTCCGAAGCTTGGGAAGCTTCTATACTGCCATTGTACGACGCCCGCTTGCTCTAAGCCTTGGTGATTATACACGACGGAGCGGCTGGCGCACGCCCTGCCGTGGACACTTCTG
>DATNDJ010000018.1:0-184179 GCA_035553255.1 Candidatus Acidiferrales bacterium | reverse complement strand
GGGGATAGTGAGATCCTTCGGCTTTCCAATGCCCTGGTAAATTCCGCCGCCGCCCGCGCCTGCCGCCGCACCGATGGCTGCGCCCTTTCCGCCCCCCGCAATCGCGCCGATGATGGCGCCCAGCGCCGCTCCGCCGCCCACTTTTTTCGCGGTGCTCTTGCCTTGCGAGGAACCGTCGTCCACGTAAGTGTCGCTTACGAGCGGATAGGACCGGCCCTGATATTCGAGCTTGACGAGCGCAAGCGTCAATTCGTTTTTGCCCTTGAATCGGCCGGCTTTGCTCGCGCTCACCAGGCGCACGTAGATGTCAGCGCCTTTGGGAACAACAAGCTTCTCGCCGATACGGAGCGGGTTTTCGAGCGAAGCGTGAAACACTTCGCCCGCTTCATCGTTTTCGGCGCTGACGCTATCAATCATGCTGACGCTGAGCGGCGTGCCGGCGGGAACCACGATCTGTTGCAGCGAAGGCGGCTGCGGCGGGGCAGGGGTTGCGACCGGAGGCGGCGCGGGTGCGTCCGCAGGCGCTGCCGCCGGCTCGGGAGAATTGTCTGGCTGATCGGTCTGCTGGTCGGCGGGCGGAGTTGCGTCGGCCACGGAGCGCCGCGCCTTCTTCGCGTGCGTGGAATGCTTTCGCTCGCGCGAAGGCTTGGCGACCGGTGCGGGCTCGGGCGCGGGCGAAGGCACAGGCAACGCTGCTGCGGTTTCCTGCGGCGCCGCTTGCGCCTGCTCGACGGCCATGTGGTCATTTACCTTGGTGACCCCGGCGGTCTGCGCGGCGATTTTGTACGCATCCAGGCGCGCGGCGTCGGTTGGCACAGTGCCGCTTAGAGTGACTTCTCCCTTGCTGGCAGTAACCTGCAAGGACGCGTCTTTCAGCTGCGAATCGGAGAACATCTGCGACTTGATGTTTGTGACGACCGCCGAGTCGCTCGGCTTTCGCGAGCACCCCGCGGCAATTGCCGCGGCCAGCAGCGCGATCGCCCACACCGATTTGTGGCGCATTCTTTTGCTCCTCCTCGAAATGTTTCCCCCCATCATCCGGAATCGGATGCCGTGGGGCAACCCGAATGGATGCGTTACTTTCGATGCACGCAGGCTGGAAAGTGCTGTCTTGCCCCGGCGGCGTTCCTCGCGCATCGCGCAACTTTCCCGGAGCGGTTGTGTTCGATATGCAGCGGCTGAAAACGTGGATTTTCGGCGCTCAACTGAATCGCTCGTTTGCGAAACCGAATAAGGAGATTGCCGATGCGGATAGCAAGGGCTATGGGTGTGTTCGCCTGTGTTCTGGGGATGCTGGGGCTCGCGAGTTGCGGAGGCGGCGGCATGGGCGCCAACTCGCCTTCGCCTGACCAGCAGATGGCTTCGGTATTCACGGTGGGGACTGACGCGCCGCTGCCAAGCGTGATTTCGTGCCAGGTGACGATCACGGGGGCGACGCTTTACAACGGCATAACGAACGTCAACGTAATGCCGAGCGCACCGCAAACGATAGACTTTGCGAAGCTCAGCGGCTTGCATCAACTGATGGACCTCAACGCCGTGCCCACCGGAACGTACAGCTCGGCGACGATTACGCTCTCGAGCGTGACGATCGGCTACCTGGACACGAGCGTGAATCCGCCGACGGTCAGCACGATCAACGGCACGCTCTCGCAATCCACCGAAACCGTGAATTTCAAGAATCCGTTCGTGCTGAATGACGATGATCTTGTGGGATTGCGCATGGAGTTCGATATCGCGAAATCGCTTCCTGTGGATCAGAGCGGGCAGGTGACGGGCGTGGTGAATCCAACTTTCCACATGGCGTTGCTGGCCGCCGATGACTCGAACGTCTCGATTGACGATTTTCACGCCGGCGTCGTGGGAGTGACCGGCAACAACTCGTTCACGATGCAGGGGCCGAAGGGGCGGCAGTGGGCGGTGCAAGCTGACAGCAGCACCGTGCTCGACGATTCGGACCAGCCGATCAACCAGTTCACCACGAATACGATTGTCTCCGTCTCCGGCACGCTCGACCGCGTGACGAAGGCAATTGATGCATCCGAAATCGAAGTGGTCTCGAACGATCACTTTTACGTCGGCGGCTTACTGACGAGCGTTCGTCCGCCCGCGCCGCAGGCAGCCACGGCCGCGGATTTGTACGTGCGATCCGAACTGCCCGACCTGAACACGTTCCAGGATGGGCAGATTGCAACCTTCTCTCTGGATGGCTCCGAGCGATATCGCATCGGCAACATCAGCCTGCCGCTCACCACGCTGCTGTTCAACAATAGCGCCATGGCCGCCGGACAACGGGTGGACCTCGGCGGCGCGCTTTCAACCGTTAACGGCGCCGAGACTCTGACCGTTCATCGCGTCGTGCTCCGCCGCCAAGGACAGGCGGGTGACTGGGTGGTCGGCAGCACCAACGTGCAGTCGGGCGATGCTGGCAGCTTTCAGCTCAACGACGACCGCACCGCGGGCCTCCTGCTGCCCAATCCGCTCACGGTGGTGACCACGAATGCCACGCGGTTCGTCGGCCTCAGCGGGCTTTCCGCGCTCTCCGGATCGTCGCCGATAGCGCTTCGCGTGGTCGGATTCGTTCTCTTCGATTCCGTCAGCTCGCAGCCCGTGATGATTGCGAAAGCGGTGGAACAAATAACGGACTAGCGCGAACACAGCAGAAAGAGCGCCTCGCGCCGCCGCTTTGTTCGTTCGGGTGAAGCGGCGGCGCTTTTATTTGCGGCGGTGATATCATCGTTTCAGAGCTGGGGGGGAGAGCGCATGACGGAACCGACCAAAGAAGAATTGCTCGCACGCATCGCCGAACTCGAAAAGCAGTCTGGCGGCCGGCGCAAGGGAAGCTTGGAATTTCGCGTGGGTGAAAAGGGAGGCGTCAGCGTGTACGGCCTGGGCCGCTTCCCGGTGACTTTGTATTACGAGCAATGGGTCCGGCTCCTCGACGTTTCCGGCGATCTGCGCGCCTTCCTCGAAGAAAATAAAAGCCGCCTCAAGCTGAAGCCTCAGGAGTAGCCGGACGCGTCGTTTCGCGCTGCCGCTACCGCGTCTCCTCTCCTACTGATTTGCTGGTATTCCGTTCCAGCGGCAGAAGCCCTACTCTAATTGCGCAGGATGCACTGCGTAAAAATCTCATGCTGACGCTCAAAAACCGGATGCACGCCCGCTGGACCGTGGTCTTCTTAGCATGCAGCCTCGCCATCATGGTGGCGGCCGGCGCTGGGACCACACCTGAATTGCCCGATCCCGGCAATGCGCCCATGAGCCGCCAGCAGCAAGAGCAGCTTGGATTGCAGGCCGCGGCCGAGGTCTATAAGCAGATGCCTGTGCTGCCGGATTCCACCCCGGAGACGAAATATATTCAGTCGCTCGGCAAGCGGCTGGCGAAGACGATTCCGCCGGATAGATCATGGCCATTTCAATTCCACGTCCTCGCCGATAAGGACATCAATGCGTTTGCGCTGCCCGGCGGCCCGATGTTCGTGAATATCGGCACGATCGCCGCGGCCGATAACGAAGCGGAGCTGGCCGGTGTAATGGGGCACGAAATGGCCCACGTTTACATGCAGCATTCCGCCAAGCAGGCGCAGAAATCGTCTCTGCTGGGGGGCCTGGCAGGGATTGCCGGCGCGATCACGGGCAGCAGCCTGGGTGGCATCTGGGGCACCTTGGCGCAAGCGGGAATTCAGTTTGGCGCGGGCACCTTGATGTTGAAATATTCGCGCGGCGATGAATCGCAGGCAGATGCCGTGGGCGCGATCATTCTCTGGAAGGCCGGTTACGATCCCGTGGCGCTGGCGGATTTTTTCCAGAAAATCGAGGCAAAGGGCGGTTCCGGGCCGCAGTTCCTGAGCGATCACCCGGATCCCGGGAATCGGAAACAAGCGATTCAACGGGAGATTGCCGAATGGCCCGAACGAAAGTATTCCGGCGATAGCGCGCAGTTCGCAAAGGTGCGCAAGGAAGCCGAAGGCGTTCACGCGTACAGCGCGCAGGAAATTGCCGATGGCGCGAAGAGCGGGCGCTGGGCCGCCGAAAATCGCAAGAATGGCGCGCGTCTGCCCAATGCGCCCGCCGAATCCGGCCAGCCGAACGCGACTGTCCCTGCCGCGCCATTAAGCGCCGTGCTCCCCAGCGGCCGCTTCGAGCAGGCGAGCCTGGGAATGATCACGATGAGCCGTCCGGAAAATTGGGGCGTTACGCAAGACCCAAAGTCCGGCTCGGTGACGATCGCGCCGCAGGCCGGCGTTTCCAATGGCGCGATCGCTTACGGCGTCGTGATTCAGGCGCTCCAATCGCCCAACCTCAATATGAACGCGCACGACCTGACGGCGGCGGTGGCGCAAAATCTGGAACAGAACGACGCCAACATGAAGCAGCAGGGCGATCTGCAGCAGATCGCGGTGAATGGCGCGTCCGCCGGTAGCGTGGAATTGGAGACCATCTCGCCCATGCCTGGCGCGAACGGCAAGCCGCAGCCGGAGCGCGATTGGCTGGTTGCCGTGCCGCGCGGCCAGGGGCGCGCGGCCTTCCTGGTATTCGTCGCGCCCCAGGACCAGTTCGAAAAGATGAAACCCACCTTCGATAGAATGCTTCGCAGTATTCAATTCACCAGCGGCTCCTGACTTGTTGGCCCGCTGCTTGCCATCTCAAATTCGCATTGAACTCTGCCCCGTACTTCGACTAGCTTAGCCGGTGCACCTATTCCGAGAAGAGGAGATCTTCGATGAGGCGCTTCGCCGTTAGTCTCGTGTTGCTGGCAGTCGCTTGCTTTGCAGCCTTTCCCATGCTCCTCGGTGCGCAAGCCGCGCAAGCGCAATCAGCACGGTCAATCGCGCAAATTGTTCTGCGGAGTTGGAACGGTGTTGGCAACAAAATCATCACAATGGCCGAGGATTGGCCCGAGGCCAAATACAATTACCGGCCCAATGCCGGCGTGCGTACATTTCAGCAGGTGCTGCTGCACGTCGCGGGAGACAATTACAATATGCTGAACCGCGCCGCCGGGAAGACGCTCGGCCACGCCGCGAACGATCCCACCGGGCCGCAGTATAAAACCAAGGCGCAGACCGTGGCGTTCCTGAAGAAGTCCGTTGCGGATGGCGCGGCCGAGATCCAGCGCGAAGGCGATGCCGGCGTACTGAAGAATATCGGGTCATGGATGGGTGACACGGAGCACATGGGCGAGCACTACGGCCAGCTTGTTGTCTACTATCGGAACAACCGCGTCGTGCCGCCGTCTTCGCGCCCGAGGAAATAACCTCTGTGATGCGCTCACCGGTCCGAACTCTTGCCTGCACCCTGCCCTGTGTCCTTGCGCTGACGCTGGCCTCTGCCTCCGTGGCGCACGCGCAGGATCGAACACAAGGCCGCTCGATGGTAATCACGCGCGAGGGAATCGTCGCGGCCGAAAGCCCGCTCGCGGCGCAGGCCGGCGCGGGAATTCTGGCGCGCGGTGGTAATGCCGTGGATGCAGCCGTGGCGACCAACGCCGTCATGGGCGTCGTCGAGCCGATGATGAACGGCATGGGCGGCGATCTTTTCGCCATCGTCTACGACGCGAAAAGCGGAAAGCTCTATGGCCTGAACGCAAGCGGCTGGGCGCCCGCGGGACTTTCCATCGAGCGGCTCAAGGCGAAGGGCGCGCAGCGCATGCCGCACCTGGGGATAGATACGGTCACAGTGCCTGGGGCGGTGGATGGCTGGGCGAAGCTCCTCGATCGCTTTGGGAGCAAGAAATTTTCGGAGGTTTTGCAGCCGGCCATCCGGTATGCACGCGAGGGGTACCCGGTGCCCGAATGGGACGCCGCCTACTGGGCGAACGCGCAACGCGAACTGCGCTCGCACCCCAACACAGCAGCGACGTATTTAATTGACGGCCGCGCGCCGCGCGTGGGAGAGGTTTTCCGCAATCCCGGCCTTGCGCGATCCTTGCAGGCGATTGCCGAGGGCGGCCGCGATGCCTTCTATCGAGGTGCTCTCGCGAAGCGGATTCTTGCGTTCTCGGCGAAGCAAGGCGGCACGATGGCGGCCGCGGACCTGGCGGATTTTTCGGCGGAGTGGGTCGAGCCGATTTCAACCACGTATCAAGGATGGACCGTCTACGAGCTGCCGCCGAATGGGCAGGGAATTGCCGCCCTCGAAATGCTCAACATCATGGAGACGTTTCCCCTCGCGCGGTACGGCCAGAACTCTGCGGACGCGCTGCACGCGATGATCGAGGCGAAGAAGTTGGCGTACGCCGACCTTCTCCGCTATGTCGCCGACCCCCGCTTCGCCAAAATTCCGGTAGCCGGAATGCTCTCGAAGGACTATGCGGCGGCGCGCGCGAAGCTCATTGACCCGGCGAAAGCCAATTGCAGCGTTGGGCCGGGCAATCCCGAAATTTCTTCCGCCGGCGACACAACCTATCTCACGGTGGTAGACCGCGACGGCAATATGGTCTCGCTGATTCAGAGCAATTACTCGGAATTCGGCTCGGGCCTGGTGGCGGACGGCACCGGCTTCGCGCTGCAAAATCGCGGCGCGCTTTTCAGCCTCGATCCTGCGTCGCCCAATGCGCTGGCCGGGCGAAAGCGGCCGTTGCACACTATTATTCCGGGATTCATGGAGCGCGGCAAGGAACGCATCTCCTTCGGCATCATGGGCGGATTCAATCAGGCGCAGGCCCACGCCCAATTCGTGTCGGACGTTGTGGATTTCGGCATGAATATCCAGGCGGCGCTCGAAGCCGCTCGCTTCACGAAGCTCACGTTCGCGGGATGCGATGTGCAGGTCGAGGATGGCATCTCGCCGGAAGTGCGAAGCGCGCTTGCCGCGCGCGGGCACCAGATTCGCCTTCGCGGCAGGTATGCGGCCGATATGGGCGGCGGGCAAGCTGTGGAGCGGGATTTTGCCGCCCGCGTCAATTACGGCGCGTCGGACCCGCGCAAGGATGGCGAAGCGATTCCCCAGGGGAACGGCATTCAATAAGCAACCGCGCATCATCCCGGTGCGGCGAAAGACTAACTCCGTGGTAAACCTTAGTACGAAAGTACCATTGAGGTGAGAGAACCTGAAGTTTATAACTGGCTCCTGGATATCAGTCTAGGAGCGCCCAGTCGCTCCGATACTGGGGTCATCTCAAGCTCATGGCGAACAGGACTCCGGCGCTCCGTCGGAAGCATAAGGACGGAGCGCGCCCAAAGCCGTCCGCACCGCCGGCGCTGCAGACCGCGTCCATTGCAGCAGCCGGCTCCGGCCGCAAGCGCCTCCTGACGGCGCAGGCGGGACCAGCGCACCGCATCCCCACTGATGCCGTGGCGGAGCACACCGCATATCTTTACGCCCTCACGAAGAACAATCCCCTGGCCACCGCGGTGCAAGCAACCGACGGCACGATTCGCATGTGCAATCCAGCCTTCGAGTCGCTCTTCGGCTACCCGCAGCGGGAGATTCTCGGCCTCGACCTGGACGAACTGATCGCCCCGCGGGACTTGATGCGGGAAGCGCGCGGCCTGACGGCGCGATCGTCCGGCGAAGTAGTCCGCGTGGAAACCAAGCGCCGCTGCAAAGGCGGCTCCGTGGTGGACGTGCAGATCATCGGCGTGCCGCTCAGCGTCGGCGGAAAGGTGATTGGCAGCTTCGCCGTCTACCAGGACGTGACCGAGAAGCTGCGAATCGAGCAGGCGCAGCGCGAGGCCGAACATAAGTTCCGCAGCCTTTTCGAAAATGCTGTCGAGGGCATTTTCCAGACCACTCCCGAGGGCCGCTATCTGGACGCGAATCCCGCGCTCGCACGGATGTGCGGCTATTCGTCGCCGGCGGAAATGATCGCCGGCGTGCGCGATATTGGAACCGAGCAGTACGCCGATCCGCGCGCCCGCGAAAGATTCAAGCGCCTCATCGAGCGCCGCGGCGTGGTGGAAGCCTTCGAATACGAGGTCCGGCGTAAGGACGGCAGCAAGCTCTGGGTTTCGGAGAACGCCCGCGCCGTGCGCGATGCCCACCGCCGGATTGTCAGCTATGAAGGCACGGTAGAGGACATCTCCGAGCGGAAGCGTTCCGATCTCGAGCGGCAAGCTACCTTCGAAATCACGCGCGCGGTGAACGTGACCGAGAATATGGACGATTTGCTGCGCCTGATTCACCTGGCGCTCGCGAAGGTAGTTTATGCGGAGAACTGCTTTGTGGCGCTGTACGAACCTTTGACGGCAACTTTTCAGTTTCCTTTCTTTGTGGACCGCTTCGATTCGCCTCCGCCTCCGCAGTCCGCGGACCGCAGTTGCATGGCCTATGTGCACCGCAGCGGGCGCGCGATGCTGATTCCGCAGAAGACGTTCGACGAGCTTGCCGCGCAAGGAGAAGTGGAACTTGTCGGCACGCCCTCGCCTTCGTGGCTCGGCGTTCCGCTGATCGCCCCTGCGGCGACGATTGGCGTTCTCGTCGTCCAGCACTATCAGCAGGAGAATGCGTACACGAAGCGCGATTTGGAATTTCTGTCGTCGGTGGGTGGACAGATCGGCTTTGCCATCGAGCGCCGCCGAGCCGAAGAAAAATTGCGAGGCAGCGAAGCGCGGCTTCGCGTTCTTGCCGAGCAGCTTCCGGCCGCCCTGTGGACCGTGGATCACGACTTGCGATTCACGTCGGCCCTCGGGGCGGGATTGGCGCGGCTGGGAATTCAAGCTGACCAGATTGCGGGTACGTCGCTGCTGGAATTCTTCGCCACGTCCGACCCGAATTTCGCTCCCATCGCGGCGCACCGCCGCGCCGTCGGCGGCGAATCGGTCACTTTCCAGGTGGAATGGAAAGGCGGCTCGTACGCGTGCCATGCGGAGCCGCTGCGCGGCGCCGGAGGCAACATTCAGGGCGCGATTTGCATGTCGCTCGACGTGACGGACCGCAAGCAGCTCGAGGAGCAGTTCCGGCAAGCGCAGAAGATGGAAGCAGTGGGGCGCCTCGCCGGTGGCATCGCCCACGACTTCAATAATCTGCTGATGGTCATTCAGGGCTATGGAGACCTTCTCTCCGAGCGCCTCCCCGAAAGCAGCGCCCTCCGCCGCAACGCCGAGCAGATTCAGACGGCCGCGCAACGCGCCACTTCCTTGACGCGCCAGCTTCTTGCCTTCAGCCGCAAACAGATGCTTGCGCCGAAGGTGCTGAGCGTCTATAGCGTCGTGATGGACATGGAAAAAATTCTGCGCCGGCTGATCGGAGAAGACGTGCAGTTGGAGACGGCCTCAGGGCCGGATTTGTGGCTCGTCAAGGCGGACCGCAGCCAGCTCGAACAAGTGATCATGAACCTGGCGATCAACGCCCGCGACGCGATGCCGAGCGGCGGGCGCCTCAGTATCGAAACGCGCAACGTGGAATTCGACGACTCCTTTTCGGTCGGAGGCGGCGTGCTCGTCCCCGGCAAGTACGTGATGCTTGCAGTCACCGATAGCGGCTGCGGCATGGACGCGGAGACCCAGGCGCACCTCTTCGAGCCCTTCTTCACCACGAAGGAGAAGGGCAAAGGAACCGGACTGGGCCTCGCCACCGTGTACGGCATCGTGAAGCAGAGCGGCGGCTACGTCTGGGTCTATAGCGAACCGGGCCGCGGCACGAGCTTCAAGATTTATCTTCCTCGAATCGAGGAGGAGGCGAAGGCGCCGGTGGCGCGCGATCGCCGGCCGGAGTCGTTCTCCGCGTTGCCCAAAGGCTCGGAGACCGTGCTCCTGGTGGAAGACGAAAGAGGTGTGCGCGAGCTTGCGCACGAATACCTGGAAATGAGCGGCTACACCGTGATCGAGGCCGCCGACGGCTACACGGCCCTCGAACTTGCCTCCATGCACGCCGCGCCGATTCACCTGTTGATGACGGACGTCGTGATGCCCGGCATCAGCGGCCGCGAACTCGGCGAGCGCATCCGCCACATCCGCCCCGAGATTAAGATTCTCTATATGTCCGGCTACACGGACCAATCCATCGTCCAGCACGGTATTCTGGAGCACGACGCAGTCCTGCTGCAGAAGCCTTTCTCCCTCGCGACTCTGGCCGCCAAGCTCCGCGAGATTTTAGCCGCCGAAGTCGTCTCCTGATTCCAGCCTCGCCCCGTCAAACTGTTCCTCCCGGGAACATGTGCGCGCTTCCGATTCAGCCACGCCGACCAAGCGCAAATCGGGCTAAATTCGGCCGTAAGCATAACTCCCGCCATATCTGCCGGATAGCCGGTCGCCGGCTCAGGCAAAATCGCGCGCCACATTGGCTCCCCACCTGCCTCTTTGCACCGTGAACGCGGCGCAATCGCCGCGCAAATCCGCAGCAAACGGGGGAAGCGATGGTCACGACAGAGAATACGCAAATGGTGAGCGGCGACGCGGAGGCGGAGCGCAGGCTCTGGACCGCTGTAATTAAGACGGCCGTGGAGGATTGGCGCTTCGGCACCCTGAAGGCGCGCCGCGAGGCGCAGACGTTTCTTTTCAGCAACGATCGGGATTTCGGCGAAGTGTGCGGCAGCGCGGGCCTCGAACCGAGCAGCTTGCGCGCCCAGCTTCTGCGAATCGGCAACCGCATCGGAATGGAAGGCCCATATCGCAATCCGATCGCGGCGTAAGCTGGTCGCCGCGTGGCGCGCATAGCAAGAAGCTGAATTCACGCTCGGTAGCGTAGAATCCAGCCTGGGGAATTCATGCACGCCCGCTACGATAGCGCGCCGCCGGAAAAGCGCCTGCTGATCTGCTGCGCGCGAGTCGCGATGCAGCCGCACATTGCGCAGGAGGCGCGGCGAATCGCATCCGGACCGCTCGATTGGGAATATCTCGCCGCCGCAGCCGCCGAAAATTCAATTTTGCCTCTTTTTGCCCGCAATCTCCTTTCGCTGGCGCGTGACGCAGTTCCCCTGGCATGGGCCGCGCACCTCCAGCGCGCAGCCCTCGCCAGTTCCGCCCGCTCGCTTCAACTCACCGCGGAGTTGATCCGGATCCTCGCGGAATTTCGCGCGCGTGGCATTCAGTCCATCCCCTATAAGGGACCAGTCGTTGCGGCGCAGGCGTATGGCGAACTGGCGCTGCGGGAATTCGAAGATTTGGACTTGATTCTCCGTCAGAGGGACGCGTCAGCAGCGCACGCCCTGCTGCTCGATTTGGGATATCGCCCCCGATTTCGCGCGGCTGTGTCCGCGCAGGGTCGGAGCGCCACGGCAATCCCCGGGGAGTACCGCTATTTTGACGAGGCGCGCGGAATCCTCGTCGAGCTGCACACGGAGCGCACCTTTCGCCATTTCCCGGTCGCGCCGCGCTGGGACGAGTTTGCCCTGCGGCTCGCTTCGGTATCACTCAGCGGCCATCAGGTGCCCACCTTCTGCGCGGAAGACGCCCTATTGATGCTCTGCGTTCACGGCGCCAAGGACTTCTGGGAGCGGCTTTCGTGGATTGCGGACGTAGCCGAAATGATCCAGGCGCATCCGGCCCTCGATTGGCACTCGCTCGCGCGGCGAGCGGAATCGCTGCGCGTCCAGCGAATGATCGCCGTGGGCCTGCTTCTAGCTGTGCAAATATTGGACGTCCCTTTACCGCCTGAGGCATTTCGCCGCGCAAATGCCGATCGCGTGGCATCCGAAATCGCCCGTCGCCTGAGCCGTCGGCTGAATAGCCGAGCGCCGCAGCAGTGGGGCGCCTGCCAGCGCTTTCAGTATCGAAGGCATCTGGTCCCCGGCAGGCGGCCTGGCTGGGAATACGCCTGGCGGCTTGCCTTCGCGCCCGCGGACGAAGAGGCCCGCGCCGCGCAGCTCCCACCGCCGCTTTCGTCGCTCCATTTTGCCTTGCGCCCTCTGCGCCTGTTGCGGAAGCATGGCGCGTTCGGCGCCGCCCGCGCCAGGACGGGCGCATCTCTTCCGCCCGAGTAAGCGTCGGAACGGGTTCAATCCGCCTTTCGCCGTCGTTCGGGAAAGGTCGCTCGCCGCGCGCCTCCTGCGGTAAACTGAAAGGTCATAGCAACTCTGCATTCCGCATAATTGAGGGGGCAATCATGAGCCTGACAGCAAAATCCACGGCCGCTGCGGCCGGCGAGGGGCAAGCCTCGAATCCTCTGAAGGCGCTGATCGGTTACGGCCAATCCGTGTGGCTCGATTACATTCGCCGCAATCTGATTTCCACTGGCGAACTTCAGCGCCTGGTTGACGAAGACGGCCTTCGCGGCATGACCTCGAATCCCACGATTTTCGAAAAGGCCATAGCGGGCAGCACCGACTACGACCGTCAACTAAACGAATTGATCTCGCGCCAGGACCTCGACGCGAAAGCCGTCTACGAGCAGCTCGCCATTCGCGATATTCAGGACGCAGCGCAGGTATTGCGGCGGGTCTACGATGCCTCGAATCGCCGCGATGGCTACGTCAGCCTGGAAGTCTCGCCCTGGCTCGCCCACAAAACGCAGGACACCATCGAAGAGGCGCGCCGCCTGTGGAAAACCGTTGGCCGCGAGAACATCATGATCAAGGTGCCCGGCACGCGCGAGGGCATTCCGGCCATCCAGCAGTTGATCGCCGAGGGCATCAACGTCAATGTCACCCTGCTCTTCGCGCAGGATGTGTACGAACGCGTAGCCGAAGCCTATATCGCTGGCCTCGAGGCATGCGCCGCCCGCGGCGGCGACCTTAGCCGCGTCGCCAGTGTGGCCAGCTTCTTCGTCAGCCGCATTGACACGCTGATTGATTCGCAGCTCGCCGCCCACATCAAAAATTCGAGTTCCGCATCGGAGCAGGAATCCCTGCGCGCGTTGCAAGGCAAAGTCGCCATCGCCAATGCGAAGCTTGCGTATCAGAGCTACAAGCGGCTCTTCAGCGGCCCGCGCTGGCAGGCGCTTGCCGCCCGCGGCGCGCAGACGCAGCGCGTCCTCTGGGCCAGCACCAGCACGAAAAATCCCGCCTATCGCGACGTGCTTTACGTCGAGGAACTGATCGGCCCCGATACGGTGGACACCATCCCGCCCGCCACGTTCGACGCGTTCCGCGGCCACGGACAGCCCCGCGCGAGCCTCGAAGAAAATGTGCAGGCCGCCCGCGCCGTGATGGACGGCCTCGCGAAAGCCGGCATTTCAATCCAGGCCGCCACCGATCAGCTCACCGAAGATGGAGTCAAGCTCTTCGAAGAAGCGTTCGATAAGCTCCTCAAAGCCGTCGAGCAGCGGCGCGGAAAATCGCGCGGTCCGCTGCAGCAGAAATTCAGCTATTCCTTGCCGGACCAACTCGGCCGCGCGGTGAAAGACGCAATCGCCGACTGGCAGACGAACAACAAAGTGAAGCGCCTTTGGGCCCGCGACGCGTCCCTGTGGACGAACACCGACGAAAGCAAGTGGCTCGGCTGGCTCGCCGTCACCGAAGACCAGATTGCGAATCGCGCCCGCTTCGAAAAAATCGCCGCCCATATTCGCTCGGCCGGATGTACGCACGCCGTCCTGCTCGGTATGGGCGGTTCAAGCCTGTGCGTCGAGGTGCTCGATCTGACCTTCGGAAAGGTGCAAGGTCATCCGCAGATTCTCGTTCTCGATTCCACCGATCCGGCGCAGATTCGCGCCCTCGAGGCGAAGCTCGATATGTCAAAGACGCTCTGCATCGTATCGAGCAAATCCGGCAGCACGCTCGAGCCCAATATCTTCAAGCAATACTTCTTCGAGCGCGTCAAGAAAGCCGTCGGCCCCGCCGAGGCGGGCAAGCGCTTCATCGCCATCACGGACCCCGGCTCGAAAATGCAGCGCATCGCCGAAGCCGATGGGTTCCGCGACGTATTTCACGGCGTGCCGGAAATCGGCGGCCGTTATTCGGCTCTCTCGAATTTCGGTATGGTTCCGGGCGCGATCCAGGGGGTAGACGTCGCGCGCCTGCTCGACCGCGCCGAGGAAATGGTCCAGGCGTGCGCTTCCTCCGTTCCCGCCGATCAGAACCCCGGCGTAATTCTCGGCGCCATTCTGGGCGCGGCCCAGCGCCAGGGACGCGACAAAGTCACAATCATCGCCTCGCCGCGAATCTCCGATCTCGGCGCATGGCTCGAGCAGTTGCTCGCCGAATCCACCGGCAAGCAGGGAAGAGGGATCATTCCCGTGGATCGCGAGCGGCTCGCCCCGGCCGATCGCTACGGCAAGGATCGTGTGTTCGCCTATCTGCGCATGGAATCCGCCCCCGATGCGGAACAGGATGCCGCGATCGCCGCGCTCGAACGCGCGGGCCATCCCGTGGTGCGTATCGCGGTCGCCGATGTGTACGACATCGGCCAGGAATTCTTCCGCTGGGAATTTGCCACCGCCGTGGCCGGCTCCATCATCGGCATTGACGCCTTCAATCAGCCGGACGTTGAAGCGAGCAAGATCGAAACGCGAAAGCTTACCGGAGAGTACGAGCGCACAGGCTCGCTGCCGCGGGAATCGCCGTTCTTCACGGGCGATGGCGTGAAGCTCTTCACCGATGCGAAGAATGCCGTCGCGCTAACGCAAGCCGCCGGCGCAAATCCAACCCTTGCGGGTTTTCTGCGCGCGCATCTGAATCGCTTGGGCGCCGGCGATTATTTTGCCCTGCTTGCCTACGTCGAAAGGAACCAGCCCCACGAGGATGTCCTGCAAACCATCCGGCACGCCGTGCGCGACCGCAAGCGCGTCGCCACGTGCCTCGGCTTCGGACCGCGATTCCTGCATTCCACCGGCCAGGCGTACAAGGGTGGCCCGAATTCCGGCGTGTTTCTGCAGATTACGTGCGACGATTCGGCTGACCTGCCCGTGCCCGGCCAGAAGTACACCTTTGGCGTGGTCAAGGCGGCGCAAGCCCGCGGCGATTTTCAGGTCCTCGCCGAACGCGAACGCCGCGCCCTTCGCCTGCATTTGGGCGCGGACGTCGCCGCCGGCCTCGCGCGTCTCCGCGCTGCCGTCGAGCAGGCGCTTGCATAGCGCGTTCGTTTCGCGAGCGTTCGTCTTACAGGGAGGAATAGGCCTCATGGAGTCGTTGGCTGGAACAGCAACAGAGGTGAACCAGGAAAAGCTCGGCTCGCCCGCCGGCCCGTGCGCGATGGTGATCTTCGGCGCGGGCGGCGATCTCACCAAGCGCAAGCTCATCCCGGCGCTCTACAATCTGGCGCAACGCAAGCTCCTCCCGGCTGATTTCGCCATTGTCGGCGTTTCCCTCGAACAATATTCCACCGAGGAATTTCGCCAGCACGCCACGCAGGATATTCGCGAATATTCGCAAGGCGTGGATATGGGCTCCTGGAATTGGTTTGTCGAGCGCCTCTACTATCTCTCCGGCGATTTCAACGATCCGGCGCTCTATAAAAAATTGACGGACACGCTGGCCCAGGTCGAGCACGAACAGCACACGCAGGGAAATTGCCTTTTTTATTTCGCCACCAGCCCCGCGTTTTTTCCGATCGTGGCGAAGCAGCTTGGCGCCGCGGGCCTCACGAACCAGGAAAGCCACAAATGGCGCCGCGTCGTAATCGAAAAGCCGTTCGGCCAGGATTTGCCCTCAGCCGTCGCGCTGAATCGCGCCCTCGTTGAAGCGCTCGACGAAAAGCAGATCTATCGCATTGACCATTATCTCGGCAAAGAAACCGTCCAGAATATTCTCGCCTTTCGCTTTGCCAATGGCATCTTCGAGCCGGTCTGGAATCGCCGCTACGTGGACCACGTCCAGGTGACGGTCGCCGAAGAGCTAGGCGTCGAGCTGCGCGGCGGATATTACGACCACGCAGGCGCGCTGCGCGATATGGTTCCGAACCACATCTTCCAGCTCATTACCCTCACCGCCATGGAACCGCCCATTTCCTTTGATGCGGAGGCCGTTCACGACGAGCAAACGAAGGTCCTCCGCGCGATTCAGCCCCTCAGCCCCGAAAAGGTGCTCGACCACGCCGTTCGCGGGCAATATGGCGAAGGCCTCATCGGCGGCCGCCACGTCGCCGCCTATCGCGCCGAGCCGCACGTTGCCCCCGATTCCGTCACGCCGACCTTCGTCGCCATGTCGCTTCATATTGACAACTGGCGCTGGGCCGGCGTTCCGTTCTATCTGCGCACGGGCAAGCGCCTTTCGCGCCGCGCCACGCAAGTCGTCATTCGTTTTCGCCGCCCGCCGTTCGTCCTCTTTCGTAAGACGCCCGTGGACAAGATCACGCCCAACGAACTCGTCATCAATATCCAGCCCAACGAAGGCATCTGCCTTAGCTTCGAAGCGAAAATCCCGGGCCCTGTCGTCCGCCTCGGCGCGGTGGACATGGATTTTCAGTACGCGGATTATTTCGGCACCGAGCCGTCCACCGGTTACGAAACCCTGCTCTACGATTGCATGATGGGCGATCCCACCCTTTTCCAGCGCGCGGATATGGTCGAAGCGGGCTGGAGCGTCGTGCAGCCCGTGCTGGACGTGTGGAAGGCTCTTCCCCCGCGCGATTTCCCCAATTACGCCTCGGGAACCTGGGGGCCGGATCAGGCGAGCGATCTGCTGCGTCGCGAAGGCCGCGAATGGCGCGACCCCGCCGCCGCCCCTTCCGCGCATCGCCGCCACGGCGCAGCGGGCGCCGTCGAAGAGCCCGCCGAGGTCAGCAAACGATGACCGTCGCCGCGCGCCGCGCCCTTTCCATCTCCTGATCTCACAATGAAGCTCCGTGCCGAAGCGTTGCGGGGCATCCAGCAATCCGCGTTCGATCTCTGCGTGATCGGCGGAGGCGCCACCGGCGCCGGCTGTGCCCTCGATGCGCAGTTGCGCGGCTTGCGAACGGTGCTGCTCGAGCGCGATGATTTTGCCTCCGGCGCTTCCGGCGCCTCCACCAAACTGATTCACGGCGGCGTGCGTTACCTGGAACAAGCCATTCGCCGCGTGGACCCCGCCGAGTTCGCGGTGGTTCGCCGCGGCCTGCGCGAGCGCATTCGCATGATGCGCAATGCCCCGTTTCTTACGCGCGAACTCGAGTTTGTCGCTCCCTGCGCGAATCGTCGCGAGCTTCTCTATCTCGGATTGGGCCTGAAACTCTACGACCGCATCGCGGGCCGCGCGCGGCTCGGGCCAAGCCGATGCCTTTCGCGCCGCGAGACGGCGCAAAAATTGCCCGTCATCGCTGCCCGCGGACTTGCCGGTGGCGTGTCGTACCTGGACGGCCAGTTCGACGACGTCCGTTACAACATGGCGCTGGTTGAGACGTTCTGCGCCGCCGGCGGCGAGGCGCTCAATCATGCGCGCGTCGCCGGCTTCGAAAAAGACTCCGGCGGCCGAATCGCCGCTGCCGAGGTCCTCGCGTGGGATTCCGGCGCAACCGGCGCCGCTTCGCCGCGCCGCTTTGCTGTGCGTGCGCGCGCATTCCTCAATGCCACCGGCCCCGGGGCGGACGAAATTCGCGCCATGGCCTCGCGCGACGCCGCGCCGCGCATGCGCCCCAGCAAGGGCGTTCACATCGTCTTACCAGCAGTCGGCTGGCCAGAGGACCGCGCCCTCCTGATTCCGCGCACCGAAGATGATCGCGTCCTCTTCGCAATCCCGTGGCAGGGGCGTCTGCTCGTCGGCGCCACCGATGAGGAAATCGGTGCGGGTGAAGAACCGCGCGTCACGCAGACACACGTCGAATACCTGCTGCGCCATATCAACCGTTATTTGCACGCTCCCGTCTCTGCGAATCAGGTGGCGAGCGCCTTTGCCGGTGTGCGACCGCTGGTTACATCCGGAAGGGCAGGGCGGGCTGCTGCCACCAAGCGCCTCGCCCGCGACCACGAAGTCGAAATGGATTCGTCCAGCGGTCTCCTCAGCATCATGGGCGGGAAGTGGACCACCTATCGCGCCATGGCGGAAGACGCGATCAACGCGGTGCAAAGTTATCTCGCCCGCTCGATCGGCCTCGGCGCCGGCGCTGCCGTCGCGCCATGCCCAACGCGCGATTCTCCGCTCGCCGGTTCCCAGGGCTATACGCCCGGCCTCTGGCGCGAATTGATGCGAGCCGCGCCCATTTCAGAGGCAGCAGCCCGCCGCTTTGCCCGCGGATACGGCTCCCGCGCGCCCGAAGTCCTCGCCCTCGCCGGCTCCGGCGCCGCCCTCGCAGAGCCGCTCGCCCCAGGATCGGAGCCTCTGCGGGCCGAGGTGGTATTCGCCATCCGCTGCGAAATGGCCCATTCCATCGACGATATTCTCGCGCGCCGCCTGGGTCTTGAGCATTGCGATTGGCGCGCCGCCCTGGCCGCAGCCCCGGCCGCAGCCGATCTGCTCGCCCAGGAGCTCGCCTGGCCCCCCAGCGCGGCAAGGGAAGCCCTCGCCGCCTATGTACAGGGAATCCACGCTAAAATGCGCTCGGCCGGGCTGGAGCCATAAAATAACCAGCTTACATTCAGCAGCTTACAACGCCTCGCTGATCGCCCAAACCTCAAATACGCGCTCGGGCTCGCCCCCCAGGGCCGCGCACGCGTACGCGAAATGAATCGGTCCCATAAAAATTGTGGATTTTACATTTATGCCCTAAGCCGTTTAACTAGTGGAGACTATCCGTCATGCAGAGCTTCCGGGACCCCAATTCGGTGGACCACGACGCTTGCGGCACCGGGTTTATCGCCCAACTCGGCAGCCCCGGCTCCCGCGACGTCATTGAGCGCGCGCTGACCGCCCTGGTGCGCCTGGCGCATCGTGGCGGCGTAGACGCCGACGGCATCAGTGGCGACGGCGCCGGCCTGTTGGTCCCAATTCCGCGCGAATTCTTCCGCCGCGCCGCCCAGGAAGTCCAGATCGAGCTCCCCGAGCGGTTCGGCCTCGGCATGGTCTTCATCCCCCCGGACGAAGAGCAGGAATCTCGCGCCGCCATTGAAGCGGCCTCGCGCGAAAGCGCCGTTCAGTGCCTCGGCTGGCGCGAAGTGCCGATTGACGCATCGCACCTTGGCCCTCGTGCTGCCGCAACGCGCCCGCTGATCTGGCAATGCTTTTTTGCCGCCGCCGATCCTGATTCCGATCTCGAACGCTCTCTCTATTTCCTCCGCAAGCGCGTGGAATCCAGCCGCCCCGGCGTGTACTTCTGTTCGCTCTCTTCGCGTTCGGTGGTCTATAAGGGCCTGCTCGCCCCGCAGCAGCTTCGAAATTTTTATCTCGATCTCGATAGCCACGATTTCAAAGCCTCCTTCGCCATTTTCCATCAGCGCTATTCCACCAACACGCGCCCCACCTGGAATCTCGCGCAGCCCTTCCGCCTGGTGGCCCACAATGGCGAGATCAACACCATCGGTGCGAATCGTCGCTGGACGCGCGCCCGCGAAAACGACTTTCGCCGCGAGCTCGAGGTTCCCGAATGGTTCCACGTCCTCGAGCAGGGCGTCAGCGATTCCGCGAGCTTCGATAACGCGCTCGAGCTGCACTTGCAGCGCGGCTACGGCTTAGCCGCCTCGATGCTTCGCATGGTTCCCCCGGCGTGGGAGAACGATCAGCGCCTCAGCCCCGAATTGCGCGCCTTCTACGAAGCCTCCGCGCGCGAGCAGGAGCCCTGGGACGGCCCTGCCGCGCTCATCTTCAGCGACGGCCGCATGGTCGGCGCCAAGCTCGATCGCAACGGCCTTCGCCCGATGCGCTACACGCTAACCTCCGATGGGCTCGTGATCGTCGGCTCCGAAGTGGGACTCGCTGACCTGCACGGCAAGCACGTCACCGAACGCAAGCGCCTCGGCCCCGGCGACGCGATCCTGGTGGATACCGCCGCGTCCGCGGTCTATCGCGGCAAGGACCTCGCCAAATTGCTGCCTTCGCCGGACGAAACGGCCTTCCTGCCCGCGCACAGGCTCGAACCTGCGCCCGATGGTATCGCGCCCTCGATTCCCGAGCCGAAGCGCGCCGCGGCCGCCCTTGGTTGGAGCGAGGATCAATTTCGCCTGCTGTTTCAGCCCCTCGGCCTCGAAGGCAAGGAAGCCATTTGGAGCATGGGCGACGACGCACCGCCCGCTTTTATCTCCGGCGCGCGCCGTCCGCTTTGGGACTACTGCAAGCAGCGCTTCGCGCAAGTTACGAATCCCGCGATTGATCCCCTCCGCGAATCCCATGTGATGTCGCTCGAAGCCTGCCTTGGCGAATCGCTCGTCGCGCCTTCTCCCATTTTGGACGCGCATCAGCTTGCCGAGCTTTCCTCGCGCCTGCCGCGTCCCGCCCTGCGCGTGGATTTCACCTTTGAAGCCGCTGGCGGCGTGCATGCCGCGCGTGCGGCCCTCGATCGCATTCGCGGCGAAGTTCGCGCCGGAGCCACCGCGAATCCCGGCGTCCTGCTGCTCACGGATCGCGCCGCCGGCCCGGATCGCGCCGCCGTTCCCGCGATGCTTGCCCTTTCCGCGGCGTGGAAGGAACTGGTCGCCGCCGGCGGCTATCAAATTCCCGTGATCGTCGAAAGCGGGCAGGTGATCGAGACGCACCATATCGCGTTGCTCGTTGCCGTCGGCGCGAGCGCCGTCGCACCATTCATCGCCATCGAATTATCGGAAGGCCTCAAGCCCGGCGGCGCCGCAAAATATCGCAAGGCCGTCGAAGCGGGTCTGCGCAAGGTCCTCGCCCGCATGGGCATCTCCTCCATCGCGAGCTACCGCAATAGCCATCTTTTTGAGACGGTCGGCCTCGACGACGACCTCCACGACGAATTCCTCGAAAATTCGCCCGCGGCGCTCGGCGGCAAAAGTCTTTCCGCCCTGCTCGAAGACTCGCTCGCCCGCCATGCCGCCGCCTACGCCCCTGCGTCGCCCGAAATGCACGATGCCGGGCTGTATCGCTTCCGCCAGACCGGCGAACGCCACTCGAATTCGCCCGAGCTTGTCCGCCGCATGCATCGCTACATCAAGTCGCCGACGCCCGAAAATTATCGCTCCTACATGGAATTGGTCTCCACGCGTGAAGCCGTTTCCGTGCGCGATCTGCTCGAAATTATTCAGGGTGCGCCGCTCGCGGTGGACGAAGTCGAACCCGAAGGCGGCATCCTAAGCCGCTTCAGCACGCAGGCCATGTCTCTCGGCGCGCTCGGACCGGAGGCGCATCGCACCCTCGCCATTGGGATGAATCGCCTCGGCGCGCGCAGTAACACCGGCGAAGGCGGCGAAGATCCCGATATCTATCGCTTCGAGCCGGAAGCGAATAATCGCATCAAGCAGATCGCTTCTGCGCGCTTCGGCGTCACCGCCGAATATTTGGTCCGCGCGGACGAACTCGAAATCAAAATGGCCCAGGGCTCGAAGCCCGGCGAAGGCGGCCAGTTGCCCGCCGCCAAGGTCAACGCCTATATCGCGCGCCTCCGCCACGCCGTTCCCGGCATGTCGCTCATTTCGCCGCCGCCGCACCACGATATTTACAGCATCGAGGATCTCGCCCAGTTGATTTACGATCTGCGCGCCATCAATCCCGCGGCACGCATCGGCGTAAAGCTCGTCTCCGGCGCGGGCGTCGGCATCATCGCCGCGGGCGTGGCCAAGGCTGGCGCGGACGTCATCACGATTGCCGGCTTCGACGGCGGCACGGGCGCCTCGCCGCTCACCTCGATCAAAAATACCGGTTTGCCCTGGGAAGTCGGCCTGCGCGAAGCGCACAACGCACTGCTCGTCACCGGCTTCCGCAATCGCGTTCGCCTGCGCGCCGATGGCGGTTTCAAATTCGGCCGCGACGTAATCGTCGCCGCCCTCCTCGGCGCGGACGAATACGGCTTCGGCACCGCCTCGCTCCTCGCCATCGGCTGCGTCATGGCCCGCCAGTGCCATTTGAACACCTGTCCCGCGGGCATCGCCACCCAGGACGAGACGATGCGCGCCCGCTTTGCCGGGAATCCCGATATGGTCGTCACCTTCTTCCGCGGCGTCGCCAATGAAGTTCGCGAACGCCTCGCCGCTCTCGGCGCTCGTTCGCTCTCCGAAATCATCGGCTCCGTGGATCGCCTTCGTCCGCGCGACGAAGCGGCGGCCCGTGCCATCGGCCATCTCCTCGAGACGGCCCCTGTGCCCCCCGGCAATTTTCCCGAGCCTTCGCGCGATGCCGTTGGCATCCACGGCGAGCTGATTCGAGCCGTCGGCCGCATCAATTCCATCCCCGCGAAGCCTGCCAGCTTTTCGATTACCAATGCCGACCGCACCGTCGGCGCGCACCTCAGCGGACAGATTCTGCGCCGCACCGGCTTTGCCGGCCTCCACGACGAAACGATTGATTGCGAATTTCGCGGCACCGCCGGCCAGAGTTTCGGCGCGTTTCTGATCCCCGGCCTGCGCTTCCGCCTCGTTGGCGAAGCCAACGACTACGTCGGCAAATGCCTCAGCGGCGGCACCATTGCCATCACGGCCGGCGCCGAAGCCTCGCGTCGCGGAGATGTCCTCGTCGGCAACACGGTCCTCTACGGCGCCACCAGCGGCGAATTGTATGTCGCCGGGCGCGCTGGCGAACGCTTCGCCGTCCGCAATAGCGGCGCCTTGGCCGTTGTCGAAGGCGTCGGCCACCACGGCTGCGAGTACATGACCTCCGGCGTCGCTATCATCCTCGGACCCGCTGGCGTCAATCTCGGCTCAGGCATGACGGGCGGCCTCGTCTATACCCTTCGCCGTTCGCTCACCGATGGCGGTTTCAACGACGAATTCGTCCGCTGCGCCGCGCTCGAGGGCACCGAAGAGGGTCTCCTCGACGATCGCGAGGAGGAATATCTCCGCCGCGTCCTTCGCGAGCATCTGCGCCTCACCAGCAGCCCGCGCGCCAAGCGCCTGCTCAATTCCATCGGCCCGCTGCCGCTGGTCCGCGTCGAACCCGTTCATCTCCCGTGCTCCATCGCGCAGACGTGGGAACCCATCATCGCGCGCCTCGAGCGCCAGGAAGTCACCGCCACCCGCATCCTCAGCCCCATCGAGCCCGAAGACTCCCACCCCGCACCCGAACCCGTAAATTAATCCCCTTAGACCCTAGGGCACGTAGCGGGTTACGCGAAGGGACGCCCTGCCCGCTGCCGCCGCGGCCTAATCCGCACTCGCCCAAAACCGCGCTTTTCCCGGGCCCAGCGCGCCGGTTTTGTTATAATCCGGCCTCACCGGCATGGACTTCGACCACCTCATCACCTTTCTCGAGATTGCCAAGCAAGGCAGTTTCTCGCGCGCCGGCCAGAAGCTCTACCGCTCCCAACCCGCGGTAAGCGCGCAGATTCGCCAGCTCGAGCAGGAGTACGGCCAAAAACTCTTCGACCGCGTCGGAAAATCCATCCGCCTCACGGCCGCCGGCGAGACGCTTCTCGAATACGCCGGCCGCCTCGTCACACTGCGCAACGAATCCCTGCGCGCCGTTGCCGATCAGGCCAGCACCCCGCGCGGCACCCTCGCCATCGGCGCCAACGAGGCCACTTGCCTCTACGTTCTGCCCGATATTTTCGCGGAATATAGCCGCCGCTATCCCAACGTGCAGATCAGCATCTATCGCAATTTCAGCCACAAAGTCCTCGAAAAGGTCGAGGACGGCACGGTGGACGTCGGTGTCGTCACCCTTCCCGTGAAGCTGCCCAGCCTCCGCGTCCATTCCATTTTTCGCGACCGCATCGTCCTGATGACCAGCGCCGCGAATCCCCTCGCCGGCATGAAAGCGGTTCGCACCAGCGACATCGCCGGCCAGCCCCTCATCTTCCCGAAGACCGGCTTCATGCGCCAGGTCCTCGATAAGCAGTTCCGGCCTTATCGCTCGCGCCTGCGCGTCTCGATGGAGCTGCCCAGCGTCGGCATGATCAAGCGCTTTGTCGCCGCGGGCCTCGGCGTTTCCCTGATCAGCGAAAGCTTCGCGCGCGATGAAGCCCGCAGCGGCGACGTAAAGCTCATCCCTGTCACCGATATGGACCTGTGGCGCGAGCTTGGCGTCGTCTATCGGCGCGACCGCACGCTCCCGCGCTCGGCCTCCACCTTCGTCACCATGATTCGCCAGGGCGTGGGCTCCGCGCCCGCCGCTTCCGACGGCAAGCGCCGTGCCGAACCCCCCGCGGAGGAGTAAACGTAAATGACGCAATCTGCGCGCGCGTTTCGCGTTGGCATCGCCGGCCCGGTCGGCTCCGGTAAGACGGCCCTCGTTCACCGCTTCACGCAGCGGCTCTATCCCTGCTGCAATCTCGCCGTCGTCACCAACGATATCTACACCAAGGAAGACGCCGAGTTCTTGCTCCGCCAGGGAACCCTTCCCGCCGAGCGCATTCGCGGCGTCGAGACGGGCGCCTGCCCCCACTCCGCCATTCGCGAAGACGCCTCGATGAACCTCGAAGCCATCGCCGCCCTCGAAAATTCGCTGCCCGGCCTCGAACTCGTCTTCGTCGAAAGCGGCGGCGATAATCTAGGCGCGGCGTTCAGTCCCGAGCTGGTGGACGTATGGATTTACGTGATAGACGTCGCCGAAGGCGACAAAATTCCGCGCAAGGGCGGCCCCGGCATCATGCGTTCCGATCTGCTCCTCATCAATAAAATAGACCTCGCGCCCTATGTCGGCGCCTCCCTCGAAGTCATGGATCGCGACGCGCGCAAAATGCGCGGCGACCGCCCATTTCTCTTCACGAATCTCCGCGACCAGACGGGCCTCGACGCCGTGATCGCATGGCTCGAGCGCCAGATGCAACAGCCGCCGGCCGCCCGCCGCGCCCTCATTGACGCGCACGCGCCCTGCGTCGGCCACGCGCATGCGCACGGCGATCGCGGCCACACGCATTCTCACGATCACGCGCATGCACCACATTCGCACGCCCATTCGCACGCCGATGGCGCCGAATCGCTCGATTCACCCAACTCACCCAGCCCCCGATGACCGCCGCCCTCGCCGAACTCCGCCTCCTGCATCTCGCCGATAGCGCCCTGCCCATCGGCGCGCTCGCTCACTCGTTTGGACTCGAATCCCTCGTCGCCGCCGAATTGCTCGGCGCCGGCGATCTGTCGGAATTTCTCTGCGCCTATCTCGAAGAGGCCGGCTTCGCCGAAGCCGTCTTCTGCCGCCAGGCGTTTCTTCTCGCCACCGCGAATCTCGATAGCCGCGCCGCCGATTTCCGCGAATGCTGGCTTAGCCTGAACGCCCGCCTCAGCGCCTTCAAGCCTTCGCGCGAAGGCCGCGACGCCAGCGCCTCCCTCGGCCGCAATTTCTTGCGCGTAGTCGCCGCGCTCAGTCCCTCGCCCCTGGTTCGCGAAGCCTTGGATTGCGTGTCCGCAACTGGCGCGCCGCCCTCTTCATCGGGCGGCGCCGCCCATCACTGCACCGCCTTCGGACTCGCCGCCGCCGTCCTCGATTTCCCCGAGGGCGCCGCGATCTCCGCCTACTTGCATCAATGCGCGGCCGGGCTGGTTTCGGTGTGCCAGCGCCTTCTGCCCCTTGGGCAGACGGAAGCCGCGCGCATCCTATGGAATCTGAAGCCCGCAATTCTGGACGCAGTCGCGCGCGCCTCGCGCAGCCTTGTCGCGGATGTGCGCTGCTTCACCCCTTTGCTCGATTGGGCCGCGATGGAGCATCCCGCCCTCCCCACGCGCCTGTTCATCAGTTGAGGGCCCCTATGCTTCCGCTTGTTATGCTGAGAGGCCGCGCGACTTTTTTGATCCATGCTAACCACTGCGCCGTCATTCTGAGGGCATCCGACGAGGGTGCCCGAAGAATCTCAACCATAAATTCTTGGCGCAAGCGTAGCCATGTCCGCTCATCCCAGCCTCGCGAGGCTCCGAGCGCAGCGAAGCATCTCTCCTATCTTTCGATGAATCCCCGCGACGCCATTCTCGATTTTTCGGGTGCCCCGCGCTCGTTTCATGAGCGCGGGGTCTTCCGCGCCCCAAGCCTGCGTCCGCGCGAAAATGGAGCAGGAACCCGCGGAGCCCCGCAAAACAAATGACCGCCACAGGATTCAACACGCGCCTCTCTCCCGCAGCCCCCGCCGCGCAGCCCCAAATAACCACGCGCCCCGGCCTCTCCGCATCGCTCTCTCTTTCGTTTGCCGCCGATCCGCTCTCCGGCCGCACCACTCTCGCCGCCAGTGCCGCCGAGCCTCCCCTGCGCGTCATTCGCGCCTTCCCCCGCGAGGACGGCTCCGCCCTCGCGCATCTTCACAACGTTTCCGGCGGCCTCCTCGGCGGCGATTCGCTGCGCCTCGCGGTCGGCGCCGCGCCGGGCTCCGCGGTCCAGTTGACCACCACCGGCGCCACCCGCATCTATCGGCCGCGCCCGGGCTCGGCCCCCGCCGTGCAAACCACCGAAATCCACGCCGCCGAAGGCGCGCTCATCGAATATCTTCCCGACGCAATCATTCCCTTCGCTGGCGCGCGGTTTTCGCAGCAGACGCGAATTCATCTCGCCCCTGGCTCGGGCCTTTTCTGGTGGGAGATTCTCGCGCCGGGCAGGGAAGCGCGCGGCGAGATATTCGACTACGAGCGCGTCGAAATGCGCGCCGAAATCTTTTCCAGCGGGCGCCCCGTCGCCGCCGAAGCCTTCGCGATCGAGCCGCGCCGCCGCGCCCCCGCATCCCTCGCGCGCCTAGGCCGATTCCGCTACGCCGCCACCTTCTACATTTGCCTCGCGAGTTCGCCCCCGGCAGTACCCCTGTCCGCGACACGAGCTTTGCCGCCGGCGGGAACCCGCTCCGTAGCTGCCTTGTCTCATGCTGGGGGCTTGCCGCCCGCAGGGAACTTGCCGAGCGTAGAGGGCCTCCCGCATTCGCCGAGACTAGAGGGCCCGCCGCAGGCGGCCCGATCAGCGCCGGCGCACCTCGACCCCGCCGCATGGCTCGCCGCCGAAGCGCACCTGCGCCGCGAAGCCGCCTCGCTCACCTCGCCCGCATCCCTCTGGGCCGTCAGCACGCTCCCAGCCGACGGCCTCGTGATACGCTGCCTCGCCCGTGAAGGCCAAGCTGTGCTCGCCGGCCTCCACGCCATCTGGCACGCCGCAAAGCTACACCTCTTCGGCCGCCCCGCCATCCCTCCGCGCAAGGTATACTGATGCTCGCCCTCGCCCTGCCGATTCTCGGGCTCGCGCGATGGCCTCACTCTTTGGAGAAGCGCATTGCACCTCACACCCCGCGAACAGGAAAAGCTGCTCATCGTCGTCGCCGCCGACGTCGCCCGCCGTCGCCAGGCCCGCGGCCTGAAGCTGAATTACCCCGAAGCCGTCGCCATCCTCACCGCCGAAGTGATGGAAGCCGCCCGCGACGGCAAGACGGTCGCCGAAATCATGAGCCAGGGCGCAAAAATCCTCACCCGCGATCAAGTCATGGACGGCATTCCCGAAATGATTCGCGAGGTGCAGGTCGAAGCTACATTCCCCGACGGTACCAAGCTCGTCACCATCCACGACCCCATCCGCTGACCGGCCGCCGTAGTACTATGCCTTGACAAACAGATGATCATATGATAACCTCCGGCTGCATGTTAACGTCCACCCACCCCCGACGAACCAAGAGGCAGGCGGCGGACGCATTCCCATTTCTAATCTACGGTACGGGGATTAGAAATGGCCTTAACCCCTGTGCCTGCAACACAAAATTCGTTCTAATCTACGGTAACCATCCCGCCGGCCGCATCAAGCCCCCCGCACCCATCCTCGATTTTGCCCCCCTCTTCCGCTAACATGAGCCTTCCATGAACCCAGGCGAATACCTCCTCGACCACTCCGCCGGCCCCGTTCAGGCGAATGCCGGCCGCCGCACCGAACGCCTTCTCATCAAGAACACAGGCGACCGCCCCATTCAGCTAGGCAGCCACTTCCATTTTTTCGAGGCGAACCGCGCACTCGCCTTTGACCGCGCCCGCGCCTACGGCCTCCGCCTGAATATTCCCGCCGGAACCGCCGTCCGCTTCGAGCCGGGCGAATCGAAAGAAGTCGAACTCACCGAATTTGGCGGCCGCCGCGTGATTCACGGCATGAATGCCCTCGTCGGCGGTCCTGCGGACGATCCCAAAGTGCGTGAACAAGCCATCGAACGCGCACGCAAGCTCGGCTTTCTTTTTGGCGATGGCGGCGGCCCGCGATGAGCCTCCAAATCCCGCGCCGCACCTATGCTGATCTCTACGGCCCCACCGTCGGCGACCGCATCCGCCTTGCCGATACCGGCCTCCTGATCGAAATCGAAAAAGACTTCACCCACTACGGCGACGAAATCACCTTTGGCGGCGGCAAAGTGATTCGCGACGGCATGGGCCAGAGCAGCACCGCGACGAACGCAGCCGCCGAAGGGAAGAGCGGCGCCCTCGATCTGGTCATCACCAACGCAGTCATCCTCGACCATTGGGGCATCGTCAAAGGCGATATCGGAATTCGGAACGGCCGCATCGTGAAGGTTGGCAAGGCCGGGAATCCAGACACGATGAATGGAGTGGACCCGGACCTCGTTGTCGGCGCGGGCACGGAAGTTATCGCGGGCGAAAACCTGATCGTCACCGCTGGCGGGGTGGATAGCCACATCCACTTCATTTCCCCGCAGCAAATCTATGAGGCGATTTCGAGCGGCGTTACCACCATGATCGGCGGCGGCACTGGCCCCGCCACCGGCACGGCCGCCACCACCTGCACCCCCGGTCCCTGGAACCTCGCGCGCATGTTGCAAGCCGCCGAAGCATGGCCGATGAATTTCGGCTTCCTGGGGAAGGGAAATGCGGCGGCGTGCGAGCCTCTTGCTGAACAGATCGAAGCCGGCGCCTGCGGCCTGAAGCTCCACGAAGACTGGGGCTCGACCCCCGCGGCGATTGACGCCTGCCTGCGCGCCGCCGATGAATACGACGTCCAGGTTGCCATTCACACCGATACCATCAACGAAGCCGGATTCCTCGAAGCCACCGTTGCGGCGATTGCCGGCCGCGCGATCCACACTTATCACACGGAAGGCGCCGGCGGCGGCCACGCGCCCGACATTATTCGCATCGCGTCATTCCCCAGCGTGCTTCCGTCTTCCACCAATCCGACGCGCCCTTTCACCGTGAATACCATCGCCGAACATTTGGATATGCTGATGGTCTGCCATCACCTGAATCCCCAGGTGCCGGAGGACGTGGCCTTCGCCGAAAGCCGCATCCGGCCGGAGACAATCGCCGCCGAAGACATTCTTCACGATCTCGGAGTCCTCAGCATGATTTCGAGCGATTCGCAGGCCATGGGCCGCGTCGGCGAAGTGATCATGCGCACCTGGCAGACCGCGCACAAAATGAAAGCGCAGCGCGGCCCGCTGCCCCAGGATTCCGCCCGCAACGATAATCATCGCGCCAGGCGCTACGTCGCAAAGTACACGATCAATCCCGCGATCACCCATGGCATGTCGTCCGAAATCGGCTCTGTCGAGCCGGGCAAGCTCGCCGATATCGTCCTGTGGAAGCCGGCATTTTTTGGCGTCAAACCGGAAATGATCGTGAAGGGCGGCTTCGTCGCCTGGAGCGCCATGGGCGATCCCAACGCCTCGATTCCCACGCCGCAACCCGTGCTGTATCGCCCCATGTTCGGCGCCTTTGGCGCGGCCACCGCCGCCACGAGCATCACGTTCGTTTCCGGCCACGCACACCGCGCGGGCATCGCCGAGCGGCTCGGCCTGCGAAAAATGGTCGCGCCCGTTAGCCGCTGCCGTTTGATCGGCAAGCGCGACATGATCCACAATAGCGCCGCGCCTGATATTCGTGTGGATCCGGAAACCTACGAGGTCCGCGTGGATGGCGCGCTGCTCGCCTGCGAACCTGCCGCTGAATTGCCGCTCGCCCAGCGCTACTTTCTATTCTGAGGCCCTGAATGTCCCGTCGAATCCCGAAGCGAGCCGTACAGGCGATTTGCCGCCTGAAATTCGGCCCGCAATTCCTTGCTGGAAAGGATGGTTCGCAGGTGCTCCACCGATTGCGCCAGCCGGTCGAGTGCGCGCGAAATATTGTCGGAATTCGTCAGCAGAATGTCGCGCCAGATTTCGTATCTGCTGCCGGCGAGCCGCAGCGAATCCTGCAACCCGGGGCCGGCAAGCGAAAGCGGCAGGCCGGTTTCGTCCGTCTCGCTTTCCACGACGCCCGAGAGCGCAACCGACGCAAGCTGCGGCAGGTGCGAGATGATCGCCACGGCCCAATCGTGGGTTTCTGCGTCGCACCACACCGGGCGAGCCCCGATGGCGCGCAGCACGTCTGCAAACCGCTTCGCGCGGATATCGGCGGCATCTTCCGATCCAATCAGTGCATACGGCATGCCCTGGAAAAGGTCCGCGCTGGCGTGCTCGATTCCAGACGATTCTTTACCCGCCATCGGGTGTCCGCCCAGGAAAGGCGCGTCGCCGCGAAACGATTCATTGGCCGCGCGCAGGACGGCGCGCTTGGTGCTCCCCGCGTCGGTGACCAGCGCGTGCGTCGCCGCGGCGGCGGCAATAGCCCGCAGCGATTCGATCGCCGCCCCGATCGGCAGCGCGATATACACAAGGTCGGCGCCCCGCACCGCGCCCGCCAGGTCCGCGGACGCCTCCTGCACCGCGCCGCGCTTTACTGCCTGGGCCAGCACCTCGGCGCGATCGAACCCCGCTATGGCTACTTCCGGGAAATGGCTTCGGAGCGCGAGCGCAAAGGAGCCGCCAATCAGTCCGGTACCTAAAATCGCGACGCGTCGAAAGGGAGTTTCGTTCGGCATCTGTGCGGTCGAGGAATTCACGCGCCGGCGCGGCAGTGCGCGCGCCGCATCGGCTTCCGCGGCGCGAAAAAGTATGGCATGGCTTCCGGCGATTGCAACGAACTTTGCGGTCGAAGGCGGCGGAGCGGAGCGCGACGCCGCTAGGATGCGACGCGAGCCGCGCGAAGCTCCCGGTCGGTCTCTTCCGCCTCGATCACTTCAACGTGCGATGCATCGAGCAGCTTTTCAATGTGCGCGGCGATCGCGGAGCCCTCTCGTGCGGTCTCGAGAGTCATCCGCACAGCGAGATAGTCGCCCTCCGGGGCAAGCTCCGCGCGCAACTGCACTACCTCGAAGCGCTTGCGGCGCACCAAGCCGAGCACCCGGACGAGCGAGCCTTCTTCGCGCTTCAGCCGCAATCGCAGGGTCACGGAGCTCACTTGCGGACCTCGTCCATCATTTCCGAATTGGACTTTCCCGGGCCGACGATGGGCCACACATTCGCTTCCTGGTCAATTACGACGTGCGCGAGCGCCGGGCCAGGCTCGGCGAGCAGGCGCCGGATGGCATCGTCGGTATCTTTCCGGAAATCCACGCGAAACGCCGGAATCCCCATGGCTTCGGCCACGCGCGCGAAATCCGGATTATCCGAAAGATCCACTTCGCTATATCGCTTATCGTGGAAAAGCTCCTGCCACTGGCGAACCATCCCCAGAGCATGATTATCAATCAGGACGATTTTTACCGGCAGGTCGTAGCGCCGAAGGGTGGCGAGTTCCTGCAGGTTCATCATGATCGAGCCATCGCCCGACACGTTGATCACGCAGGCATCCGGCCGCGCGATCTGCGCGCCGATGGCCGCGGGCAGTCCATAGCCCATGGTTCCCAGGCCGCCGCTGGTGAGGTGCTGCTCGGGACGGCTGAAATCGCAATGCTGGGCTACCCACATCTGATGCTGCCCCACGTCGCAGGCGATCACCATGCTGTCGCCGCCGATTTGCGAAAGCCGCTTCAGGAACCACGGGGCATAGATGCCGTCGCCCGGCGCGCCGTAATCCCAAGCGTGCTCTACTTTATTCGCGAGGCATTCCCTGCGCCACGCATCGCAATCGGCGGGAATCGAAAGCGCCTCGAGCGCCTTGCGCAGGTCGCCCAGCACGGGCGCCTCGGCGCGGCGCAGCTTTCCGACCTCGGAAGGGTCGGCGTCCATGTGAATCACCTTCGCGTGCGGCGCGAAGGCGGAAAGCTTGCCCGTGGCGCGGTCGTCGAAGCGCGCGCCGATGCAGATCAGCAGATCGCAATTCTGCACGGCGATATTCGACGCCTTCATGCCGTGCATCCCCATCATGCCCAGGAAAAGCTCGTGGCGGGTGGGAATCGAGCCCAGGCCCTTCAGGGTGGCAATCACCGGAATGCGGGTTTTCTCCACGAAAGCCTGAAAGGCGTCTACAGCGCGCGCCATTCCGATGCCGCCCCCGGCGTAGATCACCGGCCGGCGGCTCGCCAGAATCAGTTCCGCCGCGCGCATCAGCGATTCATCGCTTGGCGCGGGCAGGTCTTCGTCCTGATCGCTTTCCGCGAACTGGTATTCGGCCACCGTGTTCGCCACGTCCTTCGGCAAATCAATCAGCACGGGACCGGGCCGGCCGGAGCGGGCGATGCGGAAGGCCTCGTGCACCACTCGCGGCAATTCGCGGCTCTTTTCGACCAGAAAGCTGTGTTTCACCACCGGCAGCGTGATTCCGAAGATGTCCACTTCCTGGAAAGCATCCGTGCCCATCAGCGGCGTCGCCACTTGCCCGGTGATCGCCACCATCGGAATCGAATCCATATAGGCGTTTGCGATGCCCGTCACAAGGTTCGTCGCCCCAGGGCCGGAGGTGGCCATGCAGACGCCGACCTTGCCCGAGGCGCGAGCGTATCCATCGGCGGCCAGCGCCGCGCCTTGCTCGTGACGCGTCAGAATGTGGCGAATCTTGGAATCCAGCAGGGCGTCGTACACGGGCATGATTGCCCCGCCGGGATACCCGAAGATCACCTCGACGCCCTCGCGTTCGAGGGCTTTTACAAAGAATTCCGCGCCCTTCATTTGGCACCTCGCGCCGTAGCGGCTTCAGGCTTGAGCCACGACATTTGCGCCCGCAGCTCTTCGCCGACCTTTTCGATGGGATGGTTCTTGTCGCGTTCCAGCAACCGCGAATACTGCGGCCGCCCGGCCTGGTTTTCGAGCACCCATTCCTTGGCAAAGGCGCCCGATTGTATCTCGGCTAAAATCTTCTTCATGCTTTCGCGAACGTGCGCGTCAATCACGCGCGAACCGCGCGTAATATCGCCATATTTCGCGGTTTCGCTGACGAATTGGTGCATTTTGGCGATTCCGCCCTCGTAGATTAGGTCTACAATCAGCTTCAGCTCGTGCAGGCATTCGAAGTAAGCCGCTTCCGGCTGATAGCCCGCTTCCACCAGGGTCTCCCATCCCGCCTGAATCAGTTCGCGCGCGCCGCCGCAGAGCACGGCCTGCTCGCCGAAAAGATCGGTTTCGGTCTCCTCTTTGAATGTGGTCTGAATCACGCCGGGCCGCGTGCCACCGATGGCATTCGCATAAGCGAGCGTACGGTCGAAGGCGTGGCCGGACGCGTCCTGATGGACAGCGATGAGGCAGGGGACGCCGCGCCCCGCTTCATATTGGCGGCGAACCAGGTTTCCCGGCCCTTTCGGCGCCACCATCGTCACGTCAATATTCGCGGGTGGGGCAATCTGGCCGTAATGAATATTGAACCCGTGCGAGAAGAGCAGCATGGCTTCGGGCTTCAAATTCGGCGCGATCTCGTTCTTATAGATCGAAGGCTGCGCCATATCCGGGGCGAGCATCATGATGACGTCGGCTCCCTTGGCTGCTTCCGCCGGCGAGACGGCCGCCCATCCATCCTGCTCGGTTTGCTTCCAGGAGGGGCCACCGCGGCGAAGTCCGACGGTCACGTTCAATCGGCTATCGCGCAGGTTGAGGGCGTGCGCGCGCCCTTGGCTCCCGTAGCCGATCACGGCAATGCGCTTTCCCTCGAGCGCCTTCGGATTCGCGTCGTCCTGCCAGAACATCTTCGCCATGTGTCTTCTCCTTGAAATAACCGAATTCTATACGATCCCCGTGATAGCGCCTTCCGATGCTGAGGAGACCAGCCGCGCATATTTCGCCATCACGCCCGTCCGATAACGGGGCGCCGGCGGTTTCCATTGTGCGCGCCGCTCCTCGAGATTCGCCTTCGCATCCAGCCTTCTCGCCTTCACATCCAGCGTGATCTGATCGCCCTCGCGCAAGAAGGCGATAGGGCCGCCGCTTGCCGCCTCCGGCGCGACATGCCCCACCATCAGCCCGTGCGTTGCGCCGCTGAACCGGCCATCGGTAATCAGCGCGACGCTGTCGCCCAGCCCCTGGCCCACCAGCGCTCCGGTGACGGCGAGCATCTCGCGCATTCCCGGGCCGCCCTTTGGTCCTTCGTAGCGGATCACAACTACGTCGCCCGCGCGAATCGCGCGCTGCTGCACGGCTTCGAACGCCTCTTCCTCGGAATCGAATACGCGCGCCGGCCCGGTGTGCAGCAGTCGCTCATGTCCCGCCAGCTTCACCACGCAACCCTCGGGCGCAAGCGAGCCGCGCAGAATCGCCAGGCCGCCGTGCGTCTTTAGAGGCTTCGAGAGAGGCCGCACAACTTCCTGCCCAGGGGTTTCGGCAGCTTCGCTAATTTCTTCGAAGAGATTACGTCCCGATGCCGTCGGACCGTCATTGAGCAAGCCGGCATCGAGTAGTCGCTTCGCCAGCAGCCTCATACCGCCCGCTTTGTACATGTCCGGGGCAGTGAATCGGCCGCCGGGTTTCAAGTCCGCGAGAAGGGGAGTGCGTGCTGAGATTCTGTCGAACTCATCAATCGTGAGAGATATTCCCGCGTCCCGCGCAATCGCCAGTAGGTGGAGGACGGCGTTCGTGGAGCCGCCGGTGGCCGCGACCGAGGCAATGGCATTCTGAATCGCCGCGCGCGTGATGATCTGGCTTGGCCGGCGGTCTGATTTCAGCAACTGCATCACCATCGCGCCGCAGTCCACGGCAATTTTCGCCTTCCGCGGATCGGTGGCCGGGACTTCGTTTGCGCCCATGGGGGAGATGCCGAGGAACGTGATCGCCGTTGCCATCGTATTCGCTGTAAATTGGCCGCCGCAAGCGCCCGCGCCGGGGCATGCGTGGTCCTCGAGTTCATGCAAATCCCGCTCGGTGATCGAGCCCGCGGCGCACGCGCCCACGGCCTCAAACACGTCCTGGATTGTTACCTCACGGCCGCGAAAATTGCCCGGCATGATCGAGCCGCCATATAGCACCAGTCCCGGAATATCGAGACGGGCGACGGCCATCACGGTTCCCGGAATGGTCTTATCGCAGCCGCAAATCGCGACCACGGCGTCGAAGGCGTGCGCCCGGACGAACAGCTCAATCGAATCCGCAATCACTTCGCGCGATACCAGGGATGCCTTCATCCCCTCGGTTCCCATGGTGATGCCGTCGGAGATCGTGATCGTATCGAACTCGATGGGAGTGCCGCCCGCCGCGCGAATGCCTTCCTTAACTTTTTCCGCCAGCGCTCGGAGGTGGAAGTTGCACGGCGTTACCTCGGTCCACGTATTGGCAACGGCAACCAGCGGGCGCGCCAGATCGGCATCGGTCAAGCCGGTGGCTTTTAGCATGGCGCGCGCCGGCGCCCTTGAAACGCCCTTTTTGATCGAGTCGCTCTGCATTTTGTCCTGGTCCCGTCCTCGGCCCAAACTAAAAAGCCCCGCAGCCTATCGTCCAGGGCCGGGCGCATCTGCCTAAGCTTGGCTTAGGCGGGTGGCCCCCAAGTGCTGCGAATCGCCGGGCTTGCCGCGCCAACTGTCCATCGCATCCCCGTTCCGGCTCGATCCAGTAGACCCGAACTGGCAGAATAAGTCCAATTTGTAATTCTTGATAACTGCATAAATACGGCTTATGGGTGGCTGAATTTCCCGCCACGCGGGAAGGAGCCCCCGTTTCGTTCGAGAATCAGGTGAAGCCAAAGGACGGCGGCGCGGCGGGCTTGATGTGATAGCGTGTTTGGGCGGGGCGCAGGGAGCAGGCTGAGGGATATGGCGAAGGGTTCGGCAAAGCTATCGCACTATGACCGGCGCGGCCGGGTTCGCATGGTGGACGTTACCGCCAAAGCTGCCACGCACCGCAGCGCCGCGGCACATGCGTTTGTCCGGATGCGGCGGTCGAGCGTGCTTCAGATTCGCCGGCGGAAATCCCCTAAAGGCGATCCGCTGGAAATCGCCCGGATTGCCGGGATTGCCGCGGCTAAGCGGACGGCAGAGCTGATTCCGCTTTGTCACCCCCTTGCGCTGACGCACGTGGATGTGAGCGCAAAGCTATGCCAGAATGGTGTGGAAATCACTTCACAAGCGACTGCGACGGGGCCGACGGGCGTCGAAATGGAGGCGCTGGTGGCGGCTGCGGGCGCGGCGCTGACGGTCTACGATATGTGCAAGGCCATCGAGAAGGGAATTGAGATCACCGAATTGTACCTGTTGAAGAAATCGGGCGGCCGGAGCGGGGAGTATCTTCGCCCAGGGAAGCGCGAACGCCGATGACGCCGGTGAAGGAAGTTAAGGTTCTCGTCGTGGATGATAACGCGCTCATCCTGGACTTGCTGATGAAGGGGCTTGCGCCACATTGCGACGCGCGGGCCGCGGCCGACGGAGCCGACGCGCTGCTGAAGATCGTGGACGAGCCGCCGGACCTAATCCTTTGCGACTATCGCATGCCGGGGCTTGATGGGCGGCAACTCTACGACAAGCTCCGCGCGCGCCAGCAGACCAAGCAGATTCCGTTCATTTTCCTCGCCAGCCGCGCCGACATCGAAGAAAAGCTTCGCCCACTCGTCGAGGGTGTGGAGGAATTCATCCCCAAGCCGTTTTTTGTGCGGGACCTGGTCCGGCGCGCGAAGAAAGTGATTGATCGCGTGCAGCTCGAAAAGCTGCAAAGACGTGCGGTGCGCCCCGGCGTGATTCAGGGGCGGCTCGAAGAAATGAGCATGATTGACCTGATGCAGTCGCTCGAGATGGGGCAGAAGTCGTGCCGGCTGACGATTCATCGGGGCGGCGAGGCTTGCGAGCTTTTCTTTTCCTCGGGGCAGTGTACCGACGCTCGCTTCGGCGCGATGGAAGGCGAACCCGCTGTTTTCCAGGCTGTCCGCTGGCCTGCCGGCGATTTCGAGATTGACTTCAATGCCGCGCCATCGCGCTCGACGATTTCGCGCACCACCACCGGGTTGCTGATGGAAGCGCTCCGGCTGGTGGATGAGGATCAGCGCGAGGGCCAGGACGCCGGCGAAGACTCGAAGGTTGTGAAGGGATAATTGGCGCGAGTAGCGAGATGCGAATTTCCATCGCCACGATCAGCGACTCCGTTTCGAGCGGAAAATCGGAGGACCGCTCCGGGCCGGCCCTCATCGCGCGCTGCCGAGAGCTGGGCTGGCGCGTGGTGGGAACCACCGTACTGGCCGACGATCAGCCTGCGATCGAAGCATTCCTGAAGACCGCCGCCGATTCGAATGACGCCGACATTCTTTTGACCACTGGCGGCACGGGGCTGGGTCCTCGCGACGTCACCCCCGAGGCGACGATGGCCGTTGGCGACCGGTTGATTCCGGGTTTCGGCGAGCAGATGCGCGCCGAAGGTCAGAAGAAAACCCCGCGGGCGATCCTTTCGCGAGCGACCGCAGCCATCCGGCGCAAGACAATCATCATTAATCTGCCAGGCAGTCCTCGCGGTGCGGTGGAATCACTGGACGTACTCGCGCAATTATTGCCGCATGCTGTGGCCGTGCTGCAGGGTGCGCGGCACGAATAGCTGCCGCCTCCGCGGCACCTCTCTCTACGAGTCTTCGGCTGCGGATTCAAAGTGCGCGAAGAGTAACGGCTTACGCTTGCTGTTTGCTGGCGAGCCCCGAGTGCGCATGTTAGGATCGGCACTTCCGTGACGCCGTGCCCGCGCAATACATCCCTCTCTTGATCTTTGCTTTTGTTGCAGCAGCTGCTTGTGTCGCTGCGCTCGTATTTTTGCGACGGGCAGGGGCGCGATTTCACCAATCGCCGGACGAGCATTCGCTCCCGATTCAAGGGGACGCGCCGCATTCGGCGGCCAAAGAAGAGCCAATCGTCGGAGCCCAATTTCCGCTGGTTGGCAGTTTGTTTCTCGTGTTGGCGGCGGCTCTTGTATTTCTGTTTCCCTGGGCTGTGAAGTACAGCGATTGGGGCTGGCGCGCCTTGGCGGCGATCGGGATCTTCTTGGCGATTGTACTGAGCGGCTATTTCTGGGTGGCAGGACAGCGCGCGCGCCTCTGAAGAGCGGGAATTCTGATGAGCGCAATGGCAACGGCAATGGTAACGGGCCCTTCCGATTGGATGGTGGTGCTGTGCGCCGTCGCGACGCTTGCGGCGGTTCCGCTGCTAACGTTGTGCGTTTGTACGCTCGATCGGCTCCTCCAGACCAGAATGCGGCTGCGCTTCGGAGGGAAGGGAATTTCGTTTGTGTCGGCGTTTGCTGGGGAGATGGCATCATTTCGCGATTCTGTGTTCGCGGAAGCTGCTCCTGACGATTGCGAGCCGTTGTGGACGTGGGGCGCGCCCTTTGCGAGTTTTTTCTTCGCGCTGATGGGCCTCGCTATTTTGGCGCTTGGACCGCTTACTCACTTAGCAGACCTGAGCACGGATCTCGTGCTGGTTTGTGCCGCGGGCGCGTGCTCCGGGTTCGCGGCGCTGCTCTCCGGAACTTTCGAGCATGGAAAGATCGCTGCGGCGGACGTGTTCCGCGCGGCGCTGAAATTCATTGCCTGCGACACGGCTGCGGTTCTGGCGCTGATTTCCGCCGCCCTGCTGGCCGGTTCTCTTTCGATCAGTGAGATAGCGCAAGCGCAGTGGGAGCGAGGCGCATGGCTTGTCGCGTTCGTGCCTATTGCGTTCGCGATTTACATGGTTGGCTCAGCGTGTGGTGCGCAAGGGGCGTCGCTCGGCGCGTTCCTGCACGATGACTCGGATCGGCCAGCCAGTGGCAACGGCGTTCGTGGGCTTTTGTTCATCGTCGGCGATTCCATAAACATCGTTACGATCGCTGGCGTCGCCGCAATTGTTTTTCTGGGGGGCGCGGCACGCCCGTTGGCGCGCTATCACGACCGGCTTCTGGGCACGTCCATCGAGTTGTTTGACGCACTTCCGGCGATTCTGCTGCTGGTCGCCGGTGCGGCGTTCCTTCGGCGGGCCCTGCGCGAACGCCATGGCGCTGCCGATTTTTCCCAATCTGTGCCGAGGACTGAGCTTGTAGCTTCCGCGCTTTGCCTCTCGTTCGCAATTCTGGATGGCGGCGCCCTGCTGATCGGGCATTCGGCAACTGCGGTTGCCAATGGCGTGTTTTGGCTGTGCGCGAAAACGCTGGCGTGCGTGCTCATGCTTCTTTGGCTGCGCATCGCAGCAGATGCTGTGCGGTTCGCACAGTGGATGAAATTCGCGTGGGGCTTTCTGATTCCGCTGGCGCTCGCGAATATAGCGGGCGCGGCGATTGCCGTCGCCTTGCGGCAGAGTCTGGCATGGAGTCCAGGGTGGACTGGCTTGGTCACCGTGGGTGTGGCGCTTGCAACGGCGCTGCTGCTCGTCCGGGGACGCAAGGAGCGACGGTTGGAACTTCGTGCAGCGAGGCGCACCGATGCTGCTGAATGAGGCGATGTTCTACCTGCTGGCCGCGATGGCCCTGGCATTCTCGCTCTTGATGGTGACTCGCCCGAAGGCCATCCAGGCACCGATCTTTTTCTGCGGTGCGCTGCTGGCTATTGCGGGAATATTCCTGCAGCTCGGCGCCGAATTCCTCTTCGCGATGCAGGTGCTCGTTTTTGCGGGTGGGATTGCAATCGTGTACTTCGCCGCGTTGCTTTACACGAGGGCTGGCGAGCCGAAAACGAAATCCGCACGCGGGCGACGAAGCGTTGCTGGCGCCCTGCTGGCGGTAGTTGTGGGCGCAGAGCTGTGCGTCGCAATCTATGCTGGGCGAGCGAGCCTCAGGGCGGGCTACGCCGTGGTCCCAGACCGGAATATGGAAACGGCAGCGGTTGTGTTATTTCAGCACTATCTTCTGCCGCTTGAAATGATTTCGATTCTCCTCGTAGTGATGATGATCGGAGCGGTGATCGTGTCTCGCGGGGGCGCGGAATGATTTCGCCAGCTTATTACCTGGTTCTCGCAGCACTACTCTTCGCTGTCGGTCTTGCGGGCGTACTGCTGCGCCGTAATGTTCTGGTTGTCTTGATGTCCATCGAGTTGATGCTCAGCGCCGTGGATATCAACCTAGTGGCCTTCGGGCGGATGTGGAATTCGGTGGATGGGCAGGTATTCGCGCTGTTTGCGCTCGTTGTTGCGGCGGCGCAGGCGGCGGTCGGGATCGGAATCGTGGTGCTGTTCTTTCGCCAGCGCCCGACCGCTGACGCGGACGAAATGGACCTGCTCAAATGGTGATTCCGATTCCGACTGCGATCCGGAATTTATGCGCTGCACTGTTGATTGCTCCTGATGCGGCGAATGGACCGCGCCAGGTCGCGCTGCTTTTTGCGGTCGAAATCGGTGTTGCGGTGGCCGCATGGTTCGTATGGCGGTTGTATCGTCCGCGATGGGAGCAGGCGCGGTTCGTGCGGCATGTTCGCTCGTTGGTCGCGCCGGTGTGCGACTGGCAATCCCAGAAGTTTTCCTGCATGGCGCTCGCGGACGCCGCATTGAGTGTGGCCGAAGCAATCGAGCGCGTGGATCGCCGTGTGGCCGACGGGTGCTGCGCCGGAGCGGCCAAGTGTTTCTCGACCGATATCGCCTGCGCGACTGAGCGCTTCGATAATTCAGTTGCCGATCGCGGCGTGCGGCTCGTTGCCGGCGCAGTCGAATCCCTCAGCATGCCTGTGCGCCTGGTGCAGAACGGGCGATTGCGAACATACCTGCTATGGATTGTCGCCGGTTTGGCTGCGATTTGTGCATATTGCCTGTTCCGAGCGGCGCCCTGAGGGAATTAAGGAAAATGAGGCAAACGCATGTTCCTTTCTAACGCGCATATTTTGGGCGCGGTCCTATTCACGCCCGCGGTTGGCGCTGCGGTGCTTCTGTTTCTGCCGCGAGCCAGAGCGCGGGCTACGCGAATCATCGCTCTCGGGTTCGGTTGTCTGACGATCCTGAACGCGCTGCCATTGCTCTGGCGCTTTGATCCCTCGTCCAATCTTCTTTTCCAGTGCATCGCTGACGCCGAATGGATTCCCTCCATCGGCGCGCGATACACATTGGGGATAGACGGGATCAGCTTGCTGCTCGTGATGCTTACGGCCGTGCTCGGCATGGCGGCGCTCGCCGCGTCGTGGGTAGAGCCAGGCCGGGAGCGGTCCCGCTGCGCGCTGCTGCTGCTTCTCGAATTCTGCTTGCTAGGTGTCTTTTTGTCTCTCGATTTTGTGCTCTTCTATTTCTTTTGGGAGATGATGCTCGTCCCAGCGTATTTTTTGATCGTGAACCGAGGCGAGGGACCCGCTGCGCGCGCGGGAATGAAGTTTTTCGTCTATACGCTCGCTGGATCTGTGCTGATGCTGCTGGCGATTGCGGCGGTGTGGCACTCCCGGCAGACGTTCGATATGCGCGAAGTCCTGGCCCATCCGTTCGGCGCCGCAGATGCGTGGCACGCGCAAAAGTGGATTTTCTGGGGATTTTTTCTTGCCTTTGCGATCAAGCTGGGGCTATTCCCTTTTCACACCTGGCTTCTGGGCGCGCACGCGGAATCGCCCACGGAAGCGTCGCTGCTTCTGGCGGGTGCGTCCCTGAACATGGGCCTCTATGGGTTCTTGCGCGTGCTGCTGCCCATGTTGCCGGAGGCTACCGCGCGCTACCACGTCCCAATCATGATCCTGGCGGTGATCAGCATCGTTTATGGCGGGTTCCTGTGTCTCGCGCAGAAGGACTCGAAAAGACTGATTGCGTGCGCCTCTATTCCGCAGCTCGGTTTCTGCGCGCTGGGCATTTTCGCGCTCACGCCCTTGGGCATTGCCGGCGGGGTGGTGCAGATGATCAGCCAAGGGATTGTGATCGCGGCGCTCTTCTTGATTTTTGACTCGTTGTCCGCTCGCCGCGGAACGCCGATGATCGAAGGGCTGCGCGGCGCGCCGCGCGAGACGCCTGGCCTCGCGGCATTTTATGTGCTCTTCACGCTTGCGGCGATTGGCGTCCCCGTATTTTCCGCATTCGCAGGTGAATTTGCGATCGTGCGCGGATTGATGGAGCGCTATAGCATTTTTGCGGCCTGTGCGGCATTCGGAATCCTGCTTTTTGCGGCAACTTTGCTGTGGCTGTACCAACGGATCGCGTTCGGCGAGTCGCCGGCAGACTTGGCGCCAAGCCCTCGGCCGCTCGGCAGACCGGAATGGGCTGTGCTGCTGCCCCTCGCGGCGCTGGCGATCTGGATCGGAGTATTTCCGCAGCCGTTTTTTCACGCCGTGGAGGCGCCTGTGAAGCAGTTGGTTGCCGTCGTGAACCCGGGTTATTACGTGAACCGTTCCGCGCTCGATCGTTCTGGGCATGGCCCCGCTACCAGCGTAAGGGCTTCGCAGAGTCCGCCACCTTCGCGGACCGCGGTCGCAAAAGCCGTCTTCGGGGGCCGATAGATGGACCCGGGTTCGGCACAGGCCGTGTTCGGGCAAGCGGGCAGGGATTCGGTTTTCATCCTGCCGCAAATCATGCTGGCCGTGTTCGGCGTGGCGATTCTGCTGACGGACCGCTTCCTTCCGCAGGCGCAGAAGCGGTGGCACGCCTTTACGGCTCTTCTGGGGCTTGCGTTCAGCGGCGCTGCGCTTGGCGTGATCGCCCGGATTTCACCGCGCGGCATTTCCGCGTTTAGCGACTCCATAGCGATTGAGCCATTCTTCGTCTATTTCGGATGGCTTTGCCTGGCTGTCGCCGCGCTAGTGATCCTGCTCTCGGCGCGCTATCTGGCGGCATTGGATTCGCAGGGCGAAATATATACGCTGCTGCTTTTCGCGACACTCGGAATGATGTTCCTCGCGTGCGGCAACGATCTCGTCGTGCTGTTTGTGGGGATCGAAATATTCGCCACCAGCTTGACGGTGTTGATTGCGTGTGGTGCTCCGCACGATTCGGCCGGCGGACGGAAGTCCGCCGAGGCGGCGGTGAAGCAGGGAATTATGACGGCCCTTGCTGCGGCAATTCTCGCGTACGGCTTTTCGTTGCTGTACGGAATTGGCGGCTCGACAAATCTGCGCGCGATCGCGGAGGGAATTACCCGTAATCCGGCGGGCGCACCGCTTGCCTTTGCCGCGCTCGCCGCGATTTGCGCGGCGCTCTTCGTGCAGCTCGCGGCGGCGCCCTTCCATGAGTGGATGCCCGATTCCTGCCAGGCTGCGCTTGGACCGGTTGCCGCCTATGCCGCGATCGGCGCAAAGGTGGCTGCTTTCGTGTTACTTTTGCGACTTCTTCTAACGATATTTTGGCCCCTGTGCACGACGTGGGCGCCCATTCTCGCTATCGTAGCCGCGGTTTCGATCATTGCAGGGACGCTGGCTTCGCTCACCCAATCGAACACGAGACGGCTGCTAGGCTATCTTTCGATTGTACAGGTGGGATTTATACTGCTCGGCCTGGTTGCCGCAGTTGGTCCGAACGGGTCGGTCAACGAGCGGGGCCTTCAGGCCGTGGCATACTATCTTTTTGTGTTCGCGTTTTTCGGCACGGGCGCGTTTTCGCTTGTCATCTCGTCTGGGGGCGTCGTCGCGATGCGAAAGGATTTGAATGAGGCGCAGGGCTTCACCGGGGCGGCCCCCGGTACGATTTTGCTGATGCTCGTCTTTCTTTTTTCGCTCGCGGGCGTGCCGCCAACGGCTGGATTCATCGGTATATGGCTCGTTGTTTCGTCGCTTGTGGCCACGGGGCACAAGGCCCTCGCGCTGCTCGCCGTCGCTTGCCTGCCTCTCGCGGTCTATTCCAGCCTGCGCCTGGCGCGCGCGGTTTGGAGACCTGCGACTGGGCTGGCAGCGACATGGGAGCGAGCTTCGTGGATGGAAACGTGGGGGCTCGCGGTGGCAGCTGCCGTGACGCTGGGCGCCGGCATTTTCCCCGAGCGCCTGCTACATTTCGCGCAATACTCGATGCTGAGCGTGCTTGCTCGCTGAACGCCCGGCGCGCTTCGTGGAGATCATGTCGCGCAAAGACGTTGGCGGAAATATTAAGCAAGTGGCCCTGGCGCTCGAGCTGCCCTTCCTGATCGTGGGCCCCGCGGTGCTCGGCGGCGGCATTGGCTACCTGCTCGACCGCTGGCTGCACACCTCGCCGGCGCTGATGCTCGTGCTCGGGATAGTCGGCGTGGCCCTTGGAATTCGCGACGTTCTGAAAGTGGCGGCCGCGGGAGACAAGAACAACCCTTGAATTGCGTTTCGAATTTTTCCCCGGATTCGGATGCCCGTCATCTCGCGATCGAGTCGCGCATCGAGCGCGGCATCTTGTTTGCCGGTGTCGCGATGCTCGCCGCGGCCGCCGCTTTTTGGGGAATCCGCGCGGCAGGAGGCGTTCTGGCCGGTACCGCGCTATGTTGGCTGAATTTTCGATGGCTCCGCCGGGGCGCCGGCGCGGTGATACGCCTGGGGCTTGCCCAGGCAGGCGCGGCAAGCGTTCACGTGCCGCGCGGAACACACGCTAAGTTCTTTGGACGCATCCTTTTGCTGATCTTTGCCGTGTATGCTATTCTCGCATGGCTGCACCTCCCCCCAGTGGCGGTTCTGAGCGGTCTGGGGGCGATTGTGCCGGCAATCCTGCTGGAACTCGCGTACGAATTGCTGCGCGGCGAAGCTCGCTGGAGCGAGCCTTAGCCGTACAGCGCGGCGCGGCGTGCCACCCTCGCATCAGGGAGATTCATGGGTTCAGAGAAAGTGTTGGGAATCACGAAATTGGTGAACTGGCTGCTCGGCAAGCCCGCCGCCGCGCTGCTTGCATTGCTGCACATACAGCCAGCCAATCCGCAGTACCCCATTCCCAATTTTTTCGCCATGGAACTGATTGTCTTTCTTTTCTCGGTCGTATTTTTCCTGTGGCTTAAGGCGCGTCTTTCGGCGGATCGCCCCGGCGGGACGCAGCAGTGCATGGAAATGTTCCTGACGAATTCGATGGGCGTGGGCGTGAAGGATTTGCTAGACGACATTGTGGGCCATGGTTCCGACCGGCACATTCCCATGATGGGCAGCATCGGCATGTTCATCCTGATCTCGAATCTGGCAGCGCTGATTCCCGGCTTCATGTCCCCGACGGCGGAAGTAACGGTGCCGCTTGCGTGCGCGGTTGTGGTGTTCTTGTATTACAACTGGTTTGGCATCGGCTTGCATGGAATCGTCGCCTATGCCAAGACATTGATGGGTCCCGTCAAGGCCATCTCTCCGATCATGGTGATCGTTGAGACATTCAGCCATTTTGCGCGACTGCTTTCGCTCACGGTCCGCCTTTGGGCGAATATGATGGTCAGCGAGCTGATCTATGTTTCCTTCCTGGGATTATCGCTCGCCCTGCTCGCGTTTCTGAGCCATCTGAACCCGGCGGGATATATCTCGGCGGTCGTTCCCGTGGGAATACCGCTGGCGTTGAGCGCGTTTCACATTTTCGAGGCGTTGCTGCAAGCCTTTATTTTTACGATTCTGGCGATTGTCTATCTTGGTTTGGCGCTAGCTGAAGAGCACTAATTCGGCATTCTAATGTCAGTGTGAGGCCGGTCGCCTCCTAAGGCTTCCGGCAACCACCTCCTGACATTTACTTCATATCAAGGGAGAGAACATGGCGAGAAAAGCGATATGGCTGCTGCTGGCGGCCTTTATTGTGTTGGTGCTGGCGCCGGTGACGTTTGCAGCAACTGGAACTCCGGCGGGCGGAATTGATTGGGTGGACGTTGCGGCTGCCATCGGTCTGGGCATTACGGCCGCGGGCTGCGGGCTTGGGCAGGGGAAGGCGACCGCGGCGGCGTGTGAAGGCACCGCGCGGAATCCAGGCGCCAGCGGCCCGATCCGCATCGCGTTCATCATCGGTGTGGCGCTGATCGAGTCCCTCACGCTGTATGCCCTGGTCATCGTTCTAATCAAGTAGAATTCGTTCGCAAAACTCTGAGGCCGAAGGCGGCGCGCCGCCTTCGGCCTTTTTCTTTTAAGGCGTAAGCGTTCTTCGCACCTGCCTTCGAGTGCGGAAACACTCGCAGATGGTTTCCGGCGGGAGGCCTTGGGGAAATTGATGATGAGAATGGACGCTGCTCAGCGCAGCGCGAGCGAGTCCGCTGCGGCCTTGGCTAGTGTAAGAATGCGGCCGGGCAGCAGCCCTAGGTACAGCGTCCCGGCAGATGCGATGACGAGCGCCGTGGTAAGGGCCGGGGCGACTGCTGTCGGCGCGTAGTCCTGCGCCGGGGCCCAGAAGTACATCGCAATAATCACCCGCAGATAGTAGTACGCCCCGATCACGCTATTGATCGCGGCAATCACCACGAGCCACACGATCCAGGGATTGCGCACATCCAGTGCGGATTGAAACGCGAAGAACTTGCCCAAAAATCCGGCGGTCGCGGGCAGGCCGAGCAGAGACAGCAGGAAGAGCGAAAAGCAGGCGGAAAGGACAGGCTGCTTCGTTGACATGCCGGCATAGTCTTGCAGTTCGAGCCGCTTTTCGCCTTGCTGGCCGAGATGCGTGACCACCAGGAACGCCCCGACCTTCATCAGCACGTATGCGGCGAGATAGAAGAGCACCGCCGCAATTCCCAGGTCCGTGGAGGCCGCGAACGCCACCAGAATGTATCCGGCGTGCGCGATCGAGGAATAGGCAAGCATGCGCTTCACGTTTGTCTGCGCCAGGGCGGCGAGGTTCCCGATAAACATCGTGAGCACGGCGCTGATCCAAATCGCCCAGAACCACAGGTGGCCCGCCGAGCCGAATGCGACATAGAAAATACGGAGCATCAGCGCGAACGTTGCGGCCTTTGGCGCAGAGGCGAGCAGCGCCGTGACCGGCGTGGGTGCCCCTTCGTATACGTCGGGGCCGTAGATCTGAAATGGCGCAATCACCACCTTGAACCCGAGCCCGACAAAGATCAGCGCCAGGCCGAGCATGGCGATGGCCGGTACGCTCGATCCGGCACCGCGCAGAACGGCTTGCACGGCATCCATTTTGGTCGAGCCGGTCGCTCCGTACACCATCGCAATTCCATAGAGAAAAAATGCGGTGGCAAAGGAGCCGAGCAGAAAATATTTCAATGACGCTTCATTGGATTTCAGCGCACGGCGGCGAAAGCCGACCAAAACGTAGGTGGCAATCGAGCTCATCTCGAGGCCGACAAACGCGGTGATCAGCTCATTCGCGCCCGCCATAATGCCCATGCCGGCCGTGGCGAAAAGGATCAGCGCGTAAAATTCCCCGCGCTGGATGCCCTCGTCCTCCAAATAATTCAGCGAGCCCAGGATGGCCAAGATAGCCGCGCCGACCACGATGTAGTGGACGAAAACGCTGAAGCGGTCCACGCGCATCAGGTCGCTATAGGCCGCGCCGGGATTCACGCCGGCACACCGAATCGAGACGAGCGCCACGACCGACCCGACCAGGCCGAGCCAGCCCATGCTCTTCTTACGCGCGGCCCCAACGAACGGGTCCACGACCATGATCAGAATGCCGAAGAAACACAACACGAGCTCGGGCGCGAGCCGTTGCAGGTTGGTGACTTGTTCCGCGAAGGAAGAAATCACGGCCGCACCAGCCTTTCGGCTACAGCCGAGAAGCCGCCGCGCGATGGCGGCTGCGCGGGATTCCTTGCCTTTGCCTGCGCGGCGAGCCGTGCGCGCCCTTCGCGCGATGCGCTTTGCACTCGAGTCATTTGCTGAAGGGTGTTATCCACCGAGACGGCCATGCGCCGCGTGAAGAGCGGGGAAGCCACGCCCATAAAGATGATGACCGCCGCCATGGTGATCAGAATCGTTCGCTCGCGCCGCGACGCATCGGGCAGTTTGCGGTTCTTTTCAACGGTTACTTCACCGAGCGCGACTCGCTGGTAGGCCCACAGCAGGTAAATCGCGGAAAGCACGGCGCCGCTGGCCGCCCATGAAGCCCACTGGTGATGATGGTGAAAGGTGCCAATCAGGATCAGAAACTCGCCAATGAATCCGTTGAGCGGCGGAAGCGCCAGCGACGAAAGGCAAATGAACAGGAAGAGCGACATCAGCACTGGCATCGGCGAAGCGAGGCCGCCGAATTCCTTGATTTCGTGCGTGTGCCGCCGGTCGTAGAGCATGCCTACGCCAAGGAATAGCGCACCGGTTGAGACCCCATGGTTCAGCATTTGGTAGATGGCGCCCTGGATTGCCGTGGGGTCGAACGCAAAAATTCCGAGCACCACAAATCCGAGGTGGCTGACCGACGTATACGCCACTAAGCGCTTCAAGTCGCGCTGCACTGTGGCAACCAGCGCGCCATAGACAATGCCGATAATGGCGAGCACCCCGACCACGGGGGCAGCGCGATGCGCCGCGTCGGGAAAGAGCGGAAGGCAGAATCGCAGCATTCCGTAGGTTCCAAGCTTCAGCATGACGCCGGCCAAAATCACCGAACCCGCGGTCGGTGCGTCCGTGTGCGCATCCGGGAGCCACGTGTGAAACGGGAAGAGCGGCACCTTGATGGCGAAGGCAAAAAAGAAGGCGAGGAAGAGCCACATTTCGGTGCTGCGCGAGAAGACCAGACTGCCGGACTGCAGCATTCGCTCGATGCTTGCGAGGTCGAATGTGCCCGCCGCATTGTAGAGCCACAGAATCGCCAGGAGCATCAGGATCGAGCCGAGCATCGTGTAGAGAATGAATTTCACCGCCGCGTAAATGCGCCGCTCGTGGCCCCAGATGCCGATGATGAAGTACATCGGAATCAGCATCACTTCCCAGAAAACGAAAAAGAGGAAAAGGTCGAGCGAGACGAATACGCCGATCAAGCCCATTTCCAGCACGAGCAGGGAAATGAAGAAACCCTTCACGCGATCGTGAATAGACCGCCAGGACGCGAGAATCGCCAGCGGCGTGAGGAATGTGGTCAGCAGGACGAGAAACAGGCTGATACCGTCAATCCCAATGTGGTAGTGAATCGCCTGCCCAATCCAGGGATGCGACTCCTGAAACTGATAGTTCGCACTCGAAAGATCGAAACCCCGGAGCAGAAAAAGGGAAATCACGAATTCGGCGAGCGATGCGGCGAGCGCAATCCGCCGAATCCAGGTGTGGTCCTGGCCGCGCAGGCAAAGCAACGCCAGCACTCCCAGTAGCGGCAGAAAAGTGACGATGGTCAGCAATAGGGAGTGAGATTCCACGTCAGCGCACCATCCAGAGTCCCAGTAAGAGTACGGTGAAGCCCGCCGCACCGATCACAATCCAGGTGGCATAACTGCGCGTATTGCCGGATTGCAACTTACGCAGCTGGCCGCCGGAGCCGCGTGCCAGGCGCGCCGATCCGTTCACGGCGCCGTCAATCAGTCCGGCATCCACGCCGCGCCACAGCGCGTTTCGTGAGATCCAGAGCAGCGGTCCGATGAAAGCCGCCTGATAGAGCTCGTCCACCCAATATTTGTTGAGCAGCAGCAGATAAGCACCGCGCAAACCCTTCGCCAGCTTTCGCGGGGCTTCCGGGTCTTTGATGTAGAACCACCATGCGAAGAGAAAACCGATGAGCGCCACAATCACCGGCGGACCGGTAACGGCGTGCAGCACCTCCATGCCGGGATTGTGCTCCATGCCGCCGGCTTCGCCCGCCGAGCCCGCGAGCGACGCCTGCTGTTCAATCCCGGTGGTTTGCGGCGCGTATGCGGAGAATACGGGATGCAGAAATGCCTCGAAGTGGTCCACGCCGCCCGCTAGATGCGGCGCTGCCATCCAGCCGCCGCCCAGGGATAGAATCGCGAGCAGAATCAGGGGCACGGTCATATTGCGCGGCGATTCGTGAACGTGAACCTTGTGCTCGTCGTAGCGGCCGCGCCCGAAAAAGGTGAGGAAGAGCAGCCGAAACATATAGAACGACGTAAGGCCAGCGCCCGCCAGCCCCAGAATCCACAGGACGATATTTGCGTGCGGGCCTGACCCGGCCGCATCCAGAATCTCGTCCTTGCTGAAGAACCCGGCAAAACCCGGCGCACCGGCAATCGCCAGCGTCGCCGCGAACATCGTCCAGTACGTCACCGGGATCTTCTTGCGCAGCCCGCCCATGCCGCGCATGTCTTGTTCGCCGCCCATCGCGTGAATTACGCTTCCGGCCGCCAGAAATAGCAGGCCTTTAAAAAACGCATGGGTCATCAGGTGGAAGATTCCGGCCGCGTATGCACCCACGCCGCAGCCCAGAAACATGTAACCAAGTTGCGAGACGGTGGAGTACGCAAGCACCTTTTTGATGTCCGTCTGCACGAGGCCGATGGTTGCCGCGTAAAACGCCGTAATCGCCCCGGTGATCGCCACCATCATCATGGCAATCGGCGCGCGAGAAAATAGCGGGCTCATGCGCGCCACCATGTAGACGCCCGCGGTCACCATGGTCGCCGCGTGAATCAACGCGCTCACCGGCGTGGGGCCTTCCATCGCATCCGGCAGCCATACGTACAGCGGCAATTGCGCCGATTTGCCGATTGCGCCGACGAACAACAGAATGCAGATCACGGTCAGCACGCCCGCGTGACCCATCGTGTCCGCGGGCATCCCGGTCACCTTGCCGAACATCGTGCCGAAATCCACCGAGGAGAAGGTCCAGAACGCGAGCAGGATACCCACGGTGAAGGCCATGTCTCCCAATCGCGTGGTGATGAACGCCTTTTTGCCCGCCGAGATCGCCGACTGCTTCAGGAACCAGAACCCGATCAATAGATAGCTGCACAGCCCCACGCCTTCCCATCCGACGAACATCAGTACGAGATTGTCCGCCAGCACCAACGTGAGCATGAAGAAGACGAACAGATTCAAATAGGAAAAGAACCGGTAATAGCCACCCTCGTGCGCCATATAGCCGGTGGAATAGATGTGAACCAGCAAGCTGACGAACGTCACCACGAGCAGCATCACGATGGTGAGCTGATCCACGCGGAGAGAGAAGTTCACGCGAAACGGCCCGGCAACCATCCAGGTGAAGAAGTTCTTCACCACCGGTATCTGGTCAGGCGAGAGGCGCCAGAATTCGCGAATGGCTTCCAAGACGGCGAGAAACGACAGCCCCACCGATCCGATGGCAATCGTATTCACGGTACGCTTCGGCCATTTCGCACCGAAAATGCCATTGAGGGCCGATCCGGCCAGCGGTACGGCGAGGATGATCCACAGATAGTTGAGCATCGGCATTAGAATTTGAGCAGGTTCACTTCTTCCACGTTTAGCGTCCGCCGGTTGTGCGCGATGGTGATCACGATGGCGAGCCCCACCGCGGCCTCCGCTGCGGCCACCACAATCACGAAGAATACGAATACGAGCCCGTCCAATTGATGCCAAGCCCGCGCGAACGCCACGAACGCCAGGTTCACGGCGTTAAGCATGAGCTCGATGGACATGAAAATCGTAATGACGTTGCGCTTGAAAATGAACGCGACCACGCCCAGCCCAAATAGAACCGCACTCAGCACCAGATAATAGGAAACCGGGACCACGCTTATTCATCCCTCCGGGCCAGAACCATCGCGCCAAGGATCGCGATTAGAATCAAAATCGAGGTTGCCTCAAACGGGAAAAGGTAGTTCGTGAAAAGCTGTTCGGAAAGCGCCGCCGTGGAAATGCCGGGAGTAGCCGCCGCCGAACCGGTACCGATTGCCGCGCCCGCAGGCGAGCCATACAACCAGTGCGCGCATTCCAGCAGCAGGAAAAATCCGAGCGGCACTCCGACCCAGAGCGCGATCCGGCTCCAATTCGTGCGTTCTTCGGCTCCTGCGTTGAGCAGCATGATCACGAATACGAACAGCACCATCACCGCTCCGGCGTAGACGATAATCTGCACCGCTGCGATAAATTCCGCGCCGAGCAGCAGGTACAGCACGGCCAGAGCAATCATTACCAGAATCAGGGAAAGGGCGCTGTGGATCGGCTCGCGAGCCAGAATCAGCGAGACGGCGCCCACCACAGCCAGAATCGCGCAGATGAAAAACAGAAGCAGCGGAATCGTCATCCGTGCCTCACCACGATTAGCAGAGCGGTGATCACCAGATTCGCGAGCGACACAGGCAGCAGCAGCTTCCACCCGAACGACATCAGTTGGTCATAGCGAAAGCGGGGAAGAGTGCCCCGGATCCACACATAGAAAAACAGGAAGGCGAGCACCTTCGTAACGAACCAGAAGGGCCCGATGATTACGACTTGCACCTGCGGCAGCAGACAGATCAGCCCCCCGACAAGCGCCAGCATCGTCACCACGGCGAACTGCAAGCGTGCGATGCCGCGCATCTCCGTCACGGTGTCCCACGCGCAATAGGCGGCAAGCGCCAGCAGTCCCGCCGCGGGTAAATACAACTGCCAGTGCCAGCTATCTGGAAAAGGCGAGAGCCATCCGCCAAAGAAAAGAATGGTCGCCAAGCACGAGACCGTAATCATATTCGCGTATTCGGCCATGAAGAACATCGCGAACTTGAAGCTCGAATATTCGGTGTGAAAGCCGGCAACGAGTTCGGTCTCCGCCTCCGGCAGGTCGAAGGGAATGCGATTCGTCTCCGCAATTGCAGCGGTGATGTAGCAGAGAAACCCCACGATCTGCAGCCACACGTGCCATCGCGGCAGAAAATGCCAATAATATCCGGATTGGCCGCTGATGATCTGATTGAAGTCGAGCGATCCGGCCAGCAGCAGCACGCCAACCACGGAAAGGGTCAGCGAAACCTCGTAGCTGATCATCTGGGCCGAGCTGCGCAGGCTGCCGAGGAGAGGGTACTTGCTATTCGAGGACCATCCAGCAAGAGCGACGCCGTACACGCCCATCGAGGTAATCGCAAAAACGAACAGCAATCCGATATCAATATTCGATACGACGAAAACGGGCTGCCCGAGCACGCGTATGCCCGGCGGGCCAAACGGAATCAGCGCGATGGCCGTCAGCGCCAGGGAAAGCGCGATGAACGGCGCCAGCAGGTAGACGAATCGGTCCGCCGCCGGTGGGGTCAAGTCTTCCTTGAAAAGGAATTTCAGGCCGTCGGCCAGCGGCTGCAGCAGGCCGTGTGCCCCAACGTAATAGGGTCCCCAGCGCGATTGGATGCGCGCGACGACCTTTCTTTCGAACCACGTGAGGTACGCCAGCGCCGTCATCACAATGAACAGCAGGACGGCGATCTTTACTAGCGATACCACCAGGACTGGATGTTCGGTGATGAAGCCCACGGAATCTCTTTTGCCTCGTGCGTCGAATTGAGCTTGGAACAGTAACGGCCCAGAGTGCCACTCGTAAACAAGAAATCGTGTGAAGAGAAAACCGTGCCCGCCGGAACATCGTAGGACGGCTCGGCCGACTTGCAGGTTGCGAAGGAGCGCTCCGCGTTTCCCGCGAGCAGGCCGGCGACCGACACGTCGTAACCGGCTACGTGCTGCCGAATTTCATCGAAAGCGGCTTCGGCCGTGCGCAGGCGTATTGCCGGCCCGAGCCCAAGCATCGAAAGTTGGTGCGAGAGAATGCGCAGCAGGTCGTAATCGCTGCGCGGACCCTGCGGATCTACCGAGCGGCGCGTCATTTGCACTTCGCCGCTCGTATTCGTCATCGTGCCGTCCTTTTCATAGCTGGATGCGGCAGGCAGCACGATGTCGGCGCGCTGCGCCGTCTCCGTCAGGAACATATCCTGCACCACCAGCAGATCCAGCCCGGCGAGCTTTTCCGGTGACGAGATGCCAAAGCTTTTCACGGGATTTGCGCCGGCCACGTAAAGCGCCTTCAATTTTCCGCTCGCTGCCGCTTCCATCATGGCGCGAGCCGTCAGGCCCGGCGTCGAGGGAATTTCGCGTCCCCAGAGCTTGCCAAATCGCGCGCGCTCCCCGGCATCGGAAATCGGCGCGTATCCTGGTAAGCGGTCGGGCAAAATGCCCATGTCGGATGCGCCGCGCGAATTGGCGTAATCGCCCAGTGCGACGTAGCGCGTCCGCCCGTTCAGGCTCGACCCGAAGGTGATCAGGTCGCGCAGGGCCGCGCCCTGAATGCTTGCCCCGAAAAGGATCAGGACATCTGCTTCCTTGATGATCGAATCCTTCAACTTCGTCAGTGCCTCGGACGTCTTCGCGTCAAATTGACCGCTCCCCGTAGCCAGCCAACGCACGGCCTGCGCCTCGGTGTTCGGGGAAAGCTCCGCCACCTGAGCCGCCTTGCGATGAATCTTGCTCGGCTGCCCGTTGATCGCGTACAGCCTTTGGCCGTGGTGCCGCACGCCCGTCCGAATCTGCCACGCGACTAGGGGATTCTGCTGCGTTACGTCATTGCCGATCAGCAGCACCGTCTGTGCTTCGTACACGTCCGCCATTCTCGCCGCAGCGTCCTTGAATCGCGGTCCGAGCGTTGCTGCAAGGCCGGCGTAGTCCGCCGTCCGATGGTGATCGAGGTTGTTGGTTCCCAGCGACGCTCGCGCAAACCGGTTCAAGAGGTAGTCTTCTTCGTTGGTCGTATGGTTCGAGCCGATCACGCCGATTGCCGCCGGGCCGTGTGCGTCGTGGACCTGCTTCAGCCTTCGCGCGACCTCTTCGAAAGCATCTTCCCAGCTCGCCGGCGCGAGTGTGCCGTTGCGCCGCACCAGCGGCTGCCGAACGCGCTCCGCATGGCGCGTAAAGTCGAATCCGAAGCGGCCCTTCGCGCAGAGGAATTCGCCGTTAATTCCCGAATGGTCTCGGTTATTCGCGCGGAGAATCTCGTTATTGCGCACGCTCAGCGTGGTCTTGCAGCCGTTCGAGCAGTGTGTGCACGGCTCCGGGAAGTAGGTCATCTCCCATGGACGCGTCTGATAGCGGTACGTGCCGCTCGTCAGCGCGCCCACCGGACAAATATCAATGCACATGCCGCATTCTTCGCAGGCCAATTCGCCCGTTTCATTGGGCAGAATCACGGACTGAACGCCGCGCGAACCCACACCCAGCGCCTTCACGTCCATCCCTTCATCGCACACGCGCACACACCGGAAGCAAAGAATGCACCGCGGCGCGTCGTAGTAGACGATCGGCGACCACTTCTCCTCGGGATAGTGCAGCTTTTCCTCGATGAACCGCGTGTGGTCCAGTCCGTAGCGGAAGGTCATGTCCTGCAGTTCGCATTCGCCGCCTTTATCGCACACCGGGCAATCGAGCGGGTGATTCGAGAGCAAAAATTCCAGCATGTTCTTCCGCGCGCCGTGGATCACCGGCGTATCGGTTTTCACCACCATGCCGTCAGTCGCTACGAGCGTGCATGCCGTCTGCAGCTTCGGCATTTTCTCCACTTCGACCAGGCACATGCGGCAGGCCGCTTGCAGCGAAAGGCCGGGGTAATAGCAGAATGAAGGCACCTCGACGCCCTGCTGCTTCGCCGCTTCGATAACCAGCGTGCCGGCAGCCGCCGTGATCTGCTGCCCATTCAGAGTGAATGTGATCTGCTTCTGTTCCGCCATTCCTATCCTTACCCGAAGTGCCGCTGCTTTATCGGCGCGAAAATTCAGAATTGTTTCCGGTTCGGGGCCGTCAGCGCGCCAATTCCGCTATTTCCGCTGGTTTATAGGCGCACTTGCCGTGCAAATGATCTTCAAATTCGTTCCGCCACTTCTTCACGATGCTGATCGTGGGCAGCGCTGCTGCGTCTCCCAAGGGACAGAACGTCCGGCCGAGCATATTCTTCGAAAGCTCGTCAATCAACGGAATATCTTCCTCGCGCCCGCCGCCCTCGTGGAATCGGTCCAGCATCTTGCGCAACCAAGCCGTGCCTTCGCGGCAGGGAATGCACCAGCCGCAGGATTCATGCGCGTAGAAGTGCATGATCCGGCGGGCCACGTCTACCATGCACGTATCTTCGTCAATCACTACCGTGCCGCCCGAGCCCAGCATCGAGCCCGCCTTGGCGAGCGTATCGAAGTCCATCGCGATATCAATCTCGCTGGCCGCGAGCAGCGGGCATGAACTGCCCCCTGGAATCACGGCTTTCAGCTTCTTGCCACCTTTCATTCCGCCGGCGACTTCCTCGATCATGCGTTTCAAGTTGAAGCCCAGCGGCAACTCGTAAATTCCCGGCCGGTTGACGTGCCCCGAAATCGAATAGAGCCGTGTGCCGCCATTTTTCGGAGTGCCCAGGCCCGCATACCAATCCCCGCCCCGGCGGATGATCGCCGGGACCGTGCTCAGGGTCTCCGCGTTGTTAATCACCGTCGGGCAGCCATAGAGACCCACGACGGCAGGGAAGGGAGGTCGAATGCGCGGATAGCCGCGCTTTCCTTCCAGCGATTCCATCAGCGCCGATTCCTCGCCGCACTCGTATGCCCCTGCACCCGTATGCGTGCACAGGTCGAAATCGAACCCGCTGCCCAGAATATTTTTGCCCAGATAACCCTTCGCGTACGCCTCTGCAATCGCCCCATCGAGAATATCAATCACGTAGCGATATTCCCCGCGCACGTACGCGAATCCTCGATGCGCGCCCACAGCCTTCCCGGCAATCACCATTCCTTCGATTAGCTGGTGCGGATCCATTTCGAGCAGCGGGCGATCCTTGCAGGTGCCCGGCTCGCTTTCATCGCAATTCGCCAGGATGTACTTCGGCTTCGCCGTTTCTTTTGGAACGAAGCTCCACTTCATCCCCGCCGAAAAGCCGGCGCCGCCGCGGCCGCGCAGATTCGATTTCTTCATCTCCTCGATAATCTGCTCGGGGTTCATTTGCTTCAGCGCCTTTTCCAGCGCTTGGTACCCATCGTGTTTCAGATAGACGTCAATCTTCGTCGAATTCGGCAAGCCGAATCGCTGGCTGATCACCGGCACTTCCGCCGGCTGCCGCTCGTGGACGGAGCCGGACGTCACGGCCACAGGCTGCGGCTTGCGGCCCTCCTGAAGCTGCTCGAAGAGTTGGTCCACCTTGTCCGGATTGAGGTCCTCGTGGAAGTCGTAATTGACCTGCAAGCAGGGTGCGCCGGTACAGGCGCCTATGCACTCGACTTCTTCCAGCGAAAATGTGCCGGTTGGCGAGACTTCCTTATGCCCGATGCCGAGCCTCTTTTGGACGTGCTCGTAAAGCTCTTTGCCGCCGCGCAGCATGCACGAAATATTGGTGCAGACCTGGATGTGATAGCGGCCGGCAGGTTTGCGGCGCAGCATCGAGTAATACGCCAGCGTCTCCGTCACCTCGAGGATTTGCAAGCCCAACCGCTTCGCAATCTCGTCCAGAATTTCATCGCTCAAATAGCCGAACTGGTCCTGCGCATACAGCATCATGGGGATCAGGGCCGAACGCTTCACTGGATAGCGTGAGGCGAGTTCCGTAAATTTCGTTTCGAGTCCTGGAGGCAGTTGCATAGCGCGGCTCGGCTGGAATCGCTTGCCTAGCGGTCCACCTCTCCCAGAACGATGTCGGTCGTTCCGATGCACGCCACCACGTCCGCGATCAGCCGCCCTTCGCATAGTTTCGGCAGCGACTGCAGATTCACGAACGACGGCGTGCGGAATTTTACGCGATAAGGCTTATTCGATCCGTCGCTTGCCACGAACACACCCAGTTCGCCGCGCGGCGATTCGATCACGCTGTACACCTCGCCCGCAGGGGGCGCGAATCCCTCCGTGAAAATCTTGAAGTGATAGATCAGGCCTTCAATCGAGGTTTTCATTTCTTCGCGCGAGGGCGGGATGATTCCCGGCAGAGACGCGCGGAACGGCCCATCCACCAGATTCCTTTCCAGCGCCTGCCGGACAATCTTGATGCTCTCTCGGATTTCGGCCACACGGACCAGATACCTTGCGTAGCAATCGCCGGCGGTCTGCGTCATCACCTGGAAATCAAATTCGTCGTAGCTCGAATAGGGAAACGCCTTGCGAATATCGTAGGCCACCCCGCTGCCGCGCAGCATCGGCCCCGAGGCCCCCATGGCGATGGCATCGGCTGCGCTGATGATTCCCACGCCTTTCGTACGCCCGATCCAAATCTTGTTCTCGGTGAGCAAGTCTTCGTAGTCGTCCACGTGCCCCGGCAGCGCAGTGATCACGCGGCGGATGCGATCCGTCCACCCTGGGGGCGGTTCCAGCGCGAGCCCGCCCACGCGGAAGTAGCTCGTCATCATGCGTTGCCCGGAAACGTACTCGAAGAGTTTCATGAGCTCTTCGCGTTCGCGGAAGCAATAAAGAAACACGCTCATCGCGCCGAGATCAATCGCATGCGTACCTAGCCATACCAGGTGTGACGCAATGCGCGTCAGTTCGGTCAGCAGCACACGGATATACTGCGCGCGCTTGGGAATTTCCACGCCGATCAGCTTTTCCACCGCCAGGCAATAGGCAAGGTTGTTCGAAAGCGGCGCTAGGTAGTCAATTCGGTCGGTGAGTGTGATTGCCTGCGAATACGTTTTTGATTCGCACGATTTCTCGATTCCCGTGTGCAGGTATCCGATGATCGGCTTCGCCTTAATCACCGTCTCGCCGTCAAGTTCCAGAATCACGCGCAGCACGCCATGGGTCGAAGGATGCTGCGGCCCCATGTTGAGGACCATGCTTTGAGCTTGGCCGGTGGCAGTCTCAATTGTGGTCGTCATGGTCGTTGCCTCACCTGTCCTGCTGATGGCTACCGATATCCCTCGACCGGATAGTCTTTCCGCAGGGGATATCCTTCCCATTCATCCGGCATCACAATGCGGGTCAAATCTGGATGCCCTTCGAAGCGGATGCCGAAAAGGTCGAAGCCTTCGCGCTCATGCCAGTTCGCCGTCGGCCACACGGGAGTCACGGAGGCGATCACGGGGTCCGCCCCCGGCAGCCACACGCGCAACCGGAGCCGCTCGCGCCGCTCGATGGAAAGCAGGTGATAATTCAATTCGAAGCGCGGCTCAAGAGGAAAGCGGTCCACTGGCGTGATGTCCGAAAGAAAGGGAAACGAGATTGCCTCCTCGGTGGCCAGATATTCGGCCACGCGTCGCAGGTGCTCCCGCAGAACAACGACCGTGGTTTCGCCTCTGAATTCAATCACTTCGGCGATCGCTCGCGAATCCCACTCGCCGAGCTTCCGCACGGCCGGATGTTTTCCAGGTTCCTGTGTTTGCACTATGAGTTCAATCCCAGGCGGCGATCAGCGGTTCCAATCAAGCGCGCCCTTCTTCCAGAGGAACAAATAGCCCGCCAGCAAAATTATAATGTACAGCACCATTTCCACAAAACCGAAGAGGTGCAGCCGGTGATACACTAGCGCCCACGGATACAGAAAAATCGCTTCGATATCGAAAAGGATAAAAATCAAGGCGACCATGTAGAAGTGGACCGAAAACGGTTCGCGCGCGTCTCCGGTCGGCCGAATCCCGCATTCGTACGGCTGATCCTTCGCGCGCGTGCGCTTATGCCGGCCCACCAGAGTGGACACCGTGATCAACGCTGCCGCCAGGCCACCGGCCAGTATAAACATCAGCAACAACGCGCCATAACCGTCTAGGTAGCTGCCGTCCATTGTCGTCCGCGCTGATATAATAACGACCGAACGCACGCGGGTCAAATAGAGTCCGAAATTTATTTTTGCGCCGATAGGTGCGCTCAGGATGACTCACAAGGGTTTGCGCGATCCTCTCTCGTTCGCCCTTCCGGCGCCGGCGCCGCGCTCACGCGCCAAGGTTGCTGCCGCCGCATGAGCTCGGGCTTCAATACGGACGTTCGCATCGGCGATCGCGTCTTTCACGTGCAGACCGAAGACTGCGGCCCCGCGCGTCCTGTGATTGACACGGTGATCTACCAGAACGGGCAGATCCTTCACCGCCGCGCTTCTTCCTATGAAGAATTTCTCGCCGCCCCGCAGTTTTCGCCGGAATCCTTGCGCGAGCGCGTCGAGGCCCATCATCGTTCCGTGATCGAATCGCTGCGCGCGGGCGCGCTGGATGCCGAAATCGCCACCGCCATCGAGCAATCGGCGCAAACCGCGGGAATTGAAATCACTCTGCTGAATCCCGGATCGTGGCTTTCGGCGGGGAACGTTTCGCTCAGCCTGGAAATAGTGCGCCGCTCCGACCGTCAGCCCGAGCCGGGCGCTAGCGTGGAAGCGATGATCGAAGGTGCTTTGCGGGAATCGCGTTACGCGGGAACATCGGACGAGCAGGGGCGCACGGTCATCGAATTTCCGCTACCGCCTCTCGGCAAGGGCGATCTCGCTCTTGTCATCCAGGCGACCGCACGTTCCACGCGCGACGAGATCCGCTTCTCTATGCGCTCGAAGACCCCACCCGCAGCTCCCGCGGGGTAGCCGACGCTATTTATGATCTCCGTCACGATCAATGGCGAACGCCGCGAAATTCCCGAAGGGTTGACGGTCGTGCAGCTCGTTAGCCATCTTGGCCTCGCCGCCGACCGTATCGCTATGGAGTGCAATCTGGATGTGCTTCCGCGGTCCCAGTGGCAGGCCACGCGCGTCGAACCCGGCGATGCCTTCGAAATCGTGCACTTCGTCGGCGGCGGCGCGGTGGCGGGTCAGTTTGAATCTTCTTGATCGTCGCGCAAGCGATCAAAATTAGACCTGAAAAAGGATGAGGCGCAGGCCCCTCGGATCGCCGATCCTGCGCCTTCCTCTGCTGATGGCGGGTTTCGCTACGCGCTTTTCACCCTCGCGCTAGCCGTCATCTGGGCCATCATCTGCCGTATCGCTTCGGTCGTTCCCGGAGCGCGCTTCTCTCGCCACGCTTCGAACTTCTTCACGTGCGTTTCCAGGTTTTCCCACACGTGCGGGTTCTTCATCGCCGCGCGCCATTGAGCCGCGACCGGCGCCAGCCGCTCCCACACCAGCCATTGCTCGCCGGAATTCTCGAAGAAGAGTTCTTCGTCCACAAGCCCTCGATTCGCGATGCTGGCTACCATCTCCCAGTAGCTCGCGACCATTCGCATCGAGGCGTTTGCCGGAGTTCCTGGAGGAGCGATCTTCGTTACGTCCTCTGCCGTTTTCGGATGGAAGTTCAATGCAAACCAGTCCCGCGCCTCACGCATTCTCGGCTCGCGCCGCAATTCATAGAGGTGCAACATTAGATTCACCTGCTCGTGCGTAGCTGCCATGGCATTGCCTCCTGGATGTGTGAAGTTGGATTTCACTGCTGTTCTGCGAAAACTTATTGCGTGCGTCCTTCGGCCCGCGCACGAACGCTCGCGTGAATGTGTCCCCAGCCTTTCGCCACTCCCTTTCGGTGATCTTCCTCGATCAGCCCCAGCGCCGTGTGCCGGAATTTGATCAGCGTTCCGTCCTGAACCGCGCTGAGCCGGTATTGAATATTGGAGACCACCGCATAGGACATAAACAGCGGTCCGGAAATTTCCAGCAACTCGGGCCGCTTGATCGCCTGAACCGTTCCCCAGAAATGTCCATTGTCCTCGCCTAGATCGCGGTACCAGCGCCCACCCGGCCACGGCTCGATCTTCATCGCAAGCGGGCGTCCGTCGGGTGTGTTGTTATACGGTCCGAGCTGTTCCAGCAGCGCCGCGAACGTGCGCTCGACGGACGCTCGAACGTGGATCTTTTCATTCACGCTCAGCGTCAGATCGTCGATACCCGCTGTCGGTTTTGCAGTCTCCGTGTTCATGTTCGCTCCTTTATCGCCATTGGATGTAGGTTCGATGTGGTTCGGCTCACGTATTCTCATCGTTTTCAGCACGCTCTTTCACCCGCTGCAATTGATGCCGCCAGAACTTCTCGAACGTGCGGGTCCATTCGTGCAGCGGGCGAATCCCCTCCGCATTGGCCCGATAGAGCATCTGCCTTCCGTCCCGCCTCGCGCGGACCAGCCCCACGTCTCGCAGCACGCGCAGGTGTTTGGAAACCGAGGGCTGCCCCAGTCCCAACTCTGCAACGATTTCTCCCACCGCGCGTTCGCGCAGTGCCAGGTAATTCAGAATCTCCCGTCGGCGTGGCTCGGCCACCGCATTGAACGCATCGGAAGTCGTTGTGGCCCGCGCCATGCCCACTAATATATGCCTATATGGGAATATGTAAAGCGAAAAATTGCGGTGCCCTCTCCTTGCTTAAAACCCGCGTCGGATCGCTGCGCTTGACCGAATCGCCCGCCCCATGTAGTCTCGCCATCAATTTCCCTGGGTTGTGCCCTGTCAAGGAGGCTGCGCATGGTCGCCTACTCATCACTTTGGCTTCCGATTGTGCTTTCGGCTGTCTTTGTGTTCGTTGCCAGCGCCATTCTTCATATGGTGCTGCCGCTTCATCGTTCCGACTACAAGCAGCTCCCGGATGAAGGCACCGTCCTCGCCGCGCTTCGCGCCGCAAATCCGAGGCGCGGGCTGTACATGTTTCCGTTCTGCGATCCGAAGCAGCGGAGCTCGCCCGCCGCGAAGGAAAAATTCAGCCAGGGTCCCGTCGGGATGCTCGCCATCGTTCCGAACGGCATGCCGCCAATGCCCAAGCTGCTGCTCTTTTGGTTCATTTATACGCTGATCGTGAGCGCGTGGGTGGGTTGCCTTGCGGCGCACACGGCTATTCTCGGCCCTGAAGCTCATCACCATGTTTTCCACATCGTCGCGGCGACGGCTTTCCTGGCGTATGGCATCAGCCAATTGGTCAACAGCATTTGGAGAGGTTTCCCGTGGGGGCTGATGCTGAAGGAGTTGATGGACGGCCTGATCTACGCCATCATCACCGGCCTTGTCTTCGTCTGGCTGTGGCCGCACTGAATTCCGGGCGGCGAGCCCTGCGAATCGCAATTGGTTCAGTTGTGAGGGGAATCGGTTGCGGCGTTTTTCCCCCGCTTGCTATAGGTTGGCGAGAATGTGCCCCATCTTGGCTTTTTTGGTGCGCAAGTAAGCGCGCGAATGGTGGCTGGTGCGTGGGCGGCAGGGGACTCGCTCGGTCACGCGGATGCCTGCGCGCTCGAGTTGCGAGACTTTATCCGGGTTATTCGAGAGCAGGCGCACAGCGCGGATGCCGAGCGCCTTCAGCGCATCTGCTGCAAAGCGATAATCCCGCGAATCGGCCGCGAAGCCGAGCTTGCGATTTGCTTCCACTGTGTCGAGCCCTTCATCTTGAAGTTCGTACGCCTTAATCTTGTTGATCAGACCGATTCCGCGGCCCTCCTGCGGTAGGTAGAGCAGCACCCCGGCTGGTGCACGCGCGATCTCGCGCAGCGAAAGCTCGAGTTGTGCCCGGCAATCGCAGCGCTGCGACCCGAAGACGTCGCCGGTCAGGCATTGCGAGTGGATTCGCACCAGCGGCGCCCGCCGACCGGGCAAGTTGTTGTTCACCTTCCCGCGCACGATCGCCACGGCTTCATCCGCCCTCCCCGCCCCCTGGACCGCAAATATCCGAAAGCGGCCGAGGCGGGTGGGAAGATGCGCCCGCGCCACCACGCGCGTCTTTCCCGGTCTGACGGTTTTCTTCGACATCGAAGCCCGTCATTATAGCAGGCTGGCGCAGGTGACGTTTTCCACGCTCCCATGCACACTGTTCCGGGCCTGTGCGAATCGGCTGTTCAAGCTAGTCTTCCACCCTCTCTTTACATCCCCGGCAGCATTGGCTAACGTAGCGCAAGATATGTTCCTCGCTCAGCAGATCGGCGAAGCGAGCCAGTCTAACTCTCGCGACCTGCTCTTCACGCTGGTCCTGAAGGTGGGCTGGGCCGCCGCTTTTGCCGCCCTGCTGGTGCGATTCCGTTCTTTCCGCAGGCTTGTATTCACGGAAAAACGCGATTCCGAACAGAAGGTAATGCTTCTCCTCTTTCTCACACCTCCGCTTGCGATCGGCGTGATGCTCCGCCTGTTCGGGAAGTACCACTTTTTCGATTTGATGCTGGAAGGGTCGTTCCTGATGGGCCTTCTGGGCGGCCGAATGGTTGGCCTTCTGGGCGGATGCCTGATTAGCCTGCCTGCTTTTGTTTACCAGGATTCAAGCGGGCACCACGAATGGCTGGCAATGCCCATGGCTGCGCTCGTGGGTCTGCTGGCGGGCGTGATCCGGGAGTTGATTCCCGAAAAAAATGATGTTTGGCACTTTGGCCCCTTCCTCTTTCTGGGAATTCCGCGCTGGATCTGGCGTCTGGTGCGCCGCCGCGAAGGCAACTGGGCAATGCTTCCTCTATTTGCCTGCGCCATTTTCGAAATCGGCTGGATCGAGCTGGCCCATATCGTCACCTCGCGCGGGCACGGCGCGTGGCTAGTCTCGATTGATTCCGATATGGATTGGTACGCCATCCTGGTCGTTCTCTCGTCGGTAATGTGCGTGGCCACGGCCATAAAAATCTGGAACAACACGCGCATTGAGATGAACCTCGAGCAAAACCAGCAGCTTTTGCTCAAGGCGCGCATGGACGCCCTCACCAGCCAGATCAATCCGCACTTCCTCTTCAATACCTTGAACGCCGTCTCCTCTCTGATTCGGTTCGACCCCGATGTAGCGCGAGACGTCGTCCTCAAGCTCTCGAATATCCTGCGCCGCCTCCTCCGCAAGCATGAAACCTTTGTTGCGTTGCGCGACGAGCTCGATTTCATTGACGACTACCTCGATATCGAAGTGATTCGCTTTGGCCGTGACAAACTCCAGTTCTTCAAGGAAATTGAACCCGAGACGCTCGACGCGTTCGTCCCCAGCATGTTGCTCCAACCAATGGTCGAAAACGCGATCAAGCATGGCCTCGCGCCGCGCATCGAGGGTGGCCAGATTCATCTGCGGACGCGGCTCCAGAACGGGCGGCTTTCCATTGAAGTCGTGGACAACGGAATGGGGATGTCGCCCGATCGTTTGCTCGAGGTCTATGGCGGCGGCATCGGAATCAGCAACGTCCACGAGCGGCTGCGGCTGCTCTATGGCGATCAATTCAAGATGGACATCAGGAGCCAGGAAGGGCAGGGAACGCAGATTTTGATCGAAATCCCAGAGCTGGCCGCGGTCGAATCGGCGGCGCCATAAGCCCTAAGCTTTCGTCGCCCCGCGGAAAGAGCGCCCCGCCGCCCGAAGCAGGCGTAAAATCGAGGTGGGAAGCCGCAGCCTGGTGCAGGTTCGCTGAAGCGCGGGAGGTGCTTATGGCAACGCCGCAGGCAATTGAGCAAAGGCAATTGTTGCGCTACCACGTGGATTCAGGCGTGGCGATCATCGAATTAGACGATCCCCCGGCCAATACCTACACCTACGAAATGATGCAGCAGTTTGACGCTGCAATCCTCGCCGCCCGAATGGACGAAAACGCCCACGTGATTCTGCTACGCGGCGCGGGCGACAAGTTCTTCTCGGCCGGCGCCAGCATTCCTATGCTTGCCAAGGCGGAGCCGCAATTCAAATATTATTTTTGTCTTCATGCGAATGAGACGCTCTGTCGCCTCGAGCAGACGCCGAAGCTTGTCATCGCGGCGCTCAACGGCCACACGGTCGGCGGCGGACTGGAAATCGCGCTCGCGTGCGACATTCGCATCGCCCGAAAAGAAAGCGGCAAGATCGGCCTGCCGGAGGTCAACCTCGGCGTATTGCCTGGGACCGGCGGCACGCAGCGGCTTTCGCGCCTAGTGGGTCGCGCCCGCGCAATCGAACTGATGGCGACTGGCCGCACCTTCAGCTTCGAGGAAGCCCTCGAATTTGGCCTGATCCACTATATCTACGAGCGCGAATCTTTTTGGGACGACGTGATGGCCTACGCGAGGCAGTTCTGCCCGCCGAATAAGGCCTCGCGCGCCGTGGGGCGGATCAAGCGCGCGGTTGTGACGGGATCGGAAGTTGGCTTTAGCGAAGCATTGGGCATTGAACGCGAATTGCAGCAGTTGCTCTTCACCAGCGAAGACGCGAAGGAAGGCTTGAGCGCCTACGTAGCGAAGCGCCAGCCGGAATTCAAGGGCAAATAGCCGCACCACCGGAGTTCGGCGAAATGGCGGCACTCACGCCAATACAGATCAAGCCAGGAAAGCTTTTCATCGGAGGCAAGTGGGTTGAGGCCACCTCTGGGGATAGCTTCCCCTCAATTAACCCAGCCACGGGCGAAGTCCTTGCTCATCTCGCGGAGGCTGCCGACCACGACGCCGACGCCGCGGTTCGGGCCGCGCGGCAAGCCTTTCAATCCGGACCTTGGGCAGAAATGAGCGCCGCCGATCGCGCCAAAATTCTCTGGAAAATCGGCGATCTCGTAGACAAGCACAACGAAGAGCTCGGCACCCTCGAAACCCTCGACAATGGCAAGCCGATTTTCGAATCCCGCCAGGTGGACATACCCATGGTCGCAGAGGTATTCCGCTACTATGCCGGTTGGGCCACCAAGATTCACGGCGAGACGCTTCCGGTCCGCGGCCCATTCCTGAACTACACCCTGCGCGAGCCGCTGGGCGTGATCGCCGCGATCGTCCCCTGGAATTTTCCGCTGCTGCTTGCGTCCTGGAAGATCGCCCCTGCGCTGGCCGCGGGAAACACCGCGGTCCTGAAGCCCGCGCCCTGGACTTCTCTCACGGCGCTCCGCTTGGCGGAAATCGCAGCCGAAGCGGGCCTCCCCGATGGCTCGCTGAACGTGGTAACCGGCTCGACACCTGCTCTCGGCGAAGCGCTGGTGCGCCACCCGCAAGTTGCGAAAATTGCCTTTACCGGCGCCACGAGGACCGGCCAGGAAATCGCGCGCCAGGCGGCGGGCACGCTCAAGCAGGTCACCCTCGAATTGGGCGGAAAATCGCCCAACATCGTTTTTGCGGACGCCGATTTGGACGCGGCGGTTCGCGGTGCGGCCAACGGAATCTTTTACGGCAAAGGAGAGGTCTGCGCCGCGGGCTCGCGCTTGTTCGTCGAAAGCAAAATTCACGGCGCATTCGTCGAAAAACTAGTGGAACGCGCGAAAAAGACGCAGCCCGCCGATCCGCTGGATCCGAAGACGCGATTCGGCGCTCTCGTGAGCGAAAAGCAGATGCAATCCGTACTCAGCTATATCGAGAAGGGAACTGCTGAGGGCGCGAAGCTCCTGGCCGGCGGCGCGCGCGCTCACGTCGGCGATGGAAAGGGCTGCTTTATCCAGCCGACGATTTTCGACGCCGTGCGCGGCGGCATGACCATCGCACGCGAGGAGATTTTTGGCCCCGTGCTCGCCGTCATCTCATTTGATTCTCCCGATGACGCCATTCGCCAGGCCAACGACACGCCCTACGGCCTCGCCGCCGCCGTTTGGACGCGCGACATCGCCAAGGCCCATCGCGTGGCCAGGCAGCTCGATGCCGGCACGGTCTGGATCAACACCTACAATAATTACGATCCCGCGGCGCCGTTCGGCGGTTATAAAATGAGCGGCTATGGTCGCGAGCTCGGCATGCACGCCCTGGAAAGCTACACGCAAGTCAAAAGCGTCTGGGTAAATCTGAAAGAGTCCTGATCCGCTGCACCAAGGGGGAAGAATGCTGTCTCAGCAGACGGTCCCGAGCCCATGAGGACGCTCCCGGACTATCTCCGCAAGGGCATGAAGCTGATCATAGTGGGTGCGAATCCCGGCGACCGCTCGGCGCGCGTCGGTCACTATTACGCCGGCCGCGGCAACCAATTCTGGCCGATTCTGTACGACTCCGGCGTCATCCCCGAGCCTTTGCAGTACGACGATGATCGCCGCGTCCTCGAATTTGGAATTGGGCTCACCGACCTCGTCAAACGCCCCACTCGCGGCATCGAGGAAGTCGAGCGGCAGGAATTCGCGGAAGGCCGCGTTCTTTTGGCGCGGAAGCTCGAGGAATTCCAACCTCGGGTCGTCGCCTTCAACGGCAAGATGGTCTACGAAAAATTTGCGGGGCGGCCGTGCAAGCTGGGCCTCCAGAAGGACAAGCTCTATGGCGCTCACGCCTTCGTCCTGCCCTCCACCAGCGGCCAATGTACCGGCACCGAGCTAGGCGTCAAGACGCGCTATTTCAAAAAACTCGCCGCCCTCTTGAAATCATTGAAGGATTAAATAGGAAGGATTGAGCTGGACGTAACTGTTCGGTTTAATCGCCATGTCTTCGCCCACGCAACTCCCGGCAGCCGGCGCGCTCGTCGCCCAAGAGCGAGCCGAGGGCGTAGCCATCCTGCGCCTGAACCGCCCGGAACGGCTGAATGCCCTGAATGTCGAACTCGCCCAGTCGCTTCTCCAATCCCTGCTCCTTGCCGCGGAGGATAAATCCGCCCGCGCCGTGATCATCACGGGTGCTGGACGCGGGTTTTGCGTCGGCGGCGATTTGCACATGCTCCGCGACCTGCGTCGCCGAAATTCCACGCACGAGCTCGAAGCCCTCCTCCACGCCGGCAAGGAAATCTGCCTCGTCATCGCGACCATGCCTAAGCCCGTAATCGCCGCGGTGAATGGTCCTGCGGCCGGCGGCGGCATGAATTTGGCGCTCGCTGCCGATATGCGCATCGCTTCGGAGAAAGCCGTCTTTGCCGAATCGTTTTCCAATATCGGACTCTATCCCGATTTCGGCGGCACGTATTTTCTGCCGCGAATCGTGGGCCCCGTGCTTGCCGCTGGGCTTTTCTATACCGCCGAGATTCTTTCCGCCGAACAGGCGCTGCGCCTCGGCATCGTCAATCGCGTTTTCCCCGTGGACACCTTCCACGCGGAGGCTGTGTCCTTCGCGCAAAAGCTCGCATCCGGGCCGCCGCTCGCCTTGCGCGACGTGAAGCGCACCATTCTCGCGGATGATCGCCGCGCCCTCGAATCCAAGCTCGATGAGGAAATCCGCCTACAGCTTCACTGCTTCTTCTCGCGCGATTGCCTCGAGGGGCTTGACGCATTTTTCGAAAAGCGCCAGCCTGTATTCAGCGGCCATTGAACCGCCTGGGGTGCTGGCCCGGTTCGCGTGGTTTTCGCCGGAGCCTCGAGCGACGGAGAAGGAGAGTGTGCTATGCCCGCGGCGCGCATTAGCACCTTCGACGATTGGGTGGACCTGTTTCGAGTCTGGCGCAACGACATCGGTGTGAACTATCCCGAAATCGAAAATTACAAGTTTGGCGCCAAGTTCGGTCCCACGCGCTCGAACGAGATCGAATTCGGTGCGTTCAAAGGCCGCCCAAAGTGGCGCCGCGTTCTGGAAATTCCCGATCAGCGCATTCGCGATGGCCTGCTCAATCTGATCGTCTATCAGGGCGATACGGAGTTTGCCTCCGTCGAACAGCAGCGCCGCCTCTTCGAGCATTCGCCCAGCGAGCACGACCGCAAATCCCTCTGCCGCGTGGTCACCGAGGAAATGCGCCACGGCTGGCAGATGTGCCACCTCCTCATCCACCATTTCGGCTACGGCGGCCGCGTCGAGGCGCAGAAAATGCTCGAGCGCCGCGCCTTTGAATCTCGCCGCCTCCTCGGCGCCTTCAATCAGGAAGTCGGCAACTGGCTCGATTTCTTCGCGTACACCGATTTCGTGGACCGCGACGGTAAATTCCAGCTCACCATGCTCAGCTATTCCGGCTTCGAGCCGCTCGCCCAATCCATGAATCCGATGTTGCGCGAGGAGTCCTTCCATCTCGGCACGGGCCACGACGGCCTCAAGCGAGTTGTCACCGCCGGAGCGGTGCCGCTCGGCGTCGTGCAGAAATACGTGAACAAGTGGATTCCCGTCAGCTACGATCTTTTCGGCGTGGACCAATCCAGCTCGGCACATTGGTTCTACGTCTGGGGCTTGAAAGGCCGCTATGACGAAGCGCAGACGCAGGAAGCCGCCGATCTCGGCCACATGAACGAGCACAATCGCCATCTCTACCATCTCGAATGCCAACGGTTGATAGACCAAATCAATAAGCATGTTCCCGCGGGCCAGCCGAAGCTCTACGTGCCCGACCTGAAGTTCAACCGCCATATCGGCGAATTTGCGAATCAGCCGTATAGCGTCGCGGGCGAACTCCTCTCGCCGCAGGCGCACGTCCAGCATTTGCGCGATATGCTGCCCCAGCCCGAAGACGTGAAGCTGGTCGCCGATATTCAAGACACCGAGCCGAATTGGGTCGCTCCCAAGGGCAGCATGGATTGAACCTGCCATCCAGCGCGCCCCGAGCAGCTTACTTCGCGCTCAGAAGCAAATAAGGAGATGGAAAGCCGGAAGAAAGGGACGACATGGCAAAATCCCCGCCCAAAACGACGGTCGAATTTCTCCATAAACCCACTTGAACCTCCTGCCGCAATGCAAGAGGTCTCTTGCAGAAGAAGGGCATCGAGTTGCGCCTGCGGGACATCGGAAGCGATCGCCTCACCGTCGAAGAGCTAGACCGCCTCATCGGCGCTCGCGACTACCGCGATTTCCTGAATACGCGCAACGAGCTTTACCGCGAGCGCAATATGAAGGAGCATCTCCCCTCGCGCAGCGAGGCCCTTAAGCTCATGGCCGCCGAGCCGAATTTGATTCGCCGGCCCATTGTGATTCACGGTGACCAGATGATTCTTGGCTTCGACGAAGAGCTGCTCGCGAAGCTGCATTAGGTGGTTTGCATGCCCGAGGATGCAATCCGACTGAGCGTCAATGGCGAGACACGGGAAATTCACGCGCCGCCGCACCGGCTGCTTCTCGACGCTTTGCGCGAAGACCTCGGCCTCACCGGCTCGAAGCGCGGCTGCGACGATTCGAGCTGTGGCGCTTGCGCCATTCTCGCCGATGGCGTTCCGATCCTTTCCTGCGCCGCACTCGCCGTCAGTTGCCAGGATTGCGAAATCACCACAGTTGAGGGCCTTGCTGGTACTGAATCCGGCCCGGATTCACTTGACCCCGCGCAGCAGGGCTTTGTCGAATGTGCCGGCGCGCAGTGTGGCTTCTGCACCCCGGGTTTCCTGGTCTCCACAGTCGCGCTTCTGCGCCGCAATCCGAATCCTTCGCTCGACGAAATCCGCGAAGCCCTCTCCAGCAATCTCTGCCGCTGCACCGGCTACATGCAAATCTACGAATCGGTTCAATACGCGGCCCAAAAATACCTGACTCGCGCGCCGCAGCAACCCATCCCCCGCATCGAGGCCGCCGATGACTGACGCGCATGCAACGCCTCCCGCTCCCTCCGTGATCGGCAATCCCGCCGTAATACTGGACGCGCGCGCCAAGGTTGCCGGCCGCGGCAGCTACACCGACGATCTCTCCGTCCCCGGCATGCTGATCGGGCGAATCCTGCATTCGCCGCACGCCCACGCGCGCATTCTCTCGATAGACGCTTCGCGCGCGCTCGCCCTGCCCGGCGTCGCCGCGGTTGCATCCGGCAGCGACGCGCCGGTTCCGTACGGAATCCTGCCCATCGGCCACGACGAGTGCGTGTTCGCTGTGGATAAAGCCCGCTACATTGGCGACAACGTCGCCGCCGTCGCCGCCTCATCCGCCGAAATTGCGGAGCGCGCGCTCGATCTGCTTCGTGTCGAATATGAGCCGCTGCCGGCGTGGTTTGATCCGGAGCAGTCCATGTGCGCCGAATCGCACTGGATTCACCAGGACCGCCCGCGCAATATCGAAAAGGAGTATCACCACGTCTTCGGCGACCCCGAGGCGGGCTTCGGGCGGGCGGATTTCCTCGCCTCCGAGCGTTATTTCGCGGGCGAGGTGAACCACGCGGCCATGGAACCGCACGCCACGCTCGCTATCTGGGATCCGGACGAGCGCCTCATCGTGTATTCCTCCACGCAGGTTCCGTACTACCTTCACCGCACGCTCTCTGAGGTCTGCGATATGCCGATGAGCCGCATCCGCGTAATCAAGCCGCTCGTCGGCAGCGGATTCGGCGGCAAAAGCGAGGTGAATCCACTCGAAGTGGCCGCCGCCGTTCTCGCCCGCAAGGCAAAGAAGCCGGTCAAGATCGTCTATACGCGCGAGGAGGTTTTCTACGCCCATCGCGGCCGCCCCCGCACCATCGTGGATTTGAAGGCGGGCATCACCCGCGAAGGAAAACTTTCGGCCGTGGTCGCTCGCGTTGTGCAGGATGGCGGCGCCTACTGTGGCTTCGGTCCCGTCACTGTGCTCTATTCCGGCGCGCTGCTGGGCGCCATCTACGATATCCCCAATGTGCGCTTCGATGGGTATCGCGTCCTCACCAATAAGCCCGCTTGCGGCGCCATGCGCGGCCACGGCACCGTCAACGTGCGCTTTGCCTTCGAAGCCATGCTTGATCGCCTCGCGTGCGATGCGAACCTCGATCCCGCGGACGTGCGCCGCCGGAACCTGCTGCGCGCCCCTTGTACCACGCCCAACGGCCTCCGGGTCACCAGCTATGGCCTGCCCGAATGCATCGAGCGCGTTGTCGAACAATCCGGTTGGAGCCAAAAGCGCGGAAAGCTGCCGCTCGGGCGGGGAATCGGAATCGCGTGCAGTCATTACGTCAGCGGCGCCGCCAATCCCATCGTCCGCTCAAAGCTGCCCCATACCACCGTCAACCTGCGCATCGCCCGCGATGGCGCGGTCACGCTCTATTCCGGCGCCGCCGATATTGGCCAAGGCTCGGACACCATGCAAATTCAAATTGTCGCCGAGGTCCTTGGCATTCGTCCCGCTCGTATCAAGCTCGTCGCCGCTGATACGGAGCTGACTCCAATGGACCTCGGCAGCTACTCGAGCCGCGTCACCTTCATGGTCGGCAACGCATGCCTCGATGCGGCCCGTAAGGCGCGCAGCCGGATTGTTGAGGCCGCGGCCGCTCGTCTGAATTGCCCTGCAACCGCTCTCAAGGCCGCAAACGAAGTCATTTCCAGCGAGCGCGACGCAAACACATGCCTCTCGTTCGCCGAAGCCGCGGCCCTTGCCATCGGAAGTGACGAAGCCCTAGTCACTCAGGGAGTCTACGCCCCGCCCGCTGAAGCCCGCGGCGGCGATTTCAAAGGCGCGGGTGTGGGTCCTTCGCCTTCTTACAGCTACAGCACGCAGACCGCCGAAGTCACGGTGGACCTCGAAACCGGCCACGTCCGCGTGGACCGCATCGTCGCGGCCCATGATTGCGGCAAGGCGCTCAACCCTCCCGCCGTCGAAGGCCAGATCATCGGCTCAGTCTACATGGGCTTCGGACAGGCCATGCAGGAGGAGATGATCTGGTGCGATGGCCGCTTAATGAACCCATCGCTGCTCGAATATCGCCTGCCCACCACTCTCGAGAACCCCCACATCAAATCCATCATCGTCGAGAGCCTCGACCCCGAGGGCCCATTCGGCGCCAAGGAGGCGGGCGAAGGCTCGCTCGCGGCCACGATTCCCGCAATTGCCAATGCGATTTACGATGCTGTCGGCGTGCGCATCAATTCGATTCCGTTTTCGGCCGAGAAGGTGCTCGCCGCCATCCGCGAGAAGGAAAGGCGCGTGCCAGGCGCCGCGCCGGACGGTGCGAAATGATTGCTGCTCCCTTTCGCGTCGCGCGTCCGCGGTCCATCGAAGGCGCCGTGCGGCTGCTCTCGGATCACGGCCCGCAGGCGATGCTCATTGCGGGCGGCACCGATCTTCTTCCCAATCTCCAGATGCGCCTCTTTTCACCCGGTCTGCTCGTGGACCTGAAATCGGTGCGGCAGTTATCTGGAGTGGAGTACTCACGCGAGGGCGGTCTGCGCGTCGGCTCGACCACCACCCTGTCACGGCTGCTTGAATTTCCTGCCATCCACAGCGAATTCCCGGTGCTCGCTGCCGCCGTTCGCGTTGTTGCGGGCCCGCTCCAGCGCAACATGGGTACGCTGGGAGGCAATCTCTGCCTCGAGACGCGCTGCCGCTGGTACAACCAATCTCATTTCTGGCGCACTGCGCTCGGCGGATGCCTCAAGAAAGACGGAAACATTTGCCACGTCGCGCCGGGTGGGAAATTCTGCTGGGCCGCATGGTCGGGCGATGCCGCGCCGGCCCTGCTCGCGCTCGATGCCGAAATCGAAATCGTCGGCGCGCGTGGGGCGCGCCGCATACCGCTGCGCGAGTTCTATAAAAACGACGGAATGGATCGCATCGCCCTTGCACGCGATGAAATCCTTACCGCCATTCACGTTCCGCCGCGCATGGCAGGCTGGACTGGAACCTACCGGAAGCTCCGCGTGCGTGATTCGATTGATTACCCATTGGCAGGCGTCGCCGTCGCGCTTCAGTTGGACGCACACGGCATCTGTCGCGATGCGCGCGCGGCGCTCTCGGCCGTGAATCCCGCCCCCCGCTTAGTGCCGGAAGCGAACGAATCGCTTGCGGGCGAGAGGTTCTCAATCGAGCTTGTCGAGCGGATCGCTCACGCCGCCATTCGCACCGCCAAGCCCCTCACCACCTCCGCCTCTACCCCGGAATACCGCCGCGAAATGGTGAAGCTCTTTACCCGCCGCGCCCTGGAAGATGCGTGGCGCGAATCGCCTAACTCGGTACAATAGGCGCGGAGGCGGCAGTTCCGCCCCCTCTTATGGACATTCAGACAATCGGAGTGATCGGCGCCGGCACGATGGGCCGCGGCATCGCCTACGCCGCCCTTGCCGGCGGTTATCGCACCGTGCTCGAAGACGTATCGTCCGCGATGCTCGACCATGCCGCGGGATATCTTCGGGATACCTTCGCCGAAAGCGTCACACGCGGCAAGGCCACGGCCGAGCAGGTGGAGCAAGCCCTCGCCAATTTTTCGACCTCGAATCGCGTGCAGGACGTATGCCGCGAAGCGGACCTCCTGATCGAAGCCGTCCCCGAGGAAATGGAGCTGAAGCTCGAAATCTTCACCATTTTCGATAAATTTTCGAAGCCGCACGCCATTCTCGCCAGCAACACTTCCTCGCTCTCGATCACGGAGCTGGCTGCGATCACCTTTCGCGCCGCCGATTGCATCGGCTTGCACTTTTTCAATCCCGTGCCGAAAATGAAGCTGCTCGAAATCGTTCGCGGGCTTGAAACCTCGGAGGCCGCCATCTCCACCTGCGCTGAAGTGGGCCGCCGCATGGGCAAGGAAGTCGTCGTCGTGCGCGAATCGCCGGGCTTCATCACCAGCCGCATCAACGCGATGATTGGCAACGAGGCCTTTTTTATGCTGCAGGAGGGCGTCGCCAGCGCCGCCGATATTGACAAGGCGCTGAAGCTCGGGCTGAATCATCCCATGGGACCGTTCGAGATGGTGGACCTGGTCGGCCTCGACGTTCGCCTCCGCATTCTCGAGCACCTGCACCGTACCCTCGGCGAAAAATACCGCCCCTGCCCGCTCCTCGCGCAATACGTCAATGCAGGCCGCCTCGGCAGAAAGTCCGGCCGCGGGGTATACGAATACGAGGCAGGCGCGAAGCCGCAGCAGCCGTGAACTTGCGCGAACACATAGAAATCCTCGAAGGCGATCTCGCGGAAAGCCCCGCTGACGCCATCGTGAATGCCGCCAACAACGACCTCCAGCTTGGCGGCGGCGTGGCCGGCGCGGTTCGCCGCAAGGCCGGGCCGCGCATCCAGGCCGAATGCGATGAGATCGGCACCATTCCCGTGGGCGGAGCCGCGATCACTTCTGGTGGCGATTTGAAAGCGCGTTACGTGATTCACACCGCGAGCATGCAGCTCGGCGGCCGCACCACCGCTCGCGACCTGCAAAGTTCCACCGCCCACGCCCTTCGCATCGATGCGCAAAATGGATTGAAAGCGGTCGCCTTCCCGGCGATCGGCACGGGGATAGCGGGATTTCCCCTGCGCGACTGCGCTGGAATCATGCTCCGCGAGTCAGCGAAGCACCTCGCGCAACCCACATCTCTCGATAAAATTTACTTCGTGCTTTACGATTCCGACGCCCGCAAGGTTTTCGAGGAAGTATTCCGCGAGTTGCTAACCGAATCGCCCGGAGCGGCCAATTCCTGAGCCGAGAGCCCGCCGCAAGAAATCGCGCGGCGCGCGCTAATGTGACGCATCTTCGCCCCGCCGTTTGAGCACTGGCTGTTTCGTCGCGTCTCCCGGGGACGTTTTGGTGTCCGCCGTCGCCGTACCAGGCGCCGGTGCCGCGCCTTCGCCCGCATACGGCTTCTGCAGATAGAGCGCCGCCTGCTCTTGCGCTCCTGCCGTATCGTCCTTCGTGTGCTGCGCCAGGCTGTATTCGTTCACGGCGCGCGCGCGCTGTCCCAGCAGATCGTAAATCTTCCCGATATAAATATGACTCCACACATCGAGCCACTTCGGATCCAAATCCCCGTTCAGCGCCGCGCGAAATGAATTCGCCGCCGACTGATAATTCTTCTGATAGAACATCGCCTCGCCCATCCGAAATTCTGCCAGCGAACTGTTCGCCTGCTGATCGAGCGCCTTCTGGTACTGCTGCACCGCGTCGTAATATTTCCCCGCCTCCGCCAGCAGTTCTCCGCGCGCAATCGCCGCGTGGACGCGCAGCGTATCGCTCCCTTTCAGCAAATTATTGTTTGGATCAACCGTGATTCCATTCGGCTTCGGCATTCCAAACGTGTCAATCTCGAAATCCGTCGTTGTTCCGCTCACCAGAATATTTTTCGTCTCCGGATTTCCCTCGGTCTCCACGCGCACTTCCACCGGCATCCGAAACGTGTCCAAGTCCTGCTGGATTTTCCCCACTACCTTGAATCCCTTCACGGTGCGGTACACGATGTAGTTCATCTTGAATTCGGGCACGCCTGTCGAATCCAGCCATTGCGAAAAGAACGTCACCGTGTTGAACTTCGGCTCGCCCGGCTTCGGAGCGGGCGCTTTTGCGGCCGCCAGCTTCTCGAAGTCCGCGATGCTCGCCGTCTTGCCGTCAGTCTGCTGGAAAAAATCGTGCAGTAGCGACGTAAACGCGTCGTCCCCGATTTCCGTCCGCAGCATGTGGAACACCATCGCGCCCTTGTCTACCACCACCGACTGATACTGGTCCGAATATGCCGCCAGTCGTCCCGCCTGCCCGATCGGGCTCGCATTTTCATACATCAGCGCGCCCACGGAAAAATCGTCCAGCGCCGGTCGCAGCGCCGCCACGCCGCCCGATTCCTCCGCGTACATTGCCGACGCATACCTCGATAGCCCGTCCGTCAGCCACACGTCGTTTGGCGTTGCCGGCACCACGCGGTCGCCCCACCATTGGCCCGCCGCCAGTTGCGCCAGGATTCGCTCATTTGTCTTTTGCGTCCATTGCCGCGCGCTAATCAACAACAACCCCGGCGCCGAATATCCCTCGAGCGAACCATCCGGCATTTGCGCCACGGTCAGGCTGGGCGCCGTCCCCATCGGCCCAAACGTCTCCGAAAAATAACTCAGCTCGCGCGCCAGCGCATCCGCATAGGGAGTCGCCGTCGCCACCTGCGCCGGCGGCGTGAAAATCGAAAGTTGATATCCCTGCGTCTGCACCGGCGAAAGCTGCAAGCTCCCCGCGACGAACGTTCCCACCGGCGCTGGCGTGTCGCAGTGGAACACGTACGTCGCCTGCGCCGGCACATCCTTACCGATGGCCGGTGAATTTGTCGGCGGATCCGCTTTCCCCGTCCCCGTCACAACGAACGTCTGCGGCACCACGATCGTGAACGTGCCTGTATACCGATTCGACGGATAATCCGTCAGCGGAAACCACCGCGCCGGCAGCAGCAGGTATGCCGAATCTTTGCTGATTCCCGCGAACCGCACGCCCTTCGACGGGCTGTCCACATCGCTCGATACCGGCCCTGCATAGTCGAACGTCAGCGTCACGTGCTTTCCCGGTGTTGCCGCCTCCGTCAGTCCGATGTTCAGGTAGAGCGGTGCATCCGGATCGCGCTCGAAGTGCAGCGCGGTACCCTCCGCGTTCTTCACCGAATTCACGTGCAGGTCCGGATGCAATTCCACCACGGCGGTCCGTCCCACCTGCTCCGCCACCAGATCCACCTTCGCCACCGCCTGAATCGTTTCATTCTCGGGATGGATCATGGTTTGGACGTCGTAGTTGGTGGCGCGAAATGGAAATTGGTGCGGTGCCTGCGCCGCGGCCGGAATGGCGGCGGCCGTCAGGAGCAGCGCAAAGCCGAAGAGCCACTGCGCGATGGAGCGATTGAGTGTGAGCAACGGAAGCCTCTTTCGACCTGGCCGGTAAGTTTCAGTGTACGCCCCGCCACTGCGCGGTCCAAGCTGTGCCAACTATCGTAGTGGCTCAGTGTGAATTTTCTTGAACCTGTTGCGCCGCAGCGGAGCTCGTCCGCGAAGGCGAACCGTGATCCAAGCAGCCGAAATTCAAACTGGCCCAATATCCAACGTATTTAAGATACGCACCGCTTCCATTCCGTTGCCCGCGGGCCCGTCTGTGGCAGGCCTGCCGAGCCGGCCAGGCGGTCCGTCGTCAACCCAGCATCCCCACGAAGATGTCCGCCGCGCGCTCGATCGCCCCGCCCGACCCCAGCCGCTCGCGAACCCCCGCAAGCCCGCGCTTCATTTCCGCCCGTGCCTCGTCGGACATTAGAATGCGCAGCGTCTCGCCCGCTAGCACCTCCGGCGCCAGCGCATTCTGGATCAATTCCGGTGCCACCTTGCGCCCGGCGATCAAATTCACCATCCCGAAGAACGGCGCACGGATCATCGGCCGCACAATCGCCGCCGTCAGCGCCGCCACGCGATAGATCACCACCATTGGCGTGCCCAGCAGCGACGCCTCCACGGTTGCCGTGCCGCTCGCCACAATCGCGCAATCGGCCGCCGCCAGCGCGTCGTAGGTCGCCCCTTCCACGCGCACGATCTTCGCCGTCGAACCGGAAGCCCCGGCAAACATTCCCTCGCCCAGTCCCGGCGCCGCCGCCAGCACAAATTGAGTGCCGCTCGCCCCCGCAAACTCCCGCGCCAGAATCTCGCACGCCCCCAGCACCGCCGGCCAATGCCTCTCGATTTCGCCCCGCCGGCTGCCGGGCAGCAGCGTCACGATGCGTCCGTTCGCATCCAAGCCGTGCCGCGCCGAAAATTCCGCGCGCGTCGCTTTAGCCCGCACCACGTCCACCAGCGGGTGCCCCACGAAATTCACCGGCACGCCCGCCTCGCGATAGATAGCCTCCTCGAAGGGAAAAATCACTACCATCCGGTTGACTACGCGTTTCACCACGCGCACCCGGCCCGGTCGCCACGCCCACACCTGCGGCCCGATGAAGTACCCCACTGGAATCCCCGCGTTTCGTGCGCGCCGCGCCACGCCCAGGTGTGTTCCCGGCGAATCCACCAGGATCGCCAGTGCGGCCCCGCGCCGCACCGCCTCTCGCGCCAGCCGCCGCTGCACCCCGATCACCGCCGGGATTTTGTGCAGCACCTCCGTGACGCCCACCACCGCCACTTCGTGATAATCCGCCAGCAGCTCCACGCCCGCTTCGGCCATTCGCGGCCCGCCCATGCCGAATAGCTCCGCGCCGGTGCGCTCTCGCAGCGCCGTCGCCAGCCGCGCCGCGTACATGTCGCTAGAAGCCTCTCCCGCGGAGAGCAGGATGCGCGGCGGTGTCATCGCGTCTCAGTCGTTCGCCGGCGCGCCTTGCGGCAGCGTCGCGCCCCACACCGGTGCCGCCGTTTCCTGTTCTTTGTATTGGAGCTGATACAGCCGGTAGTAAATGCCGCGCAGCGCCAGCAGTTCCTGGTGTGGCCCCTGCTCACGCAGCCGCCCCTTGTGGAACACAAGGATCGTGCTCGCATGTTGGATCGTGCTCAGCCGGTGCGCGATCACGATGGCCGTGCGGCCCGTCAGCAGCCGGTCCAGCGCCTCTCGGATCATCACCTCGGTCTTCGTATCCACGCTCGACGTCGCCTCGTCCAGGATCAGGAACTTCGGGTTGTGCGCCAGGGCCCGTGCGAAGCTCACCAGTTGGCGCTGTCCCACCGAAAGCGTCGCCCCGCGCTCGGTCACTGGCGTGCTCGTCCCGTGCGGCAATCCGGCCACGAAGGGCCCCAGCCCCACTTCCTCCAGCGCACGTCCCACCTGCTCGGTCCCGATCCGCTCCGTCCCCAGCTTTACGTTTGATTCCAGCGTCCCCGTAAAAAGGAAGGGGTCCTGCAGCACGATTCCGAAGAGCGAGCGCAGCGTGTGCAATTCGATCTGCCGGATGTCCACCCCGTCCAGCAGGATTTCCCCGCGCTGGATTTCATAGAACCGCAGCAGCAGTTGGATGATCGTTGTCTTTCCCGCCCCGGTGTGTCCCACGATGGCTACCGTCTGCCCCGGCAGCACCCGGAAGGAGACGTCGCGCAGCACCCAGTCTTCCTCGCCCGGGGTTGCGCCCCCGGTGTAAGCAAACCACACATGGCGAAACTCGATCTCGCCTCGGTACGACGGCTTGCCACCGGTAGCCCGCTCGCTCCCGCCTCCTGCTGGCGCTTCCAGCGGCTCCGTCGTTGACTCTGTTGCTAAAGTCGCGCGTGCCGGTTCCAGCGTCACAGTCGTTGGCAGAGGCTCGTCAAGCAGCCGGAAGATCCGTTCCGAGGCCGCCATCGCCGTCTGCAAAATGTTGAATTTTTCGCTCAAGTCCTGAATCGGCCTGAAAAACTGCTGCGCGTACTGCATGAACGCGATCAGCACGCCGATTTCGATGGCCCCGCCCAGCACCCGCACCCCGCCCGTCCAGTAGAGCAGCGCAATTCCCGCCATGCTCAAAAATTCAACCGACGGATAAAAGAATGCGAAGGCGTCAATCGCGTCCTTGTATGCCTCCATGTGTACGCGATTCAATTCCTCGAATTGCGCCTTCGACTTTTTCTCGCGATTGAAAAGCTGCACGATCGCCATGCCGCTCAGGTGCTCCTGCAGGAACGCGTTGATCCTCGCAATCGCCGTGCGAATCCGCCGGTTCGCGTCCCGCACCTTGTTGCGGAATATCCACGTCAGCAGCACCATGAAGGGAAGCGGCGAGAAAGTGATCAGCGCCAGATACGGATGCCATTTCAGCAGCACCGCCGCCGTGATAAACAGCATCACGAAATCGTTCAGCATCGCCACCACGCCCGAGGCGAAAAGGTCGTTCAGCGCGTCCACGTCCGTCGTCGCCCGCGTCACCAGTCGCCCCACCGGGCTCCGGTCGAAGAAGCTCATCGGCAGCCGCTGCAAGTGCTCGAAAATCTCCCGCCGCAGGTCGTACATCGTTTCTTGCCCCACCCACAGCATGATCCGCACCTGGAAGTACTGCACCGCGAAGCCCATCACCAGCACGCCCAGGTAGATCGCCACCGTCCACGCAAGCCCTGCAAACGCCGCGTGCCGCGTGATCTTCTGCCCGAATCCCGGAATGATGTACCAGTCTATGGCCACGTGGAACAGATACGGCCCGGCCATCGTCGCCACCGCGAAGATCAGGCTCGTCGAGACCGCGAAAAGGACCCACCACTTGTACGGCCGCAGGTACTTCAGCAGCCGCCGCGTGAGCTGCGTGTCGTAGAGTTTCCCGAGTTTCTCTTCTTCGCGGAAATCGCTCATTCCCGTTCCAGCTCTTCCTCGAGCAGTTGCTTCCGGTACAGATCGGCGTAATAGCCGCCGAGCGCCACCAGTTCCTCGTGCGTGCCGCGCTCGATAATCTCCCCCGCGCGGAGCACCACGATTTGGTCCGCGTCCTGCACCGTCGAAATCCGGTGCGCCACCAGGATGGTCGTCCGCTCCCGCATCACGCGCCGCAAATGCCGCAGCACCCGCGCCTCGGTCTCGGTATCCACGCTCGAAAGCGCGTCGTCAAGGATCAGGATTCGCGGCTCGCGCGCAATCGCGCGCGCCAGTGACGTTCTCTGCTTCTGCCCACCCGAAAGCGTCACCCCGCGCTCGCCCACCATCGTATGGAATCCTTGCGGAAATCCCTCGATCTCCGCCGCGATGCCGCCGATCTCCGCCGCCCTCCGGACCATTTCGTCCGACCACTCCTGCACGCCGAACCCGATGTTCTCGCGGATCGTTTCGCTGAAAAGGAAGGTGTCCTGCGGCACGTACCCGATCGCCCGCCGCAGATCTTCGAGCCGGTAATCCCGGATCGAGCGCCCGTCAATGCGCAGCGTGCCCGGCGGCGCCTCCCACATCCGCGCGATCAGCGCCGCCATCGTGGATTTCCCGCTGCCCGTCGGACCGATGATCGCAAGCGTCGAACCGGCCGGAATGTGCAGGTTGATGTTCCGCAGCACCGGGTCCGGCCCGCTCGCGGTCGGATACCGGAATGTCAGCCCCCGAAATTCGATCTCTCCCTGAATCTGCTGCGCGTCAGCCCCGCGATTCGATTCCGCCTCGCGTGCGTGAGGCCGCCCGTTGCCGTCCGTCCCGCCCACTCGCGCCGCGTCCGAAATCCCCGGCTCCGCCTCCAGGATGTACCGCAGCCGTCCCATCGAAGCCGCCCCGCGCTGAAAAATATTCGTCACCCAGCCTAGCGCGATCATCGGCCAGATCAGTTGCGTCAGGAATACGAAGAACGCCGTGAAGGTCCCGATCGAAAGCCGCCCCATAATCGCCTTCTCGCCGCCCATCCCCAGCAGAATCACGAACGCGAGCCCAATAATGGCCGTCAGCGCCGGAAAGAACAGGCTCCAGCTTCCGATCAGCTTGATGTTCCGGTCCACGTATTCCCGGTTGGCCTCGTCGAATCTCGTGATCTCCTGCTTTTCCTGCGTAAAGGCGCGCACCACCCGCATGCCAGTCAGGTTTTCCTGTGCGCGCGTGGAAAGCACCCCCAGCGCCGCCTGAATACGTTCCGAGAGCCGGTGGATGATTTGCCCGAAGTACCACACCGCCACCGCCACAATCGGCACCGGCAGCAGCACGTACAGCGTCAGCATCGGCGAGAGCTTCACCATGAAAAAAATTGCCAGTGCCATCGTCGCCGCCGTCGTCGCGCTATACATGATTCCCGGGCCCAGCACCATCCGCACCGCGTTCAGGTCGTTCGTCGCCCGCGACATCAAATCCCCCGTGCGGTTCCGAACGTAGTATTCCGGTTCCATCCGCAGCAGCCGTCCGAGCAAGTCGTTCCGCAGGTCGTATTCGATATCGCGAGACATTCCGATCAGGATCCATCGCGTCCAGAAAGAGAAGAAGCCCTTTGCCAGCATGATTCCCACGATCAGCAGGCAGTAAATGCCCAGGGCGTGCCGGCTGCCCGGCGCATAAAGCCCAAATAGGGGACTCAGCAGCCACCGCGCGGTCCCGGAGAGCGTCGCCAGCGCGTGTGGCGATTTTTCCAGGCAATCCACTACGATTCCGATGATCAGTTGCGGAAGCGCGCCCAGGAGCCCCATCAGAACCAGCGTCAGAAGCCCCAGCCCCGCCATTCCCTTGTACCGCAGCACGTAGGGAATCAGTTTTCGCAGATGGCTCCAGCCGGAAGGCTGCCGTTCTCGCGCGCGGGTGCTTGCTACGGTTTGGGACGTGGCGCTCACTATTGCAGTCGCGACTCCGGTATTTCCAGCGACAACGTTTCGCCCTGAAATTCTCTATAGTCTCGGCCCAGCGCCTGGTACCGCTTCGCCGAGGCATTCCACTCCACCGCCAGCGTCACGATATATCCCCCCGCCGGCTTTTCGAGCGGCGTGAAATACATTTCCAATCCCTTCTTCCCGTCCTGCTCATATTGCAAGCGCCACGAGCTGACCGGCGCGATCGGCGTCCCTGCCAGAAAACCCTTCGTATTCTTCAGATGCTCGTCGCAGTGAAAAATCTCCACCCAATGATCGTCGCGTTTCTCGATGATGGACGCCCGGCTCAGCAAAATCCCAGGCGCCACTCCCTCCGGCGTTGTCTTCAGGCGATTGATCGCAAGCACCTGCTCCTTGCCGGTCTTCGCAAGGTCGCCATAAACCAGCACTTCCGCTTCGGAACCCAGCGCCGATTCCGCCGCGCTCAGCACGTCCGCTGGAATCGCGGGCGCTTGCTTTGCGCCCTGCTCCGCCTGATGGGATGACGAATCGTCTCCGCAGGAACCGAGAAACGCCGCCAACACCAGAATCGCCGCCACCGCTCCGCATCTTCTCATCGGTTCAGTGATCCTCCCCCGTCGCAAACCAAAACAACCAGCCAATCGCCCGGTGTCTGTCCCGCCCGGATTGAATTCGTCCGAGTATTCTAGCAGGAGTCCGCGCCTGGTTCCCGTCGCTGTGCCGTCCGCCCGCCTACAGGTTTTTGTGTATGTCTCCGACAGCTTTCCCTGCCGTATCCTTCGGTTTGGCAAAGCTAATTGGGAGCCGATTAGGCTTCCGTACGAGCCGAGATAGTGACTCAACGTTAACCTGAAGCCGTCAGGGAAATGGCCGGCGATCGCGAGCCCAGTAGGCATAGGCATACGGTTTTAAGAGACGTCCCTTTGGAGAATACGATATCCAATCAAGTGGGCGGGGCCGATCTCCTTCATCTTTTTCTCGCCAGCGTGCACGACTACGCAATTTTCACGCTCGACCTCGAAGGCCGCATTACGACGTGGAACGCGGGCGCTGAGCGAGCCAAAGGCTATAAGAGCTCCGAAATTATCGGCAGGCATTTCTCGTGCTTTTATCCCGAAGAGGACGTGAAGAACAACAAGCCTCAGCGCCTGCTGGACGAAGCTGCCAGGAATGGCCGCGTCGAGGACGAAGGCTGGCGCGTTCGCAAGGACGGTACTCGTTTTTGGGCTGACGTGGTCATCACTGCCGTGAAGGACGACGCCGGAAACCTGCTCGGATTTTCCAAGGTAACCCGCGACATTACCGAGCGGATGATGGCTCGTAAGGCTCTCGAAGACTCCAGGGCATCGCTCCGCGAACTCTCGCTCCATCTCCTGCGAGCGCAGGACGAAGAGCGTCGGACGATCGGCAGGGAGATGCACGACAGTTTGGGACAGTACCTCTCCATCCTCAAAATGAGGCTCGATGCGATGACCGGCACCGACGAAAGCTCTACGCGTTCTACGCGCGAGGGTCTCATCGAGTGCAGCAGACTGGCCGCCGAATGCGTGAAGGAAGTCCGCACAGTATCCTATCTCCTGTACCCGCCCATGCTCGACGAATTGGGCCTCAAGTCTGCGATTCCTTGGTATCTGGACGGTTTCTCGAAGCGCAGCGGAATCTCCACGTCATTCGATATTTCGCGCGATTTCGAGCGCCTTCCACGCGAAGTTGAGTTGGTTCTCTTTCGAGTGCTTCAGGAGTGTCTTACGAACGTTCATAAACACTCGGGCAGTTCGTCCGCGAAAGTCGGCCTCACCCGCTCCGATGGTGTCGTCGTTCTGGAAGTTGCGGATTCCGGCGCCGGCATCCCCGCCCCGGTGACAGAGGAATTCCAGCGCGATTGGACCGGTTCCTTGGGCGTCGGCCTCCGGGGCATGAGTGAGCGTGTGCGCCATCTGGGAGGCCAGTTGAGCGTGAGCACGGGTAAGGTCGGAACCCAAGTTCGCGCCGTTGTACCCGCGACCGGCGCTCGTGAGGCGAAGAGAAGCAAGCCATGATGGCGTAGGGTATCCGACGAAGCGGTGGAGGTGTCCTACGAAGGCGCGGATTTTGGTGGTGGACCATCACGAAGTGATTCGCGAGGGTCTCAAGTTTCTTTTCCCCGAGGCTCGTCCCGAATGGCAGATCTGCGGCGAAGCGGCAGATTCCGAGGATGCGATCCGGCAGGCTTAGGCTTTGCGGCCGGACGTCATTCTCTTGGATATCTCCCTCCCCGGAATAAGCGGGTTGGAAGCTGTGCCGATGATTCGGATGCTCGGTATCAGTTGCCCCATCCTCATTATTACCACGCATCAGTCGGAAAGGCTCGCGGCGGAGGTACGCGCGGTCGATGCCCAGGGCTACGTAACCAAATCGCAGGCTTTTCACGATCTCATTCGCGCGATTGACGTCGTGCTCGCCGGCGCGCCTCTCTCTACCATCATGGCCGGCGGCTTGGTGTCCTGCAGCGCGCCGGCGTTAGGGTTCAGCGAGCCGCCAAAATCTCTTCCAGCCGTGCTTCGAAATTCTCTTCGCCCTCCGACCAGAGTCGAATCCGCGCCGCAGGAAGCGCCTTCTCGATCCTTCGCGTCCAATCGAAAACCTTCCGAATATTTTCCTGCGTCTTCTCCTGGTACCTTTGCAGGTTCTCCGGCCACGCCATCGCCTCGAAGAACCGCGCCTCCGCCGGGCTGTCCGCTCGCGCCGCCACTTGGCGATATCTTCCCAGCAGCCCCGCATGTCCCGTGAAAAGGTGTTCGAATCCTAGGTTCGCCTGTATATGCCCGTTCTCCCGCCAGAATCCCTCGTCGTACTCCGTCCCATGGCACAGTATCTCCAGCGGCTGCGCCTTGATCGCGGCCCTATCGCCCTCTGCCTCGTAGGCCCACAAATCCCAGTGCGCCTGCACCTCGTACGAACAGTCGCTATGCAGATGCTCTGCTGCTATCGCGATCACCGCCGCCGCTTCAACTGGCGCAGAACGCAAATCCTGCTCGATCAACGGCGTTTCCGAGGAGTCCACCGCTCGGATCACCAAGCTCTCAAAGCCAGACTCGGCCGCCGAGAAGGGAACTGTCCCCAGGAACGCTCCAAAATCCCTCAGCATTTGCTCCTCTGGGAATTCATCGAGCCAAATGCCCATGTAAGACTGATTCGACATACCGAGCATTATAGTCCAGGCAGGTTTCGGCATCCGCCGGCGGAATAAACACGGGAAGCGTTGCGGCGCACGCACTGCGGAACAGGGCCTATTTTTTGCGAGGGGTTGGCGGAGCCGGATCGTCGTCCTGATCACTGCCGAGGTCATCCGATATGCCCAATAAGCGCTGCTTGAGTGTATCGCCCATGCCCGCCAGCACCTGCGAGCATGTCTCCCGCATTCGCTTTTCGGCGGATTTAGCCAATGTGTCCAGCACGGCTTGCGAGTGTTGTCCCAGGGTCGTGGCGGAGGCGAGCAGCCATGAATTCGATGCGTTTTCCAGTCGTGCCTTGTACTGCTCGATGGATTCCTCGGCCGATTTCTTCATTTGCTCGGCCCATTCCTTGCGCTCAGCCTTACGCTGCTCTTCCCACGCCTCGATCAACGGGCCGAGCTGGGATTGCAGTTGCACTCCGGCTTGCTCGATTCCGTCCTGCATCTTGCGTTCAAGCATCTCCTGGAAATTCGCAAGCGAGCTCTCTCGGTTGAACTCCATGTCGGAGCGCGCCTTTTCGAGGGTCTGTCGTGAGGCTTGCTCGAAGCGCACCAGCGATTCCCCCGTCGCGTGTTGCACGCGATCCGTGAAGCCGGCGCTCGCCTTTTCCGCCGCCTGGCCCAGCCTGCCTTGCTCCCGCTCGACCACCTCTGAGGCTGCTTCCTCAATTTGAGCGCGGCTGTGGTCCAGATAGCTGCGTCGGTAATGGTCTAGCTCAGAGGCAACCAGGCTGGAAATCTCTGCCGCTCGATCGCGCAGCGTGGCCGTGGAATGTTCCACCGCCTTTTCGAGGGCCGATTGCATCGTGGTCTGCGCCTTTTTCTGATACCAATCGGAGGCTTTCTGAAGCGCTTCATAGGTTTCGTGCTGCGCTTCGGTGCTCTTCTGATCGAGTTCTTCCTCGATTTTGGAAAGCGCGGCGCGACAAGATTCCTCGAAGTCGCCAGGGTACTTTGCCATTTCCTGTTTCATTCGATCGAGAGATGCCTGCGTCGCTTGCTGCGAATCCCGCTGCAACTGCTCGACCGCAGCGGCTTGCAACCTGGCCGTCTCTTCCGCCGCTTTTTGGGCTTGCTGATTGATCGCGTCGCCGAGCTGCGCCGTGCGTTCGGCTGCTTGCCGAACCTGGTTTTCGATGTCGTTTCGGATCGCGGCAGTCTGCTGTTGGATGTCCGCCAGATCGGATGCCGTCTTCCGCGCCTGCTCAATTTTTTGACCGAGCTTCTCATCCAGCTCGCCAGAAAAATGGTCAAGCACCTTCTGGGCTGAATTTTCAAGGATGGGCTGCAACTGATTCGCGCGTTCCGCGATTGCTTCGTCCGTCTTGCGCCCGATTTCGGTGAATTGCGCGTCGCGCATTTCATCCAGGCGCCGCCGCGTCTCGTCGAGCGCGGATTTGGCCGTTTGCTGAAGCTGTGCCTGGGTTTCTGCGGCTCGTGCGCGCTCCTGTTCGAGCCCGGAGCCGAGCGACTGGATTGTGGTCTGCGCCCCGGCGATCACGTTGTCGAGCGATGCACGAAGACCCAGGCTGCGCGCGGCGATATCCTGCTCGGCTTGCGCGATGGCTGCCTGCGACACGTCGTTCAGCGTCTGGCCGATTTTCTGGGATGCCCCATTGACCGCCGACTCGAACTCCTCCTGCCAGCGCTGCCGCGCGTTGGCCGCATCGGCGCGGGACTGCTCAATGGCTTGATTGCGAACGCCATGCGCCGCATCCTCAAGGCTGGTTTTCCATTGTTCCAGGTGCTTTTGCGCCGCCTCCGGCGACGAAAGAATCTCGAGCGAGGGCGTGGATGCCTCGCGGTTCGATAACGCGCGCTCGACCGCGTCTTCCACGGCGTGTTTCAAATTCTGGGTCGCGCTTTGCTCCGCCGCCTTCTGTGCCGCCTGCTGCGCGGCGCGCCCCACCGCTTCCTCCACAGCATCGCGAACCTTCGCGTCCAGGCGTTCCACGCCCGTTTCGTTGGCCTTTCGCACCTCATCCAGCAGCGCGGCGGTGCGATCGGCGGCTTGCTGCACTACCTTCTTCACGGCCGAGTCGGACACGCGCTCCATGGAGATTTTGATGGCCTTCTCGACCGCGTCATGCAGTTGCACGTCGAGTTGTTGGCGCACCACGGTCATTTCGTCATTTATGGCCGCCTGTGCGCCCTTGCGGGTGGATTTTTCGAGCAGTTCTTTCGTTTCAGCCACCATCTTGGCTAGCTGCCTGGCGAGGGCAAGCTGGTTGTCCTGCGGCGCGGGGGACGAAACCACGTGGATCTTGCCTTCCGCCGCCGATGAGGCGGGCTGGTCCGGTTCGTCCGCGAAGCCCTCGTGCGGATCGCCCGTCGCGAGTTCCGCTGCGCCTGCATCCTTTGCGTGTCCCTGCTTGGCCGGCGTTGGCGCGGCGGGTACGTCCTCAGCACACGGGAACCAGTCGTCGGGCGGAAACGCGATGCCCCACACGTTTCCAGCGATTTCGAACTCGAGTCCAATCTGGAAAAGCTCTCGCACAGTGCGCGGCCGCTGCACCCATACCACGCGCCCCAGGACGGTCCTGGGAGGAAACGCCGGCTCGGGGCGGGGGATCTCGAGCGTCACAATCGTGTTTTTCGGAACGTAGTGCTTCGACTGGTACTTACAGCCGTGGCAGTTCACCATCACCGTCGTGGTGCGCTCTTTGAACGGTTGTCCAAGCGCGTCTACACCCGTAACGGTGATCGGCATCGCTTGCACGATGCGCGTGCTGCGGCGCTTCTGCGTTCCCGGATCGTTTGAGGCCAGCGGCTCCATAACCCACCCATCCTGGCGAGGAATTCATAAGCGTAGCATCCGGAAGGGCCCAAAGCGACAGGGCGAGCGCATCTGTGCGAAAGGGTAACACGCGAGTACAGGCCGCCAGGGTGACCACCCGTCCTCGCCAATGCACTGCAACCGTCCAGTTACCGGATCGGCGCTGCTTTCCTTCAGTCCTCTTCGTGATCATCCGCCGACAGTTTCGCGGCAGCGCCTTTTCGCAAGCGCAATTCCGCTCCTATCGCGTCCGGCGAAAATCCGGCGCGCAGCAGGCTCCGAAACATGGAAGCGCGGGCCTTTTCGTCGAGCGGTCCACGGGCGCGCGCCAGCAGGCGGTCCACTCGCGCTCGAATCAGGGTCGTTTCATCCGTTTCCGCAAAGATAGCGTCCATCGCCGGCTCGATATGCTTATCGGGCACGCCGCGGGCGCGCAATTCACGCATGATGCGGAAACGTCCTTGCCGCCGCGACTGAGCGTGTTGGCGGGTAAACTCGAGCGCATAGCGCTCGTCGTCCAGATACCTTTGCTCCCGCAATCGCGCGATTACGCCGCCGACGTGCTCGCTGATCGCGGCACGGCGCGCCAAGTATTCCCGCATGTCGTGGATGGAATAAGCGCGGCGCATCAGCGCGCGTAGGGCCGCCGTGTGGAGTTCCTCCTCCGTGCTGAGTGTGCGGGCGCGTCCAAAGGCGCTCATGCGGGTTGAGCATAGTGGCAGGGAAGCGCCGGTGCAAGCGCCGACAGGGGTGCTCACGGCTGTGCTGTTGACGCGGAGAAAAAAGCGCCCGATCAGCGCTTGCCGAGCCGCTCGAACTCCGTCATCGCGCGTTCCATATCTTCGCGCGCGGCGTCTGCCGACGACCGGATTCCCTGCACGCGCAACCGGAAATCGTCCGGATTCGATGCGCGCATGAGGGCCTCTTCGAGCGTGATCAGGTTGCGAGAGTAGAGGTCGAATAGTGACTGATCAAAAGTCTGCATGCCGTACTGGCTTGTACCGGCGGCGATGGCGTCGCGGATCATGCGCGTCTTATCTGGATTGATGATGCAATCGCGGATGTAGCCCGTCGCGATCATCACCTCGACGGCAGGTACGCGGCCCGCGCCGTCGCTTTTGCGCACTAGCCGCTGGCTGATGATGGCCTTCAGCGTTCCGGCGAGTTGCAGCCGAATCTGCTTCTGCTCCGGAGGCGGAAACACGGCGATGATGCGCTGAATCGTTTCCGTCGCGTCCAGCGTGTGCAGAGTGGAAAGCACCAGGTGGCCGGTTTCGGCTGCCAGCAGCGCGGTCGAGATCGTTTCAAGGTCGCGCATTTCGCCGACCAGAATCACGTCCGGGTCCTGACGAAGGGCGGCGCGCAAAGCCGTGGAAAAGGACGCGGTGTCCACCTCCACTTCCCGCTGATTGATGAATCCCTTCTTGTCGCGATGCAGGTATTCGATCGGGTCTTCGATGGTGATCACGTGCTCCGCGCGCAAGGAATTGATGCGGTCAATCATCGCCGCGAGGGTGGTGGATTTTCCGGAGCCTGTCGTCCCGGTGCATAGGATCAGCCCGCGCTGCTCCTCGCACACTTGCGCGATAATACGCGGCAGATCGAGCTCTTCGATCGTGCGAATCTTGGTCGGAATCACGCGCAGCACCATGCCTACGTTGCCGCGCTGTTGGAAGACGTTGACGCGGAAGCGGCCTAGTCCGGCCACGCCATAGGCCATGTCGAGTTCGGCGGTTTCTTTGAATTTTTGCTTTTGCCGGTTGGTCATCATGCTGAAGGCCATCGAAAGCATTTCTTCCGGCGTAATCCTCGGCACGTCGGTCAGTGCGGTCAGCATGCCGTCCACCCGCGTGTAGGGATGGTTGCCGACTTTCAGGTGCAGGTCCGACGACCTGCTCTCGACGGCGCGGCGCAAAAGATCGTCAATGTTCAGGGCCATGAGTGGGCGACTCCAACGGTGAACCTGCAATCCACGCTAACATGCGCTCAGGAGGCCAACAAGGAAAGGCAGTGAGGGAGGTTCTAGCCCGGCAACCCCGGCTCGGAAGCGGACTCGGCAGGCTGGCGGCGCAGAAAAAAACGGTCGTAAATCGCCGCGGCGATAATGCCGCCCAGCAGCGGCCCCACCCAGTACACGCCGTGGTTCGACCATTGGTGCGACGCCACCGCGGGTCCCAACGTGCGCGCCGGGTTCATCGAGGCGCCCGTAAACGGCGCGCCAAGCAGCACGTCCATCGCGATGGCAAGACCCACGCCGAAACCCGCCACCTTCTGAAACGCGCCCTTGGCATCTGCGACCGAGGCAAAATAGATGAACACCACAAAGAAAGTCATCACTCCTTCGAGCAGCATTCCGTGCAGCCGCGTGAAGTCGCTCGCTAGGTTCGGAGTGCCGAGCGCCGCTGGGCCCCAGATCGAATCTGGAATCACGGCTACGAGCAAATATCCAGCTGCAATCGCCCCCAGCAATTGCGCGGCGCCATAGAGCAGGCTCTGCGCGGTGCCCATGCGCTTGGTAACCCAGAAGCCGGCCGTGATCGCGGGATTTAAATGTGCGCCGGAAATATGCGCCGTGGCCATCACCATCGTGGCCGTCGCCAGCCCATACGCCGCCGCCAGGATCAGCAGGTCGGCTGGCGTAATTGGCGCCGCCGGATGCAGATACTCGTCCGCGCAGACCGAACCCGCCGCCACAAAGACCACGCAGAAAGTTCCGATGAATTCCGCAACGAGCTTTTGCAGCAGATTATACAAGCGCCCTCCGCGCATTTTCTTGCCGCTGGCGTAAACGGAACCAAACGCGCGAATTCTATCGAATCGAACCCCGCAACGCTATCTCGATGTGACTCACCAGGTGTGACCACCGGTACTCCTCGAAATCGCGCCCATCCGGTCCCTTTTTCACCACGCCATCAGCTTGAACTTCGTATTTCCAACCATCATTCTCTCCTTTCATCAGGTAAGAGAGCTTTTCGCCTTCGGTGTAACGTAATGCCGGACCAGCGGTCCCGTGGCGGCACTCGTGAAATATCCGTCTGTCACGATTCCTGTTCGCGCGAGGGCTGCTGCGGACGCGATCCCAAAAAACAGGCAGGCCAGAAGGTACTTTCCACGCGAAATCGGCTTAGGCCTTTTCACCCTTTTCTCCTGGGTGGGTTCGAGCTTCTCGGCGAAATTTCTCGCCCGTGCGGCATTGCGTTCGCGCCTCGCTGATACGCCGCGATCGCCCGCTTCGCCCAGCGCAAATACGCTTCGTAACCAGCAATCCCTCTGTCGAGCGCGAGCCGCGGTGACAGCAGTTTTGCCGGTTTCATGGCTTTTCGAGACCCACGCAGCAGGGAAATATAGGATTCCAGTTCCCTCTCAAGCGAACGCAAGAACGCGATTGCAGCCCGTTGGCCGAGCATTGGCTCGATGAACGCAAAGCGCAATGACAAATCATGTGTGCGCCCCGTTAGGTCCCTCCGCCCGACAGCTGTGCGGAGCCAGCCTTCGAGCGATTTGTATCCTTGCGGCGTAAGACGAAAAGTCTCGCGGCGGCGCAACCCTGCGCTCTTCTCGATCGTGCCGGCGATCAGGCGGCGGCTCTGGAGTCGCCGCAGTGCCGGATAGATCGCCCCGGGGCTGTCGCTGAATGTTCCCATCGGTGTGTCCGCGAAAATCTTCCGCAGTTCGTAGCCGCAAAAAGCGGAGCGGCACAAAAGCCCAAGCAACGCGTATTCGAGCAGGGATATGTTCTTCATAGTACGTCGCGTACTATATAGCGCAAGAGATCCGGCCAGCAAGCGTTTTATTCTTCACGCGGAACTGCGAGAATTTGCCCGGACTGCAGGGCGGCCGAAATCCCTAGTGCGCGCCCACGCCGGTAGGGGCGTTCACGGGCGAAAGCCAGCTGTGGCGGTCGGCCTTTGCGCCGGTGACGATGCCGAAGAAATCGTCCTGGATGCGCTTGGTGATGGGGCCGCGCGCACCAGCGCCCACCTTAATGCGGTCCACCGAACGGATCGGGGTGATTTCCGCGGCCGTGCCGCAGAAGAACACCTCGTCGGCAATGTACAGCATCTCGCGCGGGATCACCTGCTCGACGCACGGAACATTCAGGTCGCGGCAGATGGTCATCACCGCATTTCGCGTGATTCCGGGCAGGGCCGAATTCGCTAGAGGAGGCGTGTGCACCGTGCCATTCATAATCACGAAAATATTTTCGCCCGAGCCTTCGCTGACGTGCCCATTCGTATCGAGCGCAATGCCTTCCACGTAGCCGTTGGCCACCGCTTCCATCCGAATTAACTGCGAATTCATGTAATTCGCGGCGGCCTTCGCCATTTGGGGCAGCGTGTTCGGCCCCGGCCGATTCCACGAGCTGACGCAGACATCCACGCCATCCTTAAGACCTTCCTCGCCCAGGTATTTTCCCCATTCCCAGCACGCCAGATAGACTTCCACTGGGTTCCCGGCGGGATCTACGCCGCCATTGCCCAGCCCGCGAAGGACGATGGGCCGCAGATAGCACTCCTTCAGCTTGTTCACGCGCACTAAGTCGAGGTTGGCTTGGCACAGTTCCTCGACCGTGTACGGCAGTTCCATCCGGTATATATGCGCGGAGTGAACCAGCCGCTGCATGTGCTCGCGCAGCCGGAAGACGGCCGGGCCCTGCGCGGTGCTATAGCAGCGCACTCCTTCGAAAACGGCGGAGGCGTAGCTCACCACGTGCGAAAGCACGTGAATCTTAGCGTCATCCCAATCCAGAAACTTCCCGTTGTGCCAGATCTTGTCCGTTCGCGGAAAACTCATCGAATTTCTCCCGGCCGAGAAGTGCATTTCGCCCCGTTTCGACGTGAATTATAGCATGGGGGCCAGCGTTCGCTTTCTCCGGCTGCCGCGCCGGAAGCGGCCGCGCGGCATCCAATTTGGACCGCCTCGGCGAACGCGATTAGTTCGAATGATCGTCGAGCGGGGCTTCGCGCGCGGGCTGCGCGGAAAAACCAGTGATTCGCCCCCATGCGCTGGTGCGCCAGTTATCCGTGATTTCGCGGGAGAGAATCCATGGCGGCAGGTCCACGGATAGATGCGCGGCCAGTGCGTCAAGATACGGCTCGTACATCGCGCGCAGGTCGTTGAGCCTTGCCTTCCCGGACCCTGCTTCCGCGGTCTGCATACCCGCTTCTGCCAGCAGCCCGCGCATCAGCGCGAAATCTGCGCTGGGCAGCCGGTCTTCGCTCCGCGCCCGCGGCGCCGCGGCAAACACTTGCGCCAAGTCCACCACCGTGTGCCGGCAGATGGCAAACGTCAACCGCGCCTGTCTCGCGCAGGCGTTCTCGGCATTCGAAATCAGCAGCGCGCAGACGTCCAGAATCGCCGCCAGCGCCGCCACCCAGGATTCATTGCTGTGCTGCGAGCGAAAATAGCTGACCACCGGATAAGAAACGTGACTTTCCAGAATTTCCGCCGCCCAGCGCTCCCAGCCGGCCAGCAGATCCCGCAGGGCTTCCATGCCGTTCTTCCCGCTGTGGCGCTTGAGCAGTTCTCCTGCGGTCGGCGGGGAGCCCGCCCGCGCGTCCAGCAGGACGATATTCACCTCGCGGCGCGAAAATGCCTGGTAGATCACGGGAAGGTAACTCAGAACCAGCGCCAGAAAGCCGAGCCCCAGCCCGCTTTCGGCTACCACGAAGAAACGCTCGATCGGGGCATGAGGCACAACGTCGCCGATGCCCAGCGTGAACAGAGTTGTGCCGCTCAGATAGAAGCAGGTGGAAAAATGTATGTTTCCTTCCAGCGGAGAGGCGCTGTAATAGAGAAACGCGAAGCCTATCATCAGGCCCAGCGCCCACACGAGGAAGAGGAAAAAGAGTGACAGCGGCCCGTAGTAGCTCAGGAATGCCTCGCGCGTTTTCGGCGCGAGCCGCCGTCCGATGGCGCGCCACGGCCGCCACGTGGCGCGATAGAAGACCACCGTCATCCGGAAGCGCCGCGTCACGCGTCTCGGCAGCACGATGGTTTCAAACGTCTCCCACAGCACCACCGCGAGAATGATCGCGCCCGCGAGCGCCGGGCCGATCACGCAGCGCGCTCGAGATTCGCCGTCATCGTGATTTCAGCCTTCAGCAACCGCGAAACCGGGCAGTTTGCCTTCGCGCTATTCGCCGCTGATTCGAAGGCTGCGGCCGATATTCCGGGAATCATCGCCTTCACGTCCAAGTGTATTTTCGAGATCGTCCACCCCGCTTCGAGCTTTTCCAGGGAGACGGTCGCCGCCGTCCGAATAGTCTGCGGCGTAAAATTCATCGTGGCGAGCTGCGCGGAAAGCGCCATCGAATAGCAGCCCGCATGTGCTGCCGCGATCAATTCCTCCGGATTGGTGCCTTTGCCATTTTCGAAGCGCGTAGCAAAAGAATATGGCAGGTTCGAGATCGTGCCGCTCTGCGTCGAGATGCTGCCGTTACCGTCCCGGAGGGCCCCATTCCACACTGCCGATGCTGTTCGTTCCATGACGTGAATTCTCCTTTGCGTTGTAGCTTGGCCGGCGAAGGCTGCCGGTAGAATAAGCTGTCTTGGTCGGGCAGGGAAGCGCGCTTTGTTCTGCCGCCTCGGACCGTGCGTGGCCGCGATTACATCACGAAAACCGCGCGGAATCGCGCCTTTCCTTCCGCGACGCGCTGATACACCTTCGGTGCATCGCCAAGCGCGTAGGTTTCGGTCAGCACCTTCACTTTTCCCTTGGCCGCGTAATCGAGCGCTTCCGCCAGATATTCGTCGCCGTTTTGCGTGCTGCCGATCACCTGGATGCGCTTTCCAATCAGATCGTGCAGCGAGACGGGAATCGGCTCCGCGTCCGCTCCCATCGTGACGAGCCTGCCATCGGGCCGCAATCCCTCGATGCTATCCACCATCGCCTTCGTCGAATTTGAAGTGCTGAGAATGATATCCGCTCCGCCCATATCCGCCAGCGCCTTGCCGCTGCGAACGATTTCGTCCGCGCCCAGCTCGCGGATCATTTTGTCCTTATCCGGCGAATGCGAGATCGCGATGGTTTCGAATCCCGCCGCCTTCGCATACTGCACCGCCAGGTGCCCCAGCCCGCCGATTCCGAGCACGGCCACGCGCTCGTCCGGCTTAGGCTTGGCCCAGCGTAAGCCGCTCCACACCGTATAGCCCGCGCAGAAAATCGGCGCTGCCTGGTCGTAGGCGAGCCCATCCGGCAGCAGCATCGTCGCGGCGGCGTACATCGGCATATACTCCGCGTGCCCGCCTTGCAGTTGAATGCCGGTGGCCTGCTGCTGCGCACAGAAGTGCTCTTTGCCGCGCGCGCACCATTCGCATCGCCCGCAGGTCGCCTGCACCCAGCCCACGCCTACCCGGTCGCCCAACTTTCGCGTCCGCACGCCCTTGCCGATAGCCACCACCTCGCCCACCGGCTCATGGCCCAGCACGCGCGGGAACGGCCCGGGGATGTGCCCCAGCGTTTCATGAATATCCGTGTAGCAGACTCCGCTCGCATGCATTTTGACGAGCACCTGCTCCGGCCCGATCCCCGGTTGCTGCACGTCCTGAATCTCCCATGCGCGATTCACGGCTGGTGCAATGGCGGCTTTCATGGCGGTTTTCCTCCTGGCTGGATTCGATGCTGGCCGGGCCGGATGGGCTCGGAAAATTCGGGGAAGCTCTTTGCGGGCGGTTCCTACTGCTGGGGTAGCGCTCCGCGCGGCATCATGCGGTTCGCGCTGCCGCTTTGAAGCGTCTTGAACTCGCGCTGAATCCGCATCAGTTGCGTGCCTGTCGCGTTCGCATATGCCCCGAACGCGAGAAACGGCACCAGCGCCGCCAGCACCCATAGCTTTGCCCGCGCGGGCACCTTCGTTTCCGCTTCCCAGCGGAAGAGTTGCCGCGAAATCTCAAATGACACAAGCAGGCCCAAGGCGAGCGCTACAACGTCAATAAACACCTCGCTCGGGCCCGCCAGATTCGTTGTCGCGGCTTCCAGGCCCGTCGCCAGATAGGTGGCTGGCATAAAAAGCGCGAACCGTTGAATCCAGCCTGGGAAAACGGCCAGTGGCACGGTCGCGCCGGAAAGGAAGAGGAATCCGGTCCAGATTAGGTTGTTGATCATCTGCGTTTCCTGCATCGTGTTCGTCACGCTCGCCACGATCAACCCAAACGAAGAAAACGCCGCGGACCCAAACGTCACCAGCAGAAAAATCGCCCACAGATTGCCCCATGAAGTCATGTGAAACGCGAACCGGCAAACGATCATTTCAATCACGACCGTCGGTATCGCCAGCACGTAATTCGATAGGATGCTCGAGCTGAGCATTGGCCCAGCGCCAACCGGGGCCAACCGGAACCTGCGCAGGATTCCTTGCTCGCGGAAAGTCACCAGTTGAACGCTCAGCCCCCAGAAGCTGCCCATCACGGTCATCGTCAGTATCGCGCCGAGGATGTAACCCACCCATCCCTGCGCGCCCCTGCCGAAGAGCACCACCGCGCCGAACAGAAAAATCATCGGCATCACCATACTAAAGAAAAAGAAGGCGCGATTCCGCACCGCCAGCAGAATCCGCATTTTCGTGAGCGTCCAGGTGATTTTCACCGCGTCGCTTCCCCCTATTCCCGCAGCCGCCGCCCGGTCAATTCGATGAAAACGTCCTCGAGCGATGGCGAAAACATCTCCAGGCTCTGCAATTCGTTGCTTTCCGCTTCAAGCTGCTTCACCAGAGCCACGATCGTCCGCGGCGCGTGCGTCGAATGCAACACGTACGACCCATCGAACTCGCGGCTGCTCGCGACGCTTTCCAGCCGCCCCAGCGTTCCATCCGCCGCTGGCCGCGCCAGCCGCACTTCGATCCGCGTCGTGCCCGCGGACCGCTGCTTTAGCTCCCGCGGCGTCCCCATCGCGATCACGCGCCCGTGATCCACGATGGCGACGCGGTCGCACAGCCGTTCGGCCTCTTCGATATAGTGGGTGGTCAGCAGGATCGTCTTTTTCTCGCGCTTCAGTTCCTCAATGATGTCGTAGATTTCGCGCCGCACCTGCGGGTCCAAGCCCGCCGTTGGCTCGTCCATAAACACCACCTCCGGCCGGTTCACCAGCGCGATCGCCAGCGCCAGGCGCTGCTTTTGCCCGCCGGAAAGGTGCCGGTAGAACGCATTCTTCTTTTCCTCGAGCTGAAAACGCCGCAGCAGGTCGCCCGTATCCGCCGGGTTGGGATAAAAATTGGCGAAAAGCTCGATCGCCTCGCGAACGCGTATCTTGTCCGGCAGGGCAGTGGACTGCAGCACGGCGCCGATCCGCTCCTTGAACCGTTCGCTATGGCTGTCCGGTTCGAGCCCGCAGACGCGCGCCACGCCGCGATCCGGCGGTCGCATGCCTTCCAGGATTTCGACGGTCGTCGTCTTCCCGGCGCCGTTCGGGCCGAGCAGCCCGAAAACCTCGCCTTGCTCGACGGCAAAGCTCACCCCGCGCAACGCCTCGACGGCTCCATAGCTTTTTTGAAGATTTTCGACCTGTATGACCGGTTCAGTCACTCGGAATTCCTTCTGCGGAATCCTCTTCTATATCACAACGCCGAAATCGGCGCGAATCGCCGGTGGCGGCACTGCCGCTTATTCCCTCTTCTTTTTTTCCGCCCGGCGGCGCGGAATCGCCTTTTTCGCCTTCGGCGACCATCCGTAGCGGCTCATATCCGTCCTCTTTCCGTGGATCTCCACGCCTTCGGTTTGTAGCAGCCGCCTTTGCAAGCCGCCGTGCGGCTCCGGTATGCGCAGGTGGCCGCCCGCGCCGATCACGCGATGCCAGGGAATCCCTCGCCCGCTGGGGCACGCCGCCATGGCGTAGCCCACGGCCCGCGCGCCGCCCGGCAATCTCAGCGCCCGCGCCAGCTCGCCGTATGTCGTTACGCGCCCGCGAGGGATTTTCTTGATTAGCCGGTAGACCCTTTCCCAGGACATAGCCTTACCGCCCTCTCTTATTTGCCGGTCGGCACATTTGGCCCCGAACCGGCATCTAATTGTGTATGGCGACTGCCACGCGCTCGTTGCGCGTTTCCGTGGGCCTGCTTCCGTTTGTCGCTGAAACGCGCTCGAGAAAACCACTCTTCAGCCGATTCGTCAGATGTAATAACCGATTCGATGCAACCCCTGGTTACGCCGGGCATCGTACCATTGACGCTGTAGTGGACCATACGTACACTACGCCAGCTCGCCGCAAAAGGGAGGCGGTCGTGGCTTTCGTTCGGCGCAAGGGCAAGGCCTACTATCTGGTTCATAACGTGCGCCGCCGCGGAAAAGTCCGGCAGCTCCATTTGGCGCGATTGGGGGAGCGCCCGCGTATCACGGACGATGTGGTTCGCAAGGTTGTTCGCGACCATCCGTTTCTCGATCTCGATTGGTCTGGGCTGCGCGAGCAGGTGAATAGCCGCATCGAGCTGTTTGATATCGAATCGCCGTATGTGCAGAACCTGATGCATTCATTGCGGAATCTTAATTTGGACCTGGCCGGCTTGTCGCCGCCTCTTTTGCTGATGGCAGACCGCGCCAATTCAAGCCGGGAGCTCGTTACCCAGTTGCGGCTCCTCCGTTCCACTCTCGATATAAAGCTGGATCAGATCGAGAGATCCGAAATGAGGAGTCCAGCGGGCGACAGAAGGTTCCGGTAGGGGGGAGCACGACGGTGGGTGCACAAGCGTTTCAGCTCGATCCGACGTTACGCAGCGTCGAGTCACGCGATTTCGAAGCCGGACTGCGCCGCAAGATTGTCGGCCAGGACGAGGCTGTTCAGGCGGTCGTGGACCTGTATCAGGTGTTCCGCGCGGGATTGAACTCGCCGGGGCGCCCGGTCGGTAACCTGCTCTTTCTCGGCCCCACCGGCGCCGGCAAGACCCGCGTCGTCGAGGCCACCGCCGAAGTGCTCTTTGGCGACCCGCGCGCGGTGATCAAGGTGGACTGCGCCGAATTCCAGCATTCGCATGAGATCGCGAAGCTGATCGGCTCGCCCCCGGGATATTTGGGCCACCGCGAGACGCACCCCCTGATCACGCAGGAGGCTCTCGCGCAATATCACACCGACAAGCTGAAGATTTCGTTTCTTCTGTTCGACGAAATTGAAAAGGCGAGTGACGCGCTCTGGCAGCTCTTGCTCGGCATCCTCGATAAAGCCACGCTCACGCTGGGCGATAATCGCCGCGTGGACCTTTCGCAGACCATGATCTTCATGACTTCGAATCTCGGCGGCGGTGAAATCACCGAGCTGATGACGGGCGGGATGGGTTTTGCGCCGCACGTTCGCGCGGAGACCAAAGCTCGGCTCGACGAAAAGGTGGAGCGCACCGCTTCCGAGGCCGCCAAAAGAAAATTTGCGCCGGAATTCATGAACCGGATTGACAAGGTGGTTGTGTTCCATCCGCTTCGTTCCGAGCAACTCGAACAAATTCTGGAAATCGAACTCGGGATGGTGCAGCAGCGCGTGCTGGAAACGGCCAAGGGCCGCTTCCTTTTCCGCGTGACGCAGCCGGCCCGCGATTTCCTGCTTCGCGAGGGCACGGACCTGAAATACGGAGCCCGGCACCTGAAGCGCGCCATCGAGCGCCACGTGGTGTACCCGTTGGCGAGCCTGCTGGCCACCGAGCAGGTCGCGCTCGGGGACGTGATTTCGATTGACTGGGACGGCTCGTCGCAATTCCTCTCGTTTGTGAAGGAGGCGGAAGGCGCGCTGATTCCGATGGAGTCGCCGTCGCTGGAGGGCGCTGCCGAAGCCGCCGCGGCGAGCTCCGATGGACGCGCCATATCGCTTCCGGCGGCAGCATCGGCCGCCGCCGAGGCTGTGGCGCCGCCGAGGGCCGCTGCCAGCCACCGGCTGCCCGCCGAGAAGGCGAAGAACGAAAAGAAGTAGCGCCCGGGAGCCATTCGGTCGCGTGGAGGACCCCGCCGCTCGCAGATGCCGGCGAGGTTCTCTTCGCTCGTCGCACACGGCCCCGAGTCCTTTCACCCTTTCGTCCGCTGAAATTCTTTCATGAAGTTCACGAGCGCTTCGACGGCGGCAAGCGGGACGGCGTTATAGAGCGAAGCGCGCATCCCGCCTACAGAGCGATGTCCCTTCACGCCGATTAACCGCGCGGCCTCTGCTTCTTTCGCGAACTGCTTTTCGATTTCCTCGTTTCCGCCGGCGACGCGAAAGACGACGTTCATTCTGGAGCGCGAATCCTTTTCCACCGGGCACGAATAGTAGCCGCCGCTCGCGTCCATGACGTCGTAGAGCAGCCTGGCCTTGGCCTCGTTGTGCTTTTCGATGCCCGCGGCGCCACCCTGCGCCTCGATCCATTCGAGCACCAGTCCGATGGCGTAAATTCCGAAGGTTGGCGGGGTGTGGTAGAGCGAGCCTTCCTTGATGTGCGTCCGATATTGCAGCAGCGTGGGCAGGTTCTTATCCGCGCGCTCGGCGAGGTCCTTGCGGACGATCACGATGGTGACGCCGGAAGGGCCCAGGTTCTTCTGCGCACCGGCAAAAATCAGGCCGTAGGGGTTTACGTCCAGACGGCGCGACAAAATATCGGACGACATGTCCGCTGCGAGCGGCACGTTGCCCGTTGCCGGCGTGGCATGCCATTGCGTTCCCTCGATGGTGTTGTTCGTGCACATGTAGACGTAGGAGGCGTTCGCATCGAGTTGGATTTCGCCGGCGTTGGGGACGCGGGTGAATTTCTGCGCCTCGGTGGAGGCGGCGAGGCGGTACGGCGTGCCTTTTTTCAGCTCAGCGATGGCCTTCGCCGTCCAGGAGCCGGTGTGGAGCACGTCCACGGGTTTGCCGGGCAGGTAGAGATTCATCGGCACCATGGAAAATTGCATGCTGCCGCCGCCCTGCACAAAAAGCACGGCGCGATCCTCGGGGATGGCCATCAGGCCGCGCAGGGACTGTTCGGTGCGCTGGATGATTCCCTCAAAGGCTTTGGAGCGGTGGCTCATCTCCATTACGGACATGCCGGTGCCGCCGTAGTCGAGCATCTCGTCGCGCATTCGCTCGAGGACGGATTGCGGCATGGCCGCGGGGCCCGCATTGAAATTGAACGCGCGCTTCGAGCCTTGCCCTGATTTCGCGCCATGCTCGGATAATGTCGGTGAACTCACGTTGCTCCCCTTTAGGATTTAGGATGAACCGCGGGGCGGCGCATCTGGCGCCGGCCTTCGGACCAGGTAAGAGTAGCAGATGGGCTGGGGCGCGTCAGCGTTGGAGGGGTGTTACCGTATATTAGAATCGTTTTTGCAGTGCAGGGAAAGGGGTTACGGTCATTTCTAATCCCCGTACCGTAGATTAGAAAGGGCCGCGTGGTAATTGGCCTGGCTTGCGTATCCACTGCCGCTCCTCCCTTCTGGCGGAAAAACCGCCATCGTAATTTATGGCATGGAAGCGGCGGAAATTCAAGAACCAGTACTGTGGAAAAGATGGTAACGGTGTGGAAAACGCGGATGAGTGAACCTAACGGGCGGATGCGCGGCGAAGTTAGCGGGTGTGCAGGTTAGATGGGCGGGGGTAAGATCGGCGAAGACAGGAGCGGAACATTGACCGTTCGCCCCATTGTGTCTGGATTTTGTACCGATCTGCGGCAATCGTGGCGCGTGCTGGCGCGGGCGCGAGGCTCGGCGCTGGCGGTGATTGCGCTGGTCGGGCTCGGGATGGCCGGGGTCTTGGCGCTATTCGGCCCGCTCTATTCCGCGGTTTTCGCGCCGCTGCCCTTTCCGCATTCCGAACAACTGGTGCGCATCGGGAGGGGGGTTCCCGTATTCCAGCGCGACACGGATGAGTTGATACGCCCGGAATATATGCGACGGGTGTTTTCGGGGGTGACGGCATACGCGTCGGACCCGGGCCCGATGGACGCGGGCCTGATCGAGCGCGACGCACGTCCTCAATGGCGAATACAACGGACGTCATGCCGAATTTTTTCGACACTCTCGGCGTGCGGCCATGGATGGGCCACGACTTTCCACGGAAGGGTGGCCATCCGTGGGACGTGGGCGCAATCCTGAATTATGAATTTTGGCGCGATCAACTGGGCGGCTCGCAAAAGGTGATCGGCCAGCGGTCGCTGCGGCTCGGCGGAGAAAACGTCCTTGTCCTTGGCGTGATGCCGCCGGGCTTCGATTTCCCGCCGGGGACGGACATCTGGCTGCCCTATACGGATGGCGACGTGGTTGTGGGGCGATTGCGGCCGCGACTTTCGCTTGCGGAGGCGGCAACCGCGCTGCGCGGGCTGGGACATAAGCCTAGTCAAGCCGCGAGGCGAGATGCAGGTCCAGTGGTGGAATCGCTGCATAGCTTTCTAGTTGGGGACCGGGACTGGCTGCTGCTGACGCTGTGGGGAGTGTCGTTTCTCTTTCTGTTGCTGGCGTGCGCGGGAGCGGCCAACATCCTGCTGGCGCGGGGCGTAAAGCGGCGTTCGGAAATGGTGGTGCGGGTGACCTTGGGCGCAGGGCGGCCACGATTGATTCGGCAGTTACTGGCGGAGACGTTGGTGCTTGCGGCGGCGGGCGGGCTGCTTGGTCTGGGGTTGGCATGGGCTTGTAATCGGTGGATTGCTCTGCTGCTGCCGGCTACGCAGCGATTCGCGCCATTTCCGCCGACCGAGATTGGTCTTATCGTGGCGCTGACGCTTGCAGCGACGCTGTTGTGCGGGCTCGCGCCGGCTTTTCACGCGACGGGCGGCGATCTGAATCGCTTTCTGAAAGCGGGCACGAGCGGCACGACCTCCCCGTCTGCCCCACGCCGATTTTTGAGCGCACACGAATTGCTGGCGAGCGGACAACTGGCGGTGGCGATGATTCTGCTGATCTCGACCGGGCTGCTGCTGCGCAGTATGGTGGAGCACCTGCGCGTCCCGCTTGGTTTCCGGGCAAAAAACGTATTCGTGGTGGAGACCCACCTTATGGAGCTGCCCGAAGTTGCCGCGGCGGAAGCGAGTTATTTCGATACGCACCCGATGAAGGGCGCAGGGAGCGAGTACGACCGGCGAATGTATCAGGCCATCGGGCCCACGATAGATAAGGGCCTCGCGCAGAGCGCAACATTCTATGACGAGGCCCTGCGGAAATTGGCCGCGCTGCCGGGGGTTGAGTCCGTTGCTGTGATGAGTCCGCCGCCATTTGGCGGTGTGTTTTCTCCGCGAGGGTATGCGATCGAGGCTCGCGATGCGGGCCATGTACGGGAGGGCGATGCGTTCCATATTTGGGCGGGCGCGAACGCGTTTCAATTGCTCGGGATTCGGCTGCTCGCGGGGCGAGACTTCAACGCCGCCGACGTGGAGAGCGCCGGGCTTTATCCTCCGCCGGCTCAGCCCGTGGAACAGCCAGCAATCGTAAGCGAAGCGCTGGCGCGCGATTTTTGGCCGAATGAGAATCCGATTGGGAAAATGCTGAGCGGCGGCCTGGCCGATACGCGGGTGATCGGCGTGGCTTCGGATGCGCGGTTCGATAGCAGCCCCGATTACAAGCCGACGATCTATTTTCCCTTTGTGGCGAGGCAGGGAGGGGGATTTCAGTGCGATTTTCTGGTGAGCGTTCGGCCCGGCGGCTCGGTGACGGGGTTTGCGCCGGAGGTGAATCGCAGCTTGCTTCCCTTATCGGCGAATCTGATTCCGCCGAGGATTTTCAGCCTGGAGGGTTCGACGACGAAGTCGCTGGCAGGCTTGCGAATGGCGATTGTGCTGCTGGGGTGCTTCGCGGTCCTTGGAGTTGTGGTGGCGGGGCTGGGCGTGTATGCCACCGGGACGCTAATGGCCGCTGCGCGCAGGCGCGAGATGGGAATCCGAGTGGCCCTGGGGGCGCAGCGAGAGCAGATACAACGGCTGGTCCTTTGGCGAGGGCTGCGCTCGGTGTTGATTGCGGTTCCGGCGGGGATGCTGGGCGCGTGGGGGGTGGGGCGCGGGCTATCGCACTGGCTGTTCCGGGTGGCAGCAGCCGATCCGATGACTTACGTTGCGAGCGCGGGGCTGCTGGTGGCGCTCGCGTTACTGTCTGGATTTTTGCCCGCGCGGCGTGCGGCTGCGGCGGACCCGGCGGCGACGCTGCGGCTGGAGGGATAGGACTCGCCCGGTCGGTTGCATTTCCAAGTCCATGTGGCGGGGCTGCTGATTCGGATGCGGACGCAGCGCCGGTCGCGGATACGGGTGCCTAAGATGGGCGATGAGACGAATAGTAATTGTCCAGATGTGACAGCTTCTGCTTGTCCGTGCCTGAAGACATCGGGACGTTTGAGTTGGGCGCCTCTCCGTTGAGCGGTTGTGTGAGTCCGTGCAGGATCAACTGGGAGGGCAGAACTTCCGAATAGTCATCCGAGATGTCGAACAGAGAGCTCGGGGGCTCCCCTTCTTGGATCGAGACCGTCTGCCTCTCGCTCGTGAAATCGAGTGAGCCGTCAGCGTTCAAGAGTTCCAGTTTTGCCCAAAGCTCCTGGCACCCGAGGTCGGACGCCAGCCATACTCGCCAATGGGCTTGGGTCGTATTCTTCTCGAATTTCATTACGTGGTGACCTAAATAGGAGCCATTGCCCGCATAGTGGTATGATGCCGACATTGAGCAGGGAGGTGCAGATTGCGACCATGGAGCAAGCAGGGTTCTCACCGCGTCAGGGGGCAATTCCATGGTGCTTTTCATTCCCAGGTGGTCGGCGGCTACTACATCGCGCCTTTCCGTAACGAGGGCGAGGCGGCGGCCAGACAGGCGCCAGCCCCCGTCTGGAGCGATTTCCATATTTCCATCGGCGCGTGAGCCGTCCGAGCGAACGGCATCGAACGAGTGCAGGATCGTGGTACTGCCATGCGAGACGACCACTGTTCTAGCCTCTCGCAGGAATGGCCGAGGGCTCGAGCTCGCTGCAAAATGCGCGAGAACAACGTTTTTACCCGCCCAAAATCCTAACAGGCAGATGGCTGCAATCACCGTTGCGAACGATATAAACTTGCGCATGATGTCCTTCCTTCGTGTATCTATTCCATACTACTTAGAACCCGTTAAGCCTCCACTGGGATCCGCTGCCGGCGTGCTTAGCAGCCAGGCGCGGCGTATACCTCCGGGCAGTAGCTGAGAGTGCCGAGTTCATATTCGGGAACGCAGGTGAGGGTGGCGCCGGGAGCGGGGCAGGAAACAGCCCCCCAGTAAGGGCCTCTACCACAGTCTTCCACCTGGCAGCGGCCGTTAGGTTGTCCACCAAATTGACAGTTTGGACCAGCGATCCACATCTCTCTGCAACAGCCCGCAAAACTGCTGCATTGGGCTTGGGTAATTACGGCTCCGCAGGTAAGTATAAGAATAAGGTCATAGATGTAAAGTATATTCGCGGTTGTTTGATACGCATGCTCCCCTCATCTAGAATTACATTCGGCATCACTCGACCAGCCCCCGCAAGACCCAACCAACCAGGAGGATACCCAGCCCAGAAAAAAAGAATACCCATGCCGGGCCGATAAAAACCGTGAAAAAGATACGTGCTTCCGGAACTCCGAGCGACGCTATAACGAACAGTACGACGAGGAGTCCCGCTCCTCCCAGTGCCGTTAGCCGGCCGGAAAGGACCAGACGCCTAACTGCCTCTTGAGAGTTCATACGTGCGTTTATAGGGGAGGGTGCAGACCTCGTCAATACCCAATATTCGGTACTCATGACGATGTCCTCAATGCTCGTCGTTCTCCGAAGGGCGGGCGCAGCGCGCCGCGGCCCTGCGTCCTTCCGTGTTTCGCCGGGCAGGCTTGCTGGATTCTGTGACGGGCGATGTAAATGCGATCCTGCGCTCAGAGGCTGCAACTTTTTTAGCGATTTTTGGATGCGGGGAGAGAATGACGGCGCGGGGTGCGACCTTTTGGCTTGACATATATCCGTTGCGGATATATCGTGAGGGCATGGCGAGGAAGAAGGGTACGGAGCGGGTTCCTTTGACTTCGGCGGTGCTGCACATTTTGCTGGCGCTTTCGACGGAGGAGCGGCACGGGTACGGGATCATGAAGCAGGTAGAGGCGGACTCCGAGGGCAAGGTGAAGATGGGGCCGGGGACGCTGTATGGCTCGATCGGACGGATGATGAAGGCTGGGTTGATTAGGGAAAGCAATAAGCGAGTGGATCCGGAGATGGCCGATGAGCGGCGGATTTATTACAAGTTGACGGGCGCGGGGCGGGCGGCGCTGGGGGCGGAGCTGGAGCGGTATCGCGGGGTGGTGGCGGTGGCGGAAGGACGGTTGGCGTGAGGCCGCGGACGCGACGGGCAGAGCGCTACGTGGCATGGTATGCGACGCTGCTGCGGCTGTATCCGCGGGCTTTCCATGAGCGGTTCGGCGGCGAGATGGCGCAGACGTTCCGCGATCTGTGCCGGGAGCGCCGAGAGGCAAGGCGAGGGCTATTCGGGTTCGCATTGTGGATTTTTTTCGAGACGTTAGTGGGAATCGCCAAGGAGAACACAACTCAAATGACGCCGATGGGAAAGACGATTTTGCGTGTGGCGCTGGGGGCCCTGGGCATGTTGATGGTGCCGATAGCGGCATCGCGGGTGGTGGATGGATGGAACTGGCCCGCGTGGGCTTTTGTGCGCGTGTACGTCCTATTCTTCGGGACCGGGATGGTGTACGCGCTGATCGCGCGGAGAATGCGCGCGTGGGCGTACAAGGCCGGGGTCGGCGTGGCGATGGTGACCGGGTTCGCCCTGGGATGGTCGAACATGGTCCAAGTGGCGGATTCGGGACATCCGGAGAACCTGGTGTACTACGGCGTGCTGGTGGTGGGGATCGTTGGGGCATACGTGGCTCAGCTGGAGGCGGGAGGGTTGGCGCGCACGTTGTTTGCGATGGCGGCTGTGCTTGCGCTGATTGCCGTGATACTGCCTTCGGGCGCGCCGCCCGAATTCGCGCGGAGAATAGCCATCGGGCATGGCGTCGACGCGGCGCTATTTATCGCGGCGGGGCTGCTATTTCGGCATGCGAGTTTGCAGCGAACGGTATATGGCAATCGCGATTCGGCGGGAGTGCCGGCGAAGTCCTGATAAGGCGTGCCGGTTTCCCGGCGCTGCGTGTGCTGCTGCTGTCGCGCTGAAGGCCCCGCCCCGGCGGGCAGGCCCGGCGCTGCATTTAAACCTTAAAGTCCAGGCAGCGCCAGATGGGCTAGAAGCTCTTTTTGCAAAGATGGTGTTTGCCGGAGCGGAGAGGGAGATCCCTTCCGCACTGCAACGTGCTGCAATCTTCAGCATTTCCTCAGATAGGTCAAACGAAGCGGTTTCCAGTGCAAGAGGGCGCGGCGGCCGAGGGTGCGAGTGGAGATGCTTCGGGCATGCTCGTCGCATGCCCTCAAGCACGACGGCGTTTGGGATGCGCGGCGGCGGTGGGTGACGGCCGGGGCGCGGTGAGACCGTCGCGCGGAACCGCTCGGGCGAAGCTTCGAGGAGGCACAATTCGCGGTGCTCTCTCCCTTCCTACGTTATACTCGGATGCTCAGGCCGGGGCGGCCTGGGCGGCACGTGGCGCAGACACGTTCAATCGGCTTTATCTTCCACTAAAAATTCAACGACACCAACTCAACGACGCTTGATTCAATGAGAAGGGAGAGAGGATCGAACATGCAGAAACTGACGATTTCGGCCGGGGTGCTGTTGCTGGTTGTGGCGGTGCTGGCGGTTCCGAGCCGGAGCCAGCAGGACAAGAGCAAGAGGCCGAGCCCGCCGGCGACGGCGAAGTGCACGTTCCCGGATGGGAAGACGATTACGACGGATTATTCGAGCCCGCGGATGAAGGGGCGCAAGGTGGAAGGCGGCCTGGAGCCTTGGGGCAAGGTGTGGCGCGCGGGTGCGAATGAGGCGACGACGTTTGTGACGGACGCGGACGTGACGATTGACGGCAAGAACGTCCCGGCGGGCAGCTATACGATTTTCACGGTCCCTAACGAGAAGGAATGGCAGTTGATCGTGAATAAAAAGACGGGCGAATGGGGCATTCCATACACCTGGCAATCGGACGAGCTGTTTCGCGCGCCGATGAAGGTGACGAGCTTGCCGGCGCCGCTCGAGGATTTCACGATTTCGTATGCGAACGAAGGCGATGCGTGCCAATTGCGGATGGATTGGAACGTGACGCGGGCGTACGTGAATATCAACGAGAAGAAGTAGAAGACCATCTGGGCAGTGCCACCCTTCAGCCAAGTATCGGCGGCTGAGATTCTTCGGGCATCCTTATCGGATGCCCTCAGAATGACGGTGTTTGGGTGGGGCGCTCATGGCGAGGCGGCGGCCTGCATTCGCGGCTGGGGCGCGGGGCGATTTTCCGAGTACGCGTTGATTGAAGCTGATGGCTAGGGCGCGGCGCGAATACGATGCGGTGGTGATTGGGTCGGGGCCGAACGGGCTGGCCGCGGCGATTACGATGGCGCAGGCGGGCCGGTCTGTGCTGGTGCTTGAGGGCGAGCAGACGATTGGCGGCGGGACGCGAACGGCGGAACTGACGCTGCCGGGATTTCGGCACGATGTGTGCTCGACGGTTCATGCGATGGCGACCGTCTCGCCATTTTTCCGCGGCCTGCCGCTTGCCGCGCATGGCCTGGAATGGATTCGTCCCCCCGCGCCGCTGGCGCATCCCCTGGACGATGGCACGGCCGTGCTGCTCGATCGTTCGGTGGAAGCAACCGCGGCAAATCTTGGCGCTGATGGCGAGGCCTACGCGCGGACGATTGGTCCGCTGGCGGCGGATTGGCCGCGGCTCGAGTCCATCCTGCTGGGTGCGCTGCGCATGCCGCGGCATCCCTTCGCGGAGGCCCGCTTCGGATGGCTGGCGATGCAGCCTGCGTCGCGGCTGGCGCGGCGGATCTTCGGACACGAACGCGGACGCGCGCTCTTCGCGGGGCTTGCGGCGCATTCGATATTGCCGCTCGAACGAGTGCCGAGCGCGGCGGCGGGGCTCGCGCTAGCGCTGGCAGCGCATGTGGGCGGATGGCCCTTCGCGCGCGGGGGGTCGCAGGCGGTGGCGGATGCGCTTGCGTCGCTGCTGCGGTCGCTCGGGGGCGAGATTGAAACGGGCGTGATGGTGCGTTCGCTGGACGAATTGCCCGCGGCGCGTGCGGTGCTGTGCGACGTGGCGCCGCGTCAACTGGCGCAGATTGCGGGCGGGCGGCTGCCGGGGAAATTCCGACGGAAGCTGGATCGCTATTGCTATGGGCCGGGCGTGTGCAAGCTGGATTGGGCGCTCGATGCGCCGATTCCGTGGACGGCGGCGGAATGCGCGCGCGCGGGAACGGTTCATCTGGGCGGCACAATCGAGGAGATCGAAGAATCGGAGCGCGCGCCCTGGCGGGGGGAAACGGCGGCGAGGCCATTTGTGTTGCTGGCGCAGCCGAGCCTTTTCGACGCAACGCGCGCGCCCGCGGGGAAGCATGTTGCGTGGGCGTACTGCCACGTTCCTAACGGCTCGCGGGCGGACATGAGCGAGCACATCGAGAGCCAGATCGAGCGCTTCGCGCCGGGCTTTCGGCGGCTGATCCTGAAGCGCAGCATGATGCCCGCGGCGAGCCTGGAGCGGCACAATCCGAACCTGATTGGCGGCGACGTGGCGGGCGGGGCGATGAACCTGCGGCAATTCGTGCTGCGGCCGACGCGGCGGCTATATCGCACGCCGGCGCGGGGCGTGTATATATGCTCGTCTTCCACGCCGCCGGGGGGCGGGGTGCACGGGATTTGCGGATACCTGGCGGCGAAGGCCGCGCTGCGGGATGTGTTCTGAGGATTGGCGATGGCGAGCAAACGGAAGAAGACGAAGTTCAAGGTGGGCAGGGAAGCGCGGCGGCGGGCGCGGATAGGGATCGGGATGCCTCCGCCGGAGAAGACGATTCCGGATAAGAGAGAGAAGGCGGAGAAGCATAAGCGGGCGGTTACGGAGGAGATGGAGGAGGGGTGAGCCGGCCCGCGGCGCCGATAGTTGGGTGCGTGGCGAGCGAGGATGCGAGTTGAGATCCTTCAAGGCGCGGATCCCCACCCACGGCGGGCAGGCTCATGGGATCGCTTCAGGATGACTGCGGGTTTTCTTGCGAGGTGATGAGACGCGATGTCCTTGGGCGGATACGGCGAAACGCTACTGCGGGATGACAATCCCTTTTATGTTGGTTCGGACCGAACCTAATTTTTTGAGCCTCAACCGGGCTTGTAGGCGGGGACGACTTCGCCGGAGCGGAAGAGGGGCTTGGCGGGCTTGCCGGTGAGGCGCGCGGCTTCGGCGGCGATTTTTTCGAGGTCGGCTTTGGCGAAGCCGACGGAGGTGATCTGAATTTTTCCGTCGGGGGCGATGAGGAAGAGCGTGGGGACATTCGTGAGGCGGTATTGCTTGGAGACGGCGTAGCCTTGCGCGTCAATCAGGGCGGGGAATTTCACGCCGAATTCGCCGAGGAAGGCGCGCGTATCGGCGGCGTCGTTCTGGGAGACGCCCCAAATGGTGAAGTTCGGGCCGGCGTAGGCTTCGCGGAGCCGCTCGAGAAATGGAAACGTGAACTGGCAGGTGGGGCAGTTCACCTTGAAGAAGGCGGCGAGAACGGGGCCGTGCCGCAGCGCGTCCGCGAGCGAAAGCTGCTGATCCGATTCGCTTGCGAGCGAAATTGCCGGGGCCGCCGTGCCGGCGGGCAAAGCACTCATCTTTCCTCCACCTCCGAAGATATGACGGATCGCGCGAAACAAGTTCATGAGCGATCTTATAGCATATTGGATGCGGCACGCACGGCGCAGTCGCAGGAGTGGGGCGCAAAAGGCAAAGGCCGGGCGCTATTTTCAGTGGATGTGGCGCGTCTTATTGCCGACGTAATCCATCAGGAGATACTGGCCGAGGGTGTACGGCGTGGTGAAGTAGGCCTTGCCGCGGCAGAGTTCGGTGACCTTCTGGACGAAATGGACGAGGCTATAGTCGCTGGCGAGCATAAAGGTGTTGATGAGGATGCCGGCACGCTTGCACTTGGCGACTTCCTCGAGGGTCTGCGTGACGACGAGGGGATCGAGGCCGTAGGCGTTCTTGTAGATGCGGCCGTCGTCGAGGGTGAGGGCGGAGGGCTTGCCGTCGGTGATCATGATGATCTGGCGCATGTCCTTCTTCTGGCGCGCGAGGATGCGCTGCGCCATGCGGAGGCCTTCCCGGGTATTCGTGTAATACGGGCCGACCTGCACGCGGGCGAGCTTGCCGAGCGGGATTTCCTCGGCGCTATCGTGGAATAGGACGCAGTGGAGGGAATCGCCGGGGTATTGCGTGCGGATCAGGTGAGAGAGTGCGAGGGCGACGCGCTTGGCGGGCGTGAAGCGGTCCTCGCCATAGAGAATCATGCTGTGGCTGCAATCGAGCATCAGCACGGTGGCGCACGAGCTTTGATATTCGCACTGGTGAACCATCAGGTCCGGGTAATCGAGCTCGATGGGAATGCCCGCGCCATTGCGGCGGACGGCGTTGAACAGGGTGGAGCTGATGTCGAGATTGAGCGTGTCGCCGAATTCGTAGGGCTTCGAGGCGCCGCCGGATTCGACTCCGGTGGCAAGGTCGCGCGTATCGTGGCGGCCGAAGCTGCTTTTTCCAAGCGAGGCGAGCAGGTCCTTGAGCGTCTTGAAGCCGAGGAAATCGAGCGCCTTATCCGTGATTTCGAAGCGCGCCTCGGTGCGGGGCTGCTCCTGGCCGGCTTGGCCGCCGGGCGTCTGCGAGGGCGGAGGCGTGACGCGCGCGGATTGCTGCTGCGTGATGAAGCCCTCCTCCTGCATGCGCTCGATGATCTGGTCAATCAAATCGCGCAATTCCTTGTTCTGCGAGAGCTCCGTATTCCGCAGGAGCTGCTGCATTGCTTCCGGCGGGATGAGATCGCCTTCCTGCAACGCGCGAAGAATCGCCTGGCGCAGTTCATCGAGCAGGCGCTCCTGGGAACCATTGCGATCCATTTCGTAGATTCCGTAGGGCGATTCGAAGCCGCTCTGCAGGAAGAAATCGGAGAGGCGGTTCATCAGCTCTTGGAGATCAATTTCGCCGGCTTCGCCGGGGACGTATTTCGAATAGCGCGTGTATTTCATTCACGGCCTCAATTGAATTGGCGGCGCGGCATGCGGCCGGATGGCTCGCGCGGGTCGCGCGGATCGCGCGGCTCCGCGGGCTTGCGCGCATCGGCGAAAAAGCCGCGCTCCTCCGAACGATGGATGCGCTTCTGGGCCCAGAGCCCCTCGAGAATGAATTCGGCGGCGCTGGTTTGCAGGGCGGCGTCGTCCTTCGCGCGGACTCCGAGGGTTTCGATATGGTCGAGCAGGCCCTGGATTGTTTTCAGTTGCGCGAGTGTTTCGTCGCTGGGGGCGTGCTGCGGAATCTTCAGTTCGCCGCCCATTTCGAACCATTGCACCACGGGCTGGAAATTCATTTCCGAAAAGTACCGGCCAAACGTCTTTCCCACGGCCGCGCGAATCAATTCGCGGGCGATATTATCGGCGCCGCGCAGCTCGCCTTCATATTCCAGCTCGAATTTGCCGGTCATCGCCGGAATGGCGGCGTAGATATCGGAGATGCGCGCGACGGCCGCGGCATCGCGGCTGCGGACGGCGCGCTGCTCGGCGCTGCTGAGCACGTTTTCGATCGCGCTGATCGGCAGGCGCTGGCTTACGCCGGAGCGGCGGTCAATTCGCTTATCCTCGCGCGCCTGAAAGGCGATCTCCTCGACGACTTCGCGGATGTAATCGGGGATTTCGGAGCGGCGCTTGGTGTCGCGCTGCGTCCACGATTCCTGGCCGGTGATCGTCATCGCCTCGGCAACGGTGGCGGGATAGTGCGTGCGAATCTCCGAGCCGATGCGGTCTTTGAGGGGCGTGATGATCTTGCCGCGCGCCGTGTAGTCCTCGGGGTTCGCGGTGAAGACCAGGAGGACGTCGAGCGCCAAGCGCACGGGATAGCCCTTAATTTGCACGTCGCCTTCCTGCATGATGTTGAAGAGGCCGACTTGTATTTTGCCGGCGAGATCGGGCAGTTCGTTGATGGCGAAAATTCCGCGATTCGCGCGGGGCAGCAGGCCGTAGTGGATGGTTAGTTCGTCGGAAAGTGTGCGGCCGGCCTTCGCGGCCTTGATCGGGTCCACGTCGCCGATCATATCGGCGATGGTTACGTCCGGCGTGGCGAGCTTTTCGACGTAGCGCTGCTCGCGGGCGAGCCATGCGAGGGGCGTTGCGTCGCCTTCGGAGGCGATGCGTTCGCGGCAGGCGCGGCAGAGCGGGCGATAGGGATTGTCGTTAATTTCGCAGCCGGCGATCACGGGCACTCGCGGGTCCATGAACGAGGCGAGGCCGCGCAGAATGCGGGATTTCGCCTGGCCGCGCAGCCCGAGCAAGATGAAATGGTGCCGCGAAAGAATGGCGTTAACGATCTGAGGGATCACGGTGTCGTCGTATCCGTGCACGCCGGGGAAGAGCGGCTCGCCCTTTTCCATTTTGCATAACAGATTTTCGCGTAACTCCTGCCGGACGGTTCGCTGCGCCACGCGCTCTTCGGACCACTGGCTTCGCCGCAATTCACCCAGATTCGTTGGTTGGCTCATTCCGATACCCGTTTTCCTTTTTCCGCGCCTTCGTTCCCATTATAGAGGAACGGAGGGAAGGCGGGTAATGCGAGAAAGCGGAGGCAAGGAGGCAGAGGAGGCAAAGGAAGCAGAGGAACAGCGGCGGCGGACGCGGGGATCGAGGCCGCGCTGCGGAGGCGAGATCGAGATAAGAACGTGGGCTTAGGGGATATGATTCCGCGCGCGGCGGGGAGATCGAGTGGTTCGGCTAAGCAATTGATCGCGCGGAGGTTATATGAAAATCACAAAGCGAACGGTCGCGGTTTCGTACTTCATGTGCTTTATGTTTGGCGGCGCCTTCTTCGAATCCCTGCATGCCAATCGCGGAATGGCGAAGGGGCTGCTCTCGTTAACAGTCCTTGTGACTTTTCTCTCTGCGCAAATTGAATTTCGTAATCGGGCGATCCGCGTCCTGCTGGGCGCCGCGCTTTACGCCGCAGCAGGCGGGCTGCTATTCGTATACGTGCGATCGTGAACGCCGCCTTCCAATCGCTCGCTGCCATTGCGGCTTCGTGATTGCGAAGCTGCTGCGCTCGAGCGTTTCGTCCGCCGAAAATTGCTTTGTGGCAGGGGCGAAAGCCCGTATTCTCTGCATCCAGTGCATTCGGCGCTCCTGCTGCCTGGGTGCGCGGCGGCCGCGCATACTGCCGCGGAAAGTGAGCCCGTTCAATGGACGACAACTCGAACGAGTCCGGCAATCCATCCGGGAAGCAGCCTGAGAATGAAGCCGGGCGGCTGCCGGATCAGGCGCCACCGGCAATTCGCGCGGAGCAATTCGCGGTGGCGCGCGGTCCCAAATTCGCGCTGCACAACGCATTTTGCGGCGAACGAGGGCTGCAAGCCGGCTGGCGGCTGCTGATTTTTATCGCGTTGCTCGCTGTGATTTCGAAGGTGCTGGTGGGCATCAGCAGCGCCTTCTCTCACAATCATCCGCGCGGACAGGCCTTCGCGGCTTTTACCGCCGGATCCATCCTGATCGGGGAATTGACTTCGTTTGCCGTGGTGCTGCTGGCGAGTTGGATTATGTCGCGCATTGAAGGCAGGACCATCGGGGACTACGGCCTGCCCGCGCGGCGTGCATTTGGCCGAACGTTCTGGCAAGGAGTGCTGATCGGGTTCGTGGCGATCTCGGTTTTACTCGCCGCGCTGTGGCTTGGCGGGGCGCTTCACTTTCACGGGCTCGGGCTGCACGGCTTTGCGATCTGGAAATATGCGGCAGCGTGGGGCGCGGCGTTCCTCTTCGTAGGCTTCTTCGAGGAGTTCTCGTTTCGGGGGTACGCGCTCTTCACGCTGACGGATGGGCTGGGGTTCTGGCCCGCGGCGCTGGCGCTATCGTTGCTATTCGGCTACGCGCATCACGCCAATTCGGGCGAGAGTTGGATTGGGTCTTTTTCCGCGGGGGCTTTTGGCCTGCTATTTTGCCTGATTCTGCGGCGCAGCGGCGACCTGTGGCTGGCGGTGGGAATGCACGCCGCCTGGGATTGGGGCGAGACGTACTTTTTTGGCGTCCCAGACAGCGGGCAGGTGGCGCATGGCCACCTGCTGAACGTTAGCTTTTCCGGACCTGTGTGGCTGACGGGCGGTTCCGTGGGGCCCGAAGGGAGCTGGTTCTCGCTGATATTGCTGGCGATTCTGTGGGTGGGATTCGCGGTGTGGCTGCGCAGGGCGAAATATCCAAATCCAGAGGCGTTCGCGGATCAAAGGAAGATTGCCGAATAAGCGGCAGTTTCGCGGAAGCATGGAAATCGCCGGCCCGGATGCAGGGCCGGCGATCGCAGTGCGGAGCAGAGAAACAACTCTTGCGGAACAGCCTCACTGAGCGCCAGTGCGCGTGGAAGGTGCAACCGTGCGCAAAGTCTGGCGGGCCTGTTTCAGGTGCTGCTCGAGCGTCGGAAGCGTCTGGGAAGCGAAGTTCTTAATGCCCGCGTCCTGCCCGTGACGGGCCTCACTGCGAAATACCGCGATATCCTTCTGGTGATCGCGCACCATATCGCGTGCGTAGGCCTTGTCGAACGCCTTACCCGTCAGCTTTGAGAGGCGATCATAGTTCGCCTGGTCCTTTTTGCTCAAGGTCGTGGGCATCATGATGTTGGATTGCGACGCAGCGTCTTTTAGCTGATCGTTTGCCTTGGTGTGGTCGTCCACCATCCTCTTTCCCATGTTTTTTACGGCGTCATTCGTCCCATTCTGCTGCGCCAGTTCGCCGAGCTTGATTTCGGCCATATTGCCCTCGGCGGCTTTTTGGACGAACTGCTTATCGGTCATCATGGCCGAGGACGAGCGATTCATGGTCTGGTTGTTGCCGTTGGTCTGAGGCGTTTCGGTTCCGGGCATGTTCTGGTCATTCTGGCCCCCGCGAGTGGTGGTCGTCTGCTGGGGGATTGGGGGCGGCGTGGCGCCCTGTTGATTTTGAGCGAAGCTTGGCCCGGCCGCGAGACACAGGGCAAGTGCCGCCGCCGCGCCGCTACAAAGAATCTTGGTTTTTACGTTCATGGCTGTAACTCCTCCCGTAGTCCGAGGCTACCCCAATGCGACGGCTAGGCAGCAATCAGGTCTAGGCTGTACCGCGGGGGAGCGGGGGACGTTACCTGCATGTATGAGCAACCAGGAGGGCCGGTGCGCGCTTCCCACTGTAGTCCTAGGACCATGTGTTGCGGGCTAAGGAACATCCGGGTCCGGCCGGCTTTACTCGGCCCGGATGGCACACGATAATCTTCGCGGGCTATCCATGCTGGCGAGCACGCTGGAGATCGGCTGAGCGGCGGAAACGGCAGACCAAGCTCACGTCCGTCATGCGGATGCGAAGTGCTCGACGCCGCGCCTTAACCAATATTCGAGATTCATGGAGTGAGGGAACATGAGACGTTCTGACCTGGTGCGCAACGCGGCAAAGGGAAAGACGGTGCGTACCTCTCAAATCGTATTTGGCGAACGGCAGCATCTTCTGCGCGTGCTGGATTCCGTGGAACGCAGCGCACTGCCCGCGGCGCGATTGGACCAGGAGCGGCGGGTGATCGAGCAATTGATCCACGCGCGGACGCAGGAACTGAACCACATCAATTCGGGCTGGGACGAAAAGATCGGCACGGTGCTGAGCGCCGAGGTGAGGCCGGACGCGCTGGACAATCTTTCGCGCCAGGCGCCGAAAGAGGATTACTACCTGCTGCGGCTGATCAGCGAGCACCCGAAAGTGACCGCGAAGACGCTGAGCCGCCTATCGCATCATCCCTATTCGGCGATCCGCGAGAATATCGCGCGCCATCCGAATAGCGACGCGGCAACGCTTTCGCGGCTGAGCCGCGACCGCAGCCAGCCGCTCTGGTATCTGGTGGCGTTCAATCCGAACGCGCCGGCGCCGCTGCGGAAACGGCTGCAAGAACGGATGCGACGGCTGGGCGAAAGATCGGCCACGCAGTAACCGCCTGAAAACCACGTTGAAAAGACCCGGGAAGGCGCATAGGCTGATGCGTTTCGCACGTGCGCGCGCGGGGAAATCCGAGCAGTGACAACGCAAGCTGCATTCGAGGCCGGAAACGTCCGCATGGGCGGCGGCGCGCCGCTATTCGTGATCGCAGGGCCCTGCGTGATCGAGAGCGAATCGCATGCACTGCGCATGGCGGAGCGATTGAGCGAGATCGCGGCGCGGCGCGGCGTGCCGTACATTTTCAAGGCATCGTACGATAAGGCGAACCGCTCGTCCGCTGCGTCGTATCGTGGGCCGGGGCTTCGCGAAGGGCTGCGCATTCTGGCCGCGGTGAAGAAGCGAGTGGGCGTACCTGTGCTCAGCGATGTGCACGAGGTGTCGCAGGTGGACGCGGCCGCGGACGTGTGCGACGTGCTGCAGATTCCCGCGTTTTTGTGCCGGCAGACGGATTTGCTGTTCGCGGCCGCGAAAACCGGCAAAGTGGTGAACATCAAGAAAGGGCAGTTCCTTTCGCCGTGGGATATCGGCAACGCCGCGGAAAAGGTGGCGGGGGCGGGGAATCGAAAGATAATCTTGACGGAGCGGGGAAGTTCGTTTGGCTATCAGAATCTTGTGGTGGATATGCGCTCATTTCCGGTGATGCGAAAGCTGGGGTATCCGGTGGTTTTTGACGTGACGCATTCGGTGCAATTGCCGGGCGGACAGGGAAATTCGAGCGGCGGGCAGCCGGAGTTTATCGAGCCGCTGGCGCGGGCGGGCGTGGCGGCGGGCGTGGACGGCGTGTTCCTGGAAGTGCACGACAATCCGGCGGCGGCGCTTTCGGATGGAGCGAACGCATTGCCGCTCGCGCAATTCGAGGCGTTGATCGAGAAGCTCGCGCGACTGGCGGCGCTGGCAAACGAATGGGATGCGTCGCGATGACGCGGACTCGCGAAAAGCGGGAGACGCTCGATACGGCGAGGCGCGTGCTGCGCATCGAGGCGGAGGCGATCTCCGGGCTGATCGGCAGGCTGAACGAAGGCTTCGAGCGCGCGGTGGAACTGGTGTATGCCTGCGAAGGGCGCGTGGTCGCTACCGGGGTGGGCAAATCGGGACTCATCGGGCGGAAGATTGCGGCGACACTTGCGAGCACCGGAACGCCCGCGTTCTTCCTGCACGCGGCGGACGCGCTGCACGGCGACCTAGGCATGCTGACGGAAAAGGACGTGCTGCTAGCGATTTCCGCGAGCGGCGAAACCGAGGAACTGGTCGAGCTGCTGGAATCGGTGAAGCGGCTCGGCGTGCGGCTGATCGCGCTGACATCGAGCACCAGTTCGACGCTGGGCGCGGCGAGCGACGTGGCGCTGGATATTGCCGTGAAGGAAGAAGCGTGCTCGCTGAATCTGGCGCCTACGGCTTCGACGGCCGCGGCGCTGGCGATGGGCGACGCGCTGGCAATCGCTGTGCTCGAACGCCGCGGATTCCAGGAGGACGATTTCGCGGCGCTGCATCCCGGCGGGCGGCTGGGGAAAAAGCTGCGGCGCCTCGGGGCGCTGATGCACACCGGCGACGATCTGCCGCGCGTGGGCGCAGCGGCGAAGATGCCGGACGTGATCTACGAAATGAGCCGCAAGGGGCTGGGGCTTGCGGCGGTGACCGATGATGGCGGGCGACTGCTGGGCATTATCACGGATGGCGATCTGCGGCGCGTGATGCAAAAGCGGCGCGAGAATGTGCTCGATCTGACGGCGGCGGATTGCATGACGAAAAATCCCGTCACGCTGCCGCGCACGGAATTGGCCGCGGGCGCGCTGCGGCTGATGGAAGAGAAAAAGATTACGGCCGTGCTGATCGTGGACGCGGGCGGCCGCCTGGAAGGCGTCGTCCACGTCCACGACCTCTGGACCCTGCAACTATTCTGAGCGGCGATTCCGAAGCTGCTACGCGTTACCAAATCCCGTCTGGCTCCAGAGCACCATCGGCAGATCGTCCAAATCAAAATGCATGCGGTAAAACGAATCGGCCGGGATGGCGTAGAACGGGCGGAAAAGCGCCATGACGTTGGCGCCGTCGGCGGGCACGCAGCGGAAGGCGTTTGCTTCGCGCTCGTCGGCGACGATGTATTTGTTCAGGGCTTCGTCGTCGTAGGGCATTTTGTAGACGGGCTCGTGGACGTTGCCGTCCTGGACCAGAACGACGGGGCCGCGAACGACGGCGACGCGATGCGGATGCTCCTTATCCACCGGGCTATAGCGCAGGCGCAGCGGAATGCGGATTTCGACCGTGTCGCCGGATTTCCATTCGCGATCTATCGTGGCCCACTGGCCCGGCGTGACGGACACCTGCGCGGGCGCACCATTCACCTTGAACGAAACGCCCTCTGACCATCCCGGAATGCGGAAGTTCAATGGAAATTGCGCGCTGCCGCTCATTTTCAAAGTGAACGTGCTGGTTTCCGCCTCGGGATATTTCGTGTCCTGCACGAGGGTGACGTCGCCGGAAGCGCGCCGCCAGGTGAGCGTGGAGGGCACGTAGAGGCTGACGTAGAGGGCGTTCGGGCCGCGGTAGTAAATCTGGTTGTGATAATCCGCGACATTTTGAATGTAGGTGCCGGAGCAGCAGGTATACGTGTTGCGGCTGAAGATTTTCACGCCGGCGCCGACGCGATAATCCGCGTAATAGAAGTGCACGCCGGGTCCGTGGATCTGCAGCGCGGCGCCGATGCCGTTGTAGAGCAGGCGCTCGGCCCAATCGCCGTAGCGGGCTTCGCCGGTGAACTGCGTGAGATATTTCGAGAGCTTGAATCCGGCCCAGGTGTCGCACGGCGTCTCGCAGGTGTTGCACTGATATTCGAGGGCCTTGCCGAGGCTGCCGGGCGGCATGATGCGCTCGACGGGGCCGTATCCGCCGGTGGCGTAGCACTGCGTGTTCTGCATGAAGTCGTAAGCGTTCTTGCAGATTTGCAGGTAGCGCGGATCGCCGGTGACGGCGTAGGCCATCGAGGCGCTGCTGAAGCTATTCACGTGGCTATAGGCGTGGACGGCGGAGGCCGTGGTGGGCGCGGCGGTGTCCGCGAATTTGTCCCAATAATGGTGATAGAGCCAGACCTCGCCGAAATCGCGGAATTTTTGATTGCCGGTGATCATGTAGGCGCGGAACAGATTTTCCGGCATCGTGTACCACTCGCCGGGCTTGCCGGAGTGCATCCCCCAGGGCTTGGGGCCGGCAGGGAGGCGGCTGCGGTCGAACGTCTTCGATGCCCAGCCCGTCATGCGGTCCATCAACGCGGTGGCTTCGGGATGGCTCGCGTATTCGTGCATGTCGGTGAGGCCGCAGGTCATTTTTTCGTAGGGATACGGGCCCATGCGGCAATTGCCGTCCGGGCCGACCGTCTTTGCGTATTCGGCGAGGAGATAGACGGCCTTGTCGCGCATTTGCGTGTCGCCGGTGGCGCGATAGATGCGGGACATACCGCTGAGCCACTGGCCGAAGACGGTGCCGCTATCGCGCGCGCACCATCCGCCGAGCGGCTTTCCCGGCGCGGGCAGGTTGGCCGCGGCGCGGAAGCCGTGGAGGATGTCGTCGTTTTCGACGTTGTAGTAGAACTCGCGCGCATTCTGGAATTGATCGTCCCAGCGGCTTGGGCCGAGCGTGACGCCGTCGTAATTAAAGGCTTGAATTTTGGCGTGGGCGATATCGGGCGCAGACGGCTCGAGGGCCGCGGCAGCAGCGGCGGCAGGTCGCGCAGCGGCTCCAACTCCGGCAAGAACGCTTGTCGCAGCAGCAGCTTTCAGGAAATCCCGGCGTGGCATAGAACTTTCGGTGCTCATAATGGCCTCCCCATGCGATGTAGGGCGCGGAGGACCGCGCGTGAGGAACTCGCGGGGAGTCTACGTCCGCAGGTGGGTGAAGTCAATTGAGAGCTGGGACGGGGAAGCGCGGGGCGGGAGCACATAATCTGGAGACGACGCATATACCGTATATTAGACCGGGTACTCGCGTTGGTGGCGAAGGGGTTAGGCTCATTTCTAATCCCCGTACCGTAGATTAGAAACGCACTTCGGCTGCGCCGCGCCGGGGCGGGCAGACTCAGGGTAAGTACTTCGTGATTGAGCGGCTGCGGCCTTGGGGCCATCCCCCTGTTTCCTCCCTGGCGAGAAATCCGCCATCGTAGTGAATAGCACGAGTGGGGAGGGGCGGCGCGGGGTTTTTTATTTTGCTTAGTATACCAAGCAGGGGCAAACCGGGCATGGTTAGGAGGACCGTTCCGAAGCTGAGTGGGCCACACGCTCGCTCTTCCGGACGAAATAAACGGCACACCTTCGAAAGAAGACCCGCGTAAGGAGGGCCTGCTGAAGGCGTAGTCTTCGAATGCGACGGCGAAGCCGGCGAGACTTATGCATTTGGTATTCTAAAGCGCAGATTAGCACATTGTTTGGTTGACGTTGGTTCGCCGCGTGCGCCCCCATCGGCGTGTGTGCCGCTACCGATCTGTTAATTTTCGGAGGGGCGGTTGACGTGATCAATTACGATGATCTCGACGGGGCCTTTGATGGATTCGAGTTTCAGGCCGAGCTGTTGCTGGATGGCGGCGAAGATCGTGGGGCCGGAATCGGCGAGTGGGGCGGGCGCCATTGCGGCGGGGGTTGGGTTGGCAGTGGCGACGGTATTGGACGATTGGACCTCCGCAGTCCATTGCAAGGTGTAGTCGTATTCGCCGGTGAGGCCGGTCTTGTCCACTACCGGGCGGCCTAACATGCGGGAGAGAAGGTCACTCAATTGAGCGACGGAGCCCCCGTTCGCCGCGATGGTCGCTTGACCGTGGCTCGTGCTCCACATGCTTCCCCGGCCACCGACAAGGTTGGCAGCGGGCGGCGATCCTTTCCGGGCGGGGGGCAGCGGGGGAGGGGGCGGCGGCTTCGAATCCTTTGCGCCGGGCGCGCCGGGTGCATTGGGCGCGCCTGCGCTGGGCGAAGGGGGCCACGCGGTTGGCTTGAGCTTCGGGCCGCCCTTGGCGACTTCGAGGACGTACATGGGAAGCTGCTTCGTTTCGCGGTGGATTTTCAGGCCGAAGCGATCCGCGAGCAACGCCTGGAGCATCCGTTGGCGTGCGAGGGCGCGCTGGTCTGGAGGCAGCTTTTTCAACGCGTCGGCGACGGAGGGGTCCATTTTTGCCTGGACGTCGTATCGCTCGGAGTTGAGCCAGTCGGGCACGCCGGAGAACTGGTTTTTGTTGTCGATGGCATAGGCGGAAGTGAGGAGGCTCATCACCGTTATATTCTCGCCGGTGAAAGCGTCGGATCGCGATCCCCAGCGAGAGTCCATGGCGCCCGGTTTGCTGGGCTTGATCGAGGCGACGTCGTAGACGAATTCGGGGGCGGGCGCGGAGGCGGCTTGAGTCTGCGATGCGGGCGCGGCGCTTTGGGTGGCGACCGGGACTTGCTGGGCTCGGGCGGTGGAGGCGCCAAGGCCGAGCGAGGCGATTGCGGCGAGGGTTATCAGCACTTTCCGGAATATGCTCGAGGCCCATTCCCTATGCATCGGCACCTCGCTTCGAGCCATGCCGCGCGCCAGCCAAGTGAAGGAAACGCAGCGCGCGACGATTTGGCCAGCGAGATCATCTCATAGGGCCGAGGTGATCCGCTATGGCTCCCGTCGGTTGTTCGACCTTGGCGCGGCGTGTATGATGAAGGACTCGATGGAGTCCTACTGCCTGCCTTTCAGCGAAATTCCGCATACAACGAGGCTTTTTTCCTCTTTTCTGGATGATTTTGGCCAAGTGGGGCGATATTTCAGCCATGCGCCGACACGCGAGGGAGTCGCGGCGGCGGCGAAGAAGATCGCGTACGACGCAGGGGTGCGTAAGCAGGTTGCCGACGTGCTGCGCGAGCAGAATGCGCGGTTTTCGGCGACGGGGGCGGCGGATGCCGCGACCGAACGCAACCTCGAACGGTTCGCGCACGGCGCGGCGGCGATTGTGACCGGGCAGCAGGCGGGACTTTTCTCCGGGCCGGCCCTTACGTTCTACAAGGCGATTTCGGCGGTGCGCTGGGCGGAGGAATTGACGCGCACGGGGGTGGAGGCGGTGCCGGTCTTCTGGCTCGCCACCGAGGACCACGATCTGGCCGAGGTGAACCAATCGTTCTGGAACACGGCGAAGGGCTTGCAGCGGTACGCACTCGCCGCGGGCGAGAGCGCGGGCGGCAGCGTGGGCGGCGTGGCGCTGGGCGAATCGGTGCGGGGCGCGACGGCGCAGGCTGAAGAGGCGTTGACCGCGCTGAACGGGCCCTTTGCAGGGGAGACGGCGCGCGCGCTGCGGGAATCCTATGCGCCGGGCGAAACGTGGGGCTCCGCCTTCGGCAAGCTACTGGCGCGGCTTCTGGCCGGGCGCGGCATCCTTTTTCTCGATCCGATGGACGAGCGGCTGGACCGGCTGGCCGCGGCGGTGTACCTGCGGGCGGTGGCGTCGGCCGCGCCGCTGCGGGAACTGCTGCTCGGGCGGTCAAAAGAGCTCGAAGAGCGCGGCTTCCACGCGCAGGTGAAGGTGACCTCCGAAACGACGCTGCTTTTCCGCAGCGTGAACGGGCCCGCCACGGCGGGCGGGCGGCGCGAAGCGGTGCGCCAGCGCGGCGAGGGCTTCGCGGCGGGCGAGCAGGCGTTCACGCGCGAGGCGCTGCGCGCCGCGATTCAGAATGAGCCGGGGCGATTCACACCCAACGCGCTGCTGCGCCCCGTGGTGCAAGACACGCTGCTGCCTACGGCGGCGTACATCGGCGGGCCGGCGGAGATTGCCTACCTGGCGCAGGCGGAAGCGGCCTATCGCGAACTGGGAGTTCGCATGCCCGCGATTGTGCCGCGGGCGAGCTTTACGGTGGTCGAGCCGGTGGCGGCGCGGGTGCTGGAAAAGTACGGGCTGGATATTCGCGATGTGTTGCGAGGGCGGCAGCACGTCCGCGCGCAAATGGAGCGGAAATCGGCGCCGCCGGGATTGATGCGGCGGTTTGAGGCGGATGAGGCGTCGCTGAAGGCGATCTTTGCGGGCTACGACGAAATTTTCGGGCAGCTCGATCCTACGCTGATTCCCGCGCTGCGCGGGGCCGAGCGAAAGGCGGTCTATCAACTTACGGCGCTGCGTGCGAAGGCCGGCCGGGCGGAGAATTTTCGTACCGGCGTGCTGGACCGGCATGAGGCGGCGCTGATGGACGCGCTGTATCCGCATCATGAGCTGCAGGAGCGCAGCCTGTGCGCGCTGCCGTGGCTCGCGGCGTATGGCGCGGGGATACTCGACGCGCTGGCGGCGCGGTACGAGATTCCGGCGTCCGGCGGCGCCGCGACGGCAGGCGTGGCGAAGGGCCCTGCGACGCTGGGGGCGCGCGCGCCGGAAAGTGCGGCGGCGCCGGCGCCCGCGCGGATTGGCCCGTCGTCCTGCGTTCACCGGCACCAGGTTGTGTTCCTCTGAGGGGCGGCGATGGCTCGCGCGCCGCGAAAACGCTCCGCAACCGAGACTGAAATCAAGCTGCGCGTGCGCGATCTGGCCGAGGCAATCGGCCGCATTCGGGCGATAGGGGCCAGAGGCGGCGAGAGTGTGTTCGAGGAGAACACGCTTTACGACACGCCCGGCAGCGATTTGCGGCGGGGCGGGTGCCTGCTGCGGCTCAGGACCGAGCGCAAGGCGGCTGGGCGGGCGGCGCGGGGCGTTCTGACCGCGAAGATGCCGGTGGCGGGCGATCCGGCCGCGAAGCGATACAAGCGGAAGGCTGAGCGCGAGGCGATTCTGCGCGAGCCAGCGCGCTGGCCGGGGGCGCTGCGGTCGCTGGGCTTCCGCGCGGGGTTCCGCTATCAGAAATACCGCACCGCCTTCCGGCTGGGCGGGGTTCATCTGGACCTGGATGAAACACCAGTGGGCAACTTCCTGGAATTGGAAGGGCCGCCGCGGGCGATTGACCGCGTCGCGCGCAGGCTCGGGTATCGTCCGAAGGACTACATTCGGGAGAATTATTGGGGGCTTTACGCCGCAGATTGTCGGGCGCGCGGGCAAGCGCCGGGGAATATGGTCTTCGCGCGCTAAATTTTCGCCGGAATCGCACTCTTCGCTTGACAAACTTCGCATCTACATTTACTAGTCAAATCGGCGGCTTACGCACGTAATGGAAGAGCGTTCGTCTAATTCGGAACCGGCAAGTAGGCGCCGCGCATCGAGCGGCAACGGGGAGCGGCGGGGCGGCTACCCGTGTTCGCGGCGACGCTGCTTCCGCCCAGCCGGCGGGGGCAGGGAGGCGAGGCCCGGCCTGAAGTAGTGCGTTCGGGCGAGCGATTTTGCCCGGGGCCGGTTGCAGAGCCGGCTTCGGGCATTTTTTTTTGCCTTGGCGAAGGGCCCGCTGAGGCGCCGGGCACCGGGAAGGAGTACACAGATGCTGCATGCGACGGAAATACTGGGCGCGGAGACCTACGACTCGTACGGGCACCTGGTCGGGAAGGTGAAGGAGATGTTTATCGTGCCGGCGGAGCAGCCGGGCCGCATCTCGCGGCTGCTGCTCGCGCGCGGGCAGTACCGTCCGCTGGTGGCGCGGCACGATCAGATCGCGACCGTTGCGCCGGGGCAGGTGCATCTGGCCACCGACGAATCCGCGCTCGAGCTCTACCAGCCGAATGAGGAATGGCTCGCCGTGCAGAAGGACCTGCTCGACCAGCAAATCATAGACACGAACGGCCGCAAGGTGGTCCGCGTGAACGACGTGGATCTCGCCGATCAGCGCACCAACGGCAACACGGAATTGCGCATCACGGACGTGGACGTGGGGCTGCCGGGCGCGGTGGGACGGTTGCTGCACGGCATCGCGCCGCTCAGCGCGATCCGCAAAATCCAGGGGCGGCTGCCGCAGAAGACGATCCGCTGGGAATTCGTCAACCTGATCGAGCCGGACCCGCTGCGGCGCGTGAAGCTGCGGCTTTCCAGCGCGAAGCTGGCCGAGCTGCACCCCGCGGACCTGGCGGACATTATGGAGGAGCTCTCGCCGGCCGAGCGGCAGTCCATCATCGGCTCGCTCGACGAGGCGACCGCCGCGGAAACCATCGCCGAACTGGACAAGCGGCTCCAGACGCAGGTGATGGAAAAGCTCGCCCCGGAGAAGGCCGCGGACATCATCGAGGAGATGAGCCCGGACGAAGCGGCGGACCTGATCGCGAATCTCTCGCCGGACACGTCGCACGACGTGCTGCAGGAAATGCAGCACCGCGAGGCCCGCGAAGTGGAGGCGCTGCTGCGCTTCGGCGAAAACACGGCGGGAGGGATGATGACCACGGAAATCGTGGTGGTCGGCGAGGACGCCACGCGCGGCGAGGTGCTGGACTACATCCGCTTCCACAAGGTTCCCGTGGATCAGTTGGACAACGTCGTACTGATTGATCGCGATGCGGCGCTGGCGGGAACCGTCTCCGTGGCGCGGCTGTTGCTTGCCCGCAGCGAGCAGCGGATGAGCGAGCTTTCGCCCGATCCGCTGCTTTCGATATTGCCGGAAGCGAACGACCGCGAGGTATTCGATCTCTTCGACAAATACGATCTACGGAGCTTGACCGTGGTGGACGGGGAAAAGCATCCGATCGGCACGATCACGGTGGACGACGTGGTAAGCCGCATGAACGCGAGAATCTGAGGCGAAAAGAATCCGGCGCAATAGGGGACGAAGCGGCCGCGCGCCGGCCCGCGATAGCGATGAGCACGAAGGGAATACGATCGGAGGTGCTGGCGGCCTGGCGGACGCGTGCGAAGGACTTTGGCCGCCGCACCCGGATGACGCGGCGGCGCATCGCGCTGTTTCTCGCCGTGATCGGCCCCGGCCTGATCACCTCGAACGTGGACAACGACGCCGGCGGCATCAGCGTCTACACCAGCGCCGGGGCGCAATTCGGCTACACGCTGCTCTGGTCGCTGATTCCGATGGCCATCGCGCTCTACGTCAGCGAAGAGATGTGCGCCCGCATGGGCGTGGTCACCGGCAAGGGCCTTTCGGACCTGATTCGCGAGGAGTTCGGTTTCCGCTCCACCTTCTTCATCATGGTGGCGGCGCTGGCGGTGGACCTGGGAAACACGGTGGCCGAATTTTCGGGCGTGGCCGAAGCGGGCGAAGTTCTGCACATTTCGCGTTTCATTCTGGTGCCGCTGGCGGCGCTGGGCGTGTGGCTGCTGGTGGTGATTGGGACGTACCGCTTCGTCGAGAAGATTTTTCTGGTCGCGTGCGCGTTCTACGTCTCCTACATTCTTTCGGCCGTGCTGGCCAAGCCGGACTGGCTATATGCCGCGAAGGAGACGGTGCTGCCGACCGCGCATTTCACCGTGCCTTATCTGCTGATGCTGACGGCGCTGGTGGGAACCACGATCGCGCCGTGGCAATTCTTCTATTTGCAGGCGGGATTCGTGGAAAAACGCGTCGGCCCGCGTCAGTACAAGCACGCGCGGATGGACGTGATGGCGGGCAGCATTTCGTGCATGGTGATCGTGTTTTTCATCATCGTCTCCTGCGCGGCGACGCTGCACATGCGAGGGCAGACCTCGATTGCGAGCGCGGCCGATGCGGCGCGGGCGCTGGCGCCTCTCGCAGGGCCGGCGGCGGGCGTGCTCTTCGCATTCGGACTGCTGAACGCGTCGCTTTTCGCCGCTTCGATTCTGCCGCTTTCCACGGCGCACGTGATCTGCGAAGGGCTGGGGTTCGAGGCGGGGATTGACCGCAAATTCAAGGAAGCGCCGACCTTCTACTCGCTCTACACACTGCTGATCGTCGTCGGGGCCGGCATCGTGCTCTTCACGCATTCGTGGTGGAAGATACTGATTCTTTCGCAGGTGGCCAATGGCGTGTGGCTGCCGATCGTGCTGATCTTCATCCTGCTGCTCATCAACCGCCGCGAGCTGATGGGCGAGCACACGAATTCGTGGGGCTTTAATATTGTGGCGTGGACCTCGAGCGTGGTGATGATCCTGCTGACGCTGGTGCTTCTCTACGCGGCGATCTTTCAGCGCGCCGCGACCGGCCTATCCGGCACGCTGCTGCATTGGCCATGATTGGCGCTGAGGGTCGCCGATGCGATGCGTGCCGATGAATGCCGATGCGCGCGCCGGCCGATTCCCTGGTTGACTCTGAACGATTCCGCTTATTCCGGGCCGCTGCCGGAGAAGAGGCGCGCAATCGCCACCAGGATCACCGCGCCGACCGTGGCCGCCGCCAGGCTGCCCAGAAATCCGAACGCCTCGATTCCGAGCCGCGTGAAGATCCAGCCGCCGATCACGGCGCCGATCAGCCCCAGGATGATATTCACCAGGCATCCGAACCCGCGGCCGCGCGAAATTTTGCCGGCAATCCATCCGGCAATCAGACCAATGATGATCCACAGAATCAGCCCGTGCGAGACGAAGACGAAGCCGTATCCCCGCGTGGAACCGGGTGATGTAGCTGCCGCCAGCGATGCGATCATCCGCGCCCTCCTTTACCCTCAATCCTGACAGAACACGTAGCCGAGGCATTTGTAGACGAGCTTCGCCGCCAGAAAATCCGAGGCGTGATCGCCGGGCTGCGGCAGCAGCTCGACCACGTCCATTGCCACGATCTTCTTGTGTGTGGCGACGGAGCGAATCAGCGACGTCACCTGATGCCAATCGAGCCCGCCCGGCTCGGGCGTGCCCGTGGCCGGCACAATCGAGGGATCGAAGCCGTCCAGGTCAATCGTCAGATAGACGTGCGGCCCCAAATCGGCCAGCACCTTCGCGATCCAGCTCTTCGTGGGGGTGCGGACAATGTCCTTCGCCCAATAAATCTTGGTGTGCAGACCGGGAATCGCCTCTGCCTCCTCCGCGCAAAGCGAACGGATGCCGACCTGCACGGCGGGACAGAACTCGAGCACGCGCCGCATCGCGCAGGCATGGCTCGCGCGATTGCCCTGGTAGTCCTCGCGCAGATCGGCGTGCGCGTCAATCTGCAGCACGGTGAGGTCCTTGAACTTTTTCGCGGTGGCGGAAACGAGCGGGGGCGTGAGCGAATGTTCGCCGCCGAGCGCCACGGGGAATTTCCCGTCGTCCAGCAGGGCGCGCTGCGCGGTGAAAAGTTCGCCGATCACTTTCTCGATCGTGCCGTCCGCCGTCTCGATGGGTGGCAGCGTGGCGATGCCGATTGTTTTGTACGGTTCGAGCTGCAGCTCGTCGTCGTAGAGTTCCATGTTCTGGCTCGCGGCAAGAATCGCGGCGGGGCCGTTGCGCGTGCCGTGCTCGTAGGACGTGGTGCGTTCGAGCGGCACGGGAAAAATCGCGGCGCGCGCGCCGGCGTAGCGCGCATGCTCTTCGGAAAGGCCGCCGAAATTATTCGGCGGCGCGGGCGTGTAGCGGTTCATCGGCGGGTGGAAAATCCTCCTTGGAGTCGCGCGCGAACAATGTGCGGCGGAAAAATAAGATGCTCGAAACGCGAGATTTCGCTTTCACCATAGCATGATTTGCGCTATCAATGACGCGTCGCCGCAACCGCGAACTCCGCGCGAGCGGACCTACCTTAACTGCGAGGGCTCTGAATGGCAAAGGAAAAGGGCGCAACGGGACGCACCTTGCACGATCCGGTGCAGGACCGGCTCACGCCGATCTATCCGCTGGACCTATCGCGCATCCACACCATTGACGACCTGGTGCGCGCCATGGGGCGAACTGCTTTCACCGCGCGCCAGATTGGCGATGCCGCGGACGTGCTCGAAGCGATGGCGCGCGATAAGGATTGCTTCGTCGTGCTGACGCTTTCGGGCGCGATGACCGTGGGCAAAATGGGCCTGCTCTTCTGCGATCTGGTGGATTCCGGCGTGGTGAACGCGATTGTCTCCACCGGCGCGCTGATGGCGCACGGGCTGGTGGAAGCCACCGGGCGCTCGCATTTTCGCTACGACCCGCGCATGGACGACCGCGAACTTTTCCTCGCGGGGTACAACCGCGTCCACGATTCGCTCGAGCCGGAAACGAATCTCGACGCCGTCGAGGACGTGATGCAGCAGATCCTGGCGCAGTGGGATGCCGAAGAGCCGGTGTGCAGTTGGAAGGTGAACCGGCGCATCGGCGAATATCTCCAGCGGCAGGCGAAGGGCCGCGGCATTCTGAAATCCGCGGCCGAAAAAAACGTGCCGGTGTACGTGCCCGCATTTTCGGATTCCGAGCTGGGCATTGATTTTGCGCTGCATCAGCGGGTGCGCAAGGGGAAGGGCAAGCCGCCGCTGCGCTTCGATTGCTTCGAGGACTTCTATCATTACGCCGGCGTGATGCTCGCCACAAAGCGCATGGGCATCTTTACTATCGGGGGCGGCGTGCCGCGAAATTGGGCGCAGCAGTTCGGCGTCTACGCGGAGCTGCTCGCGCGGCGCGGCTACGAAAAGCTGCCGCTGAAGCGCTATTCCTATGGCGTGCGCATCTGCCCCGAGCCGGTGAATTGGGGCGGCCTATCCGGCAGCACCTACACCGAAGCGGTTTCCTGGGGCAAGTTTGTGCCGCAGGAGGAGGGTGGGCGGCTCGCCGAAGTGCTGGACGACGCGACGGTGGCGCTGCCGCTGATCGTCGGAGCCGTGCTCGAGCGCATCGGATATCTGAAGGGCGCGGACGGCGCATCGGGCAAAAAGAAGTAGCAGCCCGCCGAATTCCGAACGTTGCCGTCGCAAATTTCCAAGGGATTTTTAGAGCCGAAGAAAGACAGGCTAGTCGTCTTCGCCCAGCAGGATTGCCGCGGCCAGCACCGTGGTCCACAGACCGCGCTTATCGCCCACCGCCGATTGCGTAATGTTCATCGTGCGGACGATTTTATTCGAGATGCGGTAGACCTCTTTTTTTTCGTCCCAGGAAAGATCGGGATCGAATTCCACGTTCAACGTGGTGGCGAGCATTTCCGCGGCCAGTTCCTCCGCGTATTCGCCCGCAACTTCCTCCGTCTCGCCGAAGGAATGGTGCTCCGAAAGATAGCCGTACATAGATTTATCGCCGGGCAGCGCCAGGCCCACGCCCGCGGCGATCAGCCGATGCGGTTCGCGCGTCTGATTTTCGCTGATCACGGTGAACGCCACCTGCCCGGGCTTCAGATGCTTCAAGCCTTCGCTGCGGGAAATCAGCTTGCAGTGCGGCGGAAAAATGGACGAGACGCGAACGATGTTGCACGCCGCGATTCCGGCGTTGCGCAGCGCGAGCTCGAAGCTCGAAAGGCGCTCGCGATGCTTTCCGACTCCCTTGGTGAGGAAAATCTTCTTAGCGACGAACGCCATGATGCCGGGGTGTGGTGCCTCCGCTCATTGTGAGCTGGAAAATTTTGCGAGTCGGAAAAGTAGCAAGCACGCGCGGCGATGTCAATCATTATTCGGGATTATTCAGATGCGGATCATGGCGGCTGCGTTCCGCGCGCGGGCGGAAGGCGAAGCGCGGCCCGTCAATCGGCGGAGCGCCGGGCGCCGGCGCTCGAAAGCCGCTCGGTGCGGCGTGCGGAATGCCGCTCGGCGCCGCGCGTGGCGTCGTCGTCCGTCCGCCGCGGGAGCGAAAGGACGAATTCGCGGCGGCTATTTTCGCGGCTGCGCGCGGAATCGGGGCGCGGCGCCGCCGAGTCCGTGGAGGTGAGCCCGGGAAGCGCGTCGCTGATGCACAGGAAAACCAGCAACGCCAGGATGCCTGCCAGTATGTAATTGATCATGCCAAAAGCCCCATTTGAACTACGCAGCTTTGGGAGCAAAACCGCTTCCATTGCCGCTTTCCCGTATCTTGCAGATTAGATGCGGCTAAGCAGCAGCCGGACTCGTGCGGGGCGTGTCGCCGGGTAAACACTTGAGAAATTTCATCCACATCGAAGGGAATCCGCGTTCCACTACCCGGTATTGGCTTCGGGTTAACGTATTCCCCCGGGCGGCGGCGCGGCGGACGCCCGGAAGCGGCTATTGCCGCGCGCCCTTCGCCTTGGGCCTCAGGGCGGCCAGGAATTCGCCGGCGGGCAGAGCGTTGAGCACATCGGCCTTTTCGATCCAGCCGCGGCGCGCCGTGATCACGCCGTATTTCATGAAGGCAAGATGGCGCGTGGCGTGCGCGTCGGTGGAAATCACGATCTTCACGCCGTGCTTTTTCGCCGTCCGCAGGTGCACGTCGTTCAAATCCAGGCGCTCGGGATAGGCATTGCACTCCATCGCGACGCCATTTTTGCGGGCGGCCTCGAGCACTTTTTCCATGTCGTAATCGAAGGGCTCGCGGCGCAGCACCAGCCGCCCTGTAGGATGCGCGACGATCTGCGTATACGGATTTTCTATGGCCGCCAGCAGCCGCTCGGTCATTTCAGCGCGGCCGAGGTTCATATACGAATGGACCGAGGCGACCACCACGTCGAGCTGCGCGAGCACCTCATTGTCCAGGTCGAGCGAGCCGTTCTTGCGGATGTCCACCTCGATCCCGGCGAACAGGCGAATGCCGGGCACGCGCTGCTGCGCCGCGCGGATTTTCTTCAGTTGCTCGAGCGTGCGCTTCTCGTCCATTCCGTTCGCCACGGTCACGGCCTTGGAATGATCGGTGATGGCGATATATTCGCGGCCGAGTTGGCGGGCAGCCTCCGCCATTTCCTCGATGGAGTTTTTGCCGTCGGAAGCGGTGGTGTGCATCTGCAAATCGCCGCGAATATCGCCGAGCGCGATCAGGCGCGGCAACGGCGCCCTTTCCGCCGCTTCGATTTCGCCGCGCGCCTCGCGCAGCTCGGGCTCGATATACGCGAGCTTCAGCTTGGCGTAGATTTCCTCTTCGGTTTTTCCGGCAATCGTGCGGCCGCCCTTCAGGGTCGTCAGCGCGTATTCGTTCAGCGTCCATCCCATCGCGTTCGCGCGCCCGCGCAGGATCACGTTGTGTTCCTTCGAGCCGGTGAAATAAAGCAGCGCCGCGCCGAAGCACTCCTTGCGGAGCAGCCGCACGTCCGCCTGAAGCCCGTTATCGAGCAGGATGCTCACTTTGTTCTCGCCGTGCGCCAGCGTCTGTCGAATCGGCGGATATTTCAGGATGTGTTCGGCGACCGCGTCAATTTCCTTTTGCGAGTCGCGCCTGGCCTTCATCGTCACCAGCAGGTCCAGGTCGCCGATCGTCTCGCGGCCGCGCCGCAGCGATCCGGCCGGCGTCACGGACTCCACCGCTTCGCACGACTGCGCGATATAGCGCGCCAGCTTCTCGGCTTCCTCCTCGGCCACGTGCAGATGCACGCGCCGCGAGCCGGCCAGATTCTTATGCTGCTCGGCGGCTTTCAGGATGTTCTGTTCGCTTTTTTCGCCGAAGCCCGGCAGATCGCGCAGCTTTTCGTCGCGCGCCAGTTGCGCCAAGGCGTCCACGGTCGCCACCTTGAATTTCTTCCACAGGAACGCCACCTTCTTTGGCCCGAGCGATTGAAGCTCGAGCAGCTCCAGAATCGCCGGCGGGTATTTCTTCAGCAGCTTCTGGCGCAGCGCGTAATCCCCGGTGCCCAGGATTTCGCGGATGTGCCCGGCCATGCTTTCGCCGATGCCCGGCAGTTCGGTGAGCTTTTCTTCGTCGCGCGCAATTTCCTCGATGCGCTCGTGCATCCCGCCGATCAGCTCCGCCGCTTTTTCGTAACTGCGATACCGGCCGATGATGGCGCCGTCAATTTCCAGCAGTTGCGCCGTCTCGCGCAGAATCTTGGCCACTTCGCGATTGTCCATGCCGCTATCCCGCCTCCGCTGCCGCTGCCTCCGCCGTCCCGCTCAGCGCGACCGCAGCAGCTTTTCGAATCCGGCTTCGTTCAGAATCGGCACGCCCAGCGCCTTCGCCTTATCGAATTTCGAGCCGGGGTCCGAGCCGGCCACCACGTAGCTCGTCTTCTTGCTCACGGACGAGCCAGCCTTTCCTCCGTGCGACGCCACCAGCGCCTCCGCATCCTCGCGCGAGCGCCCGTCCAGCGTGCCGGTGAAGACGAACGTCATTCCCGCAAATTTCGTGTCCTTCGGCTCGGCGCGCTCTTCCTTCATATTCACGCCGGCCTCGCGCAGGCGCGCGATCAGTTTCCGGTTGGCCGCCTCGGAGAAAAATTCCGCCACGCCTTCCGCCACTTTCGGGCCCACCTCGCCCACCTCCATCAGCTTTTCGGTGCTCGCCCCGGCCATTTCTTCCATCGACCCGAAATGCGCCGCCAGCAATTGCGCCGTGCGCTCGCCGACGAAGCGAATCCCCAGCGCGAACACCAGCCGCGCCAGGCTGTTCTTCTTGCTCGCCGCGATTTCGTCCAGCAGGTTCTGCGCGGATTTATCCGCCATGCGCTCGAGGCTCGCGAGCGTATCCAGATCCAGCTTGTAAAGATCGGCGGAATCCTTCACCAGCCGCTTTTCCACAAGTTGCAGCGCCAGCTTTTCGCCGAGCCCTTCGATATTCATCGCGTGCCGGCTGGCGAAATGCAGCAGCGATTCGATGCGCCGCGCCGGGCACGACACGTTCACGCAGCGATAGGCGACTTCGTCCTCGGCTTTATGGATGCGCGTGCCGCACACGGGGCACTCCGCCGGCATCTCGAACGCTTTCTCCTCAGCCCCGTGCTTCACCACCTTCAGCACGTGCGGGATCACCTCGCCCGCGCGTTCCACCAGCACCGTATCGCCCGCGTGAACGCCCAGCCGCTCCACTTCGTCCATATTGTGCAGCGTGGATTTCGTCACCGTCACGCCGCCGATCTGCACCGGCTCGAACACGGCGAAGGGCGTAAGCACGCCCGTCCGCCCCACGCTCACCTGGATCTCGCGCACCACCGTGGTTTCCTGATGCGCCGGATATTTGTACGCGATGGCCCAGCGCGGGGCTTTCGACGTGGACCCCAGCTCGTTTTGCAGCGGAACTGCGTCCACCTTCACCACGATGCCGTCAATTTCATACGCCAGCTTTTCGCGCCGCGATTCCCATGCCGTGATGTATTGCCGCACTTCGTCGAGCGAATGGCACAGCTTCCAATCGTCGCTCGCCTTGAAGTGCAGCGTGGAAAGCGTCTCGAGCGCCTCCGATAGCCTTTTCTTCGGCGGCTTTCCGTCCGCCAGAATGTAGTACGCGAAAAAATCCAGCCGCCGCGAGGCCGTAATCTTCGGATCGAGCATCCGAATCGAGCCGGCCGCCGCATTGCGCGGATTCGCGAACACTTTCAGCCCCTGCTCGGCCTGCTGCGCGTTCATTTCCTCGAAGGCCTTGCGCGGCATGATCGCTTCGCCGCGCACTTCAAAATCGCCGCCGAGGCCCGCCTTTTTCAGCCACGCCGCGTCCATCGCCAGCGGAATCGAGCGAATCGTGCGCACGTTCGGAGTCACGTCCTCGCCGGTCGTTCCATCGCCGCGCGTCACCCCGCGCACCAGCCGGCCGCCCTCGTATTGCAACGACATGCTCAGCCCGTCGAATTTATGCTCAGCGACGTAAGCCACCTTGTCGCGCCCCGTCAGCTCCCGCACCCGGCGGTCGAAATCTGCCAGCGCCTCGAACGAGAAGGCGTTGTCCAGGCTCATCATCGGGACCTTGTGGCGCACCTTCTCGAATCCCTCGCGCGGCGTGCCGCCCACGCGCTGCGTGGGCGAATCGGGTGTCACAAGCCTGGGGTTCGCGGCTTCCAGTTCTTTCAGGCGCAGCATGAGCCGGTCGAACGCGGCATCCGAGATTTCCGGATTGTCCTCGGCGTAATAGAGGTGCTCATGTCGCCGAATGTCGTCGCGCAGGCGCTGGATTTCGCTCGCGGCGCTTCGATTTGTTTTCCGGGAGGGCATCTGCTTTCCGCGTACTGGGCCAGCTATGCAATGCGATCGCAACCGTTTCGCCACGGCCACCCGGCCGCGACCGCCGGGTATTATACAATGTGCGTTTGCGCCGCGAGCACCGGCGCGCACCCGATGCCCGACGGAATCAAAGACGCGCTGCTGATCTACAACCCGGCCAGCGGCCGCCACCGCAGCCGCCGCTTCCAGGAAATCGAGCGCGCCGCGCGCATCCTAAAGGACGCCGGCATTACCACGGAGATCGCCTCCACCGCCGCCCGCGCCACCGCGCACCTGATCGCGCGCCAGGCCGTCGAGCAGCGCCGCGGCATGGTCGTGGTCTGCGGCGGCGATGGCACGATCAACGAAGTCGTCAACGGCCTCGCCGGCAGCAACGTTCCCATGGCACTGCTCCCCGCCGGCACCGCCAACATCCTCGCCAAGGAACTCGGCATCCCCTGGGACATCCCGCACGCCGCGCGCCTGATTCCCGGCGGCATCGTGCGCCGCATCGCGCTCGGCATCGCCATTCCGCCCATCGGACGCGAATCCGCGGAGCTGCCGCGCGACGGCCGCTACTTTTTCTCCGTCGCCGGCGCCGGCCCCGATGGCGCCATCGTCAACGCCGTGCATCCCGGCCTGAAAAAACGCACCGGCGAATTTGCCTATTGGACCGCCGGCTTCCGCCAGCTCTTCGAATATAAATTCCCGGAGATGCTCATCCGCTCCAACGGCAACGAAACCCGCGCTACGATCATCGTGATCGGCCGCACCGCGCATTACGGCGGCCCGTTCAAGATCACCATCGGCGCGAGCCTCTTCGACGATTGCTTCGAGATGCTCACGCATTCCACCCGCAGCCGGATGAAATATCTCGCCTCGCTTCCCGCGCTTTGCTTCGGCAAGCTTCCCGGCGTGAAGGGCATCGCCGTGTGGAAATCGCCGGAGGTGATCTGCGAGCCGTGCGGCAGCGAGCCGATCCACGCCCACGTGGATGGCGAGCCTATCGGTACGCTCCCCATCGCCTTCCGCGTGGTCCCCGGCGCAATTTCCATCGTAACCCCCGCCGCCCGGAAGACGTAATATCCTACGCAAGCCATGGAACCCGTCACCCACGCACTCGCTTCGCTAGCCATCGCGCGAACTGGCCAGCGAAAGCTGCCGCGATTCGGCGCCGTCATGCTCGTCACCGCCGGCGTCGCGCCCGACCTCGATTTCATCGGCTATCTTGGCGGCGCGGGCGCGTTTCTCCGCCTGCACCGCACGGCGCTGCACTGCCTTCTCGGCGGCGCGGTGGTTGCCATCGTCACCGCTTGGGCCTTTCGCGCGCTCGACCGCAAATTCCCGCAGCCCGATCCGCGCAAGTCCGGCCTCGGCCCGCTCGAATGGCGCGCCGCCCTCGCCGTCTGCGCCATCGGAGTTGCCGGGCATCTCGCGCTCGATCTCGTCACAGGCTCCGGCGTGCAGCTCCTTTGGCCGTTTTACGGCCGCTGGTTCGGCTGGCCGCTGGGAACCAACCTCGATCCCTGGATTTTGCTTCTGTTGATCGCGGGTTTGCTGCTGCCGGAGCTGTTTCGCCTGGTGGGCGAGGAAATCGGCGCGCGCAAAAAAGGCGCGAAGCGCGGCGGCATCGCCGCGGGCCTGACGCTCGTCTTGCTCGCCGCATATTTCGGCGCGCGTGCGGACCTGCGCGGCGGCGCCGTGAATCTGCTGCTTTCGCGCGAATATCATCGCCGCGAGCCGCTTTCGGCCAACGCCTATCCCGTCTCGGATACCCCGCTGCGCTGGCGCGGCGTCGTCGTCACCGATAATACGCTCGAAGCCGTCGAGGTCCCGGTCGGCTCGCCCGAGGACTTTGATCCCAACGATAGCCTCAGCCAGTACAAGCCCGGCGATTCGCCCGCACTGCGCGCCGTCCGCGAGGACCCCGCCACGAATCTCTTCTTGAAATACGCGCGCGATCCGCTAGCCACCGTCGAGCGCCGCGAGGATGGCTATCGCGTCGAAGTCCGCGACCTGCGCTTCGCACGCGGGGATCTCGGCGCCGGCAATATTTTTCTCCGCATAGACCTCGATGCCTCCGCCCGAATCACCAAAAAAGAATTTCGCTTCGCCTCCTCACCCGGAGACTAGCCACACCACCCTGCTGCGCCCGCTCTGTCGCGCACACCGAGCGGGACTGTTCGACAGGGGCCGGTGTCATTCTGAGAGGTTGTGACTTTTTGACTCGTGGCACCCCCCCCCGCGCCGTCATTCTGGGGGCATCCGATGAGGATGCCCGAAGAATCTCAGCGTATGCTTCAAGTACAACGTTCCTTCATCGCGTAAGTCTCCCGCGCGCGCCACTCCGCGCTCTAATTCTTCACCCTTGACAATCTCATTTCGTGCGCGCATCGTGCCCTAGATACCTAGGTACATGGAGGCCTCCTCATGGCCAAAGACGAACTGCAAGGCGCCCTCGATCTGCTGATCCTGAAAATGCTCGCCCGCGAACCCCAGCACGGCTACGGCCTGGTGCAGCGCATCCAGCAGTCCTCGCGCGACGTGCTGCGCGTCGAGGAAGGCTCGCTCTATCCGGCGCTGCATCGCATGGAGCAATCCGATTGGATCGCGTCCGAATGGCGCCCGGCCGAAAGCGGCCGCCGCGCGAAGTACTACCGCCTCACCCCCGCCGGCCGCAAGCAGCTCGCCCGCGAAGAGGAGCGGTGGACGCGCGTCGCCGGCGCCGTCTCAAAAATTGTCCGCTATGCCTGATCGGTGTGCACCATCGTTCTCGTTAAGTAGTGGCGGCCGGAAGATGAGCGCGCGGGGCGCGAGGTTTAAATGTAGCGCCGCGGCCTTCAGCGCGGCAGGCCGTTCGCCGGGGGCACAGCCCGACCCTGACGGACAGTCGCGAAAAAATGCTGTGCACGCTGGCCATGGCTGTCCGTCGCGCAATGGGCAGACGGCTCGCAAAATGTCGCCACGCTCGTAAGGAGGCAATCGCATGTCGCTTACGAAAAGATTGGCCTCGCTCTTCCGCCGGGGCCGCCTCGATAGGGAACTGGACGAAGAAATGCGCTTTCACGTCGAGCAGCGCACCCGCGACCACATCGCCGCCGGCATGAACCCAAAAGCCGCCCGCGAAGCCGCCCTGCGCTCCTTCGGCGGCGTCGCGAAAATCACGGAGCGATGCCGCGAAGCCCGCGGCGTCCAATTCCTCGAAAGCCTGGCCCAGGATTTCCGCTACGCCATCCGCACTCTCTCGAAGGACCGCCGCTTCGCCCTACTCGCCATCCTCGCCCTAGCCCTGGGCATCGGCGCCGCCACAGTCATCTTCAGCGCGTTTCAAGGCGTGCTCCGCAACTTCATGCCCTATCAGAATCCCAGCAGGCTCGTCACCTTCGCAATCCATCGCCCGGGAGACCGCCCGGGCCGAGACCGCGGCAGGTTTTCGATCTCCGAATTCATGGATTTTCGGGAGCAGAACCACGTTTTTCAGGACATGGAAGCCATGTTCCCGGCCAACGGGAATTGCCAGGTTGGGAAGACCACCATTCCGGCCTTTTTCCACTTCGTAAGCCCCAACGCTTTCTCCGTGCTAGGAGTGCCTCCGGCGGTGGGGGTCTGGCCGCAGGCTGGCAATCCGGCGGATGCCCCGCCGGTGGTCGCGATTAGCGATCAGATGTGGAAGAGCCAGTTCAATGGCGACCGAAGCATTTTGGGAGCGACCTTCGTCTGCAAGATCACGAATGCTATGGGAGGGGTAAAATTAGCCAGCGAATTGAGCGACGTTCCTCGAAGGCTGGTTGCCGTAATGCCGGCCACAATGGCGCGGCAAGACGTGGTCTGGATTCCGTTCCCTCTTAATCGAAGCGCAGCCGCGAGCGATCCCCTGCTTTCGACGGCGACGGTGGAGGCGATGGGCCGGTTAAAACCGGGAGTGGGCGTCGCTGCCGCCAGGGCGGACCTGGACGTTATCGCCCATCATATATCCGGGCTCTACCCGAAGCTTTACCCAAAGGAATTCCGCGTCGCGGCCACGTCCTTGACGGGGCAGCGCTGGATTGAGTTGGCCGCCATTCCCTTTGTCGTGATCGTTCTGATCGTTCTGGTAATCGCGTATAGCAACGTGGCAAACCTGCTGCTTTCGCGCGCCACCGTCCGAGATCGCGAAATGGCCCTGCGCGCCTCCATCGGTGCGAGCCGCGGGCGCCTGGTGCGCCAGCTGCTGGTCGAAAGCGCCGTGTTGGCGGCAGCCGGTTGTGCCGCCGCGTGCTTTTTCGCGTGGCTCGGATTGGATGGCGTGGTCCATCTGATTCCTGTCGAGGTGCTGCCTGAACCTTCGCTCGTGCGGCTCAGCGTGCCGGCGCTGATCTTCGCCCTCTGCGCATCCCTTCTGTGCATCTTCACCTGCGGGCTTTCGCCCGCGCTGCGCGCCATTCGCGGCCAATTGCAATCGCGCCTGGCGGGCGAGGGTGGCGCGACGTTATCCACCACGCGCGGCGGCAAACTGCGCGGCGCTCTGGTGGCCGGGCAAGTCACGCTCGCGATGGTCCTGCTCGTCAGCACAGGCGTGATGCTGCACATCTTCATGGCGACGGCGGATGTGAATATCGGCTACAACCCAAACCATCTGATCGAGACGCAATTGCCCGCGGATTATTCCGGCACGACCGCCGCAAAGGCTCGCCCACTCATTCCCGAGATACTGCGGCGAGCGGCCTTGCTGCCCGGCGTCAGCTCGGCCGCCGTGGGATCGCTTTCTCCCCGCAATGCCATCGTGTCGCTGGGCGGGGCTGGATCGGACATTACAGTGACCGGCACTCCGCCGCATTCGGAAGACTGGTTTGCCTCGGTGAATGCCGTGAACGAGAACTACCTTCCGACGATTGGCCTGCACTTGCTGAGCGGCCGCCCGATCACGGCGGATGACGTCGCCTCGGAACGGCTCGTGGCAGTAGTGAACCAGGCCTTCGCCGAAAAATTCCTGGCAGGCCAAAATCCCCTGGGACACAACATCAAGTTCGAGTACATGGAGGACGCGAAACAGTTGCCCAAAGATGCTGATTTCGAAATCACGGGAGTGGTGTCCAACACGTCGGGATTCATGATCGAGTTGCCCGTTCCCGTGCCGGAAGCCCTTCCGCCGCAGCCGGAGGCGTTTGTCCCGTATAGCACCGCGAATTTGGCGATGAACCTATACGTGAGAACCGCGGCGAATTCCCCTTCGGTGATCCGCGCGATCCAAGAGCAAATGCGAGCCGTGGACGCGAGTGCGCCGATCAGCCAGCCCCTCGATCTGGGCCGGGCCATTCATGCGGAACTCTACGGAATCACGGGATTCTGCCTCGTTATCCTGGGCGGCTTCGCGGGGATCGGCTTCCTGCTCGTGCTGGTGGGGCTTTTCAGCGTGACGGCTTACACCGTTTCATTGCAAACGCGCGAGATCGGTATTCGCATGGCCTTCGGCGCGCAACGAACTGACGTGCTGCGCATGGTGCTCGCCAAGGGCTTGCTGCTGATCGCGGCGGGCTTGGCCGTCGGCCTCTTCGCGTCATTTGCATTGACGCGCTTGGTCGGCAGTCACGCCCGCCTGGAAAAATTCGATGGCGTGATGATCGCCGATCCGTGGGCTTTCGGCGCGGTCGTGGTGCTCATCGTCGCCACAGGCCTTGCCGCCTGCTACTTCCCAGCCCGCCGCGCAGCACAGGTTGATCCGCTGGTCGCCCTGCGCCACGAGTAGCGAAGGTTTAGACGTACGCCGCGGCGTGCCCGCCCATGGCGAGCCTTCAGCGCGGCAGCATTCGGCCTCCGACGCACCGACCCCACTCCCGCGCCGCGCCTCACTCTCCAACCCCCGTATCGCGAAACATCCACCTGCTCGCCAGCCACGCCACCGCCAGCGCCGCCACCACCGCCACGATAAACGCGCGGCTGTGCGTCGTCAGAAACGTCAGCACCTGCTTGCCGTAGTACACCGCCAAAATCCCTTCCACCGTATACCGCAGCCCGCGCCCGCAGAGCAGCGCGCCCGCAAACGTCCGCAGCGGCACCTGGAACACGCCCTCCGCCAGCACAAACACCTTGAACGGCGCCGGCGGCGGCAAAATTGCCGGCACAAACACGCTCAGGAACGCGTGCTGCTGCACCCATCGCCGCACTTTGTTCGAGGCGTTCGGATTCTTCCGCCGGAAGTACGCCTCGCCGCCCTTTTTCGCCAGCCAGTAAAGCCACACGCATCCTGCCAGCGACCCCATCGCCGCCAGTCCCGCATACAGCGGCATCCGCGCCGGCTTCTGATACGAAAGCTCGATCATCAGCGCGTCCGCCACAAACGGAAACGACAGTACCGACGAATCCAGAAACGTGACGATGCACAGCCCCCCGCCGCCCATCATGGCGATCACGCCCTGCAGCCAGTGCGGTAGTTTAGGTTCGCTCATGCCCCGCTAATGGTGCGTTCAAAAAGCGATTGATTGTAGCAGGCGCCCACACTTCGGCATGAATGCCCGTGGGCGGGCGGCAAAAATTGCGGGATTACGATGCAGTCTGGTTGCGCGCGCCCTTCGCGGCGCGGTCCAGCGAATCGAAAAGCTCCGAGGTCGCGTCGAACGCGGCATCTCCGCTGCGCACAATCTCCGCCTTTGCGGACTTGAATGGCTCGGCGGCGGGAATCTGCGCCAGCCATCGCTCGCGCGACAATTTTTCGTGGTCCGAAAAGTCCAGCCGGATAAAGAGCCGCACGCGTTCCGCCGCCGCGTCGCTGCCGCCCTCGCCCGCATCCGTTGCGGATTTTTTCTTCGCGTGGCCGCCCTTCGCGCCCGCGGCCTTCTTCCCGCGCCCGGACTTCGCTTCCGGCGCGTCCGCGTCTTCCTCCGCCGCGGCCGCACTCGCCGCCGCGGTCTCCTCGCCCGGCCGCTCGAATTTCACCAGCATCTTCTCGCCTAGCCGGAAGCCCTGCTTCCAGCCTTCCAGCTTGCGACGCGCCTGCTGCGCCGTCTCTTCGTCCGTGCCGAAATCGTAGATCAGGAAGTAATGGGCCATGCACGCTCCGTGGGGCCGGCGCTCAGCGTCACGCGCGGCGAAGGTCGGATTTTGCGGATGCCTCGGCATCGGCGGCGGCAGCCGCGGCGGCGCCGCGCCGTTGCCGGTGCTCCACGCTCGCGCGAATAAACGCGGCAAACAGCGGATGCGGCGCGAGCGGCTTCGATTTGAATTCCGGGTGAAACTGGCAGCCGACGAACCACGGATGATCCGGCGCCTCCACAATTTCCACGTACACGCCGTCCGGCGTGCGCCCCGTGATGTGGAATCCGGCGCGCGTCAGCGTCTCTTCATATTCGCGGTTGAACTCATACCGATGCCGGTGCCGCTCGCTGATTTCCGCCGCGCCATACGCCTTCTGCGCAAAAGATCCCGGCTCGAGCTTGCACGCCCACGCACCCAGCCGCATCGTGCCGCCCATTTCGTCCACGCCGAGCAATTCGCGCAACTTGTAAATCACGCGATGCGGCGTCGAAGGCTCGAACTCGGTCGAATCCGCGCCATGAATCCCCGCCGATTGCCGCGCGTATTCAATCGTTGCGCACTGCATCCCCAGGCAGATGCCGAAGAACGGCACCTTATTCTCTCGCGCGTATGTAATCGCGTGCACCATCCCCTGAATGCCGCGCTTCCCAAACCCTCCGGGGACCAGCACGCCATCCACATGCCGCAGCAGCCGCGCCGCGGCGGCCGTCGAGTCAATGTCCTCGGCCTCCACCCATTCGATTTTCACGCGCTGATGGCTCGCAATCCCGCCGTGCATCAGCGCCTCGCGCAAGCTCTTGTACGCATCCTCGAGCTGCACGTATTTCCCCACCACCGCGATGCGCACCTCGCCCTGCGGATGCTCCAGCGTCTCCAGCATCGCCAGCCAGCGGCTCAGGTCCCGCGGCGGCGCTTCGATGCGCAGCAGCCGCAGAATCTGCTCGTCCAGCCCCTCGGACGCCAGCGACATCGGCACCTCGTAAATGTTGCCCACGTCCGGCGCGGACACCACGCACGATTCCGCCATGTTGCAGAAAAGCGCGATCTTCGATTTCAGGTCCGCGCCCAGCGGACGGTCGCTGCGGCAGATCAGAATGTCCGGCTGGATGCCGATGCTCAGCAGTTCCTTCACGCTGTGCTGCGTCGGCTTGGTCTTCAATTCGCCGGCCGTCGGAATGAAGGGCACCAGCGTCAGATGCGCGAACACCGTGTTTTCCGCGCCCAGTTCCAGCCGCATTTGCCGGATCGCCTCCAGAAACGGCAGCGATTCGATGTCGCCCACCGTCCCGCCGATTTCCACCAGCACCACGTCCACGCCCTCCGCCACCTTGCGAAACGCGGCCTTGATCTCGTCCGTCACGTGCGGGATCACCTGCACGGTCTTGCCCAGATAATCCCCGCGCCGCTCCTTCGCGATGATGGATTCGTAGATGCGCCCCGTGGTCCAGTTATGGTCGCGCGTCAGGTGGGCAGACGTGAACCGCTCGTAATGCCCTAAATCCAAGTCCGTTTCCGCGCCGTCATCCGTGACGAACACTTCGCCATGCTGATAGGGAGACATCGTCCCGGGATCAACGTTCAGGTAGGGATCGCACTTCTGGAGGGTAACCCGCAGCCCGCGGCTTTCCAGCAGGCATCCAATCGAAGCCGCTGCCACGCCCTTGCCCAGGGAAGAAACCACGCCGCCCGTCACAAAAACGTATTTCGGGCCGCCGTGCAAGCGCTCCACTTCCTCCCAGGGGTATCGGCGTACGCCGCATTATGTTCGCAACTCGCCCGCATGTCAAACGCCGGCGCGGCATCGCTTGGGCGCCGTTCGGCAACGAATTTTCGTAAGGGGTCATCCTGAAGCGATCCGATCAGGATCGCGCCTTGAAGGATCTCAACTCGCATTCGCACCCGCCCCGCATCTCACAATAACCGTTCCGTGCCCGACCGCGCGGACAACCACTCCTCGCTGTCATCACTCGCACCGCAAAGCCGTCAGCGGATCCACCCGCATCGCCCGCCGCGCGGGAAGATAGCACGCGGCAAGCGCGACACCCAGCAGAAGCAGTTACCCCGCCAGACCCACCACTCCTGCCGCTCAAATCACGAGTCACGACGAATCACCAATCCCGTCTTTTCCCTTGACTTCCTGTTAATTCTATGATAACCTGCGGCTGCATGTTTAGGCTAATTCATCGCCGCATGGAAGGCGCCAGAGAAGCCGGGAGGCACATCTTCCCGACCAGCCCCGGCCCATCTCTAATCTACGGTACAGGGATTAGAAATCACCCTAACCCCTGCACTTGCAACACAAATCCCGTTCTAATCTACGGTACACGCCCGGACCAGCGATCCCGCCAAGCCTCAATCCCCACCCCGGCTCCCGCAGCCCACCGCCCGCCGCTATTTACCCACCCTATACGCGACCCATTTGGCCGCAGCGCGCCCTGCCAGCATCCGGCTAACCCGTTGAAAACTCGCCCCAGCCGTCCAGCCACCGTCCGCCCGCAGCCAAGCCTCTCAAATGGCGGCACCCTCCATGAATTTGTTAGAATACGGCCGACGTTTCCGGGATAAAACCAAATGCCGCCACGCACACTTTACGAAAAAATCTGGGACGCACACGTCGTCCACGAAGAGCCGGGCCAGCCCTCGCTGATTTACATTGACCGTCACCTGATCCACGAGGGCACGTCGCCGCAAGCCTTTGCCGGGCTGAAAGCCGCCGGTCGCAAGGTGCGCCGCCCGGAGCTTACCTTCGCCACCATGGACCATTCGGTCTCCACGAAAAATCGCGCGCTGCCGGTGCTCGACGAGAACGCCGCCGCGCAATTCGACGCCCTCGCCCGCAACTGCGAAGCCGCCGGCGTCAGCCTCTTCGACATGCACAGCCGCAACCAAGGCATCGTCCACATCATCGGCCCGGAGCTGGGCATCACGCAGCCGGGATGCACCATCGTCTGCGGCGATAGCCACACCTCCACGCACGGCGCCTTCGGCGCGCTCGCCTTCGGCATCGGCACCAGCGAAATCGAGCACGTGCTCGCCACGCAGTGCCTTTCGCAATTCAAATCAAAGACCATGAAAATTGAAGTTCGCGGCAAGCGCCCCAGCGGCGTCACGGCCAAGGACATCATTCTCGCCATCATCGGAAAAATCGGAATCGCCGGCGGCAATGGCCACGTCGCCGAATACACGGGCGAAGCCGTTCGCGGGCTTTCCATGGAAGGCCGCATGACGATGTGCAACATGGCCATCGAAGGCGGCGCGCGCGCCGGAATGGTCGCCCCGGATGAGACGACGTTCGCATATCTCGAAGGGCGGCCCTACGTCCCGCGCGGCAAGGATTTCCAGGTCGCGGTGGATTACTGGAAATCGCTTTCGACCGACGAAGGCGCGAAATACGACAACACAGTGACGCTCGATGCGAAGGATCTCGCGCCGATGGTTACCTGGGGCACGAACCCGGGCATGGTGACGCAGGTCACCAGCCGCGTCCCGGAGCCGGGCTCATTCCACGATGCCGTCGACCGCGAAGCCGCCGCGCGCGCTCTCGAGTACATGGCGCTGCGCCCCGGCACTCCCATCGAGGAGATTCCGCTCGACCGCGTCTTTATCGGCTCCTGCACGAATTCCCGCATCGAGGACCTGCGCGCCGCGGCGCAGGTGATCGCCGGAAGGCACGTGGCGAAATCGCTGAAGCAGGCGCTTGTCGTTCCCGGCTCGCGCAGCGTGAAAGCGCAAGCCGAAGAAGAGGGCCTCGACAAAGTCTTTCGCGCGGCAGGCTTCGAGTGGCGCGACGCCGGGTGCAGCATGTGCATCGGCATGAACGACGACGTGCTGCCCAGCGGCGAGCGTTCCGCCAGCACTTCGAACCGCAATTTCGAAGGCCGCCAGGGGAAGGGAAGCCGCACGCACCTCGTCAGCCCCATCATGGCCGCCGCCGCCGCCGTCGAAGGCCACTTCGTGGACATCCGCAAGTGGAATGTGGACGGAGCCGAATAAATCATGTTCGAGTACGTCACAAGTTCTGACCGTCCTGAGGCTCGCATTTTTTGGCACACCCAGTCGCCATCGTCATTCCAAGAGGTTGTGACTTCATTTCGTGCTTGGTTGATGCCAGCGCCGGTAGGGGCACAGCATGCTGTGCCCGCCTCCTCGTGCAGCGACATAAAGTCAATGCCCGCAACCGTGCATGCTCCAAAGCCGGCCGCTCCGAGCACGCATCAAGCGGAGGGCCGGTGCTTTTTCTTTCCGGTACGCGCCTTTCGGACCGGCCGGCCGCGTAGAGAGCCCTGAAAGGAAAGAAAAGGATTCAAAGGGAAAGAAACCGTAGCCGAAGAAAGGCGAAAAACCCGAACCTATGAAACCATTCATAAACCACACCGGCCTCGTCGCACCGATGGACCGCGTGAACGTGGACACGGACCAGATGGTCCCGAAGCAGTTCCTGAAGCTGCTGACGCGCGAAGGATTCGGCCGCTTCCTCTTCTACGACTGGCGCTATCTGCCGGGTGAGAAGCCGAATCCGGAATTCGTGCTGAACGCGCCGCGATATAAGGGCGCGTCGGTCCTGCTGGCGCGCGCGAATTTCGGCTGCGGTTCAAGCCGCGAGCATGCCCCCTGGGCAATCCTCGACTACGGCTTTCGCGCGATTCTGGCGCCCAGCTACGCGGACATTTTTTACAATAATTGCTTCAAGAACGGCATCCTGCCCGTTACGCTCACGAACGAGCAAATGGACGAACTCTTCAAGCGCTGCGAAGCTCAGGCAGGCTACAGCGTGACGGTGGACCTCGATCAGCAGACGGTGGCCGACGCAAACGGCCTGCGCTATTCCTTCACGATTGATCCCTTCCGCCGGGAAATGTTGCTCCAGGGCCTCGACGAAATCGGCCTCACCATGCAGCACGAAAAAGAAATCGCAGCCTACGAGAAGCGCAATCTGCACCCACCCGCGCTGCACGCCCCCCTCGACGTGAAGTACGGCCGCATTTCATGAGCAATGATCGCGTCGCGAGAAATAAACGCCGAAGGTAAGGCGCAAGAAAAATTGGCGGATGGGCCTGTAAGCCGGATTCTGTGCGCCGCGCGCGGTGCGTTTCCCAGCTTGCGCCGAAATACGCGTTCCGCGAGCGGGCGGCGATCATTCCTCTAGGTCCCGAATCGCTTCGGGACTCGAGCAGCCTACCCGAGGGTCGCGACTGCGCACCGTTGCCGGGGCGCAGAGTGCGGGCCGGGCCAGCCCTCCCCTCCTATTTGGCCTTGCTCCACGCGGGGTTTGCCATGCCTCGCCTGTTGCCAGGCGAGCGGTGGGCTTTTACCCCACCTTTTCACCCTTACCGGCGCTTCGCCGAAAGAGGCGTGCCCTTGGTTTTCCAATGGCCTGCCGCAGGGACGAGATTCGCCGGCGGTATATTTTCTGTGGCACTGTCCGTAGCCGTTCGCGCGAGCCGCTTGCGCGGCCACATGAACAACCCCCTGGCGTTACCAGGCGCGTTGCCCTGCCGCGGCCGGCCCTTGCGAGCTCGCCGCGACCGGAGTCCGGACTTTCCTCCCGCTCACCAAGTCCGCGTCCGAAGGATCGAACGCAACACCCGGCGAGCCGGCGATCACCCGGCCCATCCGCCAGCCACATTATACCGCGAAGGCGACGCCCTCCGCGCCAGGCGATGGAGACGCGATCGAGAGACCAGATCAGTATTGCGCGCTCCCTGGCACCGTGGTAGCGTCGGCGAATGAAAGGCGAATAACGCAAGCTGGAGGAAAGATGCCCGCCGCACAACAAGGACTGGCATTGCGCTCGCAGGCCGCGCCTCGGAACACGATGGACACGTTTCAGGAGGCGCTCAGTTCGCTCGCGGGCCGCTACCGCACCGACGAAGTGCTCACCGCGGTGAAGCACATTCCAGCGCGCGAGGCGCAGCTTCGGCCGATGCCCCGCTGGGTGCGCGCAGAACTTGCGGCGGCGTATCACGCGAAAGGGATCGAGCAGCTTTATTCGCATCAGGCAGCGGCGGCGGATTTGGCTCGCGACGGCAAGAACGTCGTCGTCGTAACGCCAACGGCTTCGGGCAAGACGCTCTGCTACAACCTGCCGATCCTGAATGCCGTGCTGGAAAATCAAGATACGCGCGCGCTGTATCTTTTCCCGACCAAGGCCCTGGCGCAGGACCAGTTATCGGAATTGCACGGCCTCGCGCAGCGGCTGGACGATTGCTTCGGCGTGTTCACCTACGATGGCGATACGCCATCCGACGCGCGCAAGGCGATTCGCGAACGCGGGCACGTGATCCTCTCGAATCCGGACATGCTGCACAGCGGCATCCTGCCGCACCACACGAAATGGACGCGGCTCTTCGAGAACCTGCGCTATATCGTGCTGGACGAGCTGCACACCTACCGCGGCGTCTTCGGCAGCCACCTGGCCAACGTGTTGCGGCGGCTGGCGCGCGTGGCGCGCTTTTACGGCTCCGATCCGCAATTCATCTGCTGCTCGGCGACCATCGCCAATCCCGGCGAGCTTGCCACGCGGCTTACGGAGCGGCCCGTGGAATGCGTCGAAGAAAACGGCGCCCCGGCGGCCGAAAAGCTTTTCGTCTTTTACAATCCGCCGCTCGTGAATCGGAATCTCGGCATCCGGCGCAGCTATTTGAACGAAGCCACTCGCGTGGCGAAAGAACTGCTCGCGCGCAAGCTGCAAACCATCGTCTTCGCGAATAGCCGGCTGCATACCGAAGTGCTGCTCACGTATTTGCAGCAGGCTAACCCCTCGCAGCCGGGGCAGCCCGAACCGATTCGCGGCTATCGCGGGGGATATTTACCGGGCGAGCGGCGCGAAATCGAACGCGGCTTGCGCGAAGGGCGCGTGCGCGGCGTGGTGGCGACGAACGCGCTGGAACTCGGCATTGACATCGGCTCGCTCGACGCCTGCGTGATGGCCGGCTACGCGGGCTCAATCGCGTCCACGTGGCAGCGGGCGGGCCGCGCCGGACGCCGCAGCGGCACCTCCTGCGCCGTAGTGGTGGCTTCCTCCGCGCCGCTCGATCAGTTCATCGTGCAGCATCCGGATTATTTTTTCGGCCGCTCGCCCGAACATGCCTGCATCCAGCCGGACAATCTCGAAATCCTGGTGAATCATCTGAAGTGTGCCGCGTTTGAATTGCCGCTCGGTCCCGACGAGCGCTTTGGCGAGGTGAACCTGCCGGAGCTTTGCGAGCGGCTCGCCGAAGCCGGTTATTTGCATCGCAGCGGGGATAGCTGGCATTGGGTGCAGCAGGCGTACCCGGCGGATACCGTCAGTCTGCGCTCGATCACTTCAGACAATTTCGTGATCGTGGATACCTCTGCGGGCGGCGACGGCCGGCCGGAGATTATCGGCGAAGTGGATTTTTCGTCCGCGCTCACCACTGTGCATCCCAAAGCGATTTATCTCCATCAGGGGCAGCAGTATCACGTGGACCGCCTGGATTTCGATCAGCGCAAAGCCTACGTGAGGCCGGTGGACGCGGACTACTTCACGGATGCGATCCGGTACACGCAGGTCCGCATGCTGGAAATCGCGGCCGAGGAGCGCCTAGCGCCGGTGGCGGCGCGCGTGCACGGGGACGTGCTTGTCCGCTCGCAGGTGATCGGCTTCAAAAAGATCAAATTTTTCACGAACGAAAATGTCGGCGATGGCAAGCTGGAACTGCCCGAAAACGAGATGCACACAACGGCCTTCTGGATCACGCTGGAGCGCGAGTTGCTTGCATCGCTGCCCTTTGCGCTTTCCGAGCGCCAGAGCGGAATCTTCGGCCTGCTGTATGCGCTCGAATCCATGGCGGCGCTGCTGCTGATGTGCGACCGGCGCGACCTGGGCACGGCGGTCGGCGAACGGCCGGTCAGCCCGGGCGCAGTCGAGGAATGGCAGGAATTCACGCCCGCGACCACACGCGAGGAGATCAAGGAGTACTTCGAGCCGAATCTGTATCTCTACGACGCGTATCCCGGTGGAATCGGATTCAGCGAGCCGCTTTATGGAACCTGCGATCTTCTTCTGCGGCGCACGCGCGAACTGATCGAGGGCTGCCCTTGCGAAAGCGGCTGCCCATCGTGCGTGGGTCCGGCGGGAGAAAAAAGCGAGCGCACGAAGGAAGCCGCACTCGCGATCCTTGCGCGCCTCTGCGGCTGAGACGGGCGCAAGCCTTATTGCTTCGATCCCGCGATGCCGAGCGAGCGCATCTTGCGATACAAATGGCTGCGCTCAAGGCCCAGCGCCGCCGCGGCTTTCGTCATATTCCAGCGATTTTCTTCGAGCTTCCGCAGCACGAATTCCCGCTCGCACGCCGACCGTGCTTCCTGCAGGCTCTCGTATGCCTTTTGCGGCCCCTTGGGCGCGCCGCGAAAAATTTCCGGCGGCAGATGGTGAGGCTCGATATGCAGCGAAGGACACATGATCACGAGGCGCTCGACCAGATTTTTTAGCTCGCGAACGTTCCCGGGCCATGGATACGACAGCAGCACGTCCATCGCGGCGGCGCTGAACTCCTTCGGCTTCTTCCCGTACGCTTCGCAGAACTCGCCAAGGAAATGGGCAGCCAGCACGGGAATATCCTCAGTGCGTTCCCGCAAGGCCGGAACGTAGAAGGGAATCACGTTGAGCCGATAGAAGAGGTCTTCGCGAAAAGAGTTGCGGCCGATTTCTTCTTCCAGGCGCTTATTGGTCGCGGCAATCACGCGCACGTCCACGACCACAGGCTGGCTCGAACCAAGCGGCTCGACGCGTTGCTCTTCGAGCACACGTAGCACCTTCGATTGCGTTTTCAGGCTCATATCGCCTACTTCATCGAGAAACAGCGTTCCGCCGTCGGCTTTGAGGAACTTGCCGACCTTATCGTCGGTGGCGCCCGCGAAGCTGCCCCTGCGATGCCCAAACATTTCGGATTCGATCATCTCTTCGGGAATCGCGGCGCAGTTCACCTCGACGAAGGGCATCTCGGCGCGAGGACTGCTCGCGTGGAGCGCGCGGGCGACCAATTCCTTGCCCGTGCCGCTCTCGCCGTAGATGAGGACGCGGCCGTTGGTGGGGGCGGTGAGCGCGATCTGCTGCCGCAGCGCCTTCATCGGGATGCTGCCGCCGAGAATCTGGTGCCGTTGCTCGAGTTCGGCGCGCAGCCTGCGATTTTCGGTTTCGAGGCGGACATATTCGAGAGCATTACGGACCGCAACAATGGTTTTTTCGAGGGCGAGCGGTTTCTCGATGAAATCGAATGCGCCGAGCTTCGTCGCGCGGACCGCCGTCTCGATATTGCCGTGCCCGGAAATCATCATGACGATGGGCGCGCCGTCTTTCGACTGAATCTGCTCGAGGGCGTCGAGGCCGTCCATTTTGGGCAGCCATACATCGAGCAGCACCAGGTCTGCGGGATTTTCGCGCAACCGCTCGAGGCACTCCTCGCCGGAGGCGGCGGCTTCGACTGCGTAGCCTTCGTCGCGCAGGAGCGCGCCGAGCGATTCGCGTATGCCGGCTTCATCGTCAACGATCAGCACCCGGTGAGCCATTCGCGATTAGGTCCTTGTCTCCGCAGCGGGCAGGGGCGCCGCTGCCACGTCAACCGCGGGGAACCGGATCAGGAATCGCGTGCCGATGGGCACGTTGTCCTCGGCGCGAATTGTGCCGTTGTGTTCGGCAACGATCCGGCTGGCGATTGCGAGGCCCAGCCCGGTGCCGCGATCCTTGGTGGAAAAATGCGGCAGAAAAAGGCGTTCTTTGTCTTCCGGGGAAATTCCGTGGCCGCTATCGGAAATTTCGATGGCCACGGCGTCTCCGTCGCTTTCGGCGCGCGTGGCGAGGCAAAGCAGCCGCACCGCCGAGCCTTCCATTGCTTCGGCGGCGTTATCAATCAAATTCGCGACGACGCGGCGCAGCAATTCCGGATCGGCCTTTACCGGCGGAAGCTGCGAACCGAACTCGGTGCGCACCGTGATGCCGTCCAGGCGCCCGTGAAACAGTTCTATCGCGCTGGATACGATTGCATTCACGTCTGCTGATGTGAGGCGCGCGGAAGGGAAGCGCGCGAATTGCGAGAATTCATCCACGAGGGATTCAAGGGTGCGCACCTCGCGTTCGATGAGTGCGGCGCATTCAGACGTCAGCTTTTCGAATTCTCCCTGCGGTGTGCCAGGTGCGGCGCGGTCCCCGGCGCGCTGCAGATAGCGGAGCAGGCGTTGCGCGGAAAGTTGAATGGGCGTGAGCGGGTTCTTGATTTCGTGTGCGATGCGCTGCGCCACTTCCTGCCATGCGGCCGCTTTCTGCGCTCGCAGCAAATCGGTGAGATCGTCAATCACGACGACAAAACCTGGATTCGAGCGCCGCGGGCCCAGCGAACTGACTGTGACTGCCGTGCGCACGAGCCTGCCGCCGCTCGCCACCTCGATTTCCCGCGACGCCGCTCCCATGCGCAGCGAGCGCCGCATTAGATGCAGCACTGCGCGCGCTGCTTCTTCGCCGAGCAGGTCCTGAAGGCTGTGAGCGTTCCGGGCATGCTCGCCTAGAATTGCGGGCACCGCCGGGTTGACGGCGGAAATGCTGCCGGAAGAATCGAGCGAGACGACACCGGTGGGCACATTATCCAGAATCGCTTCCATTAATTGCCGGCGACGCTCGCGCTCCTCGATGGCCTGCTCGAGGCTGTGGGTGAACTCGTTGATCTGGCGGCGGCCCTCTCCGAGTTGCTCGGTCATGCGGTTGAATGAACGCACGAGCATCCCGAGCTCGTCCTGGGCCTGCACGTGAATGCGGTGGTCGAAATTCCCCACGGAGATTTCCCGGGTGGCTTCGGCGAGCGCCTGAATCGGAACGGTGACCTGCTTCGAAAGGAACAGCGCGGCCCACGTGGTGGCGAAGATCAGCAAGAGCGTAATCAGGGAGAGCGCGAGCAGGATCTCGCGCTTATACGCTCGCAGGTGCTGATGCTGCTGCTCGTAGATCTGCGTCTGCGTCTGAATTTCGCTGTACCGTTCGAGAAAATCCCCGGGGACGATTCGCGCGATCACCAGGCGGCCCGCGCCGCAGGGCGCGCTGCCGGCAACGAGCGCTCCCTTCGAGCTATTCCAGACCTCGGTCCCCGCGGGAAGCGTACTGACCATTTTCAGATGTGCCGCGGCAAGCGATCCTGCGAACGCTGCCGGTGCGACCTTCAATACCGCGCCGCCGGGCGAAAGCATCCAAAGCGCGTCGGCGCGGGGCGCCGCCTTGGCGAGCGCGTCGGTCAGATTTGCAGGAGTTGGCCCCTCGATCAGCGCGCAGGCCGATTGAGCCTCCTGCGACATACGGGCGTATCCGCGACTGGTGAACTCCTCGATCAAGGCGAGGCTTTGCTGGTTTGCGATTTCCAGCGGCCGCGGAAACCATGCGTTCAGTGTGCGGTTTACCAGCGCATAGCTGAAGAAAAACATGAAAAGCAGCGGGAGCAGGGAGACCGCCATCGCCCCCATCACCATATTGGCCTTGAATCGCGAGCCCATCTGCCCGCTGCGGCGCTCCGCCCAAAGCCGCAGAAGCGTGCGCAGCAAAATCAGCCCGAAGACGAGCAGGGCCGCCCCTACGAACTCGAACAGTGCAAAGAAAATGACGAAAGGCGTCCGCTGCTGGGGCGCGAGCGGCACTTTCAGAGAGCCAACCGTGAACACAATGCCGGCCAGGAGCACGACAATTGCGCCGCCGATCGCCAACCGCAATTTGCGTTTCCGCGACGCCATCTAACGGCCCTCCGCCAGGAAGCAGCCCAAGGGGCATTCGCTGCATTTCGGGCGCTGCTTGTGGCAGAAATTCTTCCCGATATTCACAATGAGCGCGTGAAATTCATTGAAGAGCCGAGGCTGTGGCGGAAGCCGGCTCTCGAATTTTTCGCGGATCTGATCGTAGGTGGCTTTCTCGTCCGCCCATCCGTGCCGCACCAGGATGCGCTTCGTGTAGGTATCCACCACAAAGGTGGGATGCCCGGCGGCGTAGAGCATGATCGTGTCCGCTGTCTCGGGGCCGATTCCGAATACGTTGAGCAGCCTGCGCCGTAGTTCGGCCGTAGGTTCGTCGAAGAGCTGGTCGAGCGAGCCGTTGTATTCGCGGCGCACAAACTCGCAGAATGCCTTCAACTTCCGCGCCTTCTGCCGGAAATAGCCGGACGAGCGGATCACGCGCTCGATTCGCTCCACAGGCGCCTTCTCGATGGCCTCAAAGGTCAGGAGGCGAGCATCCAGGAGCGCCTGGATCGCGAGTTCCACATTCTTCCAGCCGGTTCCTTGCGTCAGAAAAGCGCCAACGACTACCTCAAAGGGGGTTTCGGCGGGCCACCAGCCCTGCGGTCCCATTGCTTGGTAAAGCGTGTCGAAGTATTCGATCAACGGCGGTTCCGTACCGCGCACTTCGGGTGTTTGGGGCGTTTGTGTCTGTGCTGGGGCGCTTGCGGGCGGACTGGGATGGGTTGGGCTTGGTGCTGGCATGGAAAACACAAAATACTGGCTTATGGGAGGCAAGTCAAGGAGCGGTGTGGCGTTATTACCACGTGACTGTGCCCGTTTGCCTACACCGGGATAAGCTTTGGGAGGCTCCGCATGGAGGTTCCCTGTCTCGTAACCGCGCAGCGCGATCGTGCTGCACTATCCGCGGTTCATGCGGAGCCGCCGCAAGCAGGCCGAGGCGGGCGCTCTTCGCACCCGTATCTGCCCCCGAAAAGTTTTACAAAGTTTCGGCGCGAATGTAGTTAGTACGAAAGTACTTGCTTAGCATAGTAAGCAAGAAACCGTGTAGAGCGGCTTAATGGGCATAGTGTACGCGTCGAGGGGTCCGTCGCATCGCTAAGAAAATCAAGATTGCATTGGCTTAGGAATGGACTATAGTCGCGGTGTCGGAGGGCCGGGCGCTTGGTGTTCGGCCACTCTGCTCGCGGGGACGTTTAGTTCGTCTCGCTCCGCGAAAGTTCATTCCGGCGGACGGACGTCGGCGGAGGCGGTCATGTTTAGGGCCAATTCCCGTCAGTCCCCGGCCGTGTCCCTTGGCGCTTTTCGGCGCCTCCTTTCCCTGCGTCGGATAATTTGCTTGGTTGTGTTGCTTCCGCTCGTCTTGACCGTGCTGGCGTGCCCTGCGTGTGCCGACCGTACCCGCGTGCGGCCTGGCTTTGACCTCTTCTCGACAAAGCAGGATATTCAACTCGGCGAAAAGTATTCGGCGGAGATGGACCGGCAGCTTGTCCTGTGCGGCGACGCGCGGCTGGATGCGTATCTGAACGCGCTGGGGCGGAAGCTGGCGGAGCACGCGCCCGGTGCAACGTATCCGTATCGGTTCAAATGCGTGAACGATGAAGAAATCAACGCGTTCGCCTTGCCGGGAGGATTCATTTACATCAACCGAGGCGCCATTGAGGCGGCGGATAGCGAAGCGCAGCTTGCCGGGATTCTGTCGCACGAAATTGCGCACGTGGCGCTGCGGCACAGCACGAACGAAATATCGAAGCAGGCGCCGCTGCAAATGTCGCTCGCCATTGCCAGCGGCTGGATGGGGGGCAACACGATCTCCGAGCTGCTGACGCAACTTGGCGTGCACAGCGGGATGGGTTTGCTGTTCCTGAAGTTTTCGCGGCGGGACGAGCAGCAGGCAGATATCGTCGGCGCGCAGATACTTTATGACACGGGGTACGATCCGCGGGCGCTGGCACAATTCTTCGAGAAGGCCGAGGAGGAAAGCAAGCGGCACCGCATCGCGTTCCTGAACGACCATCCGGCGACGGCGAACCGCGGCGAACGCGTGCTCGAAGAGGTGCGCCGGATGGGCGGGCCGCCGGCGGGCTATCGCACCGACTCGCCTGAATTCGAAAAGATGAGGCTGGCGGCACACGACCTGCCGCAGCCGCCGCAGAAATCAGGGGAAGATTCGGATCGGTAGGGCGCGTTTCCCGGGGATGGTTACCGTAGATTAGAACGGAATGTGCGGTGCAAACAAAGGGGTTAGGTCGGTTTCTAATCCCCGTACCGTAGATTAGAATCGCTCGCATCGCCTCTTGCCCTTCCTCCTTCTTAAGCTGCTGCTACATTCAATTCCAGGGCACACCTTTGGCGCCTTCGAGCGGGCCGGTGTCCGGTTCGCCCCACGTGCTATCCAATTGTTATTGGATACAGACCTGTATAGCATAGTAAACGGCGAAAGTCAAGGGAAATCGGTGCGTCCATAGCGGCGGCTAAGGGCGCGGGCCCTTCGACAAGCCGACAGCGCTTGTCTCAGGACGACGATCCTCGTCGGATGGGCGCCAGCGGAGGATGGGTTTGCGGGCGGCGGCGACTTCGTCGAGGCGGCCGACGCGGGTGGAGTGGGGGGCGGTCTTGACGATTTCGGGATTGGATTCGGCTTCGGCGGCGATGGAGCGCATGGCGGCGATGAAGAGATCGCACTCTTCCTTGGATTCGGATTCGGTGGGCTCGATCATCAGGGCGCCGGGAACGATGAGCGGGAAGGCGGTGGTGTAGGGATGGAATCCGTAGTCAATGAGGCGCTTGGCGATGTCCATTGTGTTGACGCCGTGGCGCTTCTGGCGTGAATCGCTGAAGACCACTTCGTGCATGGAGGGCAGCTTGTAGGGCAGGTCGTAGGCGTCCTCGATGCCATTGCGGATGTAGTTCGCGTTGAGGACGGCGTCCTCGGTGGCCTGGCGGATGCCGGGGCCATAGGCGAGGATGTAAGCCAGGGCGCGAAGCAGGACGCCGAAATTGCCGCAATAGGCGCGGACGCGGCCGATGCTCCGCGGGCGGTTGGCGTCGAGGGCGAAGCGGCCGTCGTCCGTGCGAACAACCACGGGGACCGGCAAAAAGGGCTCGAGGATTTTCTTCACCATCACGGGACCCGCGCCCGGGCCGCCGCCACCATGCGGGGTGGAGAACGTCTTGTGCAGATTCAGGTGCATTACGTCCACGCCAAAATCGCCGGGGCGGGCGATTCCGGCGAGGGCGTTCATATTGGCGCCGTCCATATAGAGCAGGGCGCCGCGTTCATGTAGGATGCCGGCAATTTCGTGGATGCGTTCCTCGAAGACGCCGAGGGTGCTGGGATTGGTGACCATGAGGGCGGCGACGTCTTCGGTGGCGAATTCGCGCAGATGATCGGTGTCAATCTGGCCGCGGTCGTTGGAGCGGATGTTCCGCACTTCGTAGCCGGCGATGACGACGGAGGCGGGATTGGTGCCGTGGGCGGAATCCGGAATGAGGACCTTTTTGCGCGGGTTGCCGCGGCTTTCGAGATAGGCGCGAATCATCAGCAGGCCGGCGAGTTCACCCTGCGCGCCGGCGACGGGTTGGAGCGTGGCGGCGTCCATTCCGGTGATGGCGAGCAGGCACTCCTTCAGGTCGTGAATGATGCGGAGGCAGCCCTGGGAGAGACCGGCGGATTGCTGCGGATGTTCGGTGGCGAGGCCGTCGAGCCGGGCGACATATTCGTTGACGCGCGGATTGTATTTCATGGTGCAGGAACCGAGGGGATACATGCCGAGGTCTATCGCGTAATTCCAGGTGGAAAGGCGCGTGAAATGGCGGATGACTTCGATCTCGCTGACCTCGGGAAAACCTTCGATGCCGTCGCGAACGAAATCCGCGCCGAGGGCCGCGGCGGGATTGCAGGCGGGGACGTCGAGCGGGGGCAGTTCCATGCCGCGCTTGCCGGGGGCGGATTTTTCGAAGATCAGCCCTTCATTTTGGCTGACGTGGCGGCCGGCTTTGCGGATCATGCCGGCGGGTTCGCCCGGGCGAGCAGGCGCTTCGGTTTCAGTGAGTTTCGAGTTCAAGAGCTACGGCTCCTTGATGGCTGCCGGGCTGAAGGCCCCGGCGCTACATTTAGACCTGATGCCAAACCTTCTCGGTCGGCGGCCCCTGGGTTCTCATTAGAGCGGCGTTTCGAGAATGCGGCGGAGCGCATTCGCGAAGCGCTCGATTTCGGCGCGTGGCATCGTCTCCGTGACGCATACGAGGCCTCGCTTGGTCAGCTCCGGGTAATGCCGGCCGAGCACGAAGGGGCCGGCGATTTTCTCGCGCAGCAGCGCGGCGTTGATCAGCTTCACGGAGCGCGGAAATTCCAGCGCGAATTCGTTGAAGAAGCGGCCCGAAAAGGCGCGGCGCACGCCGGGTATTTTTTCCAGCTCGGCGAGGGCGAAGCGCGCCTTCGAAAGATTCTGGAGCGCCATTTCGCGGAGGCCTTCCTTGCCGAGCAGGCAGAGATGAATTGTGGTGACGAGGGCGTAGAGCGCTTCGTTGGTGCAGATGTTGGAGGTGGCCTTCTCGCGGCGAATGTGCTGCTCGCGGGTGGCGAGCGTGAGCACGAATCCGCGGCGGCCCTGATCGTCGGCACTCTGGCCGGCGAGGCGGCCGGGCATCTGGCGCACGAATTTTTCGCGCGTGGCGATGACGCCGACGTACGGACCGCCGTAACTGGGCGGCACGCCGAAGGCCTGGCCTTCGATGGCAACGATATCGGCTTCGGCGGGCGGGCGCACGATGCCGAGCGAGACAGGCTCGGCGATGCCGGCGACGAGGAGGGCGCCGGAGGCGTGGGCTGCCTCGGCGAGGGCGGGAACGTCCTCGAGAACGCCGAAGAAATTCGGGGATTGAACGATCAGCGCCGCGGCGCCGGAGAGGCGGGTCTGGTTCAGGGCGGCGCGATCGAGCTCTCCGGATGGCTGATAGGCGATCTCCTCCACTTCGATGCCGGTGTGCTTCGCGTAGGTTCGGAGGACTTCGCGGTATTCCGGATGGACGGAACGCGCGACGAGGACGCGCGATTTGCCGGTGATGCGATTCGCCATGAGCGCGGCTTCGGTGAGCGCCGTGGAGCCGTCGTACATCGAAGCGTTCGCCACTTCCTGGGCGGTGAGCTGGCACATGAGCGTCTGAAATTCGAAGATGGCGGTGAGCGTGCCTTGTGAAATCTCGGCCTGATACGGGGTGTAGGAGGTGAGGAACTCGCCGCGCTGGACGAGCGAATCGGTGACGACCGAGCGCAGATGCGAATAGACTCCGGCGCCGAGAAAGGAAACGAAGCCGCGGGAATTTTCCGCCGCGCGCGCCTGAAAATACTGAATGATCTCGGCTTCGGAAAGCGGGCCGGGAAGCGGAAGGGGCGCGCGAAGGCGGAAGGTTTCCGGGATCGAGCGAAACAGTTCGTCCACGGAACGGGCGCCGACGGCTTGCAACATCTGCTCGCGTTCCGCGGGGCTTTTGGGGAGATAGCGCATCAGGCGGATTGTTCCTTGGATTGTTCGGAGATGTAGGCTTGATAGGCGGCGGCGTCCATTAAGGCGGCGGCATCGGCGGGATTGGCGAGGCGCAACTTCAGCAGCCATGCGGCGCCGTGCGGATCTTGATTGATCTTTTCCGGCGAATCGGCGAGGGCGGAATTGATCTCCGCGACTTCGCCGGAAACGGGGGCGAAAATCTCGCTGACGGCTTTGACGGATTCGACGGTGCCGAAGGATTCGCCGGCTTTGAGGGCGGCGCCGACCTTGGGCAGTTCGACGAATACGACGTCACCGAGTTCGTGCTGCGCGTAGTCGGTGATGCCGATGGTGCCGGTCGAGCCCTCGACCTTAATCCATTCGTGATCTTTCGTGTAGCGATACTCGCTCGGATACATGGGCGGCTCCCCTTCGTCAACCAACAGATTCGGTGCGGCAATTTCAAAACAACTTTACTGCGCGCGCTTATAGAAAGGTAGAGGCACGATGCGCGCAGGGGAGGCCTGCCCGCGAATGCCGATTTCGATTTCCGTGCCAACGGCGCTGGACGCGGGCGGGACGTAAGCCATGCCGATATTTTTCTTCAGGCACGGAGCGGGGCCGCCGCTCGATACGCGACCGGCCTCGCGGCCGGCGATCCGCACGGGATAGCCATCGCGGGCGATGCGCTTATCGAGCATTTCGAATCCAACGAGCGTGCGCGCGATGCCGGCTTGCCGCTGGCGCGCGAGCGGCTCGCTGCCGAGAAACGGGCCCTTCGCAAGCTTGCAAATCCAGCCGAGACCCGCTTCCCAGGGGGTCGTCGTCTCGTCAATTTCATGGCCATAGAGGCACATGCCGGCTTCGAGACGCAGCGTATTGCGCGCGCCCAATCCGCAAGGAATCATGCCGGAGGGCGCGCCGGCGCGGAGGAGATCGTCCCAGAGCTTTTCGGAATATTCGGGGGCGAAATAGATTTCGAAGCCGTCCTCGCCGGTATAGCCGGTTCGCGCGATCAGGCAATCGGTGGCGCTGACCTTGCCGAAAGTAAAATGATAATACGCGATGGGATCGAGCGAAACGGGGGTGAGACGCTGGAGAATGTCCTTGGCCAGCGGGCCCTGAACGGCAAGCTGCGTGTAGCGCGCGCCGGTATTCTGCGCATCGGCGCCGAAGCGATTTTCCCGGGCGATGTGGGCGAAATCGGCGTCCTGATTGCCGGCGTTGACGCAGAGAAGGTAATGCGACGGGGAAATTTTATGGACGAGAAGATCGTCCACGAAGGCGCCGGCGGAGGTCATCAGGCCGGAATATTGCGCCTGGCCTTCGCGGAGCTTGGCCGCGTCGTTGCAGGTGACCCACTGGACGAGTTCGAGGGCGCGATCGCCGCGAATTTCGATTTCGCCCATGTGGCTCACGTCGAACAGGCCGGCGCGATTGCGGACGGCTTGATGCTCGGCGAGGATTCCGGAGTATTCGAGGGGCATATCCCAGCCGCCGAAATTGACCATCTTCGCGCCCAGTCGCCGGTGCAATGCGTTGAGGGCTGTCTTGCGGATTTCAGCCGTGGTGGATGCGGTCACAAGGAAATTCGCGGCGATTACGCCGGAAAAGCGAACGTAGCACGCGTGTTTTTGGGTGTCAAGAAAGCGGCGGGATTTGGAAGCTCAGCGAAAAGGTGAATTCGACGGCCACGATTTTGATTTTGCGGTGAGTGGTTCAGCGGCCGGCGGGCACAGCAGGCTGTGCCGCTACGGCTGGGCGGAAACGCCGGCGGGTTGATGCAGGGCTTCGAACACGCGGCGGGCTTGGCTTGGGGGGACGGCTTCGCGCAATTCGGCGAGCGTCATTTGACGGAGGCGGGCGACGCTGCCGAAGCGGCGGAGGAGCTTCCGGGCGGTGCGTTCGCCGACGCCGGGAATTTCGGTGAGCGAGGTCCGCAAGCGGCGATTGCTGCGGCGGAGGCGATGGAACGTGACGGCGAACCGATGGGTCTCGTCGCGGATCTGCTGGATCAGGTGAAGCACGGGCGAGTGCCTTTCGAGGATGATGGGCTCGTTTTCGCGGCCGAGGACGGAGAGGATTTCTTCTTTTTTGGCGATGCTGGCGAGGGGTTGGTTGATGATTTCGAGCTTGTCGAGGGCTTGCGCGGCGGCATGGAGCTGACCGACGCCGCCATCAATGAGAATCAGGCTGGGGAGCGGCTTGCCTTCCTGCTGGAGGCGGCGATAGCGGCGCTCGACGGCTTCGCGCATGCTGGCGAAATCGTCGCGGAGGAGGCCGGCGGCGGAATCGCCATTTTCGCGGGCCGCTTCGCCGCGAATGATGAATTTGCGGTAGTCGGACTTCTTCATGCGGCCATCCTCCCAGACGACCATGGAGGCGACGGTGTCTGACCCTTGGATGTGCGAAATATCGAAGGATTCGATGCGCTTGGGCGGCTCGGGAAGCGCGAGGGCGGCTTCGAGCGCTTCGGCGATTGCCTTGGAGCCGGGGCGCAGGACGCGAAAGCGCTGCGTGAACGAGTGCTTCGCGTTCTTTTCGACGAGTTCGAGGAAGGCGTGTTTTTGGCCGCGCTGCGGATTGAGGATTTCGACGCGATGGCCGGCGGCCTCCGTCAGCACATCTTCGAGAAGGGCGCGATCTTCGAAATCCATCGGCGTGTGAATGTAGCGAGGGAGATAGGCGGCGTCGAGATAAAGCTGCTTGAGCAGCGAGGGGAGAAATTCGGCGGGATCGAATGCATCGAGCTCCTCCCAGTAAAAATCGCGACGGTCGACGACGCGGCCGCCGCGCAGATGGAAGAGATTGGCGGCGACCTGGGGCGGTTCGGCGTACCAGGCGAGCACGTCGGTATCGTCTCCGGAAGCGGCGGCGATTTTCTGGCGCTCCTCCATTTCGGCGAGGGTGTGAAGCAGGTCGCGGTATCCGGCGGCTTCTTCGTATCGTTCGGCGGAGGCGGCGCGCTGCATGCGTTCTTCGACGCCGCGGGCGAGATCGCCGCGGCGGCCTTCGAGAAAGAGGCGAACGTCGCGTGCGGCTTGGGCGTAACGCTCGCCGGCGACGAGGCCTTCGACGCACGGGCCGAGGCAGCGATGAATGTGAAATTGCAGGCAGGGGCGCGGATGGCGGCGCGTGAGGTCCACCGTGCAGGACGGGACGAGAAAATGCTTGTGGATGAGATGCACGAGGCGATAGGCGAGGCTGGCGGGGAAATACGGGCCGAAATAGATGGAGCCGTCCTTGATCAGGCGGCGGGTGACGTAGACGCGCGGATATTGTTCGCGCGCGGTGAAGCGGATGTAGGGGTAGGTCTTATCGTCGCGGAGGAGGACATTGAATTTCGGCTTGTGGCGCTTGATGAGATTATTTTCGAGGGCGAGCGCCTCTTTCTCGTTGTCTACAACGATGCAGCGGACGTCGGCGATTTCGCGGACCAGGGAGCCTGTCTTTGCGTCCTGCCAGCGCGATTCGAGGAAATAGGAGCGGACGCGGCTGCGCAGCGAGACGGCCTTTCCAACGTAGAGGATCGTGCCGGCGGCGTCCTCGAAGAGATACACCCCGGGCTGGCGGGGGAGTTGCGCGGCCTTTTCACGCGGTTCCATGAGGGCGTTACAATAGGATGCGCGCAGGGTGCGTAGCGGCTGCGCGCGAGCAACACACATGATAGCAAGGGAATCCAACTGCTTGCCAGGAGGCGTGGAATTGGCAGCGAGTCAGTGTGAATTTCAACCGCTTGTGTCGCGATCCGTCTCCGCGGGCGAACTCGGCTCCGGCGCGACGCGTTCAAGAAAATTCAAACCGACCCGCTACGCGAGACCGCCGCGAGGGCGTGCTGGCTGGATCGCGACCGCGATTGCGGGAGGGGCGATGCTGCTTGCGCCGATGGGCGCGCCGGGGCGGCCCGTGCATCAATCGAAGGATGCGCCGCAGCACGACTCGGCGAAATCCGGCGCGAAGAAGCAGGATGGCGGCAGCGCCGCGGGGGATTCGGGTCAACCTAATTACGACCCGTTTCATGCGGCGAAGGACGTGGAGGTTGGGACGTTCTATCTGCGCAAGGGCGATCCGGACGCGGCGATTGATCGTTTCAAGGAGGCGGTGCGGTTGCGGCCGGATTGGGGTGAGCCGCGCAAGCTGCTCGGCGAGGCGTACGAGAAAAAGCACGATAAGGCGACCGCGCTGAAGTACTACAAGGAATATTTGCAGGTGTTTCCGAATCCGACGGATCGCAAGAAGATCGAGAAGAAAATCGCGAAGCTGTCAAAGAGTTGACCGGGGGGTGAGCGGGACGCACGACCCTCCTACCAGGCAGGAAATCGCTTCAGAAAATCCATGGCGCGGGCATAGTCCTTGAATCGCTTTTCTTCGGCGCGAAATCGAGGCGAATGCGATTCGCGGCGGCATCGCGCGAGGCGAATGGGATGCTTGAGGTGAAGCATCTCGTGATAGAGGACGTAGGCGACGACGTAAGGCGGGACGCGGGGGCGGTCGAGGCGGCGATTGATCGCGATTTGATTCAGCGCCGGATCGAAGCAGCCCAACTGCGAGCGCCAGGAGCGCGCACTCCATCTAAGGCGCGGCAGGCGAAGCTTTCCTCCGAAGTAGCGAGAGTTCAGCGCATCGAAGAGCGGCGCGAGATCGTGGTGCGCGCCCGCAGGGGAGTGCTCGGCGGGACGCGCGCGGAGGCGGCGGTACGAGCGCAGCTTCCGGCGGGTGGCTGCCGCAACGGAGAACTCGCGATAGGCGAGCAGCAGGTCCGCGGGCGGTTTGCGACGGTACAAACGCGCGAGAAGGATTGCGGCCGTTGCTTCCATGATCCGCAACGGGGTTTCGCGCAATACGTCGGAAAGCCTTACGCGTGCGACGTCGTCGCGCAGGCGGATGGTGTGCGTGAGGCCCGCGTAGGGATGATATTCGACGATAAATTGCGGCGGGCGGCCCGTGCAGCCGAGGCGCACGAAGATGCGGTGAAAGATTCGCTCGCCGCCCGGGACGGATTTGGACTGCCGGTCGCGCGAGTTCACTGCTTTCGGCGCACCGGCGGGGCGAGTATTTCCTTTTTGGCGTCTTGCGCGTCGGAGATGGCGTCTTTGGTGCCGTCTATGGCGTCTTCGAGCGTGTCTTTATAGGTGTCGAGCCCGGCTCCGGTCTGCTCAATTTTCTGGAGCGTCGTAAGAAATTCCTTGCCCTTCGAGAGCATCGCGGCGAGTTCCTTGTGGATATCCGACTGCTTTTCCTTGGCGACGGAGATCTGGTCGGCGGCGTCGTCCATGCAGCCGGAGTAGCCGTTGAGGAGCCCGTTGAGGATTTCGGAGCGGCGCTCTTCCGGGACTTTTCGGTTGAGCTCGTATTCGAACTTTTTCAGGCGATCTTCGGCGAACAACATATAGAGCTTGATGCGCGCGCCGGGGGTGGCCGCGTCGCGAACCCTGTCGGCCTCGGTATCGGAGAGATAGTCCTTGCGCGAAAATTGGGCGGCGGCGCGGGGGAGGGAAGCGAAGGCGAGGGCCAGCGTCGCAGCGGCGGTAAGCATCGTCCGACGAGTTCTCACGAGGGTCTCCTTTAGTGCTTCGCGCCAGACTTGGGATTGGCGGACGCGGGCTGGCGCGGGAAAAGCTCGCGAATCACATGACGGTTGATGGCGTCGAGGTCCTTGCGCACGTTCAGAAAGGGGGCCTGTTCGCTCGCAGGCAGGCCGGAGAGAATATTGTCCACGTGCAGCAGGGAATCGCGCAGGGAGAATTGCAGCTCCTTGAAGCCGGACGGGTGATTTTCGGCGTTGACGCCACGCGCGTCGAGGCCCGTCTCGCAGAGTTTGGCCTGATTGAGGTACTGCCGCAGACCGGCGAGGGCGGCATCGGTATTGCCGGCGGACATTTCCTCTTCAATATCCTTGAACTCGGCGCGGCCGAGCTTGCGCATCTGCTTGGCCTTGTGGACTATGTTCGTCTCGCGTTCGAATTTCGAGCGGTAATCGGCGGCCTTGCTCTGCGAAAATGCAGGCCCGAGAGCGACCGCAAAGGCCAGCAGGGGACCCGCAATACGCAATACCATCGGCACCGGTTACCTCTTCTTCTTTTCAAGTTCCCGCTTCAACTCGCGAACCCGGGATGAAGCCTCGAAGTAAAAATCGCTGTTCTGGTTCGTGTTCATCCGCAGAAATTCCTGATACGCGTCGAGCGCTTGCGCCTGCTGGCCCAGTTTATCGTAACAATCGCCGCGAATGAACCAGGCGCCCGCGGAAAGGTTCTCACGCTGCGCGAGCACGTCCAGGCCCTGGAGCGCCGCGGGATAATTTTTGCCCAAGTATTGCGCGGTGATGAATTCGCCGAGCACGTCATTGGCCTTGGGGTCGAGCTTCAGCGCCGCCGCCAATTCGCGCGCGGCGTCCGCATACTGCTTCTCTTCAATATAGAGATGGCCAAGCTCCGCCGGTATGCTCGGGTCGGCGGGTGCGAGCGCTTTTGCCTTTTGGAGGGGCGGAATCGCGGCGGCATATTGCTTCCGATCGAAATAGACCTGCGCGCGCAGCTTCAGAGAACCAAGGTCTTCCGGGCCTCGCTTGGCTGCTTGATCGAGCTGTGCGAGCGCGTCGTCGTAGCTGCCAGACTGTTCGAGCAGGGTTGCATATTCGATGCGCGCCTGGCGATCCGCGGGCCGGCCGCGCAAGTAGGAGGCGAATTCCGCCGCGGCCGCGGCAGTCTTCTTCTGGCGCAAGAGGCTTTCGGCAAGGCCCAGGTGCGGCTCCGCATCGGAAGGACGCAGGCCGACCGCCACGCGAAATTCAGGCTCCGCATCGGCGGGATGTCCGCTATCGAGCAGTGCACGGGCCAATTGGAAATGAACGTCGAAATTGTCGCTATCGAGCTTCTCCGCCGCGCGGTATTGCTCGATGGCTTCGGCCAGCTTGCCGCTGCGTTCGAAGGCGTCGCCGAGCAGGAATTTCGGCTCGGGCTGATCGGGGGCGAGTTCCACCGCTTTCTGGAGCGGAGCAACGGCGGACGCGGGGTCGGTTTTCAGCAGCGTGAGGCCTAAATTCTGATACGCGGACTGCATCTTGGGATCGAGTGAGATGGCGCGCTCGTATTCGGCCTTGGCGTCAGCGGGGCGAGCGAGCGCCGAATAGGCGTAGCCGAGATTGTAATGAACGTGGGCATCGCCGGGCTTTTTTGCGAGGTAATCCTGATAATCCTGCGCCGCGGTTCGATAATCCTTTCGGTTCACGGCGTCTGCCGCATCGGCGAGCTTCTTCTGCAGGGCGACATCGGCGGGATTGGCGGGTATGCGCTTGCGGGAGACGTTGACCGTCTGGCCGCGCGCGGCTGGGCAGGCTAGCCACAGGCCGCAAAGCGCACAGCAGATCAGCGATTTCGAGCGCCAGGGCATGGATCACTCAGGGCGCGGCGCGCCTTCGGCAGCCGAGGGCATGCGCGGCGCGGCTTCACGATTCGCGCCATTCCGTTCGTTCAGCACGCGAGCCAGGAACTTGCCGGTGTGCGATTGCGAATTGCGCGCGACCTGCTCGGGCGTCCCCACCGCGATGACGCGGCCGCCGGCATCGCCGCCTTCGGGGCCGAGGTCCACAATCCAATCGGCGGATTTAATCACGTCCAGGTTGTGCTCGATAATCAGCACGGAAGCCCCTCCTTCCAGCAATTTGCGGAAGGCGGTGAGCAGCTTCTGAATATCGTCGAAATGGAGTCCGGTCGTCGGCTCGTCGAAAATATAAAGGATGCCGGTGTTCTCCTCTCGGGTGAGATGCGCGGCCAGCTTGAGGCGTTGCGCTTCGCCGCCGGAGAGCGTGGTGCCGGATTGGCCGAGCCGCAGATATCCGAGGCCGACCTCTTCGAGCACGCGGAGGCGAGAGGTGATTTTCGGATGCGGGGCGAAGAAGACGAGCGCCTCGCGCACCGTCATCTGAAGGACTTCGTGGACGTTTTTATTTTTGTAGCGAACGTCGAGCACGCCGCTTTTATATCGCGTTCCGTGGCATTCCTCGCAGACCAGCTCGACGTCCGCCAAAAAGCGCATCTCGACTGTGACGGTGCCGTCTCCCTGGCAGGCTTCGCAGCGGCCGCCGGGAATATTGAAGGAGAAATGGCCGGCGGTGTAGCCGCGCTTGCGCGCCTCCGGCGTGGAGGCGAAGACTTCGCGGATGGGATCGAACGCTTTCAGGTACGTGGCCGGATTGGATCGCGGCGTTCTGCCAATGGGGGATTGGTCCACTAGCTCCAAAGCGGCAACGCCGGCATCGCCTTCGATGCGCGCACAGGCCTCCTGCCAATTACCGCCCGCGCGCTTGGCCTGCAATGCCTTGTAAATCACGTCGTAGACGAGCGTGGATTTGCCGGAGCCGGATACGCCGGTGATCGCGACGAGCGTGCCGAGCGGAATCAGCACGTCTATCCCTTTCAAATTGTGGCTGCGCGCCCCGAAAATCTTCAGCAGCTTGCCGCGCGGCTTTCGACGCGTCTGCGGGATGGGGATATTCAGCTCGTGGCGCAGATAGCGGCCTGTGAGCGAATGGCGGTCGGCGAGCAGGGCTTCGCGGGTGCCGGCGAAGGTTACCTTGCCGCCGTGCTCTCCGGCGCCGGGGCCGAGATCGAGAATGCAATCCGCGGCTAAAATCGTGTCTGGATCGTGCTCGACCACGATGAGCGTGTTGCCGAGATCGCGCAGGCCCTTGAGGATTTCGATGAGGCGGTTCGTATCGCGCGGATGCAATCCAATGGAGGGTTCATCCAGCACGTACATCGCGCCGACCAAGTTCGATCCGAGGGACGTGGCCAATTGGATTCGTTGCGCTTCGCCGCCGGAAAGGGTGGAGGTGAGCCGGTCGAGCGTCAGATAATCCAGCCCAACTTCATCCAAAAAACGCAAGCGCTGCTGGATTTCCTCGAGCACCTTTTCGGCGATTTTGGCTTCGGCGGGGCTCAACCTCAGATTCGAGAAGAACGGCCGCGCCTCCTGGACCGTCATGGCGCAGATTTCGGTGATCGCACGGCCCGCGACTTTCACCGCGCGCGCCTCCGGGCGCAGACGCGTTCCCTGGCATTCCGGGCAGATAGCATAGCCGCGATAGCGGCTCAGGAAGACGCGCACGTGCAGCTTGTACTTCTTGCGTTCGAGCCACTGAAAGAAGCCCTTGACGCCGGGAAAGTCGCCGCCGCGCTCGCCTTCCATGATCGCGTTCTGCTGGGCGCGAGTGAGATCGCGGAACGGCACATCGAGCGGAACATTGTTTGCGCGGGCGAACCGACGCATTTCAATCGCCAACTGGCGATAGCGCGGACGGTTCCATGGCTCGATGGCGCCTTCGGCGAGGGATTTACTGGTGTCGGGGATCACGCGATCCAGATCGAAATCAATCGTATTGCCGAAACCCTGGCAGCGCGGGCACGCGCCCTGGGGATTATTGAACGAAAAAACGCGCGGTTCCGGCTCCTGGTAGGTGAGGCCGCATTTCCGGCACTCGAAGCGCTCGCTGAAAAGGAGCCGCTCGGGCTGGGCAGCGCCAGCCGGCTCGTCCGGGGAAGGCGGAAATTCCAAAATGGCCTCGCCGCGGCCTTCGCGATAGCAAATCTCGATTGAGTCAATCAGGCGCGAGCGAATTTCCGCGGAAAGCGCGAGGCGATCCACGAGAACGTAAACCGGCTTGGTAAAATCCAGATCGAGCAGTTCTTCGGGCGCGGCGAATTCGAAGACCTTGCCCGATTGATAGAGGCGGTTGAAGCCGCGCTTTTGCAGGGCCACGAGGGATTCGCGAAGCACGCTACCTTCGGGCTGGGGCGGCTTGCGCGCCGCGCCCTTCGCGCCGGGGGCAGCGCCGCGCGGAGTTTCGGCCGGCTTGAACTCATAGAGGACGTAAAAGCGGCGGCCCGCGGGCAGGGCAAGAACGCGCGCGGCAATTTCGTCGAGCGTGTCTTTGCGAACCTCTTCGCCGCAGCGCAGGCAGTAGGTGTGTCCGGCGCGCGCGAAGAGCAGCCGCAGATAATCGTAAATCTCGGTCGCGGTCGCCACGGTGGAGCGCGGATTCCGGGTGGAGTTTTTCTGGCGAATCGAAATGGCGGGCGCGATTCCCGTGATCTCGTCCACGTCCGGCTTTTCCATGCGCTCGAGGAACTGCCGGGCGTAGGCGGAAAGCGATTCGATATAGCGGCGCTGGCCTTCGGCATAGAGCGTGTCGAACGCGAGGCTCGATTTGCCGGAGCCGGATACGCCGGTGATCACCGTGAGGCGATTGTGGGGAATTACGACGTCTATGTTCTTGAGATTGTGGACGCGCGCGCCATGGACGCGAATCTCCTCACCGTCACCCAAAGGCTGGTCGACGGGTTCGGATCGGAGGGAAGCGCTCTCAGGATGTTGCGATGACATAGGCCCAAACTACAAAGTATACTCCCTCGCGCACGCAGCGGCAATCAGCCCAAATCAGCCCAAATGACGGTAGCTGGGCCGGACTGTGACCCTTTGCGTCGTGCGCCGCCTTCGCGAACGAGTTTCGCGCCGGCGCGACAGGTGAAGGAAATTCAAACGGGCTGCCAGGGGAATGGCGCAAGTCACGAACGTTCCGCGAGCAAAACAGGTGTATACTAGGGGAGTTCACCTTCCGCTGCACCCGCTCCGGTGGCGTTGCTGCGTCGCAGATTGCGCGAACCGAGTGGGACTTGATGATCTTCTCGCAAACTTAGTTCACGCGCCGGCTGGTTACCGAGAGCAGCTCTGGAAGACAAATTTCCAAAGGAGAAGTACGAATGCGATTTGAAAAACCGAAGAAATCAGCCCGGCCGGAGTTTGTGGAGGCGCGGATCGCGCAGCTGCAACGGCAGCTTGCCACCGAAGTGAATGAAACGAGGAAGAGCGAGTTGCAAAGCGAAATCAACGACTGGCAACGAAGCCGGCCGAAGCAAAAGAACGATCGCGGAAGATTCTAAGCAACGCACGCGGGGCCCGCGCTAAACCGCGGGGCAGAAATGCCTGGTGGAAAGCAGCGGCGTAGTCCACAATGAATGAGCGAGGCGGATCGTTGAGAGTGGTTGGCTTGAGGAAAGCGAAGGCCGCCGCGCCGAATCTAAAATGAGCGACTCCGTCCTTATGCAGTACTTCGGCTTCCAGACGAAGGGCGAGTATCGCGAATATTCGTTCCAGGTGCGTTATGCCGCCGAGGACATTCGCGACTTCACACTCACCATCCTGAACGAGGCTTTCACGTCCCACCGGGTTCGCTATCAGGACGCGCCGGACGTGTGTTCCTTGAAGCTGCGGCGCGAACTGATCTCGAATGCGAATCACCCTTCGCATACGACTTTCGCGATCAGCGACACCGAACTGGAAGATTACCGGGCGGACCACGCCAGCAAATCTTCGCACCGTTCTTACAAGCCTAAGCCCCGAATTGATTACTGACCGGCGCTGCGCCGAGCTTGAGACGCGTTCAGGGTGAGGTGCGCGCGGCGAATCAGTTTTCGGCGGCAGGCTCGGGCGGCGTGTTGCCATCCGCAGCGGCGGGTCCGGCGGCGTCCGGAGAATCAAATCCCTCCGGGGAATCAGTTCCCTCCGGCGAATCCACACCGTCTGTAAGCTTTGCGAGTTTCTTCTGCTTCCGGCGCTCGGCCTTTTCGCGCTGCTTTTCGAGTCTCTTCATTTCCTTTTGGCGTTTAAGAAATGTGGTCGCCATCAAACCTCCTGGAGTCTAGTTTTCGTCGGCGCTGGTGGGGCGCCGCTACGCGTGCTTACCAGCGGGGCTCGCGGGGCTGCCGGGAGCTGTCACGATAGTCTTCGTTGGAAAATCCACCGCGCGAGCGACCGCCGCCGCCCCCGCCGCCCGGGCGCCGCTCTGCCTTGGGACGCGCCTCACTGACCTTAAGGTTGCGTCCACCCACATCCTTTCCGTCGAGGGCTGCAATTGCCTTCGCGGCTTCATCATCGTTTGCCATTTCGACGAAGGCAAAACCGCGCGCTCGGCCGGTCTCCCGATCCATGGCGATGTGAACGCGAGTTACCTGGCCGAACGGCGTGAAAAGCCCGGTCAAATCGCTTTCTGTCGTCTGAAAACTCATGTTGCCGACGAATAGATTCTTCATTTTGTTCTCCTGAATTCGCGCAAGGCTACCGACTGCGAGGAAAAGACCAAGCGCGCTTTTTCCATTGAAGGAGTTCCTCTGCGAGTTGCATCCATATGGTTATGGAGAGCGGGCCGCGGACGGCTCGTCCCGTGGTTGGTTTCGGTTTTTTCGATAGAACCGCGGTCTCCGGGCATGCGCTCAAATCGGACGCCGAGAGTGCGCTCCATCCGCATGAGTTCCGTCCGCTGCTCCCTGAGAAAAAGAGTAGAGGCCACACCACGTGCGCCCGCTCGGCCGGTGCGCCCGACGCGATGAATAAAATTCTCCGCCAAATCCGGCAAGTCGTAGTTGATGACGTGGGCGATATTTTCGACGTGAATGCCGCGCGACGCCAAATCGGTGGCCACCAGAACGCGGTATCGTCCCCCTTGCAAGCCGGTCAGGGCGGCGGTTCGTTGGGATTGCGAGCGGCCGCCATGAATCATGGCTGCCTCGATGCCTCGGGCATTGAGCAGCTTGGCGATGCGCTCGGTTCCGCGCTTGGTGCGCGAGAATACGAGGCAGCGGCCCTTTTCCTGCTCCAACAACTGGCAAAGCATATCGTGCTTTCCTTCCGCGGAGATTTCAAATGCTTGAAGACGGACGTTCTCCGAGGGTTTCAGCGTCGAGCCGAATGCAAGGCGCACCGGGTTGTTCATGTAGGAATTTATGATGTTGGCGACGGATGCTTCGAGCGTCGCCGAGAAACAGAGAGTTTGCCTGTCTTTTGGCAAAATCGCCACAATTCTGCGAATCGCGGGGAGAAATCCCATGTCCAACATTCGATCCGCTTCGTCAAGCACGAGGGTCTGCAAGGATCCGAAGTGCAGCAGGCGGCGGTCGAGGAAATCTTCGAGCCGGCCTGGGGTGGCAATGACAACGCGAGCGCCCTTGCGAATGGCGCTCAATTGCGGGGCTTCAGATAAGCCGCCGATTACGAGGGCCGCGGGCGCGAGGTTTTTCCCCGTTAGCGCGTTGAATTGCTCGGCCACCTGCATAGCCAGTTCGCGCGTAGGGGCCAGGACGAGCGCTCCTATTCCATGCGCGTCGCGCCGCGCGAGCCTTTCGATCACCGGGATCAGAAACGCGAGCGTCTTGCCCGTGCCGGTGTGAGCGGTTGCGAGCACGTCTTTGCCTTCCAGCGCGTGCGGAATCGTGGCCGCTTGGACGGCTGTGGGAACGGAGAAGTGCGCCGCTGACAGGCGCTCCTTTAGAGAAGGGGATAGAGATAGTTCCGAGAAAGTCTGCAATTTAATTTTTGCCGGAGAGGAGCTTCAGTTGGCCGGCACAAACTTCGGTGCGGGCGCGACGGCTCTTCGCCAGTCCTTTTTGAGATTACGCTGAAAACGAACGGGGGAAACTGATGGCGGATAGGCTCAGATCAGGTGTTGGACCAGAGGGGCCGCGCAACATAACCGAAAGTAATAAGCGCAGAAAAGACGATAACACACATCGGAAGGAATTGATAGCGCTGATTATTCCTGGGGGCACGTTCCGCGGGGTCGTTCGCAATTCGCAAGCCAGGATCGCGGAATGCGGCTATTCGAATCCGTCGGTGGCGTGCGTGATCGAAGCGGGAGCATTCCACCAGGGATACGGCAAGCCGGCCAGGCGATTAATCGCCAGGGCTTGCGCGACGAGCAGGAAGACCGCGACTTCGATGATCACGAGCTCGAGCGGCTTCGAAATGATGCCCAGCGAGATAATCAACGTGGTGGCTCCCGCGGGCGGATGGCTCACGCCGAATAGCGTCATCAACGCGCCTGTGGCCGAAAGCGAAAGCGCCGCAGCTAGAATTCGCGGCCAGAAGATTCCCTGGTGAATCCCGAACGGCAGCGCGCCCGCACCCGTGAGAACGAAAGCCGCATAGCCGCACATGATGCCAATAGCGTGACCGAGGATCGTGTTTCGCGGACTGCACGTTGCGGCCAGCGGCGAAAAAAATAGCAGGTAGGCGGTGGGGCCGAGCGACGGAAACACAAATGGATTGCCGCTTAGCAGCGCCAAAAGCGCCAGCAGGCCAATCGTGATAAAGCCATTCACAAAGACGTAGACGGAACGGACCAGGCGCGGCGGAAAATGATGCACCAGCCAATCGAGCCGAAGCCGGCGAAGCAGCGACAAAATGTGGTCGGCGTTCGCCTGCGATTCACCAGGATCGTGCTTTCGCATCAGATATTGGGCAGCAGGTCGAAATACTCGTCGTCTTCGTTTTTGCCGCCTTCTCCTTTACCCAGCAGCTTCTCCGATTCAACGAACTCGATTCGCTCGATCCATTTCACCATCTTGTAGCCGAGTTGGTTTTCCACTCGCAAGCGCAGCGGGGCGCCATAGACGGGCGGGAGCCGTTCGTCGTTCATCCGAAACGCGAGGAGGCATTGCGGCTTGCGGAGGTTCTCGATGCTTTGGGTGTCGTAGTAGGGGCCGCCATACAGGGCTTCGCCGAATGAGAAGAACGCCACCACTTTGGCTTCCGGCTTGGGCCGTACCAGTTCAATGAGCGACTCCATGGGAATGCCACCCCACTTTGCGATGCCGCTCCATCCCTGGATGCAATGGTGCATGGTGATGTGTTCGACTTTGCCCATGCGCTCGAGATCGGCGAGAGACAGCTCCACCGGATTCTGGACGAGTCCTCCCACCCGGAGGCGAAAATCCTTGAATCCACCCTCGACCAGACGCTTCCAATCATCACGCACCGGCACTTTGCCGTTGGGCCAGAAGTAAGGCGAGATCTGATCCTGCGTATATTTTTGGCTCGGCATCAGCCGGTTCAGGGTGAGGAGCTGCATCGGATAGGTGACGGACTTGAGCGCGTGCTGCAGCGGGCGAGGGTGGTACCACGAGATATAGTGCGCCGCAACCCAGGAGAGAATGACCACCGCGATGCCGACGAATCCCCAATACATACCGACGGGATTCCGATCGTCGGTGCCCATCACGATGTGATTCATGTTGCGGGCGAATCCCGTCATCGCCACGAGCGTCACATGTACCACCAGAAAGGCCACGAAACTCAGCATGGTGAGGAAGTGAATTGAACGGGCGGATTGGCGGCCGCCAAAAATTCGGGCGTACCAGGGGAAGCGATTCACCACGGCAGGCGACATCGCGATACCGGTGGCAATCGCCAGCGGCCCAAACACGAAAACCACGGTGAAATAGGCGATCTGCTGCAGAGCGTTATAGCCGTAAAAGCCGTTCGGCTCGGGCGGCAGATGAAACGTGGCGTAATGAACGAACGTGTTCCAGGCTTGCAGGAGAACCACGGGCGAGGTTGGCACGATGCGCCGCCACTGCTCGGTCTCGAATAGCATGACGATGAAGGCGATGCCCGTGGCGATGAAACCATGGACGTCAATGAAGTGCCACACGCGCGCGATGCCGATCGTGTGGCGATAACCCGGAGTGCCGACCAGCGGCGAAATGTAGCGCGCATCGTCCTTCGCGGTCCACAGGCGGTCGCGCGGGACCTTCAGCGGCGTAAATCGAATCCATTCGCTGCCCGGTGTGCAGCCGTCGTTGAAGTACAAGCGCGGATGGTCCACCAAGATGGAGAGGCCGCTGCGAATCAGCAGCATGACGAACAGGAAATTCAAGAAATGGCAGTAGCGCACCCATACCGGAAAGCCGTGCGGCCCGGCAAAGTTATTGGGATAGATTTGGGGAACCGGCGGCACATGCGGCAGTCCGGCGACGGCGAGCTCGATCCACGCCGCCGCGACCACGGCTAGGATCGCGATGCCAAGCCCGATCAGGATCGAGGGCCTGATCCAGATCCGAAATCGGCGGTCCTCCGGATAATGAACTGCTTTGTGTGCCGCATCGAACTGAACCATGCCGCCCTCCGCAAAGGCGTGCTCGACGCACGCCGCATTACCCGCCGATCAAGAAGCCGTGCGATCCCCTTCGAACCATGGGCTGCTGCCAGGGATTATCGTCATTGGTCCGTAGCTAAAAGATGGATTGTGGCCATTTATCTGTCCCGACGCAAGCGATGCGATGGAGAGGGCCTCCATTTACGGCGAACGCCTCTAAATCAGACTTTGGATTGAACTCATCATTCGCCTCGTTGCCCGAACCACTCTGGCACGCTGAACGATCTCTGAGCAGTGACAAAAGTCACCTCATCCGAGTGACACAAGTCACAGCACAACGCCAATGATGCGCGGATAATGTGTATGCAGGGCAGGAGGGCGGCGATGCAAAGAGATGAAAGAGATTTACTGGAGGTCTTGAAAGCAGAGCTCGAATTTCTGAATCACGGCGGGTACGCTCGCGTGCCGAACTCCGGATGGAGGCCGGTATACATCTTCGAGGATTCTCCGGCATGCATGAATCACGATTACGAAGCGGATTTGGGGTCCTGCGGCGATTGTGTCCTGCTGCAGCTTGTGCCGCCGGAATTTCGCTACGGTAAGCATCCGTGCCGGCACATTCCGCTGAATGCCGGGGGCGAAACGCTTGACTCGCTCTATCGCTATGGCAGTGAGCCCGAGATTGAGGAGACGGTGAGAACCTGGCTCGAAGCCACGATCAACGGATTGGAGGGCCATCGAAAAAGTGCAATCCACAGTGATATGGCGCCGACTTTTCGCGAAGCCGGCAGCAGGGGGATTGCTTTGCGCGAAGGCGCAAAGTGCGCGAATCCCGCTTGCCCTGTTGCGTTCGATTGGCGCAAAGGCGGCAAGTTCTTCCGCTTCCGGGAATCTCCTCAGGAGAGCGCTTCCTCTTCCGGTGTTCACGGAGTAAAGCACTTTTGGCTATGCGAGCGTTGTGCGCATCTCTTTACGCTTGCCTACGAGGAGCACTCTGGGGTGGTGCTGAGGGTTTCGTGGCCTAAGCCCGTTGCCGCGGACGACGAGCACTTCTCGGCAGTTGGACGAGGGTGATGTGATGAACGCCGTGCGGTAACATGTCTATGTTGGGTTGCCGACCCCGCGAGAATGGCTGTGCGGGCAGCAACTAATGGCGTCGTCCACTGCGAGGTGAAGTCATGACAGCACAAGCAAATCCACAAACCGGACGCGAACACGAGGTGGGGACGTTGACCGCGCCGCTCTTGACGTTTGATCTTCCCGGCGAAATCCAGCAGCTACGATCAGAAGGACGCTGGCAATCGGGACATACGGCAAAGACGCTCGCGAAGTATCCCGATTTTCGCGTGGTGCTGATCGTGCTGAAAAGTGGCGGGCGCTTAGAGAAACACCGAACCGAAGGTCGAATCTCGGTCCACACGCTTGAAGGTCGAATTCGGTTTAGTACAGCGGAAAGGGCAGTGGAGCTCGCGGCTGGCCAGATGCTGACGTTAGAACACGCTATTCCTCATGATGTCGAAGGCATGGTCGAAAGCGCTTTTCTGCTGACCATTGCCTGGCGGGATGAGCCTTCCGTTCCCTAGCGACTGTAAGATCGCTCGGACGTTCAAACATGGCGATCATGTCGAATGGAACTCGGAAGCAGGCCGAGTTCGCGGCATCGTCGTGAGGAAAGTCGTTTCCGACGTAAAGTGCAAGGGCTGCACCCACCTCAGTATTTCATCAAGGGCGATAAGACAGACCACATCCCCATTCATAAAGGGCCGGCGCTTCGACTCTTAAGATCGCGGCGCAAAATAAGCGGGAAGCGTTCACCGAGAAAGCCAAGGAACAAGCGTCGGGGCGCTTCGTTGCATGCAGCCCTCGCTATTCCGTGGTCATCGAGAGCGGAGATGGGACAACAACGGGTGGGCGAGCGAACGTCGCGATCAGATTGATCGCAAATAGCGCGACTGCCGTCAGCTCAATGAGCGCGGAAACCGGCAGAACATTCCATGCCCATCTCGCGTAGTCCTGATAGGCGAGGATTTCGGATATCACGCGAAGCGTGCATCCGCACATCAGCAAGATCAACATCACGAACATAAGGCGCGCGCTCCACAGTATGCGCATTCCGCAAAACGACGGCAGGATTCGCTGCCCGACGCAGAAAACCATCGCGGCGATGAATCCGACCGTCAGAGCATGCCGCGAAGCGCCCCAAATTCCCGGTGCTGCGCCGACGTGCGCGGCCCAAACGCCGAGGGCGCCGGCGACAAGCAACCAGCCATACGCGATTCGTATAAACACTGGGAAAGTCCGGTGAACATTGAGGGTCTTTGCCGGTTTTACCGCACGTTGGAAAAACTGAATCGCCGCCATGGCTACCGCGGCTCCAGCCAGAAGCAATATGCCGGCGGCAACGAAATGTTCGAAGAATGCTAAGAGCACACCTGCGGTGTTCAATCCCAAGGCCAGAAGCAGCGAAGATTGTCGCAGCGGGCGCAACCCCATGAAAACAGTTAACCAGCGCGCACTGAAGCCCCAGATCATCGGAACGATAAACCCCCAGGTGGAGACGATCAGATACCGCTGATCAAACAGGTGCGGGAACGCGGGAGAATCGGCATGGAGGGCCAATTGAAATGACGCGCCAAGATTCAGCAGAAGCGATGCGAACAGGCCAAAAGTCGCCGCGATCACGAGTACGATCCAAGGCTCGAGCGGCTTGGCCGAAACGGGCAGGGGCCGATGCGTCGCAACTGCTTGAAAGAAGATGAGGAATGCGGCCAATTCAAGTGTGGCGGACAAGGGCAACGCAATCCGCCAGTGCCACGGATATATATTCGAGGACCAGCGGAGCGTCACGCCGATGACCCAAAGCGCCCAGGTGAGCCACGCCGACCAAAGCGCAAACGGCTTCAGCTTCCGCAGCTTCGGTATCGAGTAGAAGCCGATGCCGAGAATGAATGTTCCTACCCAACCGAACAGTTGTGCGTGGCCGTGCGCCTGAATCCACGCCGGAGAGATGGATTGCGCCGCTTCGCGGGTGCTGATCTTGATGAGATTCCAAACCCCGAGAAAGGTGCCGGGCAGGAGCATGAATATCAGCCCCGTGACGATGTACGTCATCAGCAGATGCGACAGGGATCGCTCGCGCGCGATAGCGCGGTCCATTATGGATTTTGTCTTGTCGTCGAGCCAGACAGGCCGCTGATTCATAATTTCAAGGGAGGTCCGGCGCGGGGCCGCGCCTCGTGTCCGGGCGAATCTCGGTGCGAATCTCCGCGCGCCTGCAAACTTTACTCATCAACCGGCCAAAAGGGAACTTCGCATTCCTCACAAGCAATCTCCACCCGGTTCAAGGAGCTAAGGATTTGATCCGTGTGGGGAAAGCAGTGTCCGCGAGTGATCCAGCGGTCGGCGATTTCGCCGTAGCGGTCAGTGACGAAGGCTCCGCGACGACTCAATCCCTCCAGGGAGAGTGCGTTCTCGCCAAGAAATGCCCGCACGTGATGAGGAGTGGTCGCACCCGGGAACAATGGGTCAGATGCAAAAGCGCGCAGAGATTGCCCAGGTTCTTGTGGAAATGCCAGGAGCACGACAGCTTCCTTCTCGCGAAGCTCTGCCGCGCGGGCAGCCACATCGCGGATGAACGCCTCGCATTGCAAGCAGTGTTCATCGAGAAATACGACCACGAGGTTCTTCTTCTGCTTGAAATCCCACGCACGAATCTCGCTGCCGTCCGGTTGGCGCAGCGTGAGCGGCGGGATCAGGCGCCTGGCACGGAGTGGGAAAGATTGCAGCGAAAGTTGCTCGACCGCGTCCATTGCCCCCTCGGAATTATCCTTTCCTCGCAGAGGTTTCCAACTCTACCGCGCGAGGGAAGAGAATATTGTTTTCGAGATGCACATGCTGGTGAAGGTCTGCTTCGAATGCCTTAAGGGCTTCGTACAATGCCTTGAAGCTAGTGCAGGCGTCGTCCGGAGGCGTGTATTGCGAAGTTAAAGCGCGAATTCGCCGGACTGAATCTCCTGCTGCGTCGTGCTCCTGCATCATGTGGTGAATGGGGTTCTTTACAGTCTGAAAGAATGGCGGTTCGATCGACTCATGCACGCTTGCTGCCCGCTCCAAAGCGTCTATGTAGGGAAAGAGAATTTGCTCCTCCTTTTGCATGTGCATGACCATCTCTCGCCCAACATCCGCGAAGAGGCTTCCGATATCCGACAGTTCGGCATGATTGCTGGCGTGTTTTGCGGCGACTTTATCCAGCAAGACGCGCGTTCGGGGGATGGCATCGCGAACATACCGGTGGTGCGTCTCGCGGATATGGCGCGTCAGCTCGTTCAATGGAGCGGCCATCCAGTTCCTGTCGTCGGGAAGGGCATGCTTAGCGTTTTCTTGCAGCCGGTTCAATATCTCCTCCGGCGAGACATTTGCGTGAAGGCATGCCTCATGAAGGGAACTGTCGCCGCCACAACAATAGTCCAGCCCGGCGTTCTCCAACACTTGCCTGGCTTGCGGATTCGAAAGGGCGATGTCCTTCGTTTTTGTTTCAACGTTGAAATCCATGCCGGCCTCCATAACGGCGAACATTGTGTATCTCTGATGAGCGGCTGCCAGTGACTAAAGTCACTTTGCCGCGGATTCAGAATGATTCTGTCGGCTATTCTGAAGCGATCTGTTCCCGCTTGAGGCCGGAGAGGTCTTTTACAACGATCGTACGGCCATCCACTTCGAGAAGCCCTTCGGCTTGGAGCCGGCTGAGATTCCGGGACACGAGCTCTCGCACGGTTCCCAATTCCGCCGCCAAATCCTGGTGGGTCATTGTCAATTCCAGGCGCAGGCCCTCCTTCGTAACGGTTCCGCTGGCTTGCGCTAATCGCAACAGGAGCGAAATCAAGCGCTGCCGCACCGTTGTGAAGGAGAGATCTTCGATGATGCCGACCAGGCGGCGCAGCCGAGAGCCGACAACCGCCAGAACTTTGAGCGCCACCTCGGGATGCTCGCGACAGTAGTTCTGAAAATCCTTGCGGGAGACGAAGAGCACTTCGGCATCTTCCAGGGCGGAGGCTGAGGCCGGATACACGCCGCCATCGAAAACCGGAAGCTCAGCGAAAGAGCCGCCCGGTCCTTCGATGGCTAGCACCTGTTCGCGACCAGACGGAGAAAGTTTGAAGATTCGAATTCTGCCGGTGGCCACGACAAATAATCCATGGCATTGATCGCCTTCGCTAAACAGTACCTCGCCGCCATCAAAATGCCTTTTGCTGACGCGAGCGCACAGCGTGCGCATTTCGGTTTCCGTGAGGCCGGCGAACAACTGCGTCTGTCGGAGGATGGATTCGTTGTTCTCACGCGCCATGTGTTAAAACTCCCTCCAAATCATATTGCAGATCAACGGGTTTGCCGAGCTATACCGAAGCGGTCAAATATATTGGCCCGAGTCTGCGGAGTGTGTATCTTTGGATGAAGCAGCATCCGCGTTTGCAGGCGCCGTATATAATTGACAGGCACTGCATGTCGGGGCGTAGCGCAGCCTGGTAGCGCGCCTGCCTTGGGCGCAGGAGGTCTGGAGTTCAAATCTCCACGCCCCGACCAACTTCCTCAAAAGAATCATTGGCTTAGCATCCGCCCTGTTTCCGCTCCTGCTGCATCGTGGTGCAAATTGGGAACAGTTGGGAACAATACCTGGCCCAATTTTGCAACCGCATCGCGTTCGGATTCAGAAACGGGATGGGTATAAACGTCCATCGTTGTTGCGGCGCTCGAATGTCCCAAGAGGGTCTGTTGAACCTTCACGGGCGTTCCGAGATCATGCAGCAACGTGCTGTACGTGTGGCGTAGTGTGTGCCAATCGATCCGCCTCACTCCTGCACGCCGACAAGCCGAAGCGAGACGTTTCTTCCGCAGATTGTCTGCCGATAGCGGTTCGCCATCACCGTCACAGAACACGAGTGCGTCGGCGGAATCATCCGCGCACCGAGGTCTGTAAGCTTCAAGGGCCTGAACGACGACAGGCGCAAGCGGCACGCTTCTGCGGCTGGCTTTGGTCTTCGGCGTGCCAAACACGCCCTTGTAGCAGAGTTCTTCGATTTCGACCGTCTGACGGTCGAGACGGACTCTGCCCCATCGAAGGCCAAGTACTTCTCCAATCCGCAAACCTGCTAAGACCGCAAGCATTGTGATCGTTCGTTCCGGTTCATTCATTTTAGAGAGGAGTTTTCGAAGCTCTTCAATCGAAAGAGACCTGCGAGGGCGTTTGAGTGTGCGTTCAGGCATCTCAACTCCCGATGCAGGATTGTCCGGTAGGTACCGCCATTCTTTTGCGGTACCCAAGACTTTGCTGAGGAGGTGCCGCATGTGACTTGCAGTTTCCCATGCGTAGCCGTCCTTCATCTTTCCGAGAATGAACCGTTGCACCTCGGGCGTGGTTATATCGGCCATAGTTCTCTCACCGAAGTGAGGGAGCAGATGTTTGTCGAGCAGGAGCGTATAAATTTCCTGCGTCGCAAACTTGAGGGTTGGGAGAACTAAGGGTTTGAATTGATCCTCGACAAACCTACGGAAGGTGATCATAGAACGAGGAGGCGTCCGGCCTTCATTGACGGGCCGGAGCCGATCCTCAAGAAGATTCTGTGCCTGGCGCTTCGAGAGTTCGCTCACCGTTCCCAGAACCTCGGAACGGAGAACCGTAGTCATACTGCCTTCAGAACCGACCACTCGCTCTCTCCAGCGCGCGACCCAGACCTTCGGACGTTTACCGCGAACAAACAAACAGCCGAACTGGTATCTGCGACGAGCCATATTTCCCTTTCCGTTGGCCCGTCCAGTCTTTCGCGCATCGACATTGAGTTTATCTTGGGAGTCAAGCGGCTGCGATACCACCATGCCTGTTCTCCTCAACCCAAGCCTTGATGTCGCTGAGCCGAAAACGCCAGTACTTGCCGAGTCGGAAACCGGGGATGCGATCTCTCGAACGGCGTCGAGTGCGCTCATAAACCCACGAATTCGGAACACGAAGAATTTCGGCAACCTCTCGCACGGTGAGTAAGTCTTCATCGGACTGGTACATTGGCGTTGGCTCCTTCTACGAGGCCGCCCGGCGCGCTGGGCTCCGGCGTTTCGTCTCTCGTCTCGATTTTGTGATTTGCGCTTCGCTCTAGGGCTGCCTGCGCTTTCAGAACGGTATGCCGTGCGTAGTACTCTGGATTTGGTTTTTCTTCGGCCCGGAAATCCGCGATGCGCTGCATAACGATTGCTGGATCGTCACCGCGACCAAGGGCGCGTTTTGCGTAGGCCCAATCCTGCTCGGACTGGCTCCTGTGCCCCGGCGAGAGTTTGCTTCGGGCTTCACTCTCGAACCGGCGCGGAGTTTCGTGGGAATCTTCCTGAAGCTGGAAGTCGTGTGCGTGATGAACGGCGTCAGATTCATGA
>DATNDJ010000017.1:0-46730 GCA_035553255.1 Candidatus Acidiferrales bacterium | reverse complement strand
TACGTTTTGTCTGCGGCAGAATTGCGGGAATGCTGCCAGCGATTTGTAGTAAGCAACGCCGATGGAGGTACTACAAACGCCTCGGAACCGGCATGAGGCGCTACAAGCAGGGTGTGTTGTAGTAACTGTAGTAAGTAATATAGCGATGTGTGTGGGGGCAAACCGCTACCTTAAAGGTCCGAAAGGGATTGTGGGCGTGTAGTAACCCCAAAATCGCCCCAATTCCTTCATACCCCGGCACAGGGTACTACGCCTACTACCCACGAAAATCCGCCGAAAAACCATGCCCAAAAACGTCCATTCCGATCCCTTTGGCGCGCTTCTCGCGCGAGCGGCCCATGACCCGGAGCTATCCGCCCGGCTCCAAGCCGTCCAGCGAGAGGAACCGGCCCCGGAGCCGTCCCCGCCCAGGCCACCGCGCCAGTTCCCGACGCCCATTTATCCGGCACGCATCGAGCCGCCAATCGAACCGTCCGAGCCAGCGGCCAGCGAACCAGCGCGCGAACTAGCCGACGCGAGCGATTGTCCGGCCAGTGATCCCGCGTGGACCAAAGCCCCGCCCGCGAACCGCCCACAATCCGGCGGACGCGCCCGGAAGGTAGCGCCCTGGTTTGGGGATGTGGCCCGAGCGATGGCCGATGGCACCTCTCTGCGGGTAGCTCTCGCGCGTTGCAAGGTCCAGCTAACCGAGCGCGAAATCCAAGGCATGTACCAGCTTCGGGGCTTCAAAGCGGTCTACCAGCGTGAGCGGCGCGCGTGGCTCAAGCGCTGGGGCCGCAAGCGAACCAAAGGCCCGATTGACCGTTTCATGCGCGGCCCACGCGACTAGCGCGCACTTCACTCCTAGTTTTCAGTCCAGCTTCTCAGTTCGCGGCGCAGTTCCCGTTTCGTCGAGCCAACAAAGGGGTCCCAGCGAACCAGTCGCGTTCATCGCGCGATTCAGCGTTCGTGTGGGAGAGCAGAACTCTCGCGGAGAACCAAATTGCACCAAGTTTGCGGCGATTCGCGCGATTTTCGCCAGTTTGCGAACTTTCGTGGCGCTATTTTTCCGATTTTTCGTTCGCACGCGGGGATGCAGGGACCTTCCCAACCTCCCCCGCAGCCTTTCCCGCATTCGCCCCATCTGCCCGCAGCCATCAGCCCTTCACCTAGATCGCATAGGAGAGAGGAGTTGCGCCCCAACGCGAGTGCGCGGCGGTTTGCGTCCCGCGAATCCGGGGTTTCGGCGGACGCGGAAACTTTGGCGGGCGGTTTGGGCGCTGGTTCGGCTCCCGGTGAGGTACCCCATCCGGCCCAGGTTGCGGGGTGTGCTACCATCCGAGCCGCGATTGATTCGACGGCACGGAATGGAGAAACCGTGGCACGTCGAAGGTATCAGCGGGGAAGCGTGTTTCAGAACACAGCAAGGACCGTTTGGCTCGGAATGTACGCGGAGTACGTTCTCGATTCACACGGCATTGAAAAACGAGCGCGGCGTCAGATTGTCCTCGGCCCTGTTCGCAAACCGGACGGCACGCAGATGACCAAACGGGAAGCGCAGCGGCTTTTGCAGCCCTACGTAGACCGGGTGAACTCATCGCTTTCCGAACCTGCAAGGGAACACAAAAGCGCCACGCTCGAAGCGTTCAGTAAGATTTGGGAGCGGGACTATCTCAGTCTCTCGAAGCCATCTACACAGGCCACTATGCGCGGTCAGGTCAAACGGCTCACAAAGGCTTTCGGACACAAGGACATTCGGCACATCAGCACCGCAGACTTGCAGCGGGTGATTGCCGCAATGGACGCCGAAGGCTACGAGCCAAAGACCATTCGTAACCTCTGGGCAACGGTACGCCTCGTTTGGGACGCGGCCTTAGCTCAGGGTTACGTTGACCGTGTATTGCCCAAGCCCAAGCTGCCGCGTGCCAGCCGCAAGATGCCCAAGTATTTTCGCCTGGAGGATGTTGCGAAGATCATCGCGCATTCCGAAAGGGAACTGCGGGCTTTCTTTTGGCTGGCGGCGGAAACAGGACTCCGGGCGGGCGAACTGGCAGGGCTTCGCGTCGCTGACGTAGGCGTGGACCGAATCACCGTCAGTCAGTCCGTTTGGCATGGCAGGATTCAAACTCCCAAGACGAACAACGCGGTTCGGACTCTCGCGGTGTCGCCGCAACTTGGTGCTCGGTTGTGGGAGCAGGTCGCGCACCAGTGGACCAAGGGACATGAATTTCTGTTCTCTACGTCCAGCGGCAAGCCGTGGGATGCGAGTCTGTTTCGCCAACGCAAACTGAAGCCGTTCTTACTTGTGCTCAAAATCCGTGAGGGCGGGCTTCACGCATTTCGTCACTTCAATGCCTCTCTACTATCTTCGCTTCGCGTGCCACTCAAAACGATTCAGGAACGGCTAGGCCATGCCTCTGCCGGTTCCTTGACGCTCGATGTGTACACGCATTCGGAGTGGAGTGAGAACGTCGAAGCGGCGCAAGTTGCAGGCGAGCAGATCGAAAAAGCCGTGAATTCTGTCAGCTTAACTGCAATCGAAGAAAAAGGGCCTGCCGACCGAAGCCAGCAAGCCCTTCAGTACGTGTAAGATAGCTGGTTGCGGGGGTTGGATTTGAACCAACGACCTCCGGGTTATGAGCCCGACGAGCTACCAGGCTGCTCCACCCCGCGAAGCCATACTACGCGATTTCCTCACGCGGCGCAACATGCGCAACTGCGCCGCGCCAGGCGCGAACAATCAATGGCAATCGAAAGTGCCATCACTTACTGCCTCGCGATTGCGGCGCGGGCCATCGCCAATTGCGAATTTGCGGCCTATCAATTCCTTCGGTATAAGCGTAGTTGATGCTGTCTATGATCTGGCCCTTCAGCCACTCTTTCACGTGAGAGGCCGAATCGCGAATCCTGGGAACGCGATCAATCACGTCGCTGGCAAGCGTAAAGCGGTCCACTTGATTGCGAATCGCAAGTTCCAGCGGCGTATTTATATTGCCCTTCTCTTTGTACCCGCGCACATGAATGTTGGCGTGGTTCGTCCTTCGGTATGTGAATTTGTGAATGAGCCAGGGATACCCGTGAAAGTTGAAAATCACGGGCTTGTCTCTGGTGAATAGCGAATCGAAATCGCGATCGGAAAGCCCGTGCGGATGTTCGGTATCCGGTTGAAGGCGGTACAGGTCAACCACATTGACGAACCGAAGCTTCAGATCAGGCACGCGCTCGCGCAGGATTGCCGCAGCGGCCAGCGCTTCCTGCGTGAGCACATCGCCGGCGCACGCGAGGACCACGTCGGGCTCCTCTCCGGAATCGGTGCTCGCCCAATCCCAGATTCCGATGCCTTTCGTGCAGTGGATGATTGCGGACTCCATATCGAGATACACGAGATGGGGCTGCTTGTCCGCCACAATCACATTGATGTAGTCGCGGCTGCGGAGGCAATGATCCCCCACGCTGAGCAGGCAATTTGCGTCGGGCGGAAGGTAAATGCGCGTGATTGCGGCGCTTTTGTTGCTCGCGACGTCCAGGAACCCGGGATCTTCGTGCGTGAAGCCGTTATGATCCTGCCGCCATACAAGCGACGTAATCAGGATGTTCAACGAGGAAATCGGCACGCGCCAGTCGAGTTCCTTCGATTTCTCGAGCCATTTGGCATGTTGGTTGTACATCGAATCAATGATGTGAGCGAACGCCTCGTATGTATTCAGGAGGCCGTGGCGGCCGGTCAGCACATAGCCTTCGAACCAACCCTCGAGCGTATGCTCGCTCAGCATTTCCATCACACGCCCGTCGGTGGCGATGTCGGTGCCATCTTTGTCTTCCGGCTTGAATTCGGCGAGCCACGTTTTCAGGCTGGCTGCATAGACGTCCTGCAAGCGATTGGAAGCATTCTCGTCGGGGCTGAACATGCGAAAGCTGGTCATGTTACGGCGCATCACGTCGCGCAGGAATTTCCCGAGCGCCTCGGTGGGTGAGAATTCTTCGGCCCCCGGCGCTTTGATCGGAATGGCGTACTCGCGAAAATCCGGAAGGTTGAGCGGCTTCCGCAACTTGCCGCCGTTGGCGTGCGGATTAGCGCTCATCCTCCTTTCGCCTGTGGGCGGCAGGGCCCGCAACTCAGGAATCAGCGTGCCGCGCTCGTCGAACAGTTCCTCGGGCTTGTAGCTCCTCATCCATTGTTCCACGATGCGCAAATGCTCGGGCTTGGACTGAACATCCAGGACCGGGACTTGGTGGGCTCGCCAAAAATTCTCCACCTTGTGGCCATCAACCTCTTTTGGTCCGGTCCATCCCTTGGGCGAGCGAAGAATGATCATGGGCCAGCGCGGCCGGCCAGGTTCGCCGCTTCCACGAGCGCGATCCTGAATCGCGCGAATTTCGTGTACGCAGGATTCCACGGCCGCAGCCATCTTCTGGTGCATCTCGATGGGATCATCGCCCGCCACGACGCGCGGGGCCCAGCCATAACCAAGGAATAGCTCGTTGAGTTCCTCTTCCGGGATTCGCGCCAGGATTGTGGGATTCGCGATCTTGTAGCCGTTCAGATGAAGGATGGGCAGCACGGCGCCGTCGCGTATGGAGTTGAGAAATTTATTGGAGTGCCAGGAAGTGGCAAGCGGGCCTGTTTCGGCTTCCCCATCTCCAACTATGACGCACACGATCAGATCGGGATTATCGAAGGCTGCTCCGAATCCGTGCGAAAGGCTATAACCCAGCTCGCCGCCTTCGTGAATGGAGCCGGGAACTTCTGGCGTGCAGTGGCTGCCCAGTTGGCCTGGGAAGGAGAACGCGCGGAAAAGCCGAAGCATGCCGGTCTCGTCCTGACTTTTTTCGGGATAAACTTCGGAATACGTGCCTTCAAGATAGCTATTCGAAATTACCGCCGGGGCCCCATGGCCCGGCCCAGAGATATACATCATGTTCAAATCGTATTTCCGAATCACGCGATTCAAGTGAACCCACGTGAAAGTTTGGCCGGGATCCGATCCCCAATGGCCCAGCAGCCGGTTCTTAAAATGCTCGGGGCGCAGCGGCTCTCTAAGCAGGGGATTGTCGCGAAGGTAGATCATTCCCGCGCACAGATAATTGCATGCCCGCCAGTAGGCATTGATCCTGCGAATTTCGTCAGGGCTGAGCGGCTGGGATGCGGACCTCTCTGCGGGTGTTCTATTGACGGTCTGTTCGATCTCTTTCATGGAAGATACCCCCGAATCGGAAATTCGGCCCGCGATCTCAGGTGCGGAAGCCTTCGGCGCTGGTCGCAGATTTAAGAGTGGCACAAATTCTGTTTCGGTGTAGCGTATTCTTGTAAGTAATTTTGGGCATTACCTGCGTGTCGGCCGGCCGTTGAACCGGCATGACTGTCTTATGTATTCCTGCGAAAGGTAATCTCGAGCGCCAGGCTGTGTCCTAAGAGCGTTGGCACGTCTCGCATGATCCAAGATGACCTCGCCCCCATCCAAGCCTCATCATCAAGCAATGAAGGCTCTCGTTCTCAATTCAGGCTCGAGCAGCCAAAAGGCGGCCGTCTACGCGGTTGATGGAAGTCCGCTCGCGGAACCCGCGGCGCCCATCTGGGAAGCCAGAATGGAATGGAATAGCGAGACAGCCGGCCCGGCATCCCAGGGCAGCCAGTCGCATGTCTCGAATCGCGCGGAAGCCCTGAAACATTTGCTGGCGCCGCTCTTTGCGGGCCGGCCGCGTAATGCCGAGCCCGCCGAAGGGCTCGCGGTCGTGGGCCACCGCGTCGTGCACGGCGGCCCAACATATCGGAATCCGGTGCTTATCACGGCAGACGTAAAGGCCGGGCTCGCCAAGGTCTCGGCGTTTGCCCCCCTCCACAACCGCGCCGAATTGGAAGGCATGGAAGTGGTCGAAGGTTTGCTGCCCGGCGTACCGCAAATCGCTGTTTTCGACACGGGCTTTCACCGCAATATCCCTGACGAAGCCGCGATCTACCCGGGACCGTTTGAATGGGTCGCGCAGGGCATTCGACGCTACGGATTTCACGGCATCAATCATCAGTATTGCGCCGAGCGCGCTGCTCATATCCTCGGCCGTGAATTGCGCGCACTGAAGCTCGTCACCTGCCATCTGGGCAACGGATGTTCGCTCGCCGCCATTCGCGATGGCCACAGCATCAATACGACCATGGGGTTCACGCCGCTCGAAGGCCTGATGATGGGCACGCGCTCCGGATCGGTGGATCCTGGAATTCTCACCTATCTCATGCGGCAGCATCACCTCCAATCCCAAGATATAGACGACATGCTGAACCAGCGCTCTGGGCTGCTTGGTGTTTCGGGCATTTCCAGTGATATGCGCCAGATTTTGACTGCTCGGGAAAAGGGTGATTCGCGCGCGCAATTAGCCTTCGATATGTTTGTGAACCGGTTGCGCGCGGGCATCGGGGCGATGGCGGCCGTCTTAGGCGGACTCGATGCGCTGGTGTTCACGGCGGGAATCGGCGAAAACTCTGCTCAAGTGCGAGCCGCGGCTTGCGAGACGTTGAATTTCATTGCACTGAAGCTCGACCCGCGCGCCAACGTGCAGTGTCGTCCCGATATGGACATCGCCGCATCTGATTCGCCCGTTCGCGTTCTTGTGATTCGCGCGCAAGAGGACTGGGCCATTGCCACCGAGTGCTGGAAGCTGATGTGTCAGTCCTCCTAGACTAAGGAATAGCCTTGGCCATGTGTTCTGCGCGGTAGGTCGAAGGTGTGGTGCCCTCGAGTTTTCGAAACATGCGCGCGAAATGACTGGGGTTTTGAAATCCGGCGTCCAATCCTGCATCAATAATACTGCGCTCCGGGTTTCGAAGCTGTTGCTTGGCGCGCTCGATCCTCTGCATCAGGATATAGCTGTGAGGGGCGCGGCCCGTGCTCTGTTTGAATAGCTCCGAAAAATAATGCGGACTCATGCCGGCAATCGCGGCAAGTCGGGCCAGGGTTACGTTGTCGTCCAAACTGGCTTCGATGTAATCGAGCACGCGCTTCAGCCGGTTTCTCGGCAACCCTCCTTTATAGACGGCCGGCTTGATTCGCCGCACGGCATAGCGCCGTACCAGATAAACCGCCAAAGCGTTGGCCAATGATTCGCCGTAGATGGTTCCCGCGGGCGACTCGTCGTCAAGATCAGCCATCATTTCCACCAGCAACGCGGAAATGTGCCGGTCCGTCAAGTCCCAATGCTCCGTCAATTCCACTTCCGGCTGGTGTGCGGTCTCTTCCAATGCATGGGTCAGCAGGCTTGTGTGGATCGCCACCGCCGCGCGCTCGGTTGGCCCTGTCCAATTCACTTCATCAATATTTCCACGAGGCAACAGAAAGAGCGTGCCCGGACGCGAAGTGAGCCGAAGATTCCGGCCCTTCGTGCTTACCTCGTATTTCACGGTTCCTTTCAGCACAAGGTGCAAAAAGGCTTCAGGATGCTCGTGGCGGGAGATGAAGACCGCGGGAACCGCGTAGGTCGCTAGCGCGATGCCGCCCCAATGAGCCGCGGCGCTTGACTTGATAGGTGTGCTCTCCAGAAACGGTTCAAGTCGGCCCTCACGAAGCACATTAATGGCGGGAGCCGCGAACCGGCTACACCGGAAAGATCTTTCGCGGAAGTTGTCCGCGAAGGTTAGATCGAAGGGGTTCATACCACCCATTAGAACTTCCACGCTGGGCGAGGTGGATGAAAATATTTTACACGCGGGGGCTTTGCATTCAACCGGAAGTTTTGCACAACGCCGGTGATTTAGGACAGCGCGCCACCCGCACCCTCCGCTACCTTTGGCGAATTCGCGACGGATTGACAGTCGCAGGGAACTACGAATGCCAGGCATCAACTCGAATATCGCCCCTCACTTCCCGTGCCGATCCGCGCCGGGCACGCCCTGTCTCTGTCAATGAGAAGGAGATGACTCCATGACCACGATTGCTGCCGCAGATGGAACGCAGATCTATTACAAGGACTGGGGCAAGGGCCAACCCATTGTTTTCAGCCATGGCTGGCCCCTCACTGCGGATGCCTGGGAAGATCAGATGATCTTCCTGGCCGACCGTGGATATCGCTGCATCGCCCACGACCGCCGCGGGCATGGCCGGTCGAGTCAGCCGTCGGACGGGAACGACATGGACACCTACGCCGACGACCTGGCAACCCTCGTCGAAGAGCTCGACCTGAAAGACGCCATCCACGTAGGGCATTCCACCGGCGGCGGCGAGGTCGCTCGGTACATCGGCCGCCACGGCACGAAGCGCGTCGCCAAAGCCGTGCTCATCAGCGCGGTTCCACCGCTGCTTGTCACCGGCAAGCCCGGTGGGTTGCCGCTTGCGGAATTTGATCATCTCCGCGCGGCGATTCTTGCCGACCGAGCCCAATTGTGGAGAGATTTTAGCGCGCTGTTCTACGGCGCCAATCGCTCTGGCGCGAAGGTTTCTCAAGGCCTGCGCGATTCTTTTTGGCTGCAAGCGATGCTCGGCGGGCACAAGGCCATCTACGAGTGCGTCAAAGCCTTTTCGGAGACTGATTTCACCCGAGACCTCGAAAAGTTCGATGTGCCGGCGCTTCTCCTCCATGGCGATGACGATCAGATCGTGCCGCTCGGCATAAGCAGCCAGATCTCCGCCAAAATCATTAAGGGAGCGACGCTCAAAGTGATTCCCGGCGCGCCTCACGGCATGTGCTCCACGCTGAAGAATCAAATCAATACTGAGTTGCTCGCTTTCTGCAATGGCGTGGCGGCAGCAGCGGCTTAGCAACTGCGCAACCTAAACGGAAAGGATAATAGACATGAAGATCGTTGTGATTGGCGGAACCGGCCTCATCGGTTCAAAAGTCGTGCAAAGGCTCAATTCTCATGGCCATGAAGCCGTGGCAGCATCGCTCGATTCGGGCGTCAACACCATCACCGGACAGGGACTTGCAGAGGTGTTGAAAGGGGCCCAGGTTGTTGTGGATGTCTCGAATTCTCCGTCGTACGAAGATAAGGCGGTCATGGACTTTTTCACGACCTCTACGGCCAATCTCCTGAAGCACGAAGCGGCTGCAGGCGTGCGACACCACGTCGCGCTGTCCGTGGTAGGCGCCGACCGCTTGCTGGAAAGCGGCTACCTGCGCGCGAAACTCGCTCAGGAGAATTTGATCAAAGGATCCTCGATTCCATACTCGATTGTTCACGCCACGCAGTTTTTCGAGTTCTTTAAGGGAATCGCCGATGGAGGCACGGTCGGCAATAGCGTTCGCGTGGCGCCCGTGCTCTTCCAGCCGATTGCGGCGGACGATGTGGCCAGCGCCGTCGCCAGAGTTGCAATCGGATCGCCCTTGAACCGCACCATTGAAATAGCCGGACCCGATCAGTTCCGGTTCGATGATTTCATCCGCAAGGGCCTGCATGCCCTCAACGATCCGCGCGAGGTGATCGCCGATCCGCAGGCCCGCTATTTCGGCGCGGAGTTGGGCGAACGCACACTCATCCCGAGCGATGGTGCGCAGCTAGGCCAGATTCGCTTTGCAGACTGGCTCAAGGACTCTGCATCTTGGCTTCCGGGGGCAAAGCGGCAATCGGCGGCGGCCGCAACGGCAACGAAAGCGGCCGGAAGCTGAATCTGCGTGGAGATGCGTGGATAAAAGTGCTGCACCGAGCCCGTTTCCAACGGGATGGGCTCGTGGTCGCGCGGGAGGCGAAATGCTAAATCTACAATCCGGCGATCGAATTGAGCTATTCTACGACGACTCGCCCGCGGCGATCCGCGCCACGGTCGGCCGTCTATTGACGGATCGCGACGAAGGAATGGGCGTCGAGATCGAAGAGTATATCGCTTGCTGGATCGAGATCACCGTTGACCCGCCGAGTGACATTGACCCCAACCAGGTTGTGTTGCTCGGCACCGATTTCGAATATCGCCTGAACGGTCGCCGCGTAACTCTTCGAAAGAGGCAGGAATAGCGAGGTCTCGTCATCGGGTATTTTAAAGCTCTATTCCCCGTACGGCCTCGCGCGTAGAATTGCGGATATCCATGTCTCTGCCTCGAGTCGTGATCGTCGGCGGCGGATTCGCCGGGCTGTTCGCCACTCGTGCGCTCGCTGGCGCTCCCGTGAAGGTCGTGCTGCTCGACCAACGAAACTACCACCTGTTTCGCCCTATGCTCTATCAGGCGGCTACGGGCCTGCTCTCCGGGGACCAGATTTCCATGCCGCTGCGGTCCATCGTGAGCCGGCAGCGCAACGTCGAGGTTCTGCAAGATGAAGTCACCGCGCTCGACTCGGCTCATCATTTGGTTCAGCTGAAGCAATATCAGCTCTCCTACGATTTCCTTATTCTCGCCACCGGTATTCAGTACAACTACTTCGGCCACGACGAGTGGCGCAGCGTTGCGCCAGGACTCGAATCCCTGGACGACGCAGACCTGATTCGCGGGAAGGTGCTGACGGCTTTCGAAAGGGCCGAGGAAGCGGCCGCGCTCGATAGCCGCGATCGTCAGGAAATTCAGCAACTGCTGACCTTCGTGCTCGTCGGCGCAGGGACGGTGGGCGTCGAAATGGCGGGCACGCTCGCGGAGATGTCGCGCATGGCTTTAACGCACGACTTCCGAAATATTGATCCACGCTCGGCGCGGATTCTTTTGTACGAAGCGGCGCCGCGCATCCTTCCGACCTTTCCCGAAGTCCTGTCCGCCAAGGCGCAACGCCATCTCGAAAGCCTGGGCGTCAAAGTCTTCACCAACACCCGAGTTACCAGCGTGGACGAGCAGGGAATCGTTGCCGATGGAAAGCGTGTTCCGGCGAGCACGGTTTTGTGGGGCGCCGGAGTGCTGGCATCGCCGGCGGGACGCTGGTTAGGCGCCGCCGTGGACCGCTCGGGCAAGGTCATCGTCAATTCCGACCTTTCCGTCCCGGGCCATCCCGAAATTTTTGCCATCGGCGACACGGCCCACGTCGTAGCGGAGTCTCGCAATCTTCTCGGAATCAAATCGAAGCAGCCAATGACCATGCCCGGCGTCGCCCAACCGGCAATTCAGGAGGGGCGGTATGTGGCGCGGCTGATCCGCCGCCGTGTCGCCGGGAAGCCCGCCCCGCCGCCCTTCTGGTATTGGGATAAAGGTGACCTTGCAATCGTGGGCCGCAGTTATGCGCTCGCGGACCTGCGGTTCGTTCGATTCGCGGGGTTGCCGGCCTGGATCGTTTGGGCGGGCGTACACATCTACTTTCTGATTGGCTTCTCGAACCGCCTCTTCGTGATGCTGCAGTGGGGAATCACGTTTGTCTCAAAGCGCCGGCAGGTGCGCGTCTTTCCGGGTCAGGAAAGAACGGCAAACGAGCCCGTAAGCCGAAAGTTCGGATAATTATCTGCAGTTCGCCTGCGCCTACCATTGGACGACAGGCAAAGACTGCTTGTCGAAATACATGTAGTACGGCACGGCCTGCACCTGCGTATAGAACGGACAGAAGCGCGAATGCTGCGTGCCGCCGCTTGGTTTTCGTACTCGGAAGTACCCTGGTCTGGGATCGGGCGCGAGCATCGCCTCAAATTCGGCGTCGGTTTTCGGCAGTTTGAATTCCGTCTCTTGCCACAGCCCTTCCATCACCATCGCGACCGGCCCGCGCACAATAGCGACCCGTTCAGGGTGCTCCTTATCCACCGGTTGCATGTGGAAGGGAAGCGGTATCCGCAGTTCGACCTGATCCCCGGATTTCCAGGTTCGCTCGATGCTTGCCCAAGTGCCGGGCGCAAAAGGACCGTCAACCGCCGAACCATTCACTTTCGCTGACGCGCCCTGCGTCCAAGCCGGGACGCGGAATTTGAGCGGGAACTTCACGCTTCGATCCATCTCGAGCTTCAGCGTCGTCGTTTCCGATTCCGGATAGGTCGTGTCCTGCGCCAGTTTCACCGCGCCTTCCGCACGATTCCATGTAACTTCCGAGGGCACAAACAAATTCACATACAGGCTCGTGTCTCCGTCCTTGTAATAAATGATGTTGTGATAGTCCGCCACGGCCTGAATGTAGGTGCCCGAGCAGCACGGCCACGCGTCCCAATAGTAGACTTTCATTCCGCCGCCCACGCGGTAATCGGAATAGTAGAAAGTCTTTCCGGCAGGGGTCACGGGCAAAGCCGCGCCGATCCCATTGTAGAGGATGCGCTCAGCCCAATCGCCGTAGCGCGCGTCGCCCGTAAACGAGAGCAGATAGCGCGTCAGCTTGAACGCAGCCCACGAGCCGCAGCCCGTCTCGAACGTGTCCGACCGCACGTCCAGCACTTGGCCTAAGCCGCCGTGACCCGCCACGATCGTCTCCGAAGGCCCGAAGCCCCCGGTCGAGTAGCATTGGGTATTCTGCAGCCAGTCGTACGCATTGCGGATAATGCGCAGGTCAGTGGGATCGCCCGTAACCGCGTACGTCATCGCCGCGCTGCTGAACGTGTTCACGTGGCTGTACGCATGGACGCCGTAGGCGTCTGCCGGATCGGCGGTATTGGCAAACTTATTCCAATAGGAGTGAGCTTGCCAGACGTCGCCAAAATCCTTGTACATGGATTTTCCGCTCAACTGATACGCCCGGTAGAGGTTCTCGGAGAGCGTGTACCATTCAGCCTGCCTGCCCGACGGCAAACCGTCCTTGGACGCAGGCACGTTTTCCCGGCTCAAGGACTTCTGCGCCCAGTTGGTCACTTTTTCCAGCATCGTGCCCGCTTCCGGAACGCCGCCGTAAAGCTGCAAGTCCACCAATCCGCACACGAGCTTGTCGAAGGCATAGTGGCGCATGCGGCAGTTGCCGTCCGCCCCGACCGTTTTCGACCATCCGTCGAACAGTCGTGTGGCCTTGTCGCGCAGGCGCGTATCGCCCGTCGCGCAGTACATCCGCGCCATACCGCTGATCCACTGGCCGAAGACTGTGTCGCTATTGACCCTGCACCAGCCGCCTAGCGCCTTGCCCGGCGCATTCAATCCCGCGGCCACTCGATAGCCGTGCAGAATGTCGTCCTCCGGCAACTGCAGCCAGAAATCGCTCGCTGCCTGAACCTGCTTTTGCCAGCGGCTCTCGTGCAGTCGTACGCCGCGATAGTCGAAAGGTTCGAGTTTGATTGCGGCGGCGGAGGCCGAACGATCTACAGGAGCGCCTTTCGCGACTTGCGCCACCGCGTAGGCCGCCAGGGGCGCGGCCTTCAAGAAACTCCGGCGGTCCATTTCAGGTTTCATGAACGTCACTCGCTTTCCGCTGCCAAAAAAACCAGCGAACCGATCATCGCGCTTCCGCGCGTATCGGGCGAAACAGCCGGTCACCCGCGCCGCGATCCAATCCCGCCGAATTGTACCAATTTTTGGTGCGGAAGGCGGCAGGGACCGAGCCCGGGTAGTGGGCCAGTTTGAATTTGATCTGTTTCTGGCGGGACTTCGATTAAGTGGGTTCTCTTTCCGTGAAGCCAATAAAACTCAGAGTAGCCGCACATCCCGCAGACATAAATCCTAAGCAGCGCAGCTTCTCGGCTGTTTGGTACGAGTTGCGGTCGTCCATCCTTTAGCTCGGCACGCTGAAGCATATATGACCACGGCATGATTGCCATCTCTGCATCCCTACATCGAGGACAACGGAGCGATTTAGAAAGAGGCACTGGCATGAGCTTACGGCTTGCTAGCGTTCTGCTTGTTTGCTATTAAACCGCCGCCAAAACCAACCGCTGCGAAGATAAGGCTCATGAATTGCGTAGCATCGATTTTCCCAAGACCGAAGAACAAGCTGACTACATACAGAGCCAACACCAAGATAATTAGGCTGGAGGTATATTTTCCAAAACCAGCGGTCTTGGTTAGGAATATCCCTATTATGGTAATACCAAAAACAATTGATATGCCTGTAATGGAAGCCATATCTCACCCCGCAAGTGCCACGGCAACTAAGATGCCAAATGGTATCACAAATCAGGCCCAGTAAATTCAAACTGGCCCACTACCCGAGCCCGGCACGCGCCCGCGCACGCATCGTTCGGATGGGCTGCGCAACCGAGGCTTGTACAAACGAATGAGCCAGAACGCTACTGTTTTGCCTTGCAGGCAGGCACTCGGAAAGAACCGATCCGCGTCGAGGCATAGGCCGCGTATTCCTTGTAATAGACGCCCACATACCAAAACGTGCAGTCATCGCTTGGGTCCATAGCCGTGGTGTCGTAATCCACCCACCTGCTTGTACCCATCTGGGCTGCCTCGCCCTTCACCACGTCCGCTTCATGGAATGTGAGCTTGCCCTTTGGGTCATCCGCCTTGCGAGCTGCGAACCGGTGGCCGGGAAGGTAATTCGCTCCTCCAAAAGAGTACCCGACACCAATGTCCCCCACACGATCCATGTCAATGCTTGGCACCCACCGATATGTACGGCCGGGCCCGGGTGCGTATGTGCCCTGCTGGTAGAGATACGGATCACCAGAATTGTTGAGGCGAAACTCGTACCACCGGACGCCGCCTCCGCCCTCGGCGGTAGAAACCGAGTGTGAAGCCACAATGGATTGTTGATCGCCAATCCTGCGGTACACCAGGCGCTGCATGAGTTTGTCGCCCTGTGAATCGAGCCGTTGCCCGACGCCCCGTTGGGGCACGCACGCCGTCAACTGGCCGTTGCACAAATAATGGTACGGTGCAACGTGGATGTCGAACGGTCCCGCTGCTTTGGTGTTTGCGGGATCGTTCCAGTCTACGTGTACCTTCCAATAGTCGATCACGTCGCTCTGGAAGACCCCCTTTAGCTGACTGCCGCCGTCTGCCATCACAATGTTGGGAGCGCCGGCCGGGGGGAGTTCCTGCCCGTCAATGTCGGCTGGATTTAGGAAGTTAACTCCATCAATCACTATGCACTGCTCGGTGGCAGGTTGGCCCTTGAGCATCTTTGCTCTATCGGCGACGCAGATATCTTTCTGGATCACCGTGTCGCCGCTGCTTGTCGCCACATAATAGCCGTCCGGCCATACGCCCGGTCGAGGGTAGTCGGGGAAATTCTTGCGGGAGAATGCGTAGCGATAATACGTTCCCAAAGGATTGGGGCTCGTGCTCACGGCATAGCACACGCCGTACGATCCCTCCACAGGCTCGCCCGCAGGGGCGCTAAGCACTCTCGGCGGGTTCGACCGTGGCGCTTCGGCCTGCCCAGGATCAGAAGCCTGACCATCTGCGGCAGGCTTTCCAGTATCGGCCTGGGCGCGATCCTCCGCGCCAGGCGCCGCGCCGGTTGTAAACATGATCGGCTCGATAAAGACCCATCGGTTGGCGAGTTGGTCGTATCGAACGACGGAATCGCCGTGGGCACGTTCTGCGCACGGTCCTCCGAAACCCTGAAATATCTCGTTGGTGGGTGCGGGTCCGTAGGTGGGCTTCCCAGCCTTGGTGTAAACGGCGAACCACGAGCCCGAGATCTGCACAATGTGGTCGGGGCCGACGGCAATGCTGTTGTCGGTGGAAGCGCGAAGTTCTATACCGCCTTGGGGACCGTAGAAACCCTCGCCCAGCCCGTCGAAGCTGTTGACGAGGGCAAGCGCCGAACGCTGGCCTTGAGATGTTTGTTCGACGGCGGCTCCAGTCCGCGCCGAGCGGGCGCCAGTCTTGGCTACAGATGGAGCTTGGTCAGCACTCTCAACCGGAGAACGGCCTAACGTGAAGACAAGACCGACAAGCAACATGCCGGCCGCGCCCGAAACCCTCCAACGAGGTCGCATTCTTCCTCCGCAGGGGTGCGCCCACTGAAAGCGCTGCACCGCGTATTACAACCTCGAGCGAAGCCATGTCAAGGCGTTTTATGCAATACGCTATCTAGCTTGAGCGCGATCCGCGAAATTCCGGGCAGACGAAACAAGCCGGAGCGGGTAAGCGAACTGGCCCTCGTTGGAGCGTCAGCCTTTGGCAACATTCGCTTTGCTGACGATAGCAGTATCCATAGAGCGGAGCCGACCCGAGCCCGGCGCCAGCGTGCTGCGACTAGGCGCGTTGCTTCGCGGCATCCGCGAGTCTCTTCGCAGGTTCCCGCGTTGCCGGGCGGGCTATTGAACCGTCACAGTTATCGTTACCGGGGACGGATTTGTCACTGCGGCCGTTCCCATTGCACTCGCCTTGGGAGTCACCGTCACAGCGTACGTCTGCTTCGCGGTCATTTTCGATCCGCACGCCACCAGCAAGGATCCTCCCAGCGAAATCGCCAGCACGCAGAGAATTAGGTTGGTCGCGCGTTTCCGTCGGAAGATAAATGGCAGTCCAATCAAAGCCGCGAAAAATAGCGCGCCGCCGCTCCATGGCTTGGCAGGGGCGTTAGTTGCCTGTGCGTTGGCCGTAATCGTGACCGTGGAAGTCCCGCTGCCCCCCGCCGTCAGAGCCACCGGGCTGGCCGTCGCAGTCACGTCCGCCGGCGTTCCATTGCTCGAGCTGACGCTGGTTGTAAACGAAACCGTGCCCGCGTAATTGCTGGACTTTAGCATAAGCGTCGCCGTTCCATTCGTCCCGGGAGCCATCAACACCGTAGGGGATTGAGCTGCAACCGTATACGTCGCCGCCGCGGAACTCGCGTTTCCACTCAGCACAATCGTTTGCGATGGCGGCGTCGCGTTGTCCGTTAGAACGATCCCGCCGCCAATGGTGCCGGCAGTAGTCGGAGTGAACTCAATGCCGAGCACGCAGCTCGTCGCGGCGGCCAGGCTCTCGCTGCCGGAAAGGCTGCACGAAGTATCCGGCCCTTGCAGGGAATAACCTGCCACTGTGCCGATCTGGCTGATGTTCAAAGGCAGGTCGCCCGCATTCATTATCGTAACGTCCTGCGCCGGGCTCGTTGCGCCCGCGGCCGTCGCAGCAAACGTCAGCGAAGGTGCGTCCGACAAGTCCACCTCGCGTACTACGCCATTTTGCGAGTCAACCACCAGCAGATTCCCCTTCTCATCCAACGTAACCTTTGCGGGGTTATTCAACTGCGCGCTCGTCGCGGCGCCACCATTGCCGCTGAAACCTGCGGTGGATGTGCCGGCAATCGTCGAAATGATTCCGCTCGCCACATTTACTTCTCGAACCACCTGGCTGGCGTAGTCAGCTACGTATAGATCGCCCGCCGGGTCCACTTTTACGCCAAAGGGGTCGTTAAGCTGCGCGCTCGTCGCGGCGCCGCCGTCGCCCGTATTACCCGCCATGCCGGGTGTCCCCGCAATCGTTGCGATCGGATTTGGCGTGGTGCCCGTCAGCAGGGTTTTGCGGACAATGTGATTCCCGCTGTCCGCCACGTAGATGTAGTTTGCGGCGTCAAAATCCAGGCCAGTCGGGCCATTGAGGTGCGCGCTGGTGTTCAGTTCGCCGTCGCCGTTATAGCCTCCCACTCCGTCGCCCACCTGCGTGTAGGTGTTGTAACCGATCCTGTTGACCGTGCGAACCCGGTTGTCCAGTTTGTCCGCGATATGAAGATTTTGCGCGTGGCAAAATACGAGCCCAACCGGCATATTCAGCGTCATCTGGTTTCCCGGGCACCCGTCGCCCACTGAATCCGTCGCGGCCGCGCAGACCGGCGGGGGAGTCGTGCCCGGCGCATAATATTGCCCGGCGTACGTCGTGATAATCCCTCTGTTGTCCACCATGCGGACCACGTTGTTATTCGTGTCCGAGATGTACACAAATCCGGCGCCGTCAACCGCAACGTCCATCGGCCCGTTCAGTTCCGCACTGGCGGCAGGCCCGCCATCGCCCGCGTAGCCCGCGGTTCCCGTACCCGCGAAAGTGGAAATGATTCCGGCGGGCGTCACCTTCCGCACCGTGTTCGCCTTCTGGTCTGCAATATAAACGTTGCCAAATCCATCCGTCGCTATGCCCATCGGCAGGACCAGTTGCGCGCTAGTCGCTGGTCCGCCGTCGCCCCCCGTGCCGCCGCCTGCGAACGTGGATATGGTGCTTGGAGCAAAAGCGGGCATCGGCCCGCTTCCTGCGCCGTCCAGCGAAATGCTCAGCAAGGTATTGCCGCTGGCATCCGTAAGAAGCGCCGCCCCCTGGCGCCTGCCGGCAACCTTCGGCTGAAACTGCACCTCAATCGTGCACGATCCCGCAGTCAGGGTCGGACATGTGGTTCCCGACGCCACCTCGGTAAAGTCGAGGTTCGGCGCGCCGAGCGTCACCACCGAAAATTTCGCGAAATTCGTGCCCGGCTGAACCTGAATGGTAAAAGTCTTCGTTGTGCCCGGCGCGAGGATCGCGATGCCGGGCGTTGAGGATACTTGCGCTCGCAATGACGGCGCCAACATGAAGAGGCCGGCAAAGGCGGCCACTAAAGTTGTGAACGCAAACGAGGAATCAAGAATTTTGCAGCGAATATACCCTGGCATTTCGTACACCCTCTCCCTTGAATCGGAACTCTCAACGCCCTAAAACAGTGTAGTGGGGCTGCTTTGAAGGCCAATCCGGTAGAGCCAGTAGAAAACGGCGGGGGAATGTAGAACGCGGTGGTGCTGCGGCGATTCGGGCGTTTCGTGTCCAACGGTTTGCCAATCTTTCATCCACCGAGACTTGCTGACCTCATCGCCGTTGAATTGGGCAGGTTACTCTCGTCGTTCACCCGATAGAGAACCAGCCCGTAACAGGAAGAGCAAAATCCACATCGTTTCTCACTTCGACGAACGGGCTCGCCCTTAATCGCGCTTGAAACCTGGACTCGCCTTAGTTCTGACTCTCACGGAGCGCCTAATGCCGCTGCGAGCCCCTTTTCTTTCGAAAGCGTCAGCAACAACCATTTTCGCTTGAGCAATCCCACCGCAATTCGGCAGCGATATCCCCGTTTCACTTTCGCGCGCGGATAGGGTATACATACGCTCTTCCCAATTCGCTTCCATCAGGAGTGATGTCATGAAAGCAACGCGCACATACGTCCTGCTTATTGCGTTTCTGCTGTGCGTCCCGATGTTGAGTATCGCGGCACAGAAGAAGCCAAGAAAACCGAAGACGGAAGAGGCCAAGACAACGGCGGCGGTGGAAGCGAAGAAGCCCGCGGACAAAATGTCTGCTGCGGTGTTCGCGGGGTTGCGGCTGCGGCCGATAGGGCCGGCGATGATTTCGGGCAGAGTAGTCGCCATCGCCGTGGACCCCAACGACCGCGCGCATTATTACGTTGGTGCGGCTTCGGGAGGCGTTTGGGTAACGAAAAATGACGGTGGCACCTGGACGCCGGTCTTCGACCACGAAGGTTCCTATTCCATCGGTGCGATCGCAATCGATCCGGCGGACCCTTCTGTCGTTTGGGTTGGCACGGGCGAAGGCAACAGCCAGCGAAGCGTTGCGTATGGCGACGGAGTGTACCGCTCAAACGATGGCGGCACGAGTTGGACGAACATGGGCCTGAAGGATTCCCAGCACATCGGCAAGATCATCATCGACCCGAAGGATTCAAATACCGTTTACGTCGCGGCGCAGGGACCGCTGTGGAATGGCGGCGGGGACCGCGGACTGTACAAGACGACCGACGGTGGGAAGACTTGGACCAAGGCTCTTTCAATCAGTCAGTACACCGGGGTTGCGGACGTGGCGATGGACCCGACGGATTCGAATGTTCTCTACGCCGCCGCCTGGCAGCGCGAACGAACGTTTTGGACCCTAATTGACGGTGGGCCAGAGAGCGCGATCTATAAATCCACCGATGCGGGAAAGACGTGGACGAAATTGACCAGGGGATTGCCAACGGTGGACATGGGACGCATCGGGCTGGCGATTTCGCCCGCGGACCACAACGTGATTTACGCTGAAGTCGAAGCGGCGGATGGCAAAGGCGGAATCTTTCGTTCTACCGATCGCGGCGCCACATGGGAGCAGCGGTCGCCATTCAATGCGCAAGGAATGTATTACGGCGTGCTTGAGCCGGACCCCAAAAACGTGGACCGGCTGTACGTGATGAACGTCACTGTGATGGTTTCCGAAGACGGCGGGAAGACGCTGCATCCGACCGGCCGCCAGAACGAGCACCCCGATAATCACGTGATGTGGATTGATCCGAACGATACGAATTACATGCTTCTGGGCTGCGATGGTGGAGTTTACGAAACGTATGACCGCACTGAGACCTGGATCTGGAAGGCGAATCTGCCGCTAGCGCAGTTCTACGACGTGTCGGTGGACAATGCCGAGCCTTTTTATTTCGCCTATGGCGGCACGCAGGACAACTCCTCGCTCGGCGGGCCCTCGCGCACAACAAGCGCGAACGGAATCACGAATGCCGATTGGTTCGTGACCACCGGAGGCGACGGCTTTCATTCACAGGCGGATCCGGAAGATCCCGATACGATCTACGCCGAATCGCAGAATGGCGTCTTGGTCCGTTATGACCGCCCCACGGGAGAACAAAAGGGAATTCAGCCACAAGAAGCCCCGGGACAAGCGCCGCTGCGCTGGTGGTGGGACTCGCCCATTCTGATCAGCCCGCATTCCCACACGCGGCTGTATTTCGGATCGCAGTTTCTTTATCGCAGTGACGATCGCGGCGACAGTTGGAAAGTAATCAGCCCTGATCTCAGTCGTCAAATTGACCGGAATCAGTTGCCTGTGATGGGCAAGATTTGGGGACCAGAAGCGGTCGCCAAGCACCAATCCACCTCGTTCTACGGCGAAATCGTGGCCATTGCGGAGTCGCCAATTCAGGAGGGATTGCTTTATGTGGGCACCGACGACGGGTTGATCCAGGTCTCGCCGGATGGTGGGACGACGTGGAAGAAGCACGACACATTTCCGGGCGTGCCCGATAATTCATTCGTCACGCGGATCACGGCATCGAGCCGCGACGTCAACACAGTCTACGCCGCGTTCGACAATCATAAGAACGGCGATTTCCATCCCTACCTGCTCGAGAGCACTGACAAGGGCGACACGTGGACTTCCATCGCTTCAAATCTTCCGCAGCGCGGTTCGGTGTTGGCGTTTTGCGAAGATCCCGTGGACTCGAATCTGCTCTTCGCGGGGACGGAATTCGGCCTGTATTTTTCAACCGACCGCGGCAAGAACTGGGTGCATCTCACCGGTAATTTCCCGGTGATCTCGGTCCACGATCTGACGGTTCAAAAACGCGAAAACGATCTTGTCGTCGCCACGTTTGGCCGAGGCTATTACATCCTTGACGACATAACCGCGCTCCGTAACCTCAAGCCCGAGGACCTGGATAGGGGCTCCATATTGTTCCCTGTCAAAAAAGCGCCGCTCTATATCGAATCCACGCGCCTCGGCGGGTCGGGAAAAGCCAGCCAGGGCGCATCGTTTTTCACCGCGCCGAATCCCCCATTCGGAGCCACCTTCACATATTTCCTGAAGGAAAAGCTGCTGACGAAAAAAGAGCAGCGCGAAAAAGCGGAAAAGGCAGCCGAGAAAGCAGGCAAGACGCCCCCCTACCCGGCTGATGCGGAATTTCGCGCGGAAGCCGAGGAAAAACCGCCGGCTCTCTTCTTCACCATTTCGGATTCTTCCGGGAAAGCCGTCCGGCAGGTTCCAGCGATGAACGCCCCGGGAATTCACCGCACCACCTGGGATTTGCGCTACGCCGCGACGACCGTTCCGCTCCAGCCATCGAGTCCCGAAGGAGAAGCATTTTCCCGCGGGCGCAGCCGCGGCCCTCTCGCTATGCCCGGAGTGTACACGGTCACGCTATCGCGGCAGGTGGATGGAGTGATCAAGCAAATTGCCGGGCCGCAATCTTTTGAGGTGTACCCACTTGGGGCAAAAGCCATGTCTCCCGAAGACCATGCCACCTTGGCACAGTTCCAGTTGCAGGTCGCACACTTGAATGGTGCGGTCACGGGGGCAGTGGCAGCGTCGAACGACGTTGACACTCGCCTCAGTACCATCGCGCGCGCACTCGAACAAACGCCCGGCGCGTATGTGAGTCTGATTGCCCAGGCTGATGCCATCCAGAAAGAGAATTCGGCGATTCTGCGCGCGCTGAGCGGTGACCGCGTGCTCCGCGAACACGGGGAACCGGCGCCTGAATCTATCTCCCAGCGCGTCGGAACGATCATGGAAAGCGAGCGGATGTCCAGTTCGCTGCCCAGCGGCACGGACCGGCAAAGCTACGAAATCGCTTCGCGGCAGTTCGCGCAAGCACTCGCGCAATTGCATCGCGTGATTGAAGTGGACCTCTCCAACTTGCAAAAAGCCATGCAGGCCGCGGGCGCGCCATGGACTCCGGGAACAATTCCGAGCTGGCCTCAGAAGTAAGTCGCGAGAGGCCTCGAACAGGAGCAGGAATCAGCCGACCCTATATCCCTATATTATTGAAATCGAACGAAAAGAATGGTCGGGGCGAGTGGATTTGAACCACCGACCTCCTGGTCCCGAACCAGGCGCTCTAGCCAGGCTGAGCCACGCCCCGATGGTTCACGTAGTTTAGCAGATTGCTCGAAAACTCGGCATCACTTCTCGCCCCGCCGCCCAAGCCTCGGTTCCCGCGCCGAACGTGCCCCCGCGCCCGGCAACGCGGAATTTACAATTCGAGCCCCCTTTCCCCCGCGCATAGGTATATAGTCTGAAAAGGCCTAGTAGCGCGAACCCCCGGGGCGGGCGCGCAAAGGTGGTGCGCCATGCGTCAAGCAAGATTCCTTCCGATTTTGGGTTTAATCCTTTTAGCGGCCGCGGCAGGCGCGGTTTTCGCGCTCCCGGCCCGCGCAAACGCGAACGCAAACGACGATAGCTTCAGCTACGCGCGCATCGTTCGGCTTAGCCTCGCCGAAGGCGACGTGCAAGTGGTTCGCCCCAACACCTCAAACAAGTGGGAGCCGGCCGTTGTCAACATGCCCTTGCAGCAGGGCTTCGCCATTGGCGCCAACGACGGCCGCGCCGAAATCGAATTCGAGCACGGCGGCATGATGTGGCTCTCGGTCGATTCCGTCGCGCAATTCACGGAACTCGCACTCTCCGATGGCGGCCGCATCACGCAAATCAGCGTCTCGCGCGGCACGGCGACTTTCGCCGCGAATCTCGCCCCCTCCGACTCGTTTCTGGTCACCACGCCGGCGTTTCAGATCAAGGCAGCCGGCAATTCCGAATTTCGCGTGGATGCGTTCGACGACGGCGGCTCCGTCAGCGAACTGAAGGGCAGGGTTTCGGTCCTATCGCTGGTTTCGGCAACTGCGCCGGCGGACTTGGCCAAGGGCCAGACGTTCGCCGTCCGCGCCGGCGGCAAGAATCAATTGGCGCTCAAGCCCAATCCCTCCCCGGACGATTGGGACAAATGGGTGCGCGACCGCCTCAACGCCGCCACCTATGGCGAGCAGCAGGCAACGCCATACGCCAACGCCCCCGTCTCCTACGGCCTCGCCGATCTTTCGATGTTCGGCAACTGGAACTATTTTCCCGGCTATGGCTACGGCTGGCAGCCCTTCGGCATGACGGCCGGCTGGGCGCCTTTCACCGACGGCCAGTGGATGTTCTATTCCGGAATGGGATGGACCTGGGTTAGCGGCGAGCCGTGGGGCTGGATGCCATACCATTTCGGCAGTTGGGCATTTTCACCCAGCTACGGATACATCTGGGTTCCCGGCAATTACGGCTTCTGGAATCCGGCGCCCGTGCAGTGGGTGAGCGCCGGTGGCCGCATCGGCTGGCGTCCAACGAGCACGCGAACCCCAACTTCCTCTATGCCGGTAATCGTGGCAACGAAATCCATCGGGAAATTCGGGCGCAATCGCGTCGTGAGCAACGCCAAACTCGCCGGCCAGGTGCAGGCGCTCGCCGCGCCCCCGCTTTCCAATGGGAAAATCGCGCGCAGTGAGGCCGTGCCCGGCATGTCTTCGCGCTTGATTCAGTCGCGCCCGCTGAAGAACAACGTTCGCACCGGCGCCGCGTCCTTCAGGGTTCCCACCGCCGCGAGTCTGCGCACCTTCCAGCGCGCCGCCGGGTTCCGTCCTGGGCAGCCCGCCGTGGCGCGGCCGCCCGCAGCCAGCGCGCCGATGGCCCGTCCGGCAAACGCGATGCCCGCAAACGCGATGCCCGCAAACGCCATGAACGTTCCGCGGCCCCCGATAGCGAGGATGACCAACGCGATGCCGGCCGCGCCGCGCATGATCAATGCAATGCCGGCCGCGCCGCGCATGCTTCCTCCGCCCCCGCCGCGCAGCTTCTCGCCGCCAGCCGGATTCAACCGCCCGGCATACCAAGGCCAACCGGCCCAATCCAGCAACGGCCGCACGTTCGGCCCGCCGCGATCTTCCGCGCCGCCGCGCGCCTCGGCGCCGTCAGCCCCGGCCCGTGCGCCGGCCCCGGCAGTTCGCGTAGCCCCGGCCCCACAGGCCAGGTCGCACTGATTGGATGGTTCGCTGATTTTTAAGCGGTGAGCACAACGGACTGCGCGGCATCTGTCGCGGCGGGTATCTCCACCTCTACGCTCGCCCCGTGCGGTTCCTTATTAGCCAGCGCGATTTCGCCGCCGCATTCCTGCACGATTCCATAGCAGATGCTCAGGCCGAGCCCCGTGCCTTTGCCCACGGCCTTCGTCGTGTAGAAGGGATCGAACGCGCGATTCAGGTCCATGAATCCGGGGCCCGAATCGTCGAACTGAATCACGATTCGTTCATGCTGCCTGGTCGCACGGATTCGAATCACGCGCTGCGCCGCGTCTTCCACCGCATCCATCGCATTCGCCAGGATATTCAGCAGCAGTTGCTTCAATTCGTCGTCGCCAATCCCGAGCGGCGGCAGCATCGGCTCCACGTGAACCTCAACCTCCACGCGGCGCTTCCGCAGATGATATTCCTGCAGTTGCAGCACGTCGCGCAGCGCCGCATCCAGATCGGCCGCCCGCGCCGTCAAATTGCTCTGCCGCGCGAACCGCAGCAAGCCGTCCACGATCCTCTTCATGCGCCGCGCCTCGTTGCCCAGCTTTTGCACGCGCCGCACCGCGCTTTCCTTTTCCACCTCTTCGCCGAGCAACTCCGAATACCCGATAATCCCGGTAAGCGGATTGTTCAGTTCGTGCGCCACGCCGGCCACCAGTTGCCCCAGCGCCGCCAGCTTTTCCGAACGCGCCACCCGGCGATGCAGCCTGGAATTTTCGATCGTCACCGCCAGGTCGGACGCCAGCATTTCCAGCTGTGCAATCTCGGAGGTTCCCGGAGCCAGGGTCCCCTTGGCCCCGCTCAGCAGCAGGAAGCCCAGCATCGGGCCGCGCGACGAAGCCAGCGGCAGAAGCATTTCATCCTCGCTGCCGGCCTCTTGAATGTGGAACGAGCTGCTTCCCGCGCGACGCCCCTGCAAGCACAGCGCCTTGATGCCCTCCTCGGTCCATTTGCCCGCGCGTTCTTCCAGCCGCGCGGTTCCCGCCGCCGAAAAACCGCACGCGCTGGCGAGGTTGATGCTCTTCGGTTCGAGGGTCAGGAAAATCGCCGCCTGGCGAAAGCTGCTCGCTTCCGTCACCGCGCGGACGATCTCGTCGCACAGTTCGCCTTGCTCCTTGCTCGATAGCAGTTGCGACGTGGCTTGCGAGAAGCGCAAAAGAAGCTGGTTTTCCGCGCGTTCGCGCCCGCGCGCCCGTTCGATGATTACGGACTTATCCTCCACCAGCGTCAGCACCATGCCGAACGCCACCACGAATTTCGGCACGTTCCAGAACTCCGGATTCACCGGGAAGTTGACCGAAAAATGCCCCAGCGCCCAGCACACCGGCCACACCGCGCCCCACAATACGAATCCCCCGGCCGTGGCCACCACGCCCGCGGTTGTCCGCGCATATCGCTTCCAGAAGAGTATTCCCGCCAGCGCAAAGCCCGTCGTCAGAATCGCGTTGATCGCCGGCCCCGAATTCCCATGTAGCTGGAAATAGATCGCCCACACGCCCGTGCCGGCCAGCGTCGCACTCAGCGCCCGGCCCGCCCACGACGATCCGCCCCCCGCCCGCAGTGCGAACGCGGCAGCGCCAATGAATATCACGGCAAGCATGCCCGAAAGGGTCCAGGGCATTTTCCAGCCGAACATCACCGCAAGCGAATGAAACGCCGTGGCCGGAATCAGCAGCAGGAGCAGCCCCAGCCGGTGCGCCTGCTTTTCCACCGTGGGAATCAGCGACACCGCGAACACGATTCCGCACAGCTCCAGCGTGCCCGTATCCGCCCACGCCAGCAGGCTTCCCGCCGTCCCGCCGTGCTCCCCGAAAAGCCGGTCCCCGAAGTGCAATAGAATCAGTAGCCAGGCGCATGCCCACAGCCGCGAACGCGCCGACGGCGCATGCCTGCGCAGCGACAAAAATGTCCCCACCATCGCCGCAAGCACCAGTATCGAAGGAAGCCCATTCCAGAAGGCGGTCACAGGATTATCCCCGCCTTCAACTTACGTGCCCCCTCCACAGTGCCGCAATAGAGCCCTCGTACCAACGTCGTTTCGGTGTCCAATCGGTAAGCGCCGGCAGGGAAGTGGACCACTTAGAAGCTTGCTGAAGAATTGTGCAAAGAGACCTGCCCGCCGTGGCCGGAATCTGCAGTTCGCCGTTGCACTTTGCTCTGGCCTCGTGCGGGCCACAGCCCCGCGCCGAGCTTCGCTTGCAAGGGAACGCTGTGCCCGCCGTCTTCAGCCGTGCCCGCTAACTCCGATGCGCCCGCGAAACCCGCAGCTCCAGCGCCACTTCCGCCCCCTCAGGCAGGTTCAGCGCCTCAACCGGCACCAGCACCCCACCCGAAAAACGTGCCCGCACCCGCATCGTCCGGACGGGGCTGCTACCGGGTGAAGGAGGTGAATCAGAGGAACCAGCCGAATCCGCGCCCCGCCGCCCCGCCGCAGACGATTCCACCGCCGCCCCGGAACTCGCCCCCGCCGAATCCAGCACGGCATTCGCCAGTGCGTCCGCCTCGCGATTCATTTCCCTCGGCACATGCTCGATCGTAAAATACGAAATCTGCCGCGCCAGCCGCGACGCGCGCTCATGCAATGGCTTCAGGCCGGGACTTTTCACCTTGTATCGCCCCTGCATCTGCCGCACCAGCAGTTCCGAATCGCTCCGGATGCGAAGCGACCGGATGCCGTGGCTCGTCGCATAGTCGAGCGCCGCCAGCAGGCCGTAATATTCCGCCACGTTGTTCGTGTCGCGGCCAAATTTTTTCCCCATCTCGAACACAGTCTTTCCCTCAGGGTCGCGGACGAGCACCGCATACGCGGCGGGGCCGGGATTGCCGCGCGACGCGCCATCAATGTATGCGGTATGCACGCCCGCGGGCGAACTGCCTTCGGGCTCGCCAAAGAGCCGCGCGCTGCGCGGGGCAGGGAATTTCGGTGGAGGGCTCATCGGTCTTGCGGCGAGTCTTTGCGGCGGCCCAAAGCCGCCAGGAAACGACGATTCATCGAGCGGGAGCGCCGGAGCGCGACGCAGCGGCGGACGATTCTTCCCATTCCGGGTAGTACAAAATCCGCGTGCACGTCTCGCAATGAAATATCTCGGCGCTTCCGGGCCGGCGCATCTCCTGGAACACGTGCGGCCGGATGCGCATCCCGCACGCCGCGCACTTTTCTTCCTGCACTTCCGCCAGCGCGATGCCGTTGTGCTTCTTGGCGATCCGCGTGTAATGGTCCAGCATGTCTTCCGGAATCGCTTGCACCAGTTCGCCGCGCTGCGTTTCGAAGGCCGCCAGTTCCTTCTCCGCGGCGCTCTTTTCGGCTTGAATGCGCGCTTGCTCCGCGCTGTGCGCTTCCTCCGCCGCTTTCAGCGCCTTTTCCGAGAATTTAATCCGCCGGTCGTACTCCTCCGCCGAAACCATCTGTTCGAGCAGGCGATCCTCGGCCGCCGCCATCTCGGACTCGGCCCCTTGCACCTCGTGTTGCAGCGCCTTGTACGCCTCGTTCGTCTTTACCTGCGACATCTGGTCCCTGTACTTCCGCGCCCGCTCTTTCCATTGCTCCACGTCAAGCTCATAGCGCTTGCGGTCCCGGATGGTTGCCAATTGTGCGGCTTTGCTGGCGTCCAGTTCGCCCTTGGCCGCCGTCAGCCGCGCCTCGGCCTGGGCCAGCTTCGCGGGAATCGCTCCAAGGCGCAGGCGCACCGCGTTTAATTGGGCGTCGAGATTCTGCAGATCGAGCAGGTCGTGAAGGACTTTCAGCACAGCGCGGCCATTCTAGCACACGCCAAGGTGAAGGAACCCCCGGTCTCCCAAATCCGCGGTGCCTCCGCGCGAAATTTCCTGCCCGTCACGCCAGGAGCGAGCGTTCAAATTAGCGGTCGCGAGTCGAAATACCGCGGATTTCTGTTGACTTTATCGTCAACTCATGCTACAAACTACGATGGCGCTTTTTTGGCCAGAAAGGAGGGGTTGGCGGATGGTCCTGGAAGCGCGGCCAAGCGCCCGATGCCCTGCTCACTCACCACCAATCGCTAGCCGCTGCCCCTTTCTAATCTACGGTACGGGGATTAGAAATGCCCTTAACCCTCATCATTGCAACACAAATTCCGTTCTAATCTACGGTAACCACGTTTCCCGCGGATTATGTTCCCGCGATTCCCGGCCAAGGAAACCAGTTTCCCTCCGCCGGTTGACAAACCCTCGGATTGCATCTAATGGTGCTGTGGCGCGCGAAACGGAGGGTCTGGCTTGACCACGGAGATCGCATCGCAAAAGCGTTTGGGCACGGCGCTGCTCTTTTACGGCATCGTCGTCCTCCTCGCCTATTTGCTCGTTCTGGTCCTGGAACCGTTCCTTGTCCCGCTCGCCTGGGCCGTGGTCCTGGTCGTGGTCTCCTTCCCGCTGCACGAAAGGCTCGCTCGGCGGTGGGGACCCACGGCATCCGCCCTGATGGCGACAATTGTAGTGACCCTCGTCCTCATCTTGCCGACCCTCGCGGTGATCGGCGCGTTCGTCACGCAGGGCATGGACGCGGCCCATGGGATCCAGCGCGGCATCGCCTCCGGCGATTTTGCCTGGGTGAACGGCGCATGGTCGGAGATCCAGCATCGCTTCGCCGGGGCGAGCGGCGCCGATTTGGGCACGCTCCTGCACCGCTATGGAGAAAGGGCGGCGGAGTACGTGGCGATGCGGGCTGGCGCCGTGCTGAAAATGACGGCAATCTTTCTATTTCATCTGAGCGTAACGATCCTCGCCATGTTTTATCTGTTCCGCGATGGCGAGGCTCTCATGAAGCGCGTCCGCGAGGTCCTGCCCTTTGAAACGGAGCATCGCGACCGCATGCTGGGCAATGCGCGGGAATTGATCTCTGCGAGCGTCTTCTCCACGCTGGCCGCGGCAGCGGCCCATGGCATTCTCGGAGGTTGCGCCTTTGCGCTTACGGGAATTCATTCCCCGGTCTTCTGGGGCGTGATGATGGGATTTTTCTCGCTCGTTCCGGTGGTGGGCTCCGCGATGATCTGGGTGCCTGCCGCGATCAGCCTGGGCGTCACCGGCCATGTCGGCATGGGCATCGTGCTGGCCATCGTGTGCGGCCTGATCGTGGCCACGGTGGACAATCTGATTCGGCCCTGGCTCATCAGTGGGCGAGCGGAAATGGGCGGCCTGGTGATTTTTATCAGCGTTCTGGGCGGCATCAGCGCCTTTGGGATGCTGGGCCTCGTTTTAGGTCCGGTGATTGTGGCCACCGGAGCGAGCCTGCTTGAACTCGTGGCTCCGCGGCAACCCGCCCGCGAACCATCTGCCCGCAGAGCCGGGGCCGTGCTAGAGTAACGCGCTCGGCGCATAATCAGCGAACATGAACACGAATTCACATCCGCGGCCAGGCAGCCTGCCACCCGAAAAGCTCCGGTGGCATTGCGATCTCGCCATGATTCCGTTTGAAACCACCGCCGATATCCCTCCGGTGATGGGCGATCTGGGCCAAGAGCGCGCCCTTCGCGCCTTGCGGATGGGCGTCGAGCTTACCGCCTCGGGATATAACCTCTTCGTGTGCGGCCTTTCGGGCACCAGCCGCGGCGGGATGGTCGTCCGCCTGATTGAGGAGCTGCACCCGCAGAATGAGCCCGCCCCGGATCGCTGCTATGTGAATAATTTCAAAAATGCCGACCGGCCGCGCCTGCTCACCCTTCCCAGAGGACAGGCGAACGCCTTCAGGAAGGAAGTCGAATCCGGAATCCAATTCCTGCGCCGCAGAATCCCCCAGGTCTTTGAGGGCGAGCCCTTCCAGCGCCAGAAGACGCGAATCGTCGAGCGCTTTACGCAGCGCGAAAAAGAGCTGATGGACGACTTCACGCGCCGCATCGCGCGCGAACAATTCGCCCTCGGGCGCATGCAGGTGGGCGCCGTCGCCCTGCCGGAGATTTTTCCGGTGCTCGAAGGCCAGATGGTCCCCATCGAGGAAATTCCGAAGATGGTGCAGGAAGGGAAGATCGAGAACACAGCCGCGGAGGAACTCGAGCGCAAGTACGACCAGTTCAGGCAGGAGTTTACGGTCGTTTACCGCAAGACGCTTTCGCTTTCCCGTGAGCTGGCCAGCGAGACCAGCTATCTCGAGCAGGAGGCCGCTTCCGTCCTGGTAGACGGCGTAATCGAGGAATTGAAGGAGAAATACGCGAGCGCGCAGGTGGCGGAATACCTCGAGGAAGTGCGGCACCACATCCTGGACAATCTGGATCCTTTCAAGGAGCGCGAGGGCGAAGAGGAACAGCCGCCCTCGGAAGGCGGGGGCGGCCAGCGGCCTGAGCGCGCCGAGCGCGATCCCTTCCGCGTCTACGGAGTCAACGTAATCCTCGCGCACACGGAGCAGGACAAGTGCCCGGTGGTTTTCGAGACGATTCCGACTTACGCGAACCTCTTCGGCACCGTGCACCGCAGCTACGACACGCGCGGCGCCTGGAATTCCGATTTCATGGATTTGCGCGGCGGTTCGCTCTTGCGCGCCGATGGCGGCTTCCTGGTGATGTACGCGCTCGACACGCTCACCGAAACCGGCGTGTGGCGCACCCTGAAGCGCACGCTGAATCATGGCAAGCTGGAAATTCAGCCCGTGGACACATTCTTCCCGCTCTCGAATGCCGCGCTCAAACCCGAGCCGATTGACGTGCACGTGAAGATTATTTTGATCGGCGACCGCGAAATGTACGAAATGCTTTACGGTTACGAAGACGACTTCAAGAAAATCTTCAAGGTCCGCGTCGAGTTCGATGAGGAAATGAAGTGGAGCGACGAGGTATTGCGGCAATACGCCGGGCGCCTCCGCAAGCTCAGCGACGACGAAGGCCTCCCCGCCTTTGATCGGGGCGCTGTGGCGGCCATTGTCGAGCAGGGCGTTCGCCTGGCGGGACGGCGCGGAAAGATCACGTCGCGCTTTTTCGAGCTTGCGGATTTGGCCCGCGAAGCCTCTTACGCCGCGCGCAACAATTGCGGCAAAGTCGTCTCCGGCGATCATGTGCGGAAGGCGCTCGAAGCCAAAATGGAGCGCCACAATCTCACCGAAACGAAAATCCGCGAGATGATCGAGCAGAACGTCCTTTTGATTGATACCGATGGAACGCGAACGGGCCAGGTGAACGGCCTAAGCGTCCTCGAAATCGGGGGATACGCCTTTGGCAAGCCGGTGCGCATCACGGTCTCCATCGCGATGGGCAAGGCAGGCATCATCAATATCGAGCGGGAATCGAATCTCAGCGGCCGCTTTCACGATAAGGGCGTTCACATCCTTTCCGGCTACCTGCGGCACACGTTCTCGCAGGATAAGCCGCTCTCGCTCGCGGCCAGCATCTGTTTTGAGCAGTCCTACAACGGCGTGGATGGCGATAGCGCGAGCTGCGCGGAAATTTACGCCCTTCTTTCCGCGCTGGCGGAGCTTCCCATTCGGCAGGACGTGGCCGTCACCGGCTCCGTCAATCAGCACGGCGACGTGCAATGCATCGGCGGCGTGAACGAAAAAATCGAGGGCTTTTACGACGTCTGCCGAATTCGCGGGCTTACCGGCAATCAGGGAGTGCTTATTCCCGCCGAAAACGTCGAAGACTTGATGCTGCGCGAGGATTTGGTGGCCGCCGTCGCCGCCGGACGATTCCACATCTATCCCATCGCGCGGATCGAGCAGGGCATCGAACTGCTCACGGGCACCCCGGCCGGAAACCACGGCGATGCCGGAAAATTTGAGCCGGGCAGCGTCTTCGCCCGTGTGGATTCGCGGCTGCGCAAAATGGCCGAAACCCTGCGGCGCTTCGAGTCGTGATGCTGCGCCGTCGGTGCGGTCACAATCGAGCGATGGCGCCTGTTCCGCTGCTCTGGCTGGCGCTCGCGTGCGCCGCACTGGCATTTGGCGTGCCCGCGCATCCCGCGAGCGACCAAGCCGGTGCCGCCCCGCAGCAGGCCGTATCCGCCCGCTTCGCGCTTGGCGGAAACGCCGCCGAAATCCCGGCAAAATTCGTTGGAAACCTCGTATTTCTTCCTGCCCGGGTGAATAGCGGCTTGCCCTCTTCCTTCGAATTGGACACAACGGCCGCCCGATCCGCTGTCGCACCGGCCCGCGGAGCCGCCGCGACCGGCTCGCTTCCCAACGCGGTGATTGGCTTTCCAGGCGTCGAATTTTCCCTTGCCGCACTCCCCATCGCATCGCGCAGCGATATAGAGGCCGCCGTCGGCGAGGAATATCACGGCAAGATTGGCGACGACGTTCTCTCCGCCATCGTGCTCGTGCTCAATTACCGGCGGCAGACCGTGCAAATGTACGACCCCGCAGCCCATCGTCCCGAAAAATCACAGACTGCGGCGCTGCCGCTCAGCTTCTCCGGCGACGTCCCCGTGATTCACGCGCGGTTCATCCTGGAGAAGGGCAAGCCCGTCGAAGGCGAGTTCGCCCTGGACACATCGCTCGATGCCTCCGTGGTTTTCTCCAACGCCTTCGCCGAGCGCCACAAGATGTTCTCGTCTAGAGTAAAAACGGTCTCGACCATTGATCCCGAGTTGGGCGCGGACCGAAGCGTCGCGCTGGCTCGCATGAAGACGTTTGAAATCGGCACGAGCTCGATGGCGAATCTGATTGGCGAATTCCCGCAGCGCGGTTGGACGCCTCCGGGTGGCGCCTCGCTCGCCGGCGCTATCGGCGGCGGCATCTTGCGCCGATTTACGGTCACCCTTGATTTCCCTCACCACCAGGCATATTTAGATCCCAACGCCCGCTTCGAGGATTACGACCAGGAAGATAAGAGCGGGCTGGCCCTGATTGCGGCCGGGCCGGGGCTGAAGCAATTCGAAGTCGTTTACGTGCAGGCAGGCTCGCCCGCCGCCAACGCGGGAATTCAGAAGGGCGACCTGATTGCCGGCATGGACGGCGAAGCGGCCGCGGATATGACGCTGGCCGATGTTCGGGACCTGCTGCGCGGCGCGGGTTACAAGCGGAAACTCGAAATGGAGCGCAACGGGAAAACCTACGAAGTCACACTCGATCTGACGCGCCTTTTATAGGGCACTCGAGCCATCAGTGCGCCGGGGCCAGATAGCCCTGGCGCGCAAGAACCTGATAGCTGGGTGCCGGCTTTGCGGCGCCGCCCGTGGGCGGCAGGACCCGCACGGTGATCGGATGAAATTCACCATCGTGCTGCGGGGCAATGCCGAGGACATATTCGTGGCGCACGGCGGCGGCAATCTGCCGATAGATTCCCGCGAAGTCATTTGCCGATTGCGGGAAATAGGCGCGCCCGCCGGTGATTTTTGCGAGCGATTTGAGCGCGCCATCCGCGGTGCTGAACGCAGCAGCCGCCGCGGAGCTGGCCGGAAGCGAAGGGCTAACCGTGCGGTCGGTGGCGCTGGAATGGCGCTGTTTTTTCGATTTTGTCCTTGCAGGCTTTTCGGCGGCGGTGCGCAGCGATCCGCCAAGGGCCACACAGAAGATCACATCATCGCGCATGCGGACTTTTTCGGCCAGCGCGCTCAGCCGTATGGCCGGCGCAGGATCAAGCCCGGTCGTGATCAGCACGATGCAAATCTTTCCGCCGCGCGGCGCAAGCCAATCAAGCACCTGCGAAACGGAATCGTAGAAATTCAACTGGCCCGAGCCGATTCCATATTCGAGTCCGCCAATTGCCGCCACGGCCGCCTGCTTGTTCGTCGTAAACGGCAGAATGATTTTCGGGGCGCGGTTATAGGCGATCACAGCTACTTCGTCGGCCGGGTCGAGCGCACCGAGCAGGGAATAGGCCGCGAGCAGATGGGTGTCGTGGATCAGGTAAACCGAGGGGCTCGCCTCGATCATCAGGACGACTTGAGCCGGCGCCTCGGTGGGCATGAAGAGGGTCAGCGGCCGCTCGACTCCATTATCGAGCACCCTGAAATTTTTCTGGCTCAGGCCCGTAACAAAATTTCCCGCGCTATCGAGTACGGTCACGTCAATCTTGACGAGGTCCGAGGTAGCTTGAATCTGGCCTTGCGCTGCGGGTGCCTGGCGGGTCGGCCCGCGCGGTCGCGCGGCGGAACCCATCGCCCCGAGCGCAACGGCAGCGACAACGAGCAGTCCAGCCGAGGAGCGCCCTTTACTGCAGATACGAATCAAAATAGACGCCGTTTGAATCCTTCCACCATCCGCCTACGGACATATGCAGATGGCGGGGAATTGCATCGAGTTTTATGCCGCGCAGAAAGCTCAGATCTGGCGGATGCGGATTGCTGCTCTGCTTCATGGCCGCCTGAGCCTGATTCACAAGATTGGCTACGAGTTGGTCCAAGGGGATGCGGGACCAATCCGAAACCATCAGCCCGGAAAGATTCCGCGGCAATTGCGCGCGCAGCGCGGGGTATGCCGGGCCGAACGCTGAGGCCTGCGGGGCCGCTGTCGCCTCGCCCGGGGGGGCGGCTGACGCCACCGCTTCCGCAGCATGCGTGAGCATGCCTTTGCGCGGCGCGGCCAGAATCAGGTGCGGGGTCACCGCGATGTAGTATAGCTTCCTTCGGGCCATGCCGGTCGCCGGGTCCTTGTACGGGTAGGCGATGTCCAGAAACGTGGTTTCGCCCGACGAATCCTCGGAAAGGGTCATCGGACCTACGACGGCGCGCAAGATGCGCAGCACGTCGTTGGGCCGTTGTATCGCGATAGCGATCACGGATTGAGTGGTCCCATCTTCCGTGTAGGTTGTTGCACGCGCCATTTCGCCGTTGAAGAGCGCCAGCGCATCGTCTATCGGCATTCCTAGAAAGCCCTGAGCCATACCTTCCACAGCCGCCACGTTGCTGGCCTGTTGTGGTGACATGGCGCCGGCAGCCACGCCGCGGATGAGGCGGTAAGCCGCCGCCCAGTCGAATCGCGAAACGGCAAAGGACGCGCTGCCGGCCGCAATCGGCTGTGTGGCGAAACTGGCGCTGCTCGCCCCGATAATGTCGAAAGGACCGCCTGGAGCCGTATTGCCGAAGACGACGCCTCGCGCGTGTGTGGCCTCGCCTTCGAAGCTGATGCTCCATCCGGCCGAATGAATCCTGGCGAGGTGCATGCTCTCGACCACCTGCCTTGCCTGCGGGGCGCTCTTTTGGTTGGCCGCTATTTCGGCCAGTGCGTTGACGCGCAGGAAGACCTGGATAGCACCCGCTGGGCCCAGGAATTTCTGCACCTGCTGATATTCGGGAACCTCCCGAAGGGGTTTAGCCGTCCGAGGGCCCTGAAATTGGGTGATCAGCTCCTCAATGGCGCTTTGCTGGTCCGCGCAGAGAAAATATCGGCCGATCTGCGTCGTGTAGGTCGAGCTCGTGCCGGCGGTACGAACGTCTACTTCCGCTTTTGCAAACGTATAGCTCGATTCGCGCGCAGCCTTGCCGTTTTTTTTCTGTGCCGCGCGCAGGGTGCTTAGCAACGCTTCCTGGCCCGAGGCGTCGTAAATCAAAAACATCGCGGGCTTTGCCGGGTCGGGAACGCCGGTTTCAATGACGCCGGCAATCGCCGGATTGCGCAGCAACGCGAAGAAGCTGCCTGCGTGGCTGCCGGTCGCTCGGCTCATCGCCAGCCATTCCGCCGCAAGGTTCTGCTCGGCTGCCGTTGCGTCCGGGTCGGCGAGGAGCTGCAGAAAGTGATTCCGCGTGGCGGCGGGGGACAGGAACGCCGCACCTTTCCATTCCACATAGGCGATCGTGCCGGACGGCAGGCGACCCGCGAGCGAGGAATCGCCCTGCGCGATTACTGGAACAGCCGTAGCGGCGAGCGCGAGCGCAATCGCTGCCGCTGCCACACTGGCACGCAGGATCCCGTACAGCGAACGCCGGGCAGCAGAGCAGGAAATCGTACGCATATTTTCAACACCTCTCAAATATCAAACAAATGGAATTTGACGCGATGTGAAAACGATCTCACACTGCGGCCAAATTTCGATTGGGTGCGGACGCGGGCGTGTCTTTTCGGCTAATGCCGTTCAGGGGATGGCGCCCCGGCGGGCGGAGGCGCTGCGAATTGCCGGACGAGCGAGCGACTGTCAGTTGCCCGGCTTGCCAGGGGTTGTGGCGGATTTGGGCGCGCTGAGGTATCCCTTCGCCTGATCTTTCGTAATCTCGAAAACGACGATTTCATAGGGCATTCGGGCGCCGCGCAGATAGAACTGCACGGGCTCGCCTATGGTCTTGTCCTTCTTTTCGATGCTCTTATCGTCGGCGACTACGTTCATGGTGTACCGGTAATGCTTCTGGTCCAACTTCCGGAAACGCAGCTGGATGGGCCCGACGTGTTGCGGTTTTTTGGTCTTGCCGAGCGAGAACTCGAAGATGTCGCGCTCGCCCAATCGCTTCAACTCCTCGACCTCGTCGTGGTTCCGTGCGATCAGGCCGCTCTGCACTCCCATGTCGCCAATCGTGCTCTGCAGCCTTCCCTTGGTGGCCGCCAGATCGGCCTTGTTGGCGGCTACGTCCGACTGCGTTCCCGTCAGCTGGGTGGCCACTTCGCCCAGCTTGCTTGCCGTGTCTGCCTGGACTTGCCCGATCTGCTGCCGCAGCTGCAGATCGCTTCGCTCCTGCTGTTTTTTGATCGTTTGCGCCAGTCCCCGCGCGCGGGCCAGTTCGTCCTGGCTCAGTTCCAGCTTCTGGGAAGTCACATCGAGCTGGCCGGTCAAGTCTGCGATCCTGGAGTTGGTCTTCTCCAATTCCGCGGCCAGGGCCTGCGCTTTTCTATCGGCGGCGCTGGAATTGCTCCGAATCATGTGGCGTTCGGAAACCGTGGCGTACACGAGATACGCGAGCAGCACAAACGCGACGACAAAAAGCACTGCCACCCATCGCGGCAGCGCGGTTCCTTCCATCCTTGTCTCGCCAGGCGTTTCCGGTGCCGAGCTCATCCAACCTCCTCGCGGTTCGAAACCGCCTCTGGAGCGGGATTATCGCCGAGACCTTGCCGTAAGTCCATGTCTTGCATCTGCGTTATTTCCGCCGTCGCGCCACGCGCTTTTTCGCGGCACGCCTGCGCGGGCGCCTTCCGGCTTTTTTCGCCGTGCGGCCGCCGGTTGCGCGTGCGATCTCGGCGCGGCGAGCCTTTGCCCAGCCGGGCTTATTGGTCTGGCGGCCCCGCGCGAGTGCCAGGGCGTCGGGCGGCACGTTGTCCGTAATCACGGAGCCGGCCCCAACGTACGCGCGATCTCCCACGCGGACGGGCGCGACGAGCGCCGTGTCGCTGCCGATAAAGACGCGTTCGCCGATTGTGGTGCGATTTTTTGCGACGCCGTCGTAGTTGCAGGTGATCGTTCCAGCGCCAATATTCGAATCCGTGCCGATCGTGGCATCGCCCAGGTAGCTCAGATGAAGCGCTTTTGCGCCCTCGTGTAGCACCGCGTTCTTCACTTCCACGAAATTGCCCACGCGAACTCCGGCGCGCAGCTCGGCGCCGGGTCGTAGCCGCGAAAACGGGCCGATCTGCGCCTTGGCGTCTGCCCGGCTCGAATCGAGCAGCGAGTACGGCTCGATTACCACGTCGTCGCCTACGCGAGCGTCGCGCAGAACGCTACCGGCGCCGATCCTGCACCGCGCGCCAATTCGAGTTGCGCCGAGCAACTGCACGCCCGGCTCGATCACCGTGTCCTGCCCGGCCTGAACGTCTGAATCCAGCACAGTCGTTTGCGGCAGATACATCGTCACACCGGAATCCATCAGTTCGGCGGCCTTGCGCGCGCGGAACACGCCATCCACTTCGGCCAGATGGGCCCGGGTATTGCAGCCAAGGATTTCGTTCGAATCCGCCGCGATCTGCGCGAGCACGCGCTCGTTGCGCTGGCGCAGAAGGGCGATCACGTCCGTCAGGTATAGTTCATGATGGGCATTTTCGGGCCGCAGAGCGGCGAGGAGCGGCCATAGCTTCTCGATCGTGAAGCAGTAGATGCTGGAATTTACTTCGCGGATCGCGCGCTGCTCGGGCGTGGCGGCCTTTTGCTCAACGATTGCCTCCACGCGCCCTTCGGCGTCGCGGACAATGCGGCCATATTCCCCCGGATCGTCCAGGTCGGCGCTGAGGATCGTGGCAACCGCGTTGCCCCGGCGGTGCGCGTCAAGCAGGGAGGCGAGCGTCTCCGCGCGCAACAGCGGAGCGTCTCCCGGCACGATCACTGCCAACTTGGCGCTCTTCGGAATCGCACGCCGCGCCATCTGCACGGCATGGCCCGTACCGCGCTGCGGTTGTTGAACCACCGCCTGGGCCCCGAGCGATGTGGCGACCGCTCCCACCTGCTCCGCCTGATGGCCCACCACCGCGATCAGCCGCAGCGGCTTCAATCGCCGGCAGGCGCGAATCACGTGCTCGAGCAGCGTGCGGCCACCAGCCCGGTGCAGCACCTTTGCCATCCCGGAGCGCATTCGTGTGCCTTTGCCGGCGGCAAGGATGATGACGACGGTATCGTTTGCAGGCATGCCCAACCATTGTCGCCGCCAAGGCGCGCTTTCGCAACCGCCAGTCGCGGGCTGGTGCCTATCGCGCGCATTTCTTAGCCTGAACGAGACAGACTATCGGAGGAGGCCGGCGGCGTTCCGGCCGGGATGTGGGGATGACTCCGGACTACCCGCGTGCGGCGTGATTGTGCAGGTGCTTTGCCATCACGAGTTCCGCACCGCCGCTCGGGGCATGTTGCACGGAGAATTCATCCATGAACGCGCGCATCAGGAAGATGCCCCGGCCGGAGGTGCGCAGCAGGTTTTCTTCGGTGAGCGGGTCGGGAACTTCGGCGAGTTCGAATCCGTGCCCTTCGTCGAGCACATGGATCACCATCTTTTCGGGGTCGAGGTCCACGGCGAGAAGGATTTTCTTTTGCCGGTCATGCTCGTTGCCGTAATTATAGGCGTTGATGACCCCTTCGCGGACGGCCATGCCAATTTTATGAATGTCGCCCTCGTCGAAGCCGACGGCTTCAGCGATGCGCATGGCTAGACCTTCCGCCAGGTCAACGCTTTCCAACAGCGTTTCGAGAGTAATCTCGATGCGTTGCGCTATCTTTGGCATGTTGAAATCGAAAGACACGCTCAAAAAGACCGCTATCGCTATCATAGCGCACCCGGGGAAGTCAATGTGTTACGGCAATTGCAGTACTGGAACTTCGGCGAATGAGGGGCGGTATGAATCGCGCTTGCCAGTCACGTCGTGCAACCCCGCCTCCGAAAAAGGCCGTTGTCTGCGCGCCCGCCGGCCTTATGATGCCGAAGGCAAAAAACTCCCGGTCGCGATCTGGAAAGGTGCCCTCGTGCGACATTTGGCTCATCTGTGGCGTAGGCGGCTAGCGCAAACCCGCGAGCGAGCGATTCTGGCGGTCCCAATTCTCGCGATGATTGTGTGCGCACTGCTCGTTGGCCTGCCGGTGTACTCGTCCCCGCGATCTGGGCAAGCGGCGGCAACCAGCGGTGCTACGCCGGCTCAGAACGCGATCTTGCTCGGCACGGCGTGGTATCCGGAGCAGTGGCCCGAGGCGCGATGGGGAAAAGATCTCGAACTCATGGAGGCGGCGCACATCACCTTCGTGCGGGTGGGCGAATTTGCCTGGAGCCGCATGGAGCCTTCGGACGGGAATTTCGATTTCGGCTGGCTTGAGCGCGCCATCGCGCTCGCGGCGCGGCACCATATCGTGGTGGTTCTGGGAACGCCCACCGCCGCCCCGCCGGCGTGGCTCACGCAGAAGTATCCGGATACGCTGCGCGTCGGGCTGGATGGGCGCCGCGACGTACACGGCAATCGCCAGCAATTTTCGTTTTCCAGCCCGCGCTACCGCACCCTCTGCCGGCAAATCGCCACGCAGATGGCCAGGCGATTTGGTCATAACCCGGACGTTGTCGGCTGGCAGATTGACAACGAATACGCCGAAGTTTCCTACGACGCTTACACGCTCGAAAAATTCCAGGAATGGCTGCGCGCGAAGTACCACACGCTCGATAATCTGAATGACCGTTGGACCACCGCTTACTGGAGCCAGACCTACACTGATTGGTCCCAAATTCCGCTCGGCGAAGGCTACAACAATCCCGCCCTTCGCCTGGAATGGAAGCGATTTGTGAGCGACACTTGGGCCGATTACCAGCAGAACCAGATTGACGCGATTCGCGCTAACGCCGATCCACGCCAGTTCATCACCACGAATTTCATGGGTTTTTTCGACGGCTTCAATCACTACGTCGTGAGCCGCGCGTTGACGCTCGCTTCCTGGGACGATTACGTCGGCAGCGGGCATGTGGATCCGGCACGCAATGGCATGACGCACGATCTGACCCGCGGATTCAAACAGAAGAACTTCTGGGTGATGGAAACGCAGCCGGGCGCGGTGAATTGGGCGCCGGTGAACAATTTCCTTAATCGTGGGGAAGTGCGCGCGATGGCCTGGCAGGCAGTGGGTCATGGCGCGGATGCCGTCGGGTATTGGCAATGGCGCAGCGCATTGAATGGGCAGGAGGAGTATCACGGCACCTTGCTGGGCGCCGACGGAACCCCCGTGCCGTTCTACGAGGAGGCGCAGCAGATCGGCGCTGACTTCGCGAAGGCGTCCGACGCACTGCGCGGCACCTCGCCCGCGTCGAATGTTGCGCTGCTCTATTCCTACGATAGCCACTGGGCAATCAACTTCCAGCGCCACACAAATCGTTACAACGACCTCGGCGTTCTCGAAAGCTATTACAGTGCGCTGCATCGCCGCGTGCAGTCCGTAGACGTGGTGAATCCTTACGTGTCGCTGGATAAATACCGGCTCGTTGTGGCGCCTGATTTGAACGTCATTCCAGAGGATCTCGCGAACCATCTGCTCGATTACGTGCGCAATGGCGGACAGCTTGTTCTCGGACCGCGCTCCGGCATGAAGGACCAATACAACGGACTTTTGCAGCAGCGGCAGCCGGGGTATCTGGCCGACGCACTCGGCGGGCGCGTCGAGCAGTATTACGCCCTCGAGAAAAGCTTTCCATTATCCGGCCTGTGGGGCGCAGGCGACGCGAACATCTGGGCGGAGCAGATGAGTGTGCGGAATTCCGATGCCCAAGTTCTGATGAAGTATGGCGCTGCGAATGGCTGGCTCGATGGGCAGCCTGCCGCGCTCACGCGCGCTTACGGAAAGGGCCGCATCACCTATATCGGCGCGCTGCTGGATGATCACTTGATGGACGCTGCGGCAGATTGGATTGTCAAGCAGAGCGGCGTTCAGCCTGTGTTTGGTCCTGTTCCCGAGGGAATCGAGGTTTGCCGGCGGGAAGGGAATGGCAAGCAAGTCTTTGTCCTCATCAATTTCAAACGCGACGCGCAGCGCTTCGCGTTGCCGCGCCCGATGCTCGATGTTCTTGCAGGAGCCAAGGAAAGCAATGTGGACCTTCCTGCGTATGGCGTAGCGGTTCTGCTGGATCAAACGCACTAAAGCTGTGCAAGAATCACCCGGCGGATGCCCCCGATGGAGGCGTCTCAATAAGAGGCCTGTGGCATGAATCTGACGGCGATTGATTGGGCCATCATGCTCGTGTACTTCGTGTTCGTGCTGGGGATTGGTGTGTTCCTTAAGCGCTTCATGAAGACCAGCACCGATTTCTTCCTCGCCGGGCGCGCCCTTCCGGCTTGGGTGTGCGGCCTCGCCTTTATTTCCGCGAATTTGGGGGCGCAGGAAGTGATCGGCATGGGCGCTTCCGGCGCGAAGTACGGCATCGCGACCAGCCATTTTTACTGGATCGGCGCAATTCCCGCGATGGTTTTCGTCGGCGTCTTCATGATGCCTTTCTACTACGGCTCTCGCGCCCGCTCCGTGCCCGAATACCTCCGCCTGCGCTTCGACGAAAAGACGCGAGGGCTGAACGCCATCTCTTTCGCGGTGATGACGATTTTTTCTTCCGGCATCTCGATGTATGCGATGGCCAAGCTGATTCAGACGCTGCATGTCTTCGACGGCGTTTTGGCGAAGTTCGGAATTCCGGCATCTCGGTCGTTTGACCTCAGCATTCTGCTTTCGGCCGTGATCGTTCTCGCGTACGTCTTTCTCGGGGGGCTTACCAGCGCCATATACAACGAGGTGCTGCAATTCTTCCTGATCGTTGCCGGATTTTTGCCGTTGGTGTATCTGGGGCTGCGGAACGTCGGCGGCTGGCAAGGGTTGAAGGCGCGCCTGCCTGCCGCGTTTACCCATTCCTGGCAGGGGATGACGAACCCGCATGCGAATCCCTTTGGCGTGGAATGGTTCGGATTGGTGATGGGTCTCGGATTTGTGCTTTCCTTCGGCTACTGGTGTACGGATTTCCTGGTGGTGCAGCGCGCGATGGCTGCCGATTCGATGCACTCGGCGCGACGCACCCCGCTGATCGCGGCGCTGCCCAAAATGGTTTTTCCGGTGCTTGTGATCCTGCCGGGCATGATTGCGATTGCCGTGCCCATGGCGCAGCACGCTGCGATGACGCATGCGGCTAACGCCGCGCAATCTCCTTCCGCCCCGGAGATGGGCAAGGGGCTCATACCGGTGAAGCTGGACGGCGCGGGGAAACCGGTCCTCGATCAGAACGGGCAGCCCGTGCTCGATTACGACCTCGCGATTCCGGATATGCTCCTGCACTATTTTCCGACCGGCCTTTTGGGGCTGGGCCTGACGGCGCTGCTGGCCAGCTTTATGTCTGGAATGGCCGGTAACGTCACCGCCTTCAACACCGTCTGGACCTACGACATCTATCAGTCGTACATACATAAGGGCGCATCGGACCGGCACTACCTCCGAATGGGCCAGTTCGCGACCATATTCGGCATTGCGCTTTCGATTGGCGCCGCATACGCCACTACTCGCTTCAACGACATCATGGATTTTCTGCAGCTCGTATTCGCCTTTGTGAACGCGCCGCTCTTCGCCACATTTCTGCTCGGCATGTTCTGGAAACGCACCACAGGGCATGGAGCATTTTACGGCCTGCTTTCGGGCACCGTCGCCGCGGCGGTGCATCATGGATTGACGCTTCCGATGGGCGCGGCGGCAGGGATTAAAGGCGGCTGGATCGCGCTTGTGCACACCTATCCGAGCGACATGGCGCAGAACTTCTGGACCGCCATCTGGGCGTGGGTCGTCTGCTTCGTGGTGACGATTGCAATCAGCCTTTTCACTCGCCCCCGCGCGGAAGGCGATCTCGTTGGGCTGGTATACTCGCTGACGCAGAAGCCAAGCGAGCGGCACCTGCGCTGGTACCAGCGGCCGGCATATCTCGCCGTGCTTGTGCTGGTGCTGGTAACGGTGCTGAATATCGTTTTTCGATAAAAGCGCCGCGCGAGTTCGAATTGATTTTCGGACGCGCCGCAGGTTAACGGTAAGGGAGGGGAAGCGATGAATCTCGACATTCGTCTTCCGATCGGCCTCATGTTCGGGCTGTTTGGCGTGATGCTGGTGATTTTTGGCCTCGTCAGCGACCCGCGAATCTATGCGCAGTCGCTGGGCGTGAACATAAATTTGTGGTGGGGTATCGCGCTGTGCGTTTTCGGCGCCATTATGCTGTGGCTCGGATGGCGCGGCGGCGCGCGCTCGCGCGCGTCGTCCCATGCGCCGGGCGCGGGCGGGGATGAACGCGGCGGTGACGCGCATTGAGCCACCGCCGGCATTTGCAAAAAAGAATGTCACGCCGGCCTCGGGCCGCGGCGTGGTTGCCATAGTAGAATGAGGCGCTGAGATCGCTCGCATCGAGAGGCTTTTCGCCGCAGGAGGCAGGGTTTGCCGGAACTTCGTAAGGATCCCATCACAGGCCGCTGGGTCATCATCTCGACGGATCGGGCTAAGCGCCCAACCGATTTTGTTCGCGAAAGCGTGGTCATCAAGGGCGGACCAAACTGCCCGTTTTGCCCGGGGAATGAGGGCAAGACGCCGCCCGAAATTCTCGCCTACGGGCGAAACGGCAGCGGCCGGGACACGCCGGGATGGTCTCTGCGCGTGGTCCCGAATAAATTTCCCGCGCTCGGCATCGAGGGAGGGCTGGACCGCGCGGGCGATGGTCTTTTCGACCGGATGAATGGTGTGGGCGCGCACGAAGTGATCATCGAGACGCCGGACCACCGGCGCACGCTCGCTACCCTGCCCGAAAAGGCGGTCGAGGAAGTCCTGTGGGCGTATCGGGACCGCATGCTCGACCTGAAGAACGACCGCCGCTTCCGTTACGTGCTGCTCTTCAAGAATCACGGCGAGCCGGCCGGGGCTTCGCTGGAACATACGCACTCGCAGTTGATCGCGCTGCCGATCGTGCCCAAGCGCGTCCGCGAAGAAGTGGACAGCGCGAAGCGCTATTACGATGAAAAGGAGCGCTGCATTTTTTGCGACATGATCCGCCAGGAGCTCGAGACCAAGACGCGGATGATCCTCGAAAACGAGCATTTCATCGCGCTCGCGCCCTATGCGCCTCGCTTTCCTTTCGAGAGTTGGATTTTGCCGCGGCAGCATAGTTCGGCGTTCGAAAATATGCCGTCGGCCTATTACGGCAGCCTCGCCTTCATCCTGCGGGATTTTCTGGCGCGGCTGGACGCGACGCTCTCCTACCCCTCCTATAATCACGTGCTGCACACGTCGCCCATCGGCGAGGAAATCAACGATCACTATCACTGGCATATTGAAATGATGCCGAAGCTGACGAAGGTGGCGGGATTCGAGTGGGGAACCGGATTTTACATTAACCCAACGCCGCCGGAGGAAGCGGCGCGCTTCCTGCGCGAAGCCGCCGTTCCGCAGATGTCGTCCACATAACGGCTGAGACACGGGACGAAGATCGGGCCGTTCCGCTAAACCAGGACTTCGGGCACCTCCATCAAACCATTGCGGAATGCGGATTCGAACGCGCCGACAACGCGCGGATCGAAATCTTTGCCGGCCCCATTCGTGATGATGTCGCGCGCTTCGAAGGGTGACATGGCCTTCCGGTACGGACGATCGCTGACCAGGGAGTCGTAAACGTCCGCCACGGAAATGATGCGCGATTCCACCGGAATGTCCTCGCCCTTCAGCGGGGTGTAGCCAGTGCCGTCGAATTTGTCGTGGTGGCTCAGGATAATCGGCAGCACGCGGCGCAGGGTCCCTCCCACGGGCTTTAGCGCGTCCATGCTCTTTCTCAAGTGCGACTGCATTTCGACGATCTCCTGGTCGGTGAGCTTGGCGGCTTTGTAGAGGATCTGGCGGCTCACGTCGAGCTTGCCGATATCGTGGAGCAGCGCCGCCGCGCGAATGTCTTCCACTCGCTCGCCGGGAAGCCCCATCTCTTCGGCGATCCGCGCGGCGTAGACCGAAGTGCGGTAGGAGTGGTTCTGCGTGTATTTGTCGTTGGAAACGACGCCGCACAGGATTTGCAGCACGCCGTAATAGGTCTCCCGCAGCTCTGCCATGCTCGTCTCTTTGCGTTCGTAGAGGGAGCCCATGGCGTAGGCGGTGATCATCAGGAAGCCGCTCCACACGGCGATATCGGACCACGCCATCAGGTGTCGCGAAATCGTCTCTGCGCCGCTGGCAAGGGCTACTGGATTCACGATGTTCAGCCAGCAGACGATCAGCGTGGACGCGATCGCTGTCTGCACCGCGCGGGCACGACCGAAGTAGTAGGCGGCAAAAAGGGTGGGCAGATCATAAAAGGAGAGCACCAGCTTTTGCCCGGCCACGAAGAAATTGATGATCGCGGCGAATACGATGATGGAGAGGATGAGGAGAAGTTCTTTATTGACGCGCATGAGGGAGTTGAGCCACTTGTTCTTCATCGCAGTGCCTCCACGGAAGTTCCAGGAAAAGGGGCCCACGCGCGCAGGCGGTAGCCTGGCGCACCTTGGAGAATGGTACCAGTACGTGGAAGCTTATATTTAGTTGTCCCGTTCTTCCGTGCCTAAGCGGTAACGCCCGGGCAGCAGGTTTTGAGGCGACGCGTGGTTGTGCGCCGGATGAGGCTTCACGAGGTGAATCTTGTTCTTGTTGAGGCTTTCGGATGCGCGGCGCAGCAGTTCTTCGAATTCATGCTCGAAGATGGATTCGGCGCACTGCTCCTGCGGGGACCTCACCGGCTTGGGTTGGTTGAGCCCCATGCAAATCTCCCTGTTTCGGACACCCCGGACAAGGCGCTGATTGCGGCGGAATTTAATCTGTATGGCGGAAACTGTCAAGGGAATTTGGGGCGGGCTTCTAAGGATGTAGTTGGCAGACACATAATCTGCCGGCGGGTGTTTACCGTATATTAGAACGGAATTTGCGATGCAGGCAAAGGAGTTAAGGCCGTTTCTAATCCCCGTACCGTAGATTAGAAAAGCGGGGTGGCTAGTGTTGAGTGGCAAGTGGCTGGTGGCTCGGCCGCTCGTTGCTGTTCCTAGGGGCATGTGCCCCCTCCTCTCTCTGGCGAGAAACCCGCCATCGTAGTTTGTAGCACATATTAACGGGAAAGTCAATAAAATTCGGCCCGCGAACGTGAATGGATGAGCGGCGTCCATTCCGGGGGGTAGAAATGCCGTGGTGATGG